>JAVZTI010000006.1:72077-76857 GCA_038879595.1 Desulfurococcaceae archaeon | reverse complement strand
AAGCTAGCGCATAGCAATTTACGCCTCCAGTACAGCTGAATTTTAAAGTGATAAAGATTATATGTGAGCTTACCTAAAACTTATTACTACACATAGCGTTAAAGCACTAGTGTTACCGCAGTATGAATTAGAGAGGTGGGTTATTTGTCAAAGCATACTGTAACTGATAAAGAGCTTCAGAAGCTTCTCGAAGAGAAGCAGAAACAAGTAATGGATGAAAAGCAGAAGTGGGTTAACAAAATGATTAAGAGCGCTAAACAACAGCACAAAATATGTCCATACTTCGATAAGAAGACAAAGCAATGTTTTATAACTCTAGGGCTAAAGTGTGATAGAGAGGGGAAATTCGAGACTTGCCCTGTATTTAAGGCATTTCTAGAGAGGAAGTATGACGAATATAGAGCAAAGGGAGCTCCTCTACCAATGAGCTTTGCAGATATAACACTTCCCATAGTTTGAGGTTAAGTAAAGTGTTTAATAGTGAAGTGAATTAAGTAACATTAGGGTGAACTTATGGATAGCTGTGAGAATCAATGCAATTACGAAATAAGTGACTTAGATAAACTGTGGCTTGAATACGATAGGCAAAACGACGTGCTATACATAAACTTCGGCTATGAATCGGGAGAAGCTGATGAAGAAGTGCTCGTTGGAAACGACGTAGTGATTAGAATTAAGAATAAAAAAGTAGTGAGTATAACAATAATGAACTTTAGCTCTAAGGCCAACATCACTATCATGTAGGTACATCATTAGATTCGTATAGAGGCAGCTGACTTCTATCACTATAGTGAACTACATAGTGTTTTGGCTTTAATGCATTAACTATGTAGTAGAAGACTTTCCATGGATCGCTTCTATCCCCGCATGTATATACGTCAACTGTAGCATAGTTATTGCCAGGCCATGTATGTATAGCTATGTGGCTTTCAACGACTAATGCTAGTACAGACACCCCTCCATGCTCTCCCCCCACTCTCCAATACTTTACTTCAAGAATTGTAGTCATACCGTGTTCAGCTGCTTTTACAACTGTCTTAGTGAGGAATTCTTCGTCGTTCAATAAGTCGCTCGGAGATCCATAGAGTTCTCCATAAATGTGCCTTCCCTTTACTAAGGTAACCACTTCTCTATCCACCTTACAGCCACTTCTCTACGAATTCATCTGCTGTAGAATCAACTCCAGTGATTACTTTAACGCCGAGCTCTTCAATTACAGCCTTACTCTCATTACTAATGCTGCTGCATACTAGGACAGCGACATTGTTTTCATCTAGTACTTCCTCTACTTCACTAATACTTACGGGTTTACTCACTATTTCTCTACTGCTACTTTCATCCAGATCTAAGAGAATTAAGTTGCTTGAGGACTCGAAGCTCGATATTACGTACTTTTCACCAAAATTCTTAACAGCTAATGCAAGCCTATACATTTCCCCTCTTTATCCCCACGACTGATTTGTGTACTAGCAATTACGCATGCCTTTTTATACTTATCCACTATGAATCTGCATTAATAATTTTTAACTAGCAATGCAAAACGAGGAGAGAGCTTAGAAGTAACGTGGCTTTATGGAAGGGGCAATAATGGTTTTCAAAGAGTCTAAAGAAAAAGCTATTGAAATAGCTTTAGCTTTAAGGAATTTATTCGTTAGCACTAGCTTCAATGAAATAATGGAGTTAGATGCACAGTATAGAGCTATTAGAGAGCTATACAACAGTACGCGCAATAAGTGGCTTACAGCTCTAGTATCTACATCAAGCGCATTGATTAGCTATAGATTAAGTGGATTCGGCGAAGAGTACTGGGCTGAGGTAGCATCATTCTTTAGCAGAAGAAGAATTAATGAAATAAGTGAATTAATTAAAGAATACAAGTACTTCTTAGAGAACTTCTCTAAGTACAATAGAATTGGAATTAAAGTTAAGGAAGCAAGGCTAGAGAGATTCCTAAGGTCTAGTGTTGCAGCAGAGTTGCATAGAAATCCATGCATTTACGCCGTTAATCAAGGCAGTTTAGTTAAGGAGCTAGCCCATGTAATGAAGCAGAACGCTGTAGATAAGACTATTGCTTTTGCCGGAAAAATGTATTACTATTCTGCATCAATAGTATGCCCTAATGCTTCCCCCGATCCAGGAGTCCCAATGCCTATTGATGGAAGAATAGCTTATGTAACATTGATAAGCGGCTTAGTTAAGCCCATTGAAAATGATGCACAGCTGGTCAGACATAGGGCTCTAATCCTTGGGAAGTATAAGGAAGTAGCTGTAAATGCTTGGAGGAGGGTTTCAGAGATCTCTAATGTGCCATGCATTATTATTGATACCGTAGTCTGGCTTCTAGTAAGAAGATTCAAAAGCTCACGTAACTTAAGTGAAGTTGTGTCAATGCTTAAAGGAGCAGTTGGTGAGGAGATCGCTTTAAAACTAGTTAAAGTAGCTGAAGTCCTTAACTTAGTGCCTCAATGAATGTATTTAAATTAACTTACGTCGTTAAGCACAGAGGGTTACTAATTGAAGATACTCAATGCTTCAATAAGTACTTCATTAGACTTAAATGAGTGTAGAGAGTATATAGCAGTACTGCCTTTAGGTAGCTTAGAGTATCATGGGAAGCACTTGCCAATAGCTATTGACTCATTGATAGCCCTTAGGCTAGCTGAAGAGCTTTCGGAAAGACTTGATACAATTAATGACGTATGCATACTCATTCTACAACCAATTAACTACGGCTTCTCAGCTGAGTGGTCAGATCTTTTCTCAATAAGCCTAAGGCCTGAGACTCTCTTAAACATCCTTAGAGATATTTATTCATCGATGTCAAAGACTAAGGGATTCAAGGGGCTACTAGTGCTTAACGCTCATGGAGGTAACACAAGCGTAGTGGATGTATTCATTAGAGAAACAACTTTCATTCTTAGAGGTAGAGCTGTTGCAGTAGATTTATGGAGGGTGGCCAGGCAGCTTGGACTAGAGTACTGCCATGCATGCCGACTTGAAGTAGAGTTAGCTAAATACTTAGGAGTAGAGACCTATGGAGAAGGGGATGTAAGTGAAGCTAGGCTGTCTCCAAGAGACTACATTGCTTATATGAATGCACGATCAGGGCGCTTCGGTAAAGAGCCTTGCTTAAGCGAATTCATGAATTCACTAATCAATGCATTTAAAGAAGCCATTAAGCACATACTTAAGACTTCGCAACATTAATAGCTCTCCATACTATACATAGCTTAGGTGAAACCTTGAAGAGTTATGAATATATGGATCTAGATCCCAACGAATATTACGTCCTACATCCAAGGCCGGCTTACCTAATAGTTACTGCCAAGCCCAGTGGAGGGCTTAACGTTATGGCTGCATCATGGGTTACACCAATTAGTGGAGAGCCTCCCTTAGTGGCTTTAGCCATAGGTAAAGATTCATTGACTAACGAGCTACTCATGGCTGGGAGGGAGTTTACAATAAACATTGTTGGCGAAGAACACGTCAACGAAGTCTATAGAGCTGGCTCAATGAGTGGCAGGAGCGTCGATAAATGGAGGATGCTTGGCTTTGAGGAAGTTAAATCAACTAAAATAAGTGTGCCAGGTATAAAGAACTCATATGGATTCCTTGAATGTATCGTGAAGAGCGCGCACGATGCTGGAGAGTCCACGCTATTCATAGCTGAAGTACTTGGAGTACACATTAGAAAGGATCTTTATGGGAGATACGGATGGAACTATGAGAAGGCGAAGGTACTTCTGCACGATAGGGGTAGAGCATTTATTCTACCGGGTAGGAAAGTATTTGCTGTGAAGTAAGTGTAGTTACTTTTCTCTAAACACTAGTTTTTCAAGCATTTTTAAGAGCTCTTGTTTAACTACAGGATCTATAGGCTTTGAATACTCAATGATCCCTCTTGCCTTAGAGTACATTTCCTTAATTAACTCTTCACTATGGTTTAAGCTACCGGTTCTTTTAACTACTTCTTGAACGTTCTTAACGTCATTTAAATCTACTTCTCTACGTGAATCATATATTTCCTCAAGCACCTTCCTATCACTTACATCCCCTAGTTCATATGCCTTAACTACTAGGAGCGTCTTCTTCCTCTCCCTTACATCGCTTCCAACGGGTTTTCCAGTGACTTTAGGGTCTCCATATAGGCCCAGTATGTCGTCTCTTAGCTGGAATGCTATGCCGGCGGGCTTTGAGAAATTGCTGTACAAGCTTAAGAGCTCTCTATCGCTTGGATCTCTAGCTATAACCCCTAAGTGCAATGGTAGTTCAACAGTGTACGAAGCAGTCTTTAATTCATGTACTTTCAATACATCAGTTGCCTTTACTTCCCTGAGGGATTTATTAGACATAAGTACATCTAAGTATTGCCCGTAGGCTACTGTCCTAAGGCCTTCTGAATACCTTTTAACTAATGCAATAGTTACTTCTGGCTTAAGGCTTAAGTTAGCTATAGCTCCTATAGCTATTGATTCAAGGTAGTCGCCTGCGACAATAGCTTGAGATATTCCGTAGTGATTGCAGTCGCCTATAAAGCCTTGATTAATGCACTTATCTCTAAAGAATGCATGCAACGTCGGCCCCCCTCTCCTAACTTCATCTCTATCCATGACGTCGTCATGTACTAGCAGGTAGCTTTGGAGAAACTCTATAGAAGCCATTAGTTCCTTAATGGGTTTTAAGTCCGTTATTCCACGAGATAAGTAACCTAGAGCAATTAGTATGGCTCTAAGCCTCTTACCACCGCGTAAGGTATATTCACTCACGCTAGATACAAGTT
>JAVZTI010000006.1:71503-71948 GCA_038879595.1 Desulfurococcaceae archaeon | reverse complement strand
TTTGGGGAAGCTTAAGTATAAACCCGGCTCTCTACGATTCTAAAGCATACTTAAGTAGATCCTTTACGAATTCAATAAACTCGTTTACATCAGCTTCCACTAAGTAGTATGCTTTTGGAAGAAGCTCAACTTTATTTAAGAATGATAGGAGTGGCTTAAGGAATACATTTATTAATATGAAGTTAGCAGCCTCATGTCCGTATAGTTTCTCAAGAACCACATAGAGTTTACCTGGCTCTTTAAGGAATAATTCAGTGGATCTATTGAACCCACTGCACGTACACAGAAGATCGAGGGCATTTATTAAGCCTGGGACTTTTCTAAAAGCATTCTCCCTAATAAAGCCCTCTAACTTGGACTCCACTTTAATCTCCAAAATCTATGGGGGGGATTAAGCTTTTTAAATACTCACTTAATAACTATTGATAAATGAATTCATGAAGAC
>JAVZTI010000006.1:38798-71493 GCA_038879595.1 Desulfurococcaceae archaeon | reverse complement strand
GACTCAATGCAGTTAAGGGACTTCAATACATTGAATGCATAAGAAACAGGGTCAATTTCCTTAAGCCAGTCACTATAGCCACGAGCCCACTCAGTAAGAGGCACTGTTGCAGCTGCAAAATGAGATCTTGTGGGGAGGAGGCCGAATGCGTATTCAAATGAATCAATTATTTCGCATCCAATTGAAGTAAGTGCATTAATGAATGCCTCTAATGTTGTAAGAGCATCTACCTTCGTAGGCAGCATAATGCAGACAATGGATTCCCTAGTTGAGGTAGAGCCACTACAGTTGACTACTAGTGGATGACGTATGACTGAATTACATAAGTTAAGTGGTTCAGAAGCCTTTAAGTATAAGCACTTAACTATTTGTTGAACGTACTTACTTCTCAAAATAGCTAGCCTATATCCATAAATAAATTTTTCAGCGTGCTCTACGTGGCTTTCAAACCTAATGAACTTTCTCCCAAGTCTCTCTTCAACAGCCTTCTTTACTCCTCTAATGCTGAGGCCTGGGTTTACCGATAATTCATGGAGTATTGCTAAATCTATTTTATCGAATCTAGATCGGCCAACTACATCTTCCTCTCTAATAAGTCTCTTAATGCTCACTAATTCTTCAACTACTTTTGACTCAACTAAGGCTTCAACATGCCCTGATAGAAGTTCATCCAATAGATCTATCTTAGGCTTAGACCTTATCGTATATTCATAGGCATATACATCAGCTGTAGATGATGATCCTGACTTAATGTAGTTAGCTAGGTCTTCTGGGATTAAGAATGATGCTACGAGCATTGATGGAGGGACTACTGATAGAGCTCTAATGTAAGGTATTTTAAATACCGCTTCATCTAAGTTACACTCCTTAACCTTCATACGTCTGTAGATAGCAATCACTCCAACAAGGCCTAGCTTACTATACATTACATCAGGCTTAAGAGTAAAGCCGAATCTATCTAAAGTATACTCAAAAAAGTAAGCCACGCGCTCCTGAGGAATTGAGAGATGTCTTGAAAGCCTAGATGACGATAGTACGTTAAGATAGTAGAGAGTATTTATAAGTGTAGCTTCAGACTTATCTAATCGCTTGAAAGCCGCTGGACTCGACATGAATTAAGCTAATCCCCCAAATGCTCAGAATTAGTATTCATAAAGAGCTAAATTTATATCTTCTGAGAAATAAATGATTTGCCCTTAACGCCATTTTGCTATGGGGATGGAGTATATACTTAATTAGTTGTATTTAATTATACAATGTTTGGTGGGATATGTATGGATTGGACTAAGGTAGCTAAATACGTTAATCCAAGCACTGTTAAGTTAATTTACTTATCAGTGCTGCTTGCAGTTACTTTAATTATTGGAGCTGTAAGGGCTTTAGCTGGTGGAGAAGCTTCAGTTACTGGAGGTACTGTAGATCCTTACGAGAACTCCCTTATGTAAAGCTAGTGGTTTTATAGTTTAAACTCAATGGTTTTTCTAGAATACTTAACTACTCTCTCCTCAATTACATCCACCCCTATGCCTGGCTTACTGGGCACAGTTATTGTCCCATCATTATTCAAAGTCCACGGAGGCTCTACTAACTCCTCTTCATAATACCTAGATGACTCTGATATATCATTTGGATACTTTACGTTATCTAAAGTTGCTGCAGCTACTTGAAATCCTCTTCCAATACCTGTTTCAAGCATTCCCCCAATCCATATTGGTACGTTGAGCTCCTTCATGTAATCGTTTATCAGTTTAGCTTCATGTAGCCCCCCTACTCGAGCTGGCTTTACATTAATTACCCTCATGGCCCCAATTCTTGCTCCAGTTAATGCATCACTTAAGCCTTTAATGCTTTCATCAAGGCATATGGGCGTCTTAATCATTGATTGAAGCACAGAGTGTTCATAGAGATCGTCGTAGTGAAGTGGTTGTTCAATCATTAGTAGTTCGTACTTATCTAACTCCTTAAATATGCTTGCGTAGCTAATGGTGTATGATGCATTTGCATCAATCATTAATGGGATTTCACCAAATGTCTTTCTAATAGCTTTAACTGGCTCAAGATCCCATCCCGGCTTAACCTTTACTTTAACTCTCCTATAGCCTCTCTCAAGATACTTATCCACAGCCTTAGTTAAGGCGCTTAAATCTCCAATGACTCCTATGCTTATGCCGGATTCAACTCTATCCCTAACTCCACCCAGAACTTTGTAGAGAGGTTTTCTAAGACTCCTTGAATATAGATCCCAGAGTGCGAATTCAAGTCCTGCTTTAGCCATTCTATACCCCCTGAAGATCGATAGCTTGCTTTGAACATCCTTAGGGCTTTCAATTACTCTCTCCTTGCTAAGCACAGGCATGAAGAACTCTCTGTATACGTATAGCGTTGTATCAACAGTTTCATAGGAGTAAAGTGGTGCGTCATCAACGGGGACTTCGCCCCAACCAGTCTCTCCATAAGAGTCCTCAACTCTCACTATGATGCAGTGCCTATCAATAGTTCTACCAAAGCTTGTTTCAAAGACCTCCCTTAACTTAACTACTACGTGATACAGGACTACTTTAGTTAACTCCACGGAAACCCCCCTCTAAGTATTTCCCTCAAGTTCCTCCTCCATAAAATGTAATAGCTCCTCCTAACTCCTCCATCAGTAAAGCTTATAAACCAAGTGACTACGTAGCCCATTGAATTAATGTAGTAATTGAATGCTTTACGTAAAAGAAGCCTCCACTTAACTGCTTCATCTAGACTTACCTTCTTTAAATAATTTAAGTCTCCAGGTATTTCTACTAAAACTAAGTCGCTCTTATTGGATAGTTCAATGCTCTCTATTAAAGTCACATCATTGACTACTCTAACTTTAGTTGCCGTAAAAGCGCCAAGCTTATCTAATTCATCTATACTTGGGTGCCTAACCTCACCATTAAGCACTTTTGTAACTCTAGCTGACTTAATCCACCACTCTGCCTCAAATCTATCGCTTGGCATACCTCTGTTTAATTCATCAATTAATTCACCATAGTAGTCTTCGTGAAAGCTTCTAACTACTACGCCGAACTTACATATGTTGAAGTAAGCGTTTGGGCTCTGCATTGGATCGTAAGTCCACTTAATTAAGCTATACCCCTTGCTTAAAGCTAGTTCTCTCTGAGAGATCTTGAGTTCGTATCCAACTCCTTGAAACCTACTTTCAGGTATTACTCCGAGGAGGTGGCTGTACAAGTATATTAGCCCATTGTCGTAGCCTGGTACGCCAAACGCTAATCCAACTACTTCACCGTCCTCGCTATAGACCCCTAGCGCTAAGCCCCCATTCCTATGGCCAGCTATAATCATGTGGTATGTAACTGCTTCACTGTAATCAGGCATTCCCCAAATCCTAAGTTGAACATCCATTAACTTACGGTAGTCGTTTACGTTAACTGGCTCACGTATAGTGAACTTCCTTCCACCAACTACTACTTCCCTACAGTACGTCAAGAGCTTCACCACATTGAAGGCCTAGCAGCGTAGTTAATAAGGACTACTAACAATAGTGTGCCAGGGGGCATTAATTGGAGTTTAAGTACAGTCTCTCTAAGCCATACGATCTAGTGCTTACGCTCCTCCCTTCATTTACATATCCATTGTTTAGTGAGAGAAGAGGAGCATTAGTTAAAGATTATGGGTACTGTAGAGGCATGGAAATTCAGAGAGCTGAGTCAAGCATCGTAGTTAGTGGATGCAGCAATGAGGAGTTCATTAATGAAGTCCTAGGGCTATGGTACGATCCATTGAATTACTTAAGTGATTTAAGCTGCTCATTTAAGGACTTAATTGAGGAACTTGTATGGAGCTTTAGAAAGATAAGGCTTTCAATATCAACTATGGATAAATGCCTTGTGTTCGCAGCGTGCTTTTTATCTAGAGCAACAAACTACTATTCTAATACAGTCAAATGGGTTAGAGCAATAGCTTCAGTCGACTTGAGCTCTATGCGGAGAGCTGACTTAAGCAGTATTAGCAGCAGCTTTCAAGTAAGGCAATTCAACTATTTATTGAAGAATACTGACATTCTAGAAGCCCTCGTTGAGGCAAACAATGATTTAAGTGAATTAACTATCCTTAGAAGGAGGCTACTCAAATACCCATTCATTGGCGTAAAGACTGTTGATGCATACTTATTGTTTTCAACTAAGCACCCTATATTCACGCCAATTGATAGACACTATAAGTCGTTCACTAGGGAGTTCCTTGGATTAAAGGAATACGTTGAGCCGAGAAAGGACTTATGCTCCAACTACTACTGCTGGGAGTGCCCTAGGAGGAGTAGGTGTCTAACTTGGTTTAGCATGAATTCCTTTGGCAGACTCAGTGGGTGGATTCAAACTATAGCTTACTTAAACTCTAAGACTGGCTTAATCAAGGATCTTGAGTCTAAGAAAGCTTTACAAAGTAAGCAGAGTTAAATTTTAGTAGCTATCTTTAAGACTTAGTTATAATGAATGGACACTTACTCCAGTACCTAGTGCATTTAGCCACCTGGCTCTTAGTCAAGTACCTGGCTTGAGCTCTGCAGCGTCCAACGTAGTACTTGCCCCCGCTCTCATCTTCACCCTCTATTAATTCAAAGAAGTTACATGTACATTCAACTGGTTCCTTAAGTGCAAATACTGGAAGATATATCGGTAGACTCTTCTTACGACCTACGAAGTGCTCTCCTAGACTCAGCTTAACACACCTCTTACTAGGAAATAGCTTGGGAGTTAAAAGGTGTTTTAATTATTCCCACGCTTAGCGGGCCTCCATGAATAGTTAAGAAGCCTTAATTGCATGAATCTATTGTTGAAGCAGTGGTTGCCGTGAAGTGCTTAATCAATGCAGCTTCCTTTAAAATAGCTTTAAGCACTAAGCATTCATTAATGCAGTATTCCACACGCTTGAAGAGTTGTTGCTGTAAAGACTTTAGAGTATTTAGGGAATTGAGAGGTAGTATTTATTGGAGACTACTCCTTCCCTAAGCCAAGTAGAGTTCTTTCTTAATAGGCTTCTAGCACTAATAGAGTCTACTCACGTGAGTTACGATAGAGCCTACAAGATCATCTTACGCCGTTATGGAGTCTCGAAATGGCTTATTGAATCCCTGTACCGCATAGGCTACTATACAGTGCTTTACTACCATTCGTTAAAGTGGTTGGCTCGAGAGAAGAATTATGGAGGTAAGCGCAGTGGCGCTATAGCGTTCTTCAGGGACTTGGGGTTCAGCGTTAGAAGGCTCATTGATGTAATTAATGATGAAGCGTCTAGTTTAAGTAGTGTAAAGAAGATGAGCTTGAAGTACTCATACCCGGAGTATATAGTCAGAGAACTATTGAACTACATGAATGCCAGTGAAGTAGAGGAGTACCTAAAGTTCCTCAATGACAGGAGGGTGTGGCTTAGAGTGAATTCAGCTAGAGCCACTTTAGAGGATGCATTGGCATGCCTTGAGGAAGAGGGAGTTAAAGCAGAGGTCTCGAGGCACTTGAACTACATGATATTAGTGAAGTCTCCGAAGTGGTTTAAAGCAGGGCAGTCGAAGTGTTTCTTAGAGAAACTAGTGATCCCTCAAGATATTGCTAGTGCATGGGTTGTAGAAGTAGTTAAGTCATTAAAGCCCGCGGAGTTTATTGATGCATGTAGTGCTCCTGGAGTAAAGCTATGCAACATAGTCTCCTCCAACTACTTAAGGAGGGCAATAGCATGCGATATATCTAGGAGGAGGATCCCCAATATCTATAAGTTGCTAGAGTTTACTAAAGCCCCTGCTTTAAAGACGCTAATTATAAATACTGATAGCTCTAAAGCGTCATTCCCTATGAAAGTAGACTTAGCGTTAATTGATGCTCCATGCAGTGGAAGCGGTGCTGTACCCAACGATCCAGCAGTAAAGATCTCGATTAGTAAGGAGGGGAAGCTAAGCTACTATAGTAAAGTACAGTTGGAAATCATTAAGAATATGGTTAAACAATCCGAATCAATAGTCTACTCTGTTTGCAGTCTTCACCCAGTGGAGGGAGAGTTGATTATAGAGAAGTTAGTTAAAGAAGACTTAGTTGAATTAGTTAAGCTAGAGAATCTACCGCTTAAAACAGCTTATAGAGGCTTCAGTGTTTCAAGCAGCAGTTATAGAACCTACCCACACAGGGACTTAAGTCAAGCATTCTACATAGCTGTCCTAAAGCCCGTTAAAGGATAGTTGGGGTAAGATATGGAGGTTAAACATGCTGTAGGTCCATACCCAAGTAGGCGTGCCAATGGATATATAGCGATCGTTGACTTAGTTGGCCCCCCTAAGGCATGTCCATACAATTGTGTATACTGTCCAATTAAGGGAGAGGGAGTAAAAACTACTAACATTAAACGCTTAGTGGATTCAAATAGAGTTCTCAGGGACTTTGAGCAATTAATGGATAACGTTGGAGGAGGAGTGAAGGCAGTGCTCATTAATGGTATGGGAGATCCTCTGTTAAATGAATTCCTCCCAGAAATAGTTAATTCTCTAATTAGAACACTAAGAGCGAGGAAGCTTGACGCTGAGCTTTGGATAAAGACAACTCTTCAGGCTTACGCTGTAGTCAATAAGCGACTCAACTTAACTAATGTAAATAGAGTTTATGTAGTATTTGACGCTGGCTCTAGTGAAGACTATGCAGCTATAAACGAGCCACTCCATGGACTTAAACTAAGCACTTTAATCAATTACTTGAGGAACTTAGATGAGAGGGAGAAAGTTATTGCAGAACTGAACTTAATTAGTATTGGGGAATCCCCCTTAAACTGGAGCCAGGAATCCCTTGAACTAATAGCTATTAGCTACAATAAGGCTGGAATACGAAAAGCAATAGTTAAATTTATTGATAGACCCCCGAGGTTAAATGGAGTAAGGCCTGCTCCAGAAGCTGTATTAAGAAGAGTTGCTGAGAGCTTCACTGAACAAGGAATTGAAACACAGCTCCTCTTAGAGAAACCTCAATTCCACTACAGTGAAGTAGTAGTACCTAGTATTATCGATCTATATAGCCTACTCCTCAGGAAGCCCATGACTTTAACTGAGCTAAGGCATAGCTTTAGAGTGCCATATAGCGATCTGTGGAGAGCAATAGACTCATTAATGAACCACGGCATTGTGGAAGAAGTTGTTTGGAGAGGGAGGGTATTCTATAGAGGAGTTACGTCATAGTCCATAGCGCTTGCCAATCATTGATAGAGCTAGCGGTGTAAAAAGCATTGTCGCAAGTACTGCAGCTATAGCTGTAGAGTAATCACTTAAGTATATTAGCCCTAAGCTAAGGCTTGAGCTCAACAGTACAGTGTCTAAAGAACCTCTAGCAACCATAATTGTCCCTATTTTAAGTCCCTTAACTGAATTCTTTAACATAATGGCTGAAGGCACTCCAC
Source organism: Desulfurococcaceae archaeon (assembly GCA_038879595.1). GTDB lineage: Archaea > Thermoproteota > Thermoprotei_A > Sulfolobales > Desulfurococcaceae > JANXDZ01. The sequence continues at coordinate 64,077 of JAVZTI010000006.1, read as the reverse complement.
ACCCAATTAATTTACCGATAAGTCCAGTAGTCAATAGAATGAGGAATAGCGCTGAATCAAAGTGCATTACTGATGCCGTAAGGCCAGCGTAGCTAAAGAAGAGTGGGACTAGAGTTGTATCAAGGAATACGTTTAAGTCTTCAAGGAACCTTCCTACGGATATGCTTGCCCTTATCATTGGGTCTCTATGCTCTTTAAGTCCATTAATGACTAGGCCAGATAAGTATGCACCAATCAGTGGCCCGAGGCCTGCTGCATAAGATGCTATAATTAGTGAGAACAACATGCTCATTGATATTATTACGAAGTTCCTATAGCTTTTAAAAACAACTCTAGCAATACCTTTATACTTCTTCAATACTTCTTTAGGAATCAGCATAGAGATGACTATTAGAGCTGTTGCTGGAATAGACTTTGCAACAATAGATGAAGGAACTACTTCTCCAGACGCTATGGTTGCAATAGCTACTGCTACAATTATATCATCTATGAAGCTAGCGCTACTAGCTATAGCTCTGACGTCTCCTTCACTTAAGTTAAGCAGTAGTGCTCCAACTACTTCAGTAGCAGTATTTGAAATAGATATTGAAAGCACTAGTGCTCTAGTAGGACTTAAGCCCGCTGTAGTGAGAACTAGGTAAGTCAGCGTAAATGTAGTTATGACTCCAGATACTCCAGTAATTATTGATGAAGCCCCCTTAATAGACTCTACATCTGCTGAAAGCCCAACGTAGAACATCAATATAGTTGCTGAAAACATAGCTATGGACTTTAGCTCAGCATAGTGTGCAATGTCTATCCCCAGAAAGTATGATGCAGCAAGCCCTACTAACATAAAGCTAATTACTTGGCTAAACCCCTTTTTCTCCAATGGAAGAGCTATGGCTCTTCCGGCAACGTATGTCAAAGCCATTAGGATTATTGAATCCAATTAACCTCTCCATCAACTTATCTCTGTAGATGTTCATTTTAATTGCTTTACGCTCTTTTATATCAATGACTGCTGTAAACAGTTCTTCGCTTACTTATTTACAAGTAGGGGTCTTCAATGCCTTGAGCTATAAATGTTGCACATAGCTTTAGCAATTATTAGTGGGAGCACTACAGTGGCGTCTCCATAGACTATAACGCTCTTAGCGCTTGGCTTTACCTTATTCCACGATATAGCTTCCCTAGGCTGAGCTCCACTAAGACTTCCGTCGTACTCTATTGCAGTTGTTACATAAACACTGTAGTCCAATCCGTCCTTGAATTGAGCCCACCATATGGTGTGGTGCTTACTTATTCCTCCACCAATTATTAGTGCTCCAAGCTTTTCTGCTTCAAAGACTATGTCTGCCAAGATTTTTTCATCTCCAAAGACGTCTAACTTAAATTTCATTAATTGAGATTGCATGAATAGGTGGAATCCAAAGGCTCCATCAACTATTCCTGGAACTACTACTGGCACATTTCTTTCATAAGCTGATCTAAGGAATGATGCTTCATCGTTAATTAAGCTTCCAGCTAACTTAAGTAGTTCAACACTGCTCCACTCTCTCTTTACTTTAACTGCTTCGTCAACGAGCCTCTTAACAAAGCCTTCAATGGTGACTCCATAGCTTTCAACTGGTATGAATACATTGCCTAACCTATGTATGTGTATATCGTGTAGGAAGACATCATCAACATCGAATTTACCTCCATAATACTTACCTCCCACTCCTCTAGCAATATCGTGATCTATTGCTCCACACGTAGTGATTACTATATCTGCAAATCCTTCTCTAATTAATTGAGCTATTACTCCACGTAAACCTGTTGAAACTATGTTTCCAGTAAATGAGAGAATTCTCTTAGCTTCCCTATCCCTCCACATTTCAGCTATAATCTCTGAAGCTAAAGACACATGCGTAGCCATGAATCCACCGGAATTACCCATGTATTCAACTAACTTGCATACAGTTATAGAAGGATCAATGGAGTAATCCTCAACAGCTTTTAAAAGTAATTCAGCTCTAGCTCTACTAATTAAGTCACTTGAATCCACAGCTAACACCTAGCCTTAATACCTTATGAAGCTCTATAAGTATTGTGTTTCCATAATTCTTAAAGCATTAACTAAGCATTGGGGAAATGCATCAATGATCGATAGTTTTATGAATTGTAAAACAAACTTACTAATGCTCACCTAATTACTTTAAATGCTATGTAGAGAACTATGAATGGAGCTATAAGAGTTAAAATCAATGTAATTATGAACAGCATTTCTGCATCAGTAATAGGGATCACCTAGTACTGACTAATTAAAAGTCGTGTTACTGGAGTATATAAATTTGTATTACTTTAATCCCCCATGAATTCTCTAATAAAGGCGAGCTTCCTTAAGAAAAGCTTTTTATAGTGAGGAGGGCTCAATTAACAACATGGGGTCAGCGTTGGATTCTTCAAATATATTCTTGGAGTTCTTAAAGTCTAGGAGGAGCATAAGGAGGTTTAAGCCCCAGGAAGTCCCACTAGAGGTAATTAGCAGTATTCTTGATGTAGCTCGCTATGCCCCTAGCGCTGGGAATAAGCAGCCGTGGATATTTATTGTAGTATTGAATAAAGAAGTTAGGAGTATGCTTGCAAAAATACACACGTGGGCGTTTCCTCTTGAAGATGCTCCAGTAAACATAGTTGTTGCATGTAGTAAGGATGTCTCTCCACACTCATTTCAAGTAGATTGCGCTAATGCAGCTATGTACATAATGCTTGCAGCCCACGCCTTAGGCCTTGGGACTGTGTGGATTCAAAGCCTTAGAAATATAAGTGAAATACAGAAGATAGTTAAACTACCTGAAAACTACATACCGGTAGCCATAATAGCCCTAGGGTACCCTGACGAAAGCCCAGGGCCTAGGCCTAGAAAGGCTCTTAGTGAAGTAATGTGTATAGAAGAGTTCTGTAAGAGTAAATAGCAGGGACTACAGCTATTGCTATGCAGTCATAGCTTGCAGTTGATGCTTTCACAACTTATATAGCTATACTTCAACGATCCTTCTCAAACACTTATAATGTTGTCTAAGAGTGTTTAATTCACAGTGATTGACATGATCGCTGTTTCAACAATGCTTTACAGCGATCTAGATTTAGAGAGAGCTATTACGGCTTTAGCTAGCTCAAACTTATTTAAAGACTTAGAGCTCAGCCACATTCACTTAGATGGAGTAAACGTAGATCAATTCATAAAGATCTCTGAGAGCATAAGCGATTTATTAAGCACATATAGCTTATCCATGAGGATAGCTCACGCACCTACGGTCATCAGCGAAGTACCTGGAGAGTATGAAGCCTTTAAAAGAATATCCAGTTGGCTAGAGGCACTGAGTAAAGCTGAGTTAGAATACGTAGTTATTCACTCATTTTATACTAGAGCCTCATTAGACATGAAGTTGTTGAGCTGGCTGCAGAAGCAATTTGAATTAAATAAACGACTACTCAAGAGGATAGATTTATACGCAAAAGACCTCGGCCTAATGATCTTTGTTGAAAACAGCTCTAAGAAATGGATTACTACTAACTTACCCCAAGACCTTATAGAATTGATTGAAGATTTAGAGAGTACAAAGATATGCTTTGACGTAGGCCACGCGCACGTCAATGGCTATAACCTCTTAGAGTTCTACAAGTACATAAGGAATTACTTAGGTGTAGTGCACTTACACGACAATGATGGAACTAAGGATCAGCATTTACCGCCGTACAGCGGCAGCGTAGACTGGGCTTCTCTACTGAAATACTTCAATAAAAACAACTTATACGTACTTGAAGTATATGGAACATCGATTAAAGCTGCAAATATGTTGAAGTGGTTGGCGCACTTCGTTAAAATAAATGGAATGACTTGAGCCCCTCGAATGCTCCGTGATGAATTTAATCATTGGTTAATGTCCCTTTGATTCACTCACCATGTCTCTGCTTCTCTAAATGTGGAGTTAACAGTCATTGAGGAGCGTGCTTACGTAAGTTAGTGCCTTTAAATTAGATCTTTCATATTGCTCAGCGCCTTTAGCGTTTCCATCAATCCTTTCTCCAATGGAGTTGGCGTAAACCCTATGGCATCCTTTAGCTTTGATATATCTGCAAAACTGCGCTTAATATCGCCAGGTCTCTCTGGGGCGTGAATAGGCTTAATGCTTTTCCCAAGGATGTTCATTAGTTTTTCAGCTAGTGTATTAATTGATGTTTCTTCTCCAGAGCCAACATTGTATACTGCTCCATTGAATAAGTCTCTTTCAATGAATGCTTCAATTACTTGCGCAACATCAATTACGTATATGAAGTCTCTTGTCTGAGTTCCATCACCGTATATTATGGGGGGCTTTTCTTCCTTAATTCTATCAATGAAGGATTTGATAACGCCTGCATAAGCGGGGTTTTGGCCTGGCCCATATACATTGAAGAGCCTTAAAACAACGTGCTTAAGTTCATATAGATCAGCGTATTGTCTTAAGACTTGTTCGCCCATTAATTTGCTTAAGCCATAAGGGGATTTAGGGTTTAACGGATGATCCTCCCTTATGGGGATCTTGATGGGTTCCCCATAGACTGCTGCAGAGCTTAAATAAATTAACTTAGTTCTCCTTTTAGCACACTCAAAGCCTACGTGAGCTGTGGAGACTACGTTGTTTTTAAAGTACTTAACGGGGTCTTTAATGGATTCCTCAACACTAACATATGCAGCAGCGTGAATGACGACGTCAAAGCCTTCATAGCTATTGAAGATCATTACATCACTGTTAACTATCGGTACTTCACACATGTTCAGCCTTCTTAGCGCGTAAGGACTTGAGCGCTCAAGGCTGTCAACAACCACTACTTCAAAACCTTTGTTCTTTAAGTATATTGCAACGCTATGTCCAATGAAGCCTGCTCCACCAGTTATGAGAATCCTCAATTAAACCCCCAATTCAATCACTTACGTCTTGAGCTATAAGCTAGTTTAAATAATTGCTTTAAGCTTCCCCCCTAAGGATCGCTGAAAGATGTTTCCTGATATTCTAAAGAAATGGAACTCTCTTCAAGAATTCATTTGTTTAAAGTTACATCCCTTGTAAGTAAAGGGCTTAGTTCTGCACTCGATCTTAGGCATATTACTTCCACTCCATGTAGTGGAATAACTGTGAGGTTTTTATTTAAATGAGTGTTTTGCGCATTCCTATTAAGTCTGGCGTTGAAGACATCGCTATAGGTGTAATATTTTAGTAGACTACGCCGCTCTATAGTAGTTATTCTTAGTTTTACATAGTAAGCATTTATTGACTTACGCTCTCCACTTATTGGTAATTACTGAAAGGACAGCATATATTAACTTCCACCTCTTTATATAAGATTTTATGTAAAACTTATAACTCTTATCATTGTATAGTAGAATGCTTGGGGTGGGAAAGATAACTATTAGGAAATATATCATATTTACAATAATAGCTATAGTATTGATATCAATAGGAATATACGTTTTCGTCATGAGAGAGGAGGCTGCTCTTGAACAAATATTAATTGTAGGGACCACTTATGACCCAAAAACTCTTGATCCTGCTCTAGCATACGACATAGCCTCCGCTATGGTAATACAAAATATTTATGACTCACTAGTTGGATACAAGCCGGGAACTACAGATCTCTCGCCAAGGCTGGCGGAGAAATGGGAATCGAATGAAAATGCTACTGAGTGGGTATTTTATTTGAGGAAAAACGTTAAGTTTCACAATGGAGTAGAATTAACTGCAGAAATAGTTAAGCAAAGTCTTGAGAGAGCTAAAAATCTAAGTGGTCCTCCAGCATTCCTGCTCGACGTCATTGATAAAATAGAGGTTTTAGATGAGTACTCAATAAAATTCACTCTTAAATATTCATTTGCTCCATTTCCATCGCTTACTACTTTCATAATATTCGCTCCAGTTCCCCCCAATGCAACAGACTTAGAGATTAAACCAATAGGGACAGGCCCATTCAAGTTTGATTCATGGATTAAAGGACAACAATTAGTATTAACTGCAAACAAAGAGTATTGGAGGGGGCCGCCTAAGCTAGATAAAGTCATATTTAGATTCTATACTGATCCAAGTTCTCTGAGAATAGCTTTAGAGAAAGGCGAAATAGATATTGCAATGGGTATTCAGCCTTCAGACGTCCCTGTACTATCGGATAATCCAAAAATAAAGATGGTGTCAGTAAGTGGATTAGTCATAGAGTGGCTTGGAATGAATCATAGAAGAGAACCTCTTAACAATGCTTTAGTAAGAAAAGCTATAAACTATGCAATAGACTACGACTACATACTTAACAATATATTGAGAGGCACTGCAACAAGGCTTTGCGGACCTCTACCGCCAGGAGTAGTAGGTTATGATCCAGAGGTAGAGGAATATTGTTATAAGTATAATCCACAGTTAGCAGCTCAACTCTTAGCAGAAGCTGGGTATCCAAATGGAGAAGGATTAAGAGAACTAGAGTTAATTATTAGCACAGAGGAGAGAGCTGAGAGAGGGGAGGTAGCGGCTTTAATACAGAGTAACTTAAGGAGTATAGGAATTAAAGTAAGGATAGTAAACCTTGATTGGTCTTCATTTCTTGAAAGGCTATTCAACTACGACTTCGATTTATACATGGTAGACTGGTTCCCAGACTACGTTGACCCAGATGACTGGATAACTCCACTATTCAGTAGCCAGGGATTAGCTATAGATGGATATGTAAATCCAAGAGTTGATGAGCTAGCCTTACTGGCTAGACAATTAATAGATCTGGAGGAGAGAATAGGGATTTACAAGGAGTTACAGAAGATAATAATAGAGGATGCTCCATGGGCATTCCTATATGTTCCGAAGCAATATGTATTTATGCAGAAGAACGTTGAGGGATTCGTGCTATATCCAGCATACTACATAGATTTCTACCCCGTGTATAAGACTGGCTGAGGAAACGTATATGGAGAAAAATGTGCTCTACATTCTTTTTTTAAGATTTCTTCAATCCCTACTAGCGCTATTTGGAGTTATCGTCATAATTTTTATTCTATCCAGAATATTGCCTGGAAATCCAGCAGTTGCAATACTTGGTCCAAAAGCTACTCCAGAGAATATACAAAGAGTTATCAGTGAATGGGGGTTGGATAAAAGCTACTTAGAACAATTCATGATTTACATATCGATGTTATTGAGAGGAGACTTGGGGGAGGCATATGTCATGGGATACAGCGTTAATAGATTGATAAGTGAAAGAGTGACTGCTTCATTTGAATTAGTCATCGTATCATTTGTTCTCTCATTTATAATGGGTCTGCCTCTAGGGATATACTCTGCTAAAAACGCTGATTCTAAGAAGGATATGTTGATTTCGAGTTTCGCCGTCTTAGGACTATCATTTCCAACCATACTAACTGGGATTCTCCTCATGATTCTCTTCGGATTGCATTTAGCGCTTCCTGTGGGAGGTAGAATTAATCCCATTTACTCCATAAAAGCTTATACTGGATTTATGTTAATTGATACTCTATTAAACGGGAACCTCCGTGCTTTCACTGATGCTTCCTTAAGAATAATTCCTCCAGCGCTAGCCCTAGCTATCCCTCTATCTGGGCTATTAATACGCCTCTCAAGAAACAGCATGTTAGAAGTGATGAGCCAGGATTACATAAAGACAGCTAAGATGAAGAGGCTGCCAGAGAAAGTCATTTTATATAAACATGCTTTAAGAAACGCCCTTATCCCAATCACTACCGTTATGGGGCTTTATTTCGCTGTCATAGTTACAGGAGACATTATAGTAGAGACCATATTCGGCTGGCCTGGCATTGGAAGATTAGTTTACGAAGCAGTAATGCTAAGAGACTACATGGTTATTCAGGGAACAGTCCTCGTGATCTCCATTATATACATTTTCGTTAACTTAGCTGTAGACATTCTCTACATTTACCTAGACCCGAGAATACGTAGGTGATAAACTTTGGCATTGAAGGTTATTCACAGCCTTTTGGAAATAAGGAGGGTAAGGTATGGATTAATGCTCTTTAGCATCTTATTAGCGATTTCTTTAACGACCGTTCTTTTATCACCATTTAAACCAACTGAGACTACATACGATACCTTGAAAGAACCCTTTACGCAGAGCGAGAGAGGCTGGCCTTACGTACTGGGGACAGATAGCCTTGGAAGAGATATGTTAATCCGCGTTTCACACGCTTTCTTCCTTGATTTAGGAGTAGGCCTTATTATTGTTTGTATTTCGGGCACAATTGGTTTAATGCTGGGAATGATAGCTGGATACGTAGGCAGAATTATTGACGGCATAATAATGAGAATGATGGATGTCTTAATAAGTATTCCAGGGTTTATATTAGCAATAGCTATAGCTGCAACTCTTGGAGGCAGCCTATGGAATGCTGTACTAGCTATAGCTATAGTTTCTATACCAATTTACGCTAGGTTATCTAGAGGCTTAACTCTATCTATTAAAGAAGGCCTCTTCGTAATAGCTGCCCGTGAAGCAGGTCTTTCGAATTTCAGAATAATGCTCCGTCACGTTCTCCCCCACATCCTACCTATTTTTATTACTCAGGCAACTCTTGAGTTAAGCAATGCCATACTATACTTTGCTGGACTAAGTTTTATTGGCCTTGGAGCACAGGAACCAACTCCTGAGTGGGGGCTAATAATGAGCGTTGGTAGAAAGTATATTAGGGAAGCTTGGTGGTTTCCAACAATGCCCGGCGTCTTTATGTTTTTAACAGTGCTGTCAATAAATTTAATTGGAGATGGTGTAAGGGATTACCTTGATCCAAAGAAGAGGTTGAGGGTATAGCTTCATTGAAGCCTCTTGAAATATCAAATTTAATAGTCAAGTATAAAACGTTGCGAGGCTGGATCACAGCTCTTGACGACGTAAGCTTATCAATAGATGAAAGAGGGAGAATTTTAGCATTAGTAGGTGAATCTGGGAGCGGTAAATCAACTCTAGGTTTAGCCATAGCGGGTCTTCTTCCATCAAATGCTAGAGCTGAGGGCTCAATTAGGATAAATGGGAGGGAAGCTCTTGGAGAACCGTATAGTAGTAAGGTAGCAGTAATTTTTCAAGATGCATTAGCGAGTTTAAACCCAGTACTAGCAATTGGGGAACAGCTAGCGGAAATTTTCATAATACATGAAAAACTAGATAAGAAGAAGGCAATTGAAAAAGCGAAGATGTTTCTCCTAGAAGTAGGGTTACCGAGTGAATTTCTAGATAAATACCCTCACGAATTAAGCGGGGGGCAGAGGCAAAGAGCTCTTATAAGCATGGCATTAGCTATGAATCCAGAACTCATTATTGCAGATGAGCCTACAACTGCGCTCGACGTAACAGTTCAAGCTAAGGTTTTACTAGTCCTAAAGAACTTAGTTAAGAAAGCGGGCATTCCAATGATATACATAACTCATGACATAGCGTTAGCTATGCATATAGCTGATGCAATTGCAATAATGTATGCTGGGCAAGTAGTTGAGCTTTCAGATAAGTACGACGTTTTTGAAAACCCTCTGCATCCATATACTAAGGCATTGCTTAAATCCATTCCCAGGATAGATAGTGATGTAGAGGAGCTGTACGTCATTGAAGGAGAACCTCCGAGTCCAGATAATTTTCCAAAAGGCTGTAGATTCCATCCCCGATGCCCCTTAGCATTTGATAAGTGTAAGTCCAAAATGCCTGAAGTCGCTAGTCTAAACGGGAGATTAGTTAGGTGTCATTTATATGAGTGAAAGCTCAGTTATATTGAAGACCATTAGCTTAAGGAAATACTATGAGGTTAGAAGCAAGTTTCTCAAGAGATTAAAGCAGTTTGTGAAAGCTGTAGATGACGTAACTATTGAAATAAGGAGAGGAGAAACTCTTGCAATTGTAGGTGAAAGCGGCTCTGGAAAAACTACGCTTGGAATGGTTTTAGGAAAACTACTTAAGCCAACTGATGGGAAAATCTTATTCAAAGATCTAGATATTACGCATAGTCTACCCAATAGTTTGCGGGGGAAAATTAGGATAGTTTTCCAAGATCCTTATTCAGCATTAAATCCTAGATTAAGAATAGTTGATTCTTTAATAGAGCCTCTACAGGCAATGAGTGTCAGTAAGAAAGACGCTGTTGAAAAAGCAATTCATTATTTGCAATTAGTAGGATTACCAGAGCCATACATGAACTATTATCCACACATGCTTAGTGGTGGGCAGAGACAGAGAGTAGTGATAGCTAGAGCTCTTATAACTGAACCAGAGTTTTTAATATTGGATGAACCTACTTCAATGTTAGATGCTTCTACACAAGCTCAAATATTAAGACTGCTGAGAAGCATTAAAAAGGGGAAACAAATAACGTACTTATTCATTACTCATAATCTTGCTGTAGCTAGATATATGGCTAATAGAATAGCTGTAATGTATGCTGGTCAAATAGTTGAAATAGGGAGTAGAAACAGTATTTTCCAAAATCCTTTACACCCCTACACAAGAACTCTTCTAAATGCATATCCACCGCCAAACCCTCGATCTAAATGGAATCCAATTATTCCAGAAGAATTAACAGTGAAATACTACGAAAATAAGTGCCGGTATATAGATAGATGTCCCTTCAAAGTGCAAAAATGCGAGAATAACATGCCTACTGATATAGAGGTAGAGGAAAATCATTATGTAAAATGCTTCCTATACACCTAAAGTACGTAACAAAAACTAAGATAGATTATGATGCTTCATTAGAGAGGAGAATGTAGGCCTTGAGAGGCTTAAGGCTCTAAATAAGCTCAACGACTTCTTCTGCTTCCCTCACGCTGGAAAGGGGCTTTTCAAGAAGCCCTTGTCTCGCTTGGTGAAGGTGGAGATGAACTCCTATTTAATAAATTTATAAAGCGACATATAGCGGCGTCACCATTTATGGAGATCCCATGGGAGTCTACTGTAGGAGTAGTAGAGTTAAGGACGCTTTAGGCAGCCGCTTTTTCCACTCACTAGTTATAGATCTGACTTCGTAAGGGATAAACTTAGAGATCTAGACAAATGGCTTAGTAAGCAAGGCCACAGACCTTTACTTTACTTAAAAGCAGGGAAGCAGTTTGTATTTATAAGTGGGCCCGCTGGGATTTGAACCCAGGGCCTCCGCCGTGTGAGGGCGGCGTCCAAACCAGGCTAGACGACGGGCCCCTACTATAGTGGTTTAATGTTAGTAGATTAATAAGCATTATATATAGACTACTTGCTTTTATCTATTGCCTCACCTGATGCTTCCTACACATGATGGTGGTTCAGCTAAAGTGTGTACATTGATTACTTGCATTCAGAGAGGCAGCAAATTCTATTGCTTAATCAACATGCCTTCTCAAACACCGATCATTATTAATGCAGATACTTTGTTCTCTATGAGTTCAACTAAAAGCATGGATTCACTGCAAGATGTTGCTACTGGACTAACGCTTCCAGTTCTTATTAAGGACTTCAATGCTTTCCCCACGCTCATTCAGTGCCGTTAATACGTTATTCTAAAATCCTCTGCAAAGTTTACAAAGGAAGTTGTTTATGCACAGTGAAGTTGCTTGATCTGGAATGATAGCAACGTATACGTAACTAAGCCCCATCTGTATTAGGATAGGTACATCGGCATAAGAGTAATGGATTGGCTGAGGAGTCTTTTATTAAAGGGGCTTAAAAACGCAGCCAGCTGTGGAAAAGATAGCTACTCATTTAGATAAGTAAATAAGATGGGTAAGGAGGCATACTTCCATAGATCTAGGACTTATGCTAACATGCATTCAGCAAATACGACTTTCCATCAGAACAGATATTGTTACATTACTCTAAACACTGATTTCTATGTTTAGACTGAGTACTCCAATAGTGTCAGCCATGCCACTGCATGTGCTCACAAATTTGTATATTTCAAATACCGCTGTCACTATGAGCATAGTAGTAATGGCTGCAAAATTCATTGAAGCCCTCCACTAATTCTCCTCAAGATCTTTCTAAAGAAGTATATTATTTGTCTAGCTTCATATTCGCTCGGCATACCTCTAGCTATTACTGCTTTTAATGACCTCTTTATCCGCAGAGCTTTTTCCTCACTCACCTTAATTGAGGCGGCGACGTCATCAATTAGTTTATGGATTAACTTAATTTTTTCTCCAGAAGCTCTAGGAGGCACGTTTGAATATGCTCCGCCAAGAGATGTGTAAAGCTCGTAGAGCACTATTCCTACAGAGTGACTTAAGTTAAGGATCGGATAATCTGGGTGAGCCGGTATAGTTATTACGAAGTCAGTCATTGATATCTCCTCTCTAGTTAATCCAGTGCTCTCTCTGCCGAACAATATAGCTATGGAGTCCACGGGCCTGCTCTTAAGTACTTCAATGAAGTTCCTTAACTCAATGGACTGCCTTAAGTAATCCCCCTTGGAATACCCTATGCCAGTAGTGGAGACTGATACGCTTACTCCACTTAAGGCCTTACTTAAGTCATCAACTACTATTGCCTTCATTAAAAGATCCCTTGCTCTTGCAGCATAGTTTAGAGCCTCCTCAATGCTTGCCTTAGGATTCACTAGGAATAACTCATATACCCCGAAGTTCATGCATAGCCTTGCAGTAAAACCTATGTTAATTGCCCCCTCAGGCTCTACTAAGATTACCCTAACTCTCAACTCTCCTTCACAGCCTCAACAGCTATTAACTCCTCGTAAAAGAATGACTCTTTTTCAATCCTTAAAACTTTAAAGCCTTTCGCAAGCAGTTCACTAAACACTTTCTCAGGGTTTGAAAGAGATGAGAAAACTATGTAAATTAATCCACCGTTTCTCAAGACTCTTCGCGCATCACTTATAATGGATAATATTACTTCACAGCCATCGATACCGCCTATAACGGATTCATCTGGTGGAAAACCATCGTATGGGAGGTATGGGGGATTCGATATCACAACGTCAATTGAAGAAGGCTTAATGCACTCAGCAGCATTGCATTGTAAGACCAGTGCGGAGTATAGCTTAAGGCTGTCAACGTTATACTTAGCGTTTTCTACAGCATTTTCACTTAAATCTATCAAGATCACTCTTCTGGGGCGGCCAATTACATGAGCATATATGCCTAAAACGCCTGAGCCTGTGCATGTATCTATGATTGTTGAATCATTTAGTAAGCTTGGATCAAGCAGTTTCGCAAGCAGCCATGTATCATTTGATGGCTCATAGACTCCATCAAATACAGCTATGGATAAGTCATTTACTAGAGGTAGGCGCTTCATAAAGCTCCACCAACTTAGCTAGTTCAATAAATGCTTGAGGAGGCAGCTGATACACTCTTGCCTCACTGCTTACTCCAATAGGCTCTAATTCATCTCTCCTTAAACCTAGGTTTTTCTCAATGACTTTAATCGCTCTCTTCCTCCTCTCATTAAATAATACTCTAGTTAATTCTTCAACCCTCCTATAGATGCTAGTATACGGATTCTTTCTCTCCAACACGAGTAGTCTAGAGATGACTTTAGGCGCAGGGTAGAAGTCTCTTGGGCTATACAAGGCTTCAGGCTTAGTGTTGAAGAGCAACTGCATTATTATGCTTAGCCTCCCATACTCCTTAGTATTTGGCTTAGCACAAACTCTATCTACAACTTCTTTTTGCAGAACTATTAAGGCTAACTCCACTGAACTCTCTCTAGCCACTTTAATCAATAGATCTGATGAAATATAGTATGGAGCATTTGAAACAACAACTTTACACAAGTACTTTAAGTCAAGGGCATCTGCATTAACTACAATGGCTCCTGGATAGCCTGCAGTCACTCGGCTAGTTAACTCAGCTAACTTCTCATCTAATTCTATTGCTAAAACTCTATACCCCTCCTTAAGTAGGGCATATGTAACTACTCCCAGGCCTGAACCAACTTCACATACGAGTTCTCCAGGTTTAACTCCATGCGCTTTTAATTCTGTTATAAAATCACGTACTACCTTAGGGTTTACGAGGAAGGATTGACCCATTGATTCCCTGGGCCTTAAGTTGTATGCTTTAAGAATGCGCTTAGTCCATTTATAGAGGTGAGTTCTTGAGTCAAGAGGAGGAAGGTCTATGGCCTATACCTCCACTAACTCCCCTTATCTTCCCTATGATATCTAAGTAGATTGCTCCAGCAGCCATTTGTTCTCTTAAAGGCTTAACGAATAGGAAGTACTTCTCTCCATTGCCGGCTATCTCCATAACAATTCTATCCACAATAGACTTAGCTACATCAACTATCTTAAGCCGCTCCTGTATGTCTTTAAAAGATGTAAACTTCCTCTTTTCTCTTTCCTCAAGTATAGCTCTTACAGACTTCCTCCCAATCCCTGGCAGAAGCTCTAGTGTATGGAGCCTAATGTTTATTGGCTCGGCTTTATTGAACATCTCGACGAATAACGACTCATTATCTAACACTATTCTCCTAATTACGTCCTCTAAGTTAGCTCTAGCATTAGAAGTTAAATCATTGTAAGTTATTCTTCCAATAACTCTCCTCACTTTACTCTCCATATCTAAATACACTCTTTCCCCAGTGAGAAGCTCTATGTTGCTATAGGGTTCTACTTCAAGCAACATAAAGTACCTTGATCCAATGACTTGTGCAACGGGCCTATTTCTATACATTGGGTACTTATCTAAGGGATTGCCATAAGGCATGTGATCTAGTACATATACCTCCATCTCTCTATCATCTCTATCGCTTCTTCCACGCCTCCAATGAAAACCCCTGGACATCGCTTCAACCACCTCTATGAATTACTTTAGCAAGGAATATTTTTTAGTTAACTTTCTATTTAAGCTAGTCTTACCTTTACGTAAAATCGCCCGCTATCTACTTTGGACAATACTTAGAAATTATGGATAGAATGCTCTCTAACTCATTAGTATCAAATACTTTGTCCTCTAAAACCAATAATGCCCTAAGTTCTTCAATTGTTTGAGGACAAATATTTACAATCATTACTTTTGACTCATTCCTTAAGTTAAATGAGTTGAGTTCATTGAGGAGTTCTTCAGCTTCCTCACCACTCATTTTTGAAAACTTCCTTAAATACTCAAGAGTCTCGTGCGCTAGTACTGATGCTGGTAAACCAGCTGCCTGCAGTTCCTTCAAATACTTTTCAAGCATGCTTTTAGCAATAGGGTTTGGCACATGGGCTTCTTCAATGACTTCTACATCTATATCTATTGACAACATATCACCACTGTTTAATTCTTAAATTATGTAGCTTTTTGAACTTCCATTGGACGTAAGTGCTCTGGACGAACTATAATTACTTTCCTCTTATCACCTAAGAATGTCTCAATCAAGTAGCAGGAACCTCTTTTACCTATAACAGTGCCCGTCATTCCATGATATCTCTTATGGGGCATGCCGCTGTGTACTGATGGATTTATCTTTACGTGTACTTTATCGCCAACTTTATACTCATGCATGACTAAGCTTAGTGGAGGTATAGCTCCACGCTCTCTAATGCTCTTCCTTAAGAGCTTCCTAGTCCTATGCCTTGCCCCCTTTGGCTCTTTAACCAATTACATCACCTGAAGCATTCTTCAAATGTTGCCTTAGCATTAAATTGTCTACCAATAGAGTAGTATTTAAAACTCTCTGCTTTCATAGAAACCACAAGATTATGAGAATGCTATGGTGATGAATGTATGACTGGTGGAAGACAATGCCCTGTATGTGGACGCGGAATGTTTAGGCGTAAAGCACTGATCAATCACATAAAGAGGTATCACGGCTGGTACTTCCAGGAATTCATTGCCCCTAAGCAATGATGCTTCATGCCAAAGGTGTATGTATCACTGTCCAAAAAATTAATCTACGGATTCACCAGCTTTATCCATAGATCGCGTGACTTAATTAAAGCTAACGCCATAGACCTCCAGCCTAGATCTTTGTGCTTTTATGTAAAACGAATAATTATTGCAAACGTCTAAAAGTAATTTACTTAAGCCACAGACTTCTCAAAGCTTTGAAAAGTCTGCGATAACTTTATTTTCATAGTTTATAACCTTCCACCTCAGTGTACATTGGAAGGTGTTATAAGATGCTTAGTCAAGTGATAGTTATAGCGTTACCGCCAATTATTGCAGGTACTTCAACTTATATAGCATTGAAATCGTGGATCCCCATAGCATATAGGTTTGGTCTTACTGGAAGAGACATGAATAAAGCGGGCAACAGCATTGTGGCTGAAGCTGGAGGAGTGTGGGCTTCTGTTGGAGCAAGCTTTGGCTTAATTACTCTAGCAGCTTTAAAGATATACTTAGAACACGCAAGGGAAAGCTTGCTTGAACTATACGCTCTCAGCCTCATGTTATTTATGGCTAGCTTCCTGGGGTTCGTAGACGACCTCATGGGGTGGAAGAAGGGGTTGAGAATAAGGTACAGAGTGCTGCTCATGGCTCCTCTGGCTTTACCAATTGTAGCTATACAAGCAGGCGTATCTGAAATGGCTCTACCATTCATAGGTAAAAAGGATCTAGGGCTTGCTTACTCCCTAGTTTTAGTCCCCATAGGAGTCATTGGAGCAAGCAATGCATTCAACATGGTTGCTGGATACAACGGCCTTGAAGCATCCATGGGCATAGTCCTACTCACATATACAGCTCTCTACTCATATTTCATTGGTGAAGCAAATATTTTGCTTGCTTCAATAATTGGTGCAACATCCTTAATAGCATTCCTACTCTATAATTGGTATCCCGCAAAAGTATTCCCCGGCAATAGCTTGACGTATGGTTTCGGAGCTTACTACGCGAGCTTAGTCATATTAGGGAACTTTGAGAAGTTTGGAGTAATGCAATACGCTCTATACTTTGTAGAGCTAGTGCTTTTCTTCAGAGGCCTCTTTAACAGAGTCTATAAGGAGAACTTTGGTTTAGTGCTTAGCGACGGCTCCCTCGATCCTCCATATAAAAAGATCTATAGTTTAACGCACTTAGCTATAGTTATTCAGAAAAAGATCCGTGGGAAAGCAACTGAGAAAGGAGTGGTAGCAATACTGCTAGGATCACAGTTTGTTGTATCGTCAATAGCCTTTGCTCTATGCATACTCAACGTTGTTTAACGCTGTGTTCTCTCATCACTCATATCTAAGCGCTAGTGCTGGAGGTATTTTAGCTGCTTTATAGGCTGGGAAAAGCCCTCCAGCCAGACCTACTAATAGAGTTAGTAGAGCTGTTCTAGCGATGAGTGTAGGCTCTATCTTTGGATGAGCTGCTATAACTATTGAGGCAGCCATACTTCTAATCTCTAGGCCTCTTGATGCAAGTACTTGTGCTCCAAGGGCTCCAATAAATATGCCTATAGCCCCGCCGATAACGCTCATAACTAGGCCTTCAGCTAATATAGCTATTAGGACCTGTGCATTAGTGAAGCCGACTGCCTTCATGACTGCTATCTCCCTTATTCTTTCAACAACTGCCGTTATCATTGTTGAAGCTACTCCAGCTATAGCTACAGCAAATGCCGACAAGCTTGTGGCAAATGATATGAAGTCTACAGCTGCAACAATTGATCTTACTACATCAGCTATCCCCTGAAATGACACTATGTCTACGGCATTGCCAAATACATTCCTTAACTCACTCACTACAGTGTTAACTAAGCCTACTGATTCCACTAACACTAGTATGCCACTCCACCTACTTAATCCAAGAACTTTCCTCCCCGACTCAAGAGGCATAAATACTGTTGAATCAGGGCTCAGCATGAATGCTCCGCCGAATTCATCAAGTATTCCTGATACAACTATGCTCACCCTCCTAATGCTAATACCATTCCTTCCCTGAACATATGTAGTTATTAGTATAGCGTCCCCCACTCCATAGACTTGTACTTTTGCGTCATCAAATGCAATGCTATGTCCTACAACGGCATTTATTATTTCGCTTTCAGATGGAATACTTCCTTGAGCAACCTTTAGGCCCCCCATAGCCTCTAAAATCATGTCGATGGCCGTTGAATATATGAATACTTGTTTTTCAGCTCCTCCAACTTTAATGACGCCTTGAGTGCTATAGAAGGGCTCCGCTCTTTTAATTCCAGCAATAGTCCTAATAGTCTCTAAGTCTCTTTGAGTAAGCTCATACTCTCCTCTTGGAAATACGACTATTAAGTTCTGCCCCAATGACTCTATTCGACTAACTATGTAATCTGAATAGCCCGCTACAACGCTTGACATCATTACCATTGCTAAAGGCCCTATAGCTATGCCTACTATTGTAAGAGCTGCTCTCAGCTTTCTCTCACTAAGGGATTTTACCGCCATCCTAAGTACGTCAACTATGAATTGCGTTAGCAATTCATCCAGCCCTACTATTCACTGACGCTAATTCTACTGCTAAGCTTTCTTAAGTATCTGTAGAGCAGTAGGAGGAATGCTGTTAGAAAGGCTGCCACTATAGCTATAACTAAGTAGTGCTCTACTTCAAGGATAGGCCACTTCTGTGGAGGTTGAGTAGTTGTAGTAACTTGTACTTGAACTACTGTAATGTTGAAGCTCGTGGACTCAAGTCTATAGTATTCATCTCTATAGCTAATCTCTATGATCGCTTCTTTACCTGCAGTATTGTTTACACTTAGCTCTACTCTAAAGGCTGTTTGAGAGGCTGAATCAAGATCTCCCATAAATGTTGAAGCCCTTAAACCACCGTAAATAACAGCTACCTCTATGCTTCTAGCCGTAGCTAAACCATAATTGGCTAATACGCCGCTAACGACTAGCACGCCTCCCCTAAGATCTGCTTTAGCGCTAACGACTCTTAGATCTATGAATGGCTCTATAATTAACGACGTGGATGCATTAATGAACTTCTGATACCCTAACGCGTCCTTAAATAATACGCTCACCATTAGTGGTAAACTCATGTATCTAACAGTAGTGCCACCTACACCAGCCATAATGGTCAGCGGATTGTAAGCAAACTCTACTGTAAGCGAAGCCTCTCTCTCAATTCTACTCATGTAGAAAGCAGATTGAAGAGGTACTGCTATAGGGGATTGGGGAATTATATACACATAGACTTCATATATAGGTGAGTAGCCTTCATTAATTAAAGTAATGTTTGCAAACCCCACTCCCTGTTGAAACTTAAGTATGGGAGATGCTTTAACTACAATGAGCTGAGATGAGCCTAGCACTTCTATAGGTATTAGAACTCCCACTCTTCTAACGTTACTCCAGTGATCAACTATGTTTACATAGGCGTTGGCGTAAAAGACTCCCGGCTTATCTATCAATATGTTTAGAGGAATGTAGAATGTAAATACGTCGCCTACGCTAACCGACTGTGGAGCTTGATACTGTATATTTAAGTACCTAGCTATTTGTTGCAGCTCAAGTACTTGAGAAATACCGTAGGCCTGCTGTATTGGTAGATATCCTCCAGAAGCTATGGCTGCGTAAGTACTGTTGTTTAATGAACACGTAAAGCCGTTTGGAAGCTCTATTTCCAGAATGCTTCCGGAAATCCTTGGAATATTGTTGTTTCTAAAAGAGACCACTAGTGTAGCTCCATAAGAGCCAGGTGAAGGAGCTTGGCCAAGCCATGTTGGAGTGAGCAATTCTATAGCCCTACTATCATCATGGACCATTATTGGCACGTCGAAGTACTCAACCCAAGAGAGATCAGCTCCACCAGCTTCAACTACATACTCTACTTCAAGAAGAGCACTGTATAGCCCTGGGGGAACTCCTCCAACGCTTATTGTAAAGCTTAGAACAGTTGTTGAAAGGCTATTCAACGGACCTGCATTATATGATGAAGCTTTGCTAGAGCTATTTACTGATGTAAAGCCATTGGGTAAGTGCAGTATAGCACTTATTCCTCTAACTGTGTAAGGCCACGTGTTGGCTAGCACTATTGTAAACGTAGCATTCTCTGTATTAGGATAAGTAGGCCAGTCATTAGACCACCTATATTCAATTAATTTTAAGCCTTTTCCAGCTGCATATTCTTCAACTTGTAGAGATATGATGAAAGATCTTTCGTAAAGCAAATGCGCGTTATAGCTTGTGACTACATAACTTATTGATAAGTTAAACGATACTTGGCCGGCCACAGCTTCAGCTAAGTCTACATATAGTGTAGTGCTACATGCATAACCTGGAGCTAGGCTCGGTGAACAAACTTCTCTTGATAGAACAGGCTTTACAGCTTCACTAAGTGGAGTCATATCTACAATAACTGAGCTAGCTGAATACCTCCCCCTATTGAGTACTGATATTGTTACTGGAGCCATTCTCTGGTGTTCAAGAACTGTAATGGGTTGACCGGCTCTACCCCAATACCAAGTCACTAACACTAAGTCTGGAGCATAGTTCTCGCCGCTATCTATCATTATAGGTGCTTCAACCACTTGCTTAAAGCCCACTAAAGCTCCTCCAACACTTCTATAATACTTGACTCTAAACACCAGTGTGTAAATGCCTGGGCGAGCATCGCTGAATACATCGACTAATAGCGTTAGATCGCATGATGAGCCGCCTGCTACGCCCATTGAGCAACCGCCATAGTCCTTGACTTTCAATACATTTGGGACTTCCACTAATTCAATAGCTACGCTAGTAATAGGCTCAGGCCTTAAGTTAATTAGTGTAGCCACAATCTCAAGATCGCGACTTGATGGAAGTAGAGGTGCATAAGCCCCCCTATATTGAGTTGTAATACGTGAAACTAGTAGCGAATAGTCTTTTATTAAAGGAACTTCAATTAAATGATCGCTTATAGCAATGTAGCTAGCTTCACTAGATCTAATGACCCCCCTTAAATGCAGTCTAATATTTACTTGAGGGACTGAGGCTTCAACATCTATATTGTTGAAGACTAGCGTAGCTACTTCCCCATAGCTTATTGGAGTACTTGAAGACCAAGACGCATTACTTGAGCCAACTACAGTGACTCCTGGAGTAAGAAACTCTAGTACTGCTACGAGTACAGCAATAGGATCTCTTGAGTAGCTTTGAACGCGAATGTATATACTTGAACCCCTACTCTCACTACTTGAGTATCCATTAAGCCACCCAGCGTCTATTATGCTAACATTTAAGTATGGTTTCTTAACTTCCAGCAAGGCTGTAATTGTCTGCGAAAACCATGATTCAGCTCCATTAATTACCAATATGCCTCTCGCAATGATGACTAAGGGGTAGAAGCCTTCATCAGCGTTAGTCAAATCCACGTTTGTAATAGTGAAAGTCATGAAGTCCCCGTAAGCATAAGATCCGCTTAAGCTATAGTTCCTAGATCTAGAGCCATCGCTGAACGCTATGGGAGGCGGTAGAATTACTTCAATGCACAGTCCTGTAGCTGAAACAGGCTTAACTAACTGCATTGTAAACGATGCTGAGCTATCAATGGATGTAGCATACAGTGGCTGTGGATTAGTTGTAATTGACACCAGGTTTAAAGGATGAATGTTATTGCTTAAAACACTAAGTGGTATGGAGTACTCTATGTAAACTCTATAGAAAGACCCATCGCGCGCTGAAGCCACTCCATCGATAGTTAGCTTAGCTATGTAAATCCCTGGGCTCACTTCAGGATCTATTGATATGCTTCTAAAGATCACTGTAGTCCTTGAACCTGATGCCACGCTTACTCCACTAACTCCAATTACTTCTGGAGAAAACCCGTTAGGTAAAAGGATCTTAACTAATGCATCCACTACGTTGACGGCGTCAAGGTTTTCAATAACTACCCCTAGATCAACTCCTTGAGTACCAGGGTACACTAGCCCACTGCTCCAGTAAGCATCTACTACTCCAAGAGCTAGTTGAGGAATGCTAACATTTAGTTGAATAATGTAGCTTTGACTGCTCCAGAATTCAGCTCCATTAGCTGTGCCAAAGGCTACTAAGTCCACTTGAAATACAGCCAGTCCTTCGCTGACTGACAACTCACTTGAAGTAATTGTAAGGAAGTCGCCGTAGCTGTATGGTCCACTTAATGTAGTTACGCAAATTTTTGAGCCATTAATGAACATTGCTCCATAGAGCGCCTTTACATAGACAGCTATGGCTTGTAAAACTATACCCCTACTATCCTGATGCTGCATTCTAATGTATAGTTTAGTCATGTTCATTCCTATAGAGGGTCTTGGCGAAGTAAAGCCGTAGTCTATTAAAACTACTTCTACTGCAGGAGGCTCAGATAACACTACATTGAATGAAGCTTCTATAGGTGATGAATACGTCACTCCATCATCTGTTATAGCAGTTGCAGTAAGCTTAAGTAAACCATAGTATGTGCCTGGGGAAGCGTCTTTAGCTATGCTTAAGCCGGCTGCAGTTATGATTGTATAGTCGTTTACACTCACTTCTCCAATAAATACGTTTACTTCGCTAGGCGTAAAGATCTGTGGAGGAAGTTGAATAATTCCAGAAGCACTTAACACTCTTGAATTGCCGCTGTTCCTTAAAACAATGTTTATGGATACACTGCTACTGCCTGGATAAGCATTGGGAGTCCAATAAGCGTTTTCAACAACTAACTTTACTGGAGGGTAGTGAGAGACTTCAATGGATACCCCGGTGACGTTATACGTAGTTAGTTCTCCATTTGCTACGTAATAGAGCGTTATTGTTGGATAATACGCTCCTGGAGCAATGGCTTTAGATACATCAATGTAGTACTTTAGTGTAAACGTTGCTCCAGGCTCCAGTAACTCTATCACTGAGTAATCAGTGTTATATGGTGGAGAACAAGTGGAGTAGCCTCTTGATGGAGAGAATCCCTGGGGGAGGTTTATGCAGCCGCTTAAGTAGCTTACAACGCTTGTCCCATTATAAAGGATGTTAACTAGTAGCTCTACCCGCATGCTCCCAGGATATATGGTTGGTGAGCCTGATTGAGAAGTATAAGCGTAGTCTAACAGTAGGAATTGACTGCTAGAAGCCGTCGTTGCCTGTATGTAGATGGACTGCAGTAGAATACATATTAGTGCTAATGCCCCCCCAATCCTCAATGAAGATGCGTTCACTAGCCTCACCCAACTTAATGTACTGTGTCTTAAATACTTTCCCAATTAAAAATGTCTTTGCATACAATCCTATGCTTTAATCATGGACTCTACTGCTTCATGGAGATGTTCTTTAAGGGAGTGCCTCTACACCTAGACTTAGATTTAACGTACTTCTCGCTTTCCACAGGGCAAACTACGCTATCGTGAGTGAACACACGAATAACGCATTCTATAAGCGCCTCAGTCTCCACTCACTCTTATGGGCAAAGTCCGTCGAGTAAGCGGGGGACTGCAAGCAGGCAAGTAAATGACGTTCTCTCAGTTCGCAGACACGACTTCAACGCTGTTCTCAACAAGGCGATTGCTCTCTGTGCTCCTCTAATAGCTAATCGATTTACCTGCGGCATCAAGTGATCTCACGTGCTTTCCTTGAGCGCTCAGTCTTGAAAGTGCCTATAGAGTTTTCTAAGATGAATCAGTGCTCTTACGAGTAGCGACATTAGCTGTAAGAGAGGCAATCCTATACCTTAAGTCTTTATTGATGCAGCTTCATGGAGCTTTCTCAACGCTCTCCTAAGGCTCCTGAAGTTGTTTCCATGCCTAGTTTCCTCCTCTTGCACGCCATAGCTAGGCACTATTTTGCCGTAGTTTGTTGCAAGGGTCGTTTTCAATGAATCTATTGTGGAGCAACATATTAACGTCAACCTTAATTGACTCAGCCTGCATAAGGAGCGCGTATTGCACTACTATGCTCTCACCAGACTTAGCTATCTTCACAAGCACTACGTATGTGGATTAGCGTACAGCTATTAAGTCTATGGAGCTATGAATCAATTTCAATTCTACAGTGATTACTGCAGAAACCTATAAGTATCTAAGTGAAGTTAGTAGTATGAGGGGTTCATGGGGCATATGGATGAGTTAAAGGATATTAGGGAGTTCTGTAGGGATGAATATGAAGCATATAATATGTACACGCTTTTAGCTAAAAATCCTTTGGTAAGTGCGAGGATTAGGAGTACTATTGGCAAAGCTGCTTTAGATGAGCATAGGCACTACGTCTTTTGGCGTAGCATTGTTGGTGAGTGCTCATCAACTCCTTCAACTATTAAAAGGCTCTTGCTAAGCTTACTATTACCCCTATTTGGCGTAACAGTAACCATAAAGTTCATTGAATCCATGGAGAAGAACGCTCTTGAATCGTATGAGAAGATCTCTTCAATGAGGCCGGAGCTTAAGGAGGAAGTTGAGAAAATAATTAAGGAAGAGGAAGAACACGAGGCTTCATTTATCCTAGGGCTAGATGAAGGAAGAGTGAAGTACTTAGGGTCAATAATGCTCGGCATATCTGATGCCATAATAGAGTTGACTGGAATATACTCTGGTGCACTAGGTGTCTTCGTTAATACTTTAAGTGCTGGGCTAACAGGGCTTTTAGCTGGAGTATCAGCAGCTATATCAATGACTATAGCTTCATACGCTCAAGCAAAGCATGAAGTAGGTAAGGCTCCAAAAACAGCCGCTCTATATACAGGCATTGCATACCTATTAGTTGTACTGCTTTTAGCACTCCCGTACTTCCTCATTAATGTCATTACATCAGCTTTTGCAGCAATGATTGTGGCAGCTCTATTAGTGATAGCATACATGTCCTTCTATAGCTCAGTTCTCTTTAAGAGAAGCTACTTAAAGGAATTTATTGAAACCTCTGGACTAATGTTAGGAGTCTCCATACTGCTATTCGTGCTTGGAAACGTATTAGGGCAGTTATTCGGAGTAACCACTTCCATCCATTAATCTAATTAAAACTCTACTCCCCCAAGACACAGGCCTCCTCAACTCCCCCTGTTCCGATCAGTGTTAGTTACGTCCACGCAGACGCCTTCCTTCTGAAACATCAGTAGCCCATACTTGACCCTCAACACCCTCTCTAAGGGACCGCAATGGTGTTAAGAAGCTTCTTATAGCCTTAGTTTAAGTAGAGGCCTTAACTAGCCTATAAGGAACTCAACTATGCATAGAATCTTACTTCAACTAGCTAGAGTCGACGCTCCTCCCAAGCCTAGGCGCTCTTACTCTAGGGAGGCTTAAAGCATATAGGTATTGAAGCTTCACTAGCTCTAGGAACAGTATTGCCTCATGAAGGGAGGGGTGCTTTAAGAGCTTCAGAGGCCAGCCTCCATAGGGGAGAAGCTTAGAGCAGTAGTAGAGCTTAAAGGCTAGCTCTAGAGTTTGAGTGTAGAACACAGTCCTGAAACTAAGTGTAAGCCCT
>JAVZTI010000006.1:18038-38765 GCA_038879595.1 Desulfurococcaceae archaeon | reverse complement strand
GGGCGTGGAGTGGCTAGTAGCTAAAATGAATTCCTCCGGTAGATGCGCAACCTATCCATAAACTACAATAACTTAGGATGAGGGGCGGGGGTCAGGTGACTACATATGGAGCTAGAGGAGAGATGCTATGCACTTATCTCTCTCAGGCTCTCTAGAGCCTACTATTGCTCCATCCCTTATAATGTATATTTTTTGAGCGCAGTTAGCTACTTCAGAGTTATGCGTTACTACAACTATAGTGTTGCCCAGCTTATTTACGTCAATAAATGTCTTTATGACTTTCCCAGACGTTTGTGTATCGAGGTTTCCAGTAGGTTCATCAGCTAGCACTATGCTTGGTGAAGTAACTATTGCTCTAGCTATAGCCACTCTCTGCTGCTGTCCCCCACTTAACTGGCTAGGCCTTTTATTAAGCCAGCTTAACTCACCACCTGCCTCAATTAAGGCTTTCTTAACTAACTCTATTCTCTTAGACCTAGGGATCCCCCTTACAATAAGCGGTAACTCTATGTTCTCTAGTACTGTGAGTCTTCCAACTAAGTTATACTGCTGGAATACAAAGCCTATCTTTTCATTTCTTATCTTAGCTACTTCCTTATCGCTTAGCCTAGAGGTATCAAGACCATCTATGTATACTCTACCTGAAGTAGGCCTATCAAGTAGCCCCATAATGTTAAGTAAAGTTGTTTTACCAGAGCCCGAGGGGCCCATTATTGCTATAAAAGCTCCCCTAGGGATAGTTAAATTCACGTCTCTAAGAGCCTTAAACTCCATTACACCCGTTACATAAACCTTAGTAACGTTGACAAGCCTCATCACTTCGCTAGCCATGAAAATTCACCGCATTTTCTAGGGCTTCCTCCATAATTTAAGGCACTATTAAATATGTCTTAGAAGGCAATTAATAAAGAGCTCCAGGCCGCTTTCTCTTCAACTCTTTGGGGAAGCTTCACACATGCTTTCTATAAAGGTGGAGCTCTAGATAGCATTTTTAAAGCCATTCTCCAGAACTAAAACCGTAAGGCAGCGTGTGGATGTAACTTGAAGCTACTTATAGGCATAGACATTGGAGCTACGTGGATTAGAATAGCGTTATCAAAACCTAGTGGAGAAATAATCAGTAGAACATCCTTTAAAACTCCACGTAGTGGGGGAAGGAGAACTATAGCTGAAGCAATAATAAATGAAGTTAGAAGAAGTCTAAGTGAACACCTGCCTAATGTAGAAGCAATAGGAGTTGGAACTATCGGCCCCCTAGACCTTTCTAGTGGAGTAGTCTTTAATGCAGCTAACTTACCTATAAAGACATTTGACGTAGCTCAGCCGTTAATGGAGGAGTTAGGCAGACCCGTAATTATGGCCAATGATTGTGCAGCAGCAGTTTGGGGGGAATACATCTTTGGAGCAGGAAAAAACGTAGAGAACTTAATTTATGTAACCATCAGTACTGGAATAGGTGGAGGCATAATAGTTGATGGAAGTCTACTTGTAGGGAAAAGCGGAAATGCACATGAAATTGGGCATATAGTTGTAGACGCTAGTGGAAAAATGACTTGTGGATGTGGAGGGAGAGGTCATTGGGAAGCATACAGCAGTGGAGCAAACATACCTAGGCTAGCTTCAAGACTCATCGAGGAATGGCCTCTAAGCAGTTTAGAGAAAATGTCTAAAATATATGAAGCATACGCTAGCAACAGTCTTTCACCTGAGCTCATATATGCTGAAGCTAAAAACAACGATCCATTGGCATTAAAGATACTATCTGAAGTAAATAAGTACAATGCAGCTGGTTTTGAAAGCATTATAAATACATACGATCCAGAATTAATCACTATAGGAGGCTCCATAGCTCTTAACAACCCTGAATTAGTCGTAAAGCCCATAGTTAGCTATTTAAAGAGCACTAAGGGGCTGTTGACACAGCCTCCTGACGTAAGGCTGACGGAGCTTAGAGGAGACGCAGTAATCATAGGAGCTATAGCACTAGCTGCAATGCCCCCGCAATGCTTGCTTAAAAAACTCAAGTACTTATCCAAGAAGTAATGAACTCCTTCAGTTATAAAATATTGGAAAAAGCTCAGTGCAATGAAAACGCTATTAATTGACCACGCTTTTCCAGTCAACACTTTTTTCAATAACGTCAACTATTTCATTACCCTTTACCTTTAATGATTCAGGAGTTATAATGCTTTGAGCTTCACTTAATTTTTCAACAGTAGTGTATGTATCGTATGGGACGAGTAGTACTGGAATACCTACTTCTCTAGCCTTCACTAATACTTTAATGGATGGATAGAGGTTCCCAGTCAATATTATTACGCTTGGCTTAGTCTCTATAGCTTGTAGAATTAGATCGCTTCTATCCCCTCCAGTTATTATAGCTGCATTTACAGCTCTCCTAAACCACTTTAAAGCATTCTCGGGACTCATTGCACCAATCAATACATCTTCAATAACGTTGCTCAGGAAGCTCTCTCCTTCAAGTACTTCTGCTCCAAGAGCTTCAACAATATCCCTAACTGTAGGCGCTAGTAATGCACGTCTTTCACTTATTATTCCAAAGACTTTAATTCCCGCACTCTCTAGTGCTGGCACCAGGAGTTCTCGTACTCTTTCAATGAATGGGGGTTGAACGCCATTTAATAGAACTCCATGGATTCTATAGCCATGCTTCTCCATGAAGTCTTCGTATAAAAGCACTTTATCGACAACTTGATCTATTGCTGCAATGCCTCTGCATCCTTAGCTAGCTCTGGGACACTGCATCCAATACTTAGTAGAGTCTCTGGATATCCATGGCTTTCTATGACTACTGCATCCTTTCCATCAATTATCCTCCTATAGCACTCCTCTACAGTTTCTCTGACTTCTTTAACTCTGCTCCTTAGCTCGATGTATCTATCGCTAAGCACTATAGGCGAGATTACTTCTATTGGTTCACTTAAACTTAAGGCCTCCTTTAAAGCAATCACGTCTGTATCAATGTATTTTCCTCCAGGGAGCTTCTTTCTGGCGATCGATATAGGCTTAAAGTATGAAGCTTTCAATCCTTCATCAATTAGCTTCCTTAATAATCCATAAGCTATAATTGTTTTGCCGCAGTAACCTAAACCAGTTATATATATGGATTTAACCACATTGCTTCACCTCTAGGAAAACACTACCTTTATGTCTAAAGCTATACAACCCTCTCCCTCATTATATACGAAGAGTGGATTAATATCCATTTCCACTATTTCAGGCACGTCCTGCACTAATTGGTTTAGCCTAAGGATGACGTTGACTATTGACGCTATATCTGCTGCAGCTTCTCCTCTAATACCTCTAAGCATTGCATATGCCTTTGTTTCCTTAATCATATCCATTGCTTCACTGGGCGTTACTGGCGTCAACCTAAATGATACGTCTCTAAATACGTTGGCATAAATTCCTCCTAAGCCAAACATAATCATGTGTCCAAAGACTTGGTCCTTAGTTAATCCAACAATTACTTCTCTACCTCTAGGAACCATTTTTTGAACAGTTACTCCATAAAGCATTGCTCTAGGAGCATACCTACTGACTCTACTTAAGATCGTTCTATAGGCTTCCCTTACTTCAGCATCTGAGTTCACATTTAATACAACTCCACCTACATCAGTCTTGTGAAGTATTTGTGGAGAAGATATTTTCAGTGCTACAGGATAGCCCATTTTATTAGCTGCATTAACGGCTTCATCCTCAGATTTAGCTAGAAACGCTGGTGGAACAGGTATGCCGTAAGCTCTCATTAGTTCCCTGGCTTCAACTTCTAAGAGCACTCTTCTACCATCACTTCTAGCGATACTTATGATTTCTCTAGCTCGTGAAGCATCAACATCATAGAACTTCACGTATCTCTCAACAGCTTTCTCTAATGCATCTAGATAATCCCTATACTTACATAGTCCACTTAGGGCTAGCACTGCTCTTTCAGGTAGATCAAAGCATGGGATTCCCTCACTTATCAGCATGTCTGCAGCTTCTCTAACAGCTTCTCCACCAATGAATACAGCTATCACTGGCTTACCCGGATGCTTTCTGCTAACTTCTATTATAGCTTTAGCAGTCTCAATGGGCTCAGTCATGGCTTGTGGAGTCAATATGACTATTAATCCATTAACGGATTCATCGCTTAACACTATATCTAAAGCGCTTCTATACCTATCAGCTCTCGCATCACCCAATACATCAACTGGATTGTAAATAGCTGCGGCTAGAGGTAGCTTTGACTTCAAACTACTTATAGTGGATGAATTAAAGCTTGAGAGCCTTAAGCCCATTTTTAAACTTAGATCTGTAGTTATTATGCCTGGCCCTCCAGCATTAGTCACTATAGCTATGTTGTTTCCTGCTGGAATCGGTTGATTGCTGAAGGCTATTGCGTAATCAAATAGTTCACTTATATTGCTAGCTACTATAATTCCAGCTTTCTTAAATGCGACTTCATAGGCAGTGAACCCACCAGTCATAGCTCCTGTGTGGCTCATGGCGGCTCTTGCTCCAGCTTCAGTTACTCCACCCTTCAACACTACTATAGGCTTCTTCATTGATACTTGCTTAGCAATATCTACAAACTCCCTTCCTCTCTCAATAGACTCTACGTAGAGCAGTATTACCTTAGTATTCACGTCTTCACCTATAGTCTGTATGAAGTATACTTCATCTAAGTCAGCTTTATTCCCCAAACTAACGATTTTTGAAAATCCTATTCCCCTCTTAATAGACCAATCCAGTATAGCCGTTATGAGAGCACCGCTTTGGGATACAAAGGCTATTCTACCCTTTCTAGGCGTTACAGCTGCAAAAGTGGCATTCAATGGAGTGTAGGAGTCAATGAATCCCAGGCAGTTTGGTCCGAGAACCCTCATTCCGTATCTTCTAGCTATGTTTACAAGCTCTCTTTCTCTATCAGCGCCTTCGCCCCCTATCTCCTTAAAGCCAGCTGATATCACTGTTAAGTACTTTACTCCTCTTCTACCGCATTCTTCAGCAACTTCTATGACTGCTTGAGCGGGTACTGCTATTACAGCTAAATCAACTTCACTCGGCACTTCACTTATGGACTTATAGCACTTAAGACCTAAGACTTCATCAGCTTTAGGATTAACTGGATATATATTCCCGCCATATCCACTGTTAATAATGTTCTTAAGCAATGTGTAGCCGACCTTAGTTGGCTCTCTAGAAGCTCCTATTACTGCAACACTCCTTGGATTAAACAAGCCATTGCTCATCACTTATACACCTCGTTACCACTAATTGAGTAAGAGTTCTAAAACTTTACTTCCACATAAATCACTGAAGAGATCTATGGAAGTAGTTAAAAATTTAGTTTCAACAATACACCGTACTTTAAGTTTATTACTTCAAAGCTCTATATGCCGGACTATGCGCTAATACGGGGAGTTGATGATGCGTGAAAGTGAAAGCCATTTTATTAGATTTTGATGGAACTTTAGTTGACATGAGCTTTATGGGCGCGTATTTAAGAGATGTGAGGAGGCGCGTAGTTGAGCTATGCATATACGCAGGCGTTCATCCAAAGATCACTTTAAAGTACAGCGATCCATATGAATTATTCATTTCAATATATAGGGATCCAGTCTTTGCTGAGTCAGTGGGGGATAGAGCTAGCTCATTAATTCACAGCATCTCCAGTGTAATTGAGGAGTATGAGGAGAAGAGCATTCCATTCACTAAATGCATGCCAGGCTGCGCTGAGTTTCTCAAGGAACTTAAAGACCTTAACGTAAGAACATGCATAGTGACTCTTCAATCATTGAAGGTAACTAAAGCTATTCTAATGAAAGAGGGAGTACTGAATTACATAGACGCCATTTATGCACGTGACTCACCTGGAAAGCCTAAGCCCTTTAAAGATCACATTATTGCCTGCCTCAACGAATTCAGTGTAGATAGGAATTCAGCAGTAATGGTTGGAGATACTTTAATAGATCTTTCAGCGGCTGTAGAAGCTGGATTACCATTTATAGGTATTTCAACAGGCCTATTGCTTAAGGAGGAACTAATTGAAGCGGGGGCTAATGCAGTTGTAGAAGGACTTAGTGAGCTACTGTCATTACTAAAGGATAGCGGTTCATTACCAATTCATGTAAAGTAGGAATTCACTTGGAGACACTCTTGATTCAAGAGCTCTTGCTTCAGCCCTCTTTACCTCAATGTACTTTTCAATGAGTTCTCTAGGAAAAACAGGCTTAAGGTACTCATTGTCTACTTCAAGTGAGTCAAGTGCTTCACTAAGACTTCTAGGGAGATTCTTTAACCCCATACTCCTTATGCTACTCTCACTCAACTTATATAGCTCTGCATCAATAGGTGCTCCAGGCTCGAGCTTTCTCTTCAATCCATCTAAGCCAGCCATTAATGCAGAGGCTATAGCAATGTATGGATTAGCCGTTGGATCAGGAGCTCTGAATTCTATTCTTGCATCATTCATAGAGTTAACGTATGGAACTCTAACTACAGCACTCCTATTCCTATAACCCCAGGCTAGTACTGTAGGTGCTTCAAAGCCTGGGACAAGCCTTTTATACGAGTTAACTGTTGGGGAAACTAATGCAGCCAGCGATCTGCCGTGCTCAATAATGCCCCCTATGAAGTACTTGGCTTCCTCACTAATGCCACCGTCACTACTGAATACGTTTCTTCCATTGC
This sequence comes from Desulfurococcaceae archaeon, assembly GCA_038879595.1. Taxonomy (GTDB): domain Archaea; phylum Thermoproteota; class Thermoprotei_A; order Sulfolobales; family Desulfurococcaceae; genus JANXDZ01. Next base: position 32,069 of record JAVZTI010000006.1, on the reverse strand, counting down.
TCCACAAGCTTATGTGAAGGTGCATGCCTGAACCACTCAAATCTTCAATAGGCTTAGCCATAAATGTAGCTACGTACTCCAGCGATTCAGCAAAGCTCTTCGCTAAGTACTTAGTTAGAACAATTGAATCAGCCGCATCTTTCATTGAAGAAGGCTTAAGCGATACCTCAAGTTGATTTGGCGATACCTCGTGGTGATGAACCCTAATCCTCAACCCAGCTTGAGAAAGGAATTCAAGCAGCTTATGCCCAAACACTCTCACTTCACTAGAGCCGCGCAGTCCATACATATTATATGGTCTTGGTATAGTCACTCCTTCAAAGCTATTTACCTTAAGGATTGCCCTCCCAGGCCTCACCACTACCTTGACTTCCTTAAATACATAGAACTCTAACTCTACTCCAATCAATGCCTTGTAGCCGAGGCCTTCAATATATGCCGACAATTTATCCATGAGGCTCCTGGTATCACTCCAAAGTGCTTCTAGAGGACTTCTTACATTAGATAAGGCGACTTGTGTTTTACCAACAGTCTTTACTGTGCCTAAATCAATTGACAGACAGAGATCGCTTAACTCAACTGGCAGTACATTTATGGATGAGCCATCTATGCATAGAGCACTCTCTTTACTTACATCATTGCACTTAACTGTTATTACGTGAGTTCTGCCAACTACATCTACGTAAAGGACTTCAATATTCCCCCGATCATCATTCGCATCCAATAACAACATCCTCAATTAATGTCTTACAGCTTAGAGTAAGGATTGGACAGTAAAAGAATTTTTCCACAAATATGTACGAACACTTATTTAGTGCAGCTTGCTGACAATTCTCGAGGAGGTGTAATAGTTATTGTGAGTAAGCCTTTAGATGAAATAGATCTGGAGATACTTAGAGCACTAGCCTTAAATGCAAGGATTAGCATTAGAGAGCTTGCTAGAGAACTTAATAGATCTCCATCAACTATTCATGAAAAAATACGGAAGCTAAAGAGAATGGGTGTAATAACTGGATTCACTTCTCTGCTTAACTACAAAGCCCTTGGCTATACAATAAATGCGCTAACCCTGCTGCAAGTTGATGGAGCGAGCATTGAAGAATTGGAGAACTCTCTTGCTAAAGAGCCATGCGTCAGGTGTGTATACGATGTAACTGGTGAATACGATGTAGCAGTAATTTCCTCATTTAAGAGCGTTGATGAACTCAACAAGTTTATTAAAAGGCTAATAAGTAAACCATACGTTAAAAGGAGCGTCACGAGCATTATACTTAGAGTAGTAAAGGATACTCCTCATTTAGAGAGCTTTCTAAAAGGCGAGCGCCACGTGGATAAGCATTGATGAACGGCTAAGAAGTCATAGCACTCTTACCTCAACGCCTTTTTCCACTAACTTAGCTAAAACATATGTGAACACGCCTTCATTTATTCCAATAAATTCCGGCAATACTACTCCTCTTACATTCCACAACTTATCTATGAGGAGAGCTCTTACAACAGCATATAGAGTTAAGCCTTCCAAGCTATGAGATGCAGAGATCTTGTTTAAGCAATCGTATGTAGCTTTTATAAAGTACTCTACTTCCTTGATCAATCCCTCAATAGTGCCTCTAGACTTTACATAAAGCAAAAACTCATGATCTATGCCTATGAACTTCCCTAATTCCACCCCCAGCTCTTTTTTAAGAAAGAGCTCTGAACTACTTGGCTTTGCTAGCAGTAGCGCTTTAAGCTTCCTTAAATTCTCCACTACGTTAAAACACACCAATCTGAAGGTACTTATAGATGCACTTCTAGCAATGTTCCTCACGCTATACGTTAGTGTTCCAAGCCTATCTACGCGCACTGCCCATAAAGATCCTGCTCTTGGAACTTCAATGGAGCTTACACTACTCAATGGATCTAGATCTATGGGGACTCCATTAACTATTGCCTTAGCCTTAGTTGAGCATACACTTAGGAATTCTTCAATGGAGCTTATTATTGCAGTACACTCAGCTTCTCTAGATTCCTTAGATAATTCTCCAAAGTATATGTTTAACTCAAGTAATTCCTCCATCAGTGACATCATTCTTCCAGCAATAATATTGCTTAAGCCGGGGACTACGCTTAAATAAGGTATGAATATTGAGCTGCATTCATTGAAGCTCAATTCACCAGGATCTTCTATTACTTGTACTGTACTAATGAAGTTCTTGCATAACTTCTTACTAATGAGGAATGCTCTGCGGCTAAAGTCCTTAGGTAAAGAAGTTACTACTAAATCAGATTCCTTAATAATGTCCTCCAATAGTTCTTCATTTAAACGGCTTACTCTATTGGAAGTTAAAGGAGTTGTAGCGTAAGTTAGTTCTTCAAAGTTAACTCCATCACTGGCTAGAGCATTTAGGAAAGCTCTAACAGCTGGATTAACTCCAATTATTGCTATCCTCAAGGCGATTACACCTGGGCTAATCCAACAGCTTCTTCAACGCCTTTTAAATTCATTATCTTAAGCCACTCCTCTAATCCCTTCAATATACGGGCAACTACTTCTCCCCCCTTCATCAATGCTGTACCTACTTGAATTGCCCTAGCTCCAGCTAAAATCAGTTCTGCTGCATCACTCCACGTACTCACCCCTCCACAACCAACGATCTCTGGTTTAAGCTCTCTGTAAACTTCATACACAACTCTTACGACTATTGGATGTATTGGAGGCCCCGATAGCCCTCCAAATACATTTGATAGAACTGGCTTAGCCGTATAGACGTCTATAAACATGGCCTTAACAGTGTTTATTAATGTGAGTGCTTTAGCTCCAGCACTAAGAGCTTTTTCACACGACTTAACTATTGAATCACTTAAGCCTAGCTTAGCTAGTATGGGCTTTGTAGTTATAGAAGCTACATTTTTCGTCACTGAATAAACGTTATGGGGATCGACGCCTATCTCTATGCCATACCCTTTTGTATGAGGGCAGCTGAGGTTTAATTCAATAGCATCTACGCCTGCTTCATCTACAGCTATAGCTACTTTAATGAATTCATCCTCATTCCTTCCACCAATGCTTGCAATTAAAGGTACTTTCAATGCCTTAGCTCTAGAGACCAAAGACTTCACTGCTCCTACACCAGGATTAGCTAATCCAACAGCGTTTAACACTCCTCCATTTGGAAGCTCAATGATTATAGGAGTCTCATAACCCTCCCGCGGCTGTAGAGTTATAGTCTTAGTGACAACTGCAGATACATTATAACTCACAAGTATGTCTATGTGCTCAGGCGAGCTGCCTAAAATGCCGCTTGCATTCATCACTGGGTGCTTCAGCGATAATCCAGCTACGCTAACTCCAAGAAGCATTTACTTTCACCACCTCCGTCAAAGGCATTGGCTTAATGCCTTCAAGGAATTCGCCGTTCATATAGATGACTCTTCCTCTAACTACTGTCGCAAGTATTGAGCCTTTAAATACTGCTCCATCGTATGGAGTGTTTTTAGCTTTTGAAACCATTTCCAGTGATTTAACGCGGGTTTCACTACTAAAGTCAACTACTGTATAGCTAGCTATGCCTCCCGGAGAAGCGTCGCCAAATAAGCGTAATTCAAGAATCTCTGAAGGACCCTTTGACAAGAGCCTTACAACATCGTTTAAATCCAGCTCAGCCTTCAACGCTAAGTTTAACATAGCTAGTGCAGCGTACTCTATGGATGCTATACCTGAAGGGCATTCAGCGAAGTCAACGCTCTTTTCATCAATGCTGTGTGGAGCATGATCTGTGGAAATAGCATCTAAGTACTTAACGAACTTCAATAGCGATATAGGCGTCTGTGGATGCCTAAGCGGGGGATTCACTTTAGCTATACAGCCACTCCTCAATTCATCAATCGAGCTTAAGTACAAGTAATGAGGACAAGTATCTACTGTAAACCCCATTTTCTTAGCCACTAGAAGCGTTAATGGATTAGTCGCGTGAGTTATATGAATCCTTACATCCCTCCTCAAACCTATGCTTACCAAAGTTGAGTAAACTCTTTCAACAGCCTTTAACTCCCCCTCTATAGGTCTACACTTCCACCTAGAGCCAGCTCTACACTCATTTATGAAGTAAGGGTCTTCAGCATGCACAATTAACTTAAGCTTCTCTACATTCATCGATAGTACTGTGCTGAGCAAGTTAAAGTCCTCTGGAAATATCTTTACTCCCACTACACCTGGATGCTTCAGCATTTCAACTACTTCACGGGTTCTCAGCGAAGGAGCTATCCAAACACCATAGTCTACACACGACTTATTGTTAAGGGACTCCAGCTTCATTCTAAGGCTTTCAACGCTATTCACTCTAGGCTTAGTGTTAGGCATGTCTACTACAGCTACGTAACCTCCTTTAGCAGCAGCTCGCGTACCGCTTTCCTCATCCTCTTTATAACTCAACTCTAAGCCCCTTAAGTGGCAATGTATATCTATGAAGCCTGGGAAGGCCACTCCCTTACTTAAGTCTACGTGCCTATCTACACCTTGAATTCTTTTAAAGCCATAGAGTCTCTCAGCTACGACTCCGCTATGTATTACTAAAGTTAATGGAATTACATCCCCTCTATAAAAATACCTAATCCAGAGGCTATCCATGCTCAAGGTAATCAACTACTTGAGAACACCTGTAGAGAGGGCCATCCACGCAGAGAAGTGTTGGCAGAGGCTTAAGTGAGCACGTGCCGCATAAACCTATGCCGCACTTAACTATTGACTCTAGGACTACTAAGGGATCTATTTCTATAAGCTTACTGCAGCCTTCGCGAAGCATTTCAGGAGGCCCAATTAATATGACTCTATCCCAATTTCCTTGGCTAATTGCTTTAGGCGCAACATCAATAGCTGTACCACAGTAGCTTGAAGAGCAATCTTCAGTTGCTACATAGAAGAAGCTTGGCTTAGCCCCTTGAAATAACTCGTTTTCACTGATAACTTCGCTAGCTCTCCTCACTCCCCAAAGCACGCCTATAGAGGACTCTGTTCTTAAAGCAGTTCTCACTAAATATGGGATTGGAGCTATTCCAACTCCACCGGCTATAACTAATACTCTTTCTCCTCTACGTAAATTCAAACCCCTTCCATACGGGCCTCTCACCCCTATGAATCCCGTTGTTTTTGAAAGAGCTTCCGTCCCCCTCCCCCTAACTCTAAAGAGTATGGTTAGTAAGCCACTTACGTAGTCTGAGATAGACATAGGTACTTCCTTAACTCTTGGGATCCAAACCATGATGAATTGGAATGGCAGCGGATTAATGCCTAGATCATCCATAAGCTTAAGCTTCATTCTATAAATATTCTCCCCAAGCTCCTCTACACTAATTACTTTAGCGCTTCTAAAGCTCATACTTTAATCAACCTATATAAATCGTCTTCAGCAATCATTGTGCCGCAATAGCTGCACTGCATAGTGATCGGCTTACGGGAGAGCACTCTAAACCTACTCTTTATAGGTTCATTGCTTTTGTTAGTTATGCAAGTAGTATTTGGGCATACAACTATTTCCTCAACTACTTCAGGTATTTCCACGTTAAATTTCTTAACTACTTTAAAGTCTTCAATTATATTTATGGTAGCTGTTGGTGCAATTAGAGCTATAATGCTTACCTCATGTTGCCCCAGGAACTTCCCCTCTACTTTAATTATGTCTTTTTTACCCAACTTCTTGCTTTCAACATTCATTATGATTGCTGTTCTAGTTCCTTCACGACCACTTAATCCAATTATCTTCAACACATCGAGAGCTCTTCCAGCAGGTATATGATCTATTACTGTCCCAGCCCTTATTTTTGAAACAACTAGTGTTGGCTCACTCACAGTTCACCACCTAAAACCATAGCTAGTAGAGCCATTCTCACCGGCACTCCTAGTGAAGCTTGTAGAAAGTATGCAGCATGCTCAGAGCTATCTACTGAAAGTTCTATTTCATCAACTTTAGGTAGAGGATGCAGTATTTTAAGTGAGCGCTTAGCTTTCTCAAGGAGTTTTAGCGTTACTTTGTAAGTGCCCTTAGCTTTCTCATACTCAGTTGGATCTGGAAATCTCTCTCGCTGAACTCTAGTTACATACATTACGTCAACTTCTCTAATTACATCATCCAGCTTACTCAACTCCTCAAAGACTATGCCTTTACTCTTTAAAAGCGAAATCACTTCAGGCCTAGCCCTCAGTATTGGCGGTGACACTAAGTATACTTTCAATGGCTTAAAGAGAGTTAAAGCATAAATGAATGAAGTAGCTGCTCTACCATACCTAAGGTCTCCCACAATTGCGTAAGTTAAACCATCTATTTCGCCAAACAATTCTCTCACCGTATATAAATCGATCATGGCTTGAGTAGGGTGATGCTGCTTTCCATCCCCACCATTTATAACTGGGTTTAAAGCTATTTCAGATGCAAACTTAGCTGCTCCCTCAAGCCTATGCCTTATAACTATTAGGTCGCTGTAGCTATCAAGCATCCTCACAGTATCAGCTAAGTTCTCCCCCTTAGCAATACTTATTGACTCTTCGCTTGAGAACCCAATAACGTCTGCGCCAAGCTTTTTAGCAGCTACTTCAAAACTCATCCTAGTTCTAGTTGAAGGCTCAAAGAAGGCTAAGGAAACCACCTTGCCTTCAAGAAGCCTTAGCTTTCTATTAAATAGCTTTCTAGCTTTATCGCTTAACTCAAATAGCTCCTCTAACTCTTCTCTCTTAAAGTCAAGTATGGATATTACGTCTCTACCCATGAATGAACTGTTCAACGCGCCCGCTCAAAAGCAGACTGTCTACTTAGTATAAAAACTTTAAGCTTGCTTTAAGGGCGCGCTTTCTCCATATACTCAATTAACTCCCTTAGCAAGGATTCATCAATTATTCCAGCTTTGCATAGTTCAGAGAATATCTCTCTAGCTGTAGTTAAGCTAAAGAACTTTAGCCCAAGCCTACTTAACCTCTCTCTAGCTCCCTGCTCTCTATCAACGATCACTATGGCTGCAATAGGCTTAGATCCTGCTGAAGTTAATGCATTCCAAGCCCTCTCTATAGAGCCACCAGTTGTAGCTACGTCATCAACTATAGCTGTCTTTCTGCCAGCTACATCTCCTTCAACTAGCGACTCCATTCCATGAGCTTTCCTCTCACTCCTAATATATGCAAGAGGCTTCTCCGATAACGCAGCTATGTAGGTAGCCAGCGGTATTCCAGCAGTTGCTACTCCAACAATTGCATCTACTTCTCTAACAACATTGAATCTCTCAATTATTTCTAATGCAACTCTTTTAGCTAACTTTGGGTAGCTGTAAAGCCTCCTAAGATCTATGTAGTAGGGGCTATCAATGCCTGACGTTAGCTTAAAGCGCCCGAACCTTATCATTCCGTATTTATAGAGCTCTATTGGGAGCCAAGACATTCCCTCACCTTCCTTTCCTGTTCACTAAGAACTCTCAGTGCTTCAGCACTGGGACTGCTTGAAGCAACAATAGTCCTGCCAACTATCTCATAGTCGGCTCCTGCACAAATAGCTGTACCAGGTTGAGCTCCCTGTACTCCTATGCCAGGTGAAAGTATCTTAATTCTATTGCCACCTAATTCCCTAACTCTCCTAACTATGTTAGGTCTAGTAGCTGGTGCTACAACCCCCCACGCGTTTAGAGATAGCGTTAGCTCCATGAACTCCTCGAGGTGTCTATCAATAAACTCCTCTGAGCCTTTATGACTCATTGAAACTACTAAAATTAATTTCACATCCAGCTTCTCACATTCCTCCATGAGCTTATCCAAAGCTCCTGATCTACCTACAAAAGCATGCGCGATCACTGCATTTACTCCAACTTCACTAAGGTCTCTTACAACAGAGGCCATTATGTCTCCTATATCAGCAAGCTTTAAATCAGCTATCAGCAAGCCTGAGTAGTCATAGAAGATCTTTTTACATCCATTAATACCTACTTTAGTTAATAGAGGTACGCCAATTTTAAAGCCTGCAACTAACCTCCTTACTCCATAAATTACTTCCCTACCCCAGTTAATTACATCCCCCTTCTGTAAGGGGTCTAGAGCTACTATTAACATGAAGCCCTCTCAATCGCTATCGTTTTTCAAGTATATAAAGTTCTAAGCTATTTAACCTCCCCCCCGCCTTGATTTAGAGATACATCCCCTCCTTATTAGAAAGTGATGAGTTAACGAATCGCTTCACTTAGCTCCACTATAGTTCCTTAAACACTTCTCTAGACTACTTGCTTCAATATATACTTCACTCATGTTAAGTGCGCTTACTACATCTCTAACACTTATGCCTCTATTGCTAGCCAGTATATCCCACAAGGTTTCTACAAGAGACCACGGGTAATATATCCACTTCCACTCCTTTAATTCAGCGATGTAGTAGTCCGGCCTATACACACTCTTAGAAGACTTATAGTGTATTACTGCAGTCCTTACTTCAAAAGGATCTAGTTTTCTCAAGCAATCAATAGTGTTCACCATGGTGGTTCCTGTGTCAACTACTTCATCCACTATTAAAACCCTCCTTCCTTTGATAAGTCCTACTGGTAGATGAGCATTTATCAATGGCTTGCTGCCAATGGCTTTGCCATGCATATAGAGAGTTGAGCGCACAGCGTATAGCTCGTAAACTCCCAGTACATCGCTCACTATTCTAGCCGGTATCAAGCCTCCACGCGATATTGCAACAATTAGTTGAGGCATATAATTGCTCTCCAGGACTTTCATTGCTAGCTCGTAGCAATACCTTAGTGCAGTGCTCCACGGAATGTAGATAATTGACGATAGATCCATGCAATCGCCCGACGCCTATTCATACTCTATCGTTGCTGGAGGCTTTGGAGTTACATCATAGCCTACTGCTCTAACTTCAGGGCTCTCTAGTAATTCTTCAGCTAACTTAAGCAATAGGCTTCGCTCAATTACAGGGACGCTAGCCGTCATATAGTCCCTGGTTTCAACGATTCTTATTGCAACAAAGTAGCTCCCGCTATCCTTAGAGGCTAAAGATGTTAGGATGTGCGGGTGCTTCACTACATCAAACCATTCATGTAACTTAACTGCATTACGCTCATCGAAGCCTTCAACTAGGATCGGGTGGCCGTAGACTCTTGAACCACCAACTACTCCCGTTGTCTTCACTGAAAATACTTTAAATAAGCTGTTACCTAAGTAGCCTTCATTAATCACATCGTGTTCCCAAACAGCTGGGAAATACTGGCTGTAGCTACATCCACTAAGCATTTCATCAACCACCCTAGTTGCATGTTTTACTAAGCTTAGCTTATCTCTATAGAATTTCCCAACAGCTCTAATCAATAGCCCCGGGCCTGGGAAAGGCTGTCTTTGAACTATTGAGTAAGGCACTCCGAGATAATGTGCGAGTGCTCTAACTTGATCCTTATATAGATCTCTCAGTGGCTCAATGATTTTCACGCCGTACTTAAGTAATAGTTCTTGAGTTAAGACGTTGTGTTGCGTCTTTACTCCTCCAAGGGTCTCAACAACATCCGCCTTAGTAGTTCCTTGAATAACGTGGCTGCACCCATGTCTTCTAGCTATATCGCTTACTGCACTATAGAACAAGTCTTTGAAAGCCCTTCTCTTCTCCTCTGCATCACTTAATCCATCTAAGTTACTCACTATGAAGTCTGAGTAGTCATATATTGTCAAGTCAATTAATCCACTTAATGCATTTCTAACTGCCTCAGCCTCTCCATACCTCATGAGGCCAGTGTCTATGAATACTGGCACTACTTTATCTTTCAAGACCATTTTAGCAATAACAGTTGCAGTTACACTATCTACACCACCGCTTACACAGGCTATTGCGCAATCCACGTTGTTGTAGTTCCTCTCTAAGTAACTTAAAGTTGCTTCTATAAACAATTTAGGGTTGAACAACTTTAACCCCAACATTCTTCTTAAAGTCTAAAACATTTCCTTAAACTTAAAAATACACATGCTACAGGATGCCTTTAGTACATAGTTAAGAGCTTTTAACTCTCAACTTTATGAATGGTGCATAGCTAGATGCTGTAGTAACTCTTAGACTACACTAGTTGCTTTTACACAATTCTTTTCTTAACTTCTTCAATTAAACTCAAGATCATTTTAAGCATTTTCTCCTCTTTCTCAGGACTCACTCCTTCAACCATTACTTCTACTATGGGTTCGCTTGGAAGAGGCCTTATGTAAGCCCACCCAACATCTTCCTCAATTACTTTAATTCCATCTATTGATTCTACTTCCTTCCCCTTAAGTTCATTGAAGAGCGTCCTCATAAATACCCCCCTATAGTTGTATGGAACGTGGATCCTTACCTTCTCCCTATACGGCTCAGGTATTTCATTCACTAACTCGCTTAGCTTTACTCCCTTACTGCCTATGTACTCAAGGATTTTAAGAGATGTGTATATCGCATCAGGACCCGGGTGCAGCCATGGATATATAAATCCTCCTCTGTCATCTATTGCTAATACAACATTGCTGTATTTTCTAATGGCGTCAGCCACACCCATTAGCCCAAGGCCTGCTCTCACCATTCTCCCACCAAGCTCATTAATGTACTTCTCAAGGATTGTGGAGGCTGTTTCCGGCACAATTACTATACCGCTTCTCTCCTCCAATACAGCTTTAGCTATTAGTATGGCTGCTACCTCTAAATTGATGGATTTTCCAAGATCATCTATTACTAAGAGCTTGTCTCCATCGCTATCGAATATGAAGCCGGCAGCCAAGTTCATTGATGGAACAACTCTTGATAGGAACTCCACTGAAGTATTTAATGGAGCTTCCTCTGGAGGCAGCACCGGGCTTTCTTCACGGCAGTTTATGAAGAATGCCTGTGCATTAAGCTCATTAGTTATAGATGTCAGTGGTTGAGCTACAGTTCCATAGAGGCAGTCGACTAAGAACTTCCCAGCTTTTCTAACTGATTCTCCATTGATTTCATTAACAAGCAGCTCTACGTAGTAATTCACGTGGCCTCTCAATATTGTTAATACGCCCGTTTCATTTGCAGTAACTCTTCTGTAAGACTCCTTGAAGAACGCTGCCTCTATAGTTCTAGCATCACTGCTTCCAATGAATAGCCCGCTTCTATCAAAAATCTTTACCCTAACTCTAGCTGGTTCATAAGTTAGTGTTGACACTATTATTCCTGCATCGGCTTTTCTGCTAACTATATAGTTAACTAATACTGGGAGAGGCGTTAATCCAAGCTCCTCAACTCTAACTCCCGCCGACAATAGACCCGATATTATTGCGTATGCTGCTGCTCTTGAAGTAGAGTAGTTATCGTAGGCTACAGCAACTCTACTCCCACTTTTAACCCATGAACCTACAGCTAAACCTATTTTAGCTGCATGCTCAGACGTAATCTCTATGTTTGCTAAGCCAGTAATACCCCATGGATCCACTAAGTTCTTATACCATCTAATCCCCCACTTAAGGCTTGTTGAAACAGTTGTATATGGATCAACTATTTTTGAAGGCCAAATCTTTACTCCAGGCTTAACAATTGATCCCTTCCCTATAACGGTCTCATCACCTATTATGCAGTCCTCACATATGTAAGCGTGACTCTCCACTCTAGCTTTTTCCCCAATTATAGCGCTATTTACTTGAGCAAAGGATCCTACGTATACGTGATTCCATAGAATGCTTCTTTCAATAACAGCATTGTGATCTATGATGTTGTTTAATCCAATCACTGAGAAAGGCCCTATTCTACAGCCCTTTCTAACGACTGTTTCGCCACCAATTACTACTGGCGGTGAAATATCTGCTTCTCTAGATACATCTGCTTCTCCCTGAACATAGACTCCTTCACTAACTTCTCTTCCAAGAGATCCTCTAGGCACTGGGGCTTTTCCACTAAGTACATCTAAGTGCACTTCACGATACTGCTCAAAGCTTCCTATGTCATTCCAATAGTAGTCGTCTGCCCTAAATCCATATACCTCCATGCCTCTTTTAATTAACTCAGGAATTAAGTTCTTTGAGAAATCGTACTCTAAGCCTCTTGGAATAAGCTTTAAAGCCTCAGGCTCAACTATGTAGACCCCCATGTTTATTAAGTCACTGAATACTTCACCCCAGCTGGGCTTCTCAAGGAATCTAACTACCTTTCCATCGGTGTTTAAGAGGGCTATGCCGTATTGAGTTGGGTCAACGGCCTTCCTTAACGCTATGGTGAATACTGAGCCTTTTTCTTTATGATATTTAAGCATTCTCCCTAAATCTATGTTTGTAAATAGATCGCCGCTGAAGACTATTGCTGTGGAATCAGAGCCTAATTCATCGTAGAGCTTTCTTACTCCACCAGCTGTTCCAAGAGGCTTTTCCTCAACGCTATAGATTATCTCTAAGCCCCACTTAGAGCCATCGCCAAAGTAGTCGATGACTGTGCTAGGCAGGTAGTGTAAAGTGAATCCAATTCTATTTACGTTAAAGTTCTTTAAGTGTTCAACTATGTACTCTAGGAGAGGTTTATTGAATAATGGTACCATGGGCTTAGGCCTATTAGCTGTAAGAGGTCGAAGCCTAGTGCCTTCTCCACCAGCCATGACTATTGCATTTAAATTCAACATATACACCAATAAGCCTGGGAACACAGTACTAAAGTAATGTTATTAAGCCCTGAGATAAATACTTTAAGAGAGTGATGAACGAACCCGAGGCAGAGCTGTAAGGCTGTGAAGAAGGTCGGCGAACCTGATAACTGATTTAAGGACAGTAGCCACAGCAACTATTAAGAATTCTTAAGTTTAAAAGCTTGTAGTTTATAGAGAATGCTGTGACTTAAGTCTAAGTGTGATGAGGCTTAGTAGGGAGGCACCCTGAGCGGGGATGGCTGAAAGCGCCCTGCTGAAGCATTCCCATTTGTCTCCACACATTAGTTTTCGTCAATTGATGTTCCTCCACATCCAGGGACTCCAGCCTCGTTCACGCGGGCTCAAGTATTCACGTGTCTTCATGAGCAGCCGTTGAGCCTTAAACAGTGCTTGGAGCTCTAAATAAAATAAATATGATGGTTGCAAAGCACAAGGATAAATCGTAAGAGAGCCAGGGAAAAAGCCTACGCAAATGCCTATGAAAGAGCCTAATGAGTTGCTACTTCTACTAACAACTTAATTCTGCTGCATGTAATGATCGCTCTTTATAAATTACAAGGATATCAATGACGTTCCATCATATGGACTATGAGCAGCTTTTAGATTTAACCTTTAGTGAAACAGTCTATAGCGCAGAGGCTGGCATAGGAGAAAATGAATAAGAGCGCTCATAAAGTTAATGAATGTGCATGGCTTTGAGAATTCGCTTAAATGCGTTTAGAATATCATAAGAATTTCGTAACACCAATAGATGTAAGCTGAAAACTCTCTAAACTCAAACATCGATATTGGACTTGCTAACTTTTTACTTTAACACTGAAAGAAGAGTTAACGGAAGTATGCGTTCCACCGCTAGGAGCTCGATCTTTAAATGCTTTCACGAAGTTTAAAGCTGTTGTAAAGCATTAAAGCTTTGAAGCAGAGATTACGCGTTGAGCAATAGTTGCCATAACTATAGTCAACAATAGTATTGCTGTTAAAATGCCTAGCTGGCCTGTAGAGGCAAAAATGTACCCTGAAGTAGCAGCACCTGCTAAGCTAGCTAATTCACTAAGTACAGTGTACATTGCTGTCCTATAGCCTGCAGTAGCGTTTACAAAGGCTGTGTATATAGCTATATCTATGAATACGTTAGTTAAGTACACTAGCGTTATTGAAATGGAGAGCAGCGTTGGACTTGGCCCAAGGCAGAGCAGTGCTGTTGCTGAAACAGCTCTTACAACTAGTGAAACTATCAGTAAAGTTCTACTCTTCTCAGAGAAGTCTATTGGTATAGCGCTTAAGGCTGTGGAAGCTATTACTTTAGCTGATCCATAGATAGCTAGAGCTCCATCAATTCCTAAGCCAAGTACTTTCAGGAGGAAGTATGGAAGTGGAGTGAATAAGTATTCATTGCCTATTCTCAAGCTAATT
>JAVZTI010000006.1:0-18028 GCA_038879595.1 Desulfurococcaceae archaeon | reverse complement strand
ATTAATGAGAGAGCTATTGGAGTTAAGCTTACTTCAGCCCCCATGCTCCAAATCCTTTGGAATATATAGTAACCTGTAGGCGTGTAGAGGCTTTGATAACCAAGGGCTGTAATAGCTCTTGCCGGCAATAGGATTCTATGAAGAGTCTTCTCCAACTTAGTTAGCGTTCTCTCAATAGGTAGTAAAGTCTTTGGAGCTGTAGCTAAAGTAGCTACTCCAAATAAGCTAGCGATAAAGGCTAGTAAAGTTAAGTTATTTAAAAGCGCTTTAAAGCCAATGCTTGCAATAGCTAAGAGCAGGAGTCCTTCAATTAATGCAATTAATTGAACATACCTTCTATTCACGCTGCTCCACTTAGAGCTGTCGTTAGCCTCTAGTAGAGCAGTAATTATTGCTAGCCTAGCGGTAGCTAGAGATACTGAGTGCGCTACGAAACCTAAGGATAAGTAAGCTATGCTGGAAGCCTTAGTTAAGATAGCTATTGAGGACGTAATTAGGATTACTGACGACATAAGCGATTCCTTTATGAACCCCTTATTAGAGAGCTTTGACGCTAAGTACGCTGAAGGAATGTACGCTAGAGTCCATACAGCATTAAGCAAACCTATGGCAATAGCGCTTGCGCCAAGAACTACTACTGCAAATAAGTTGAGTATTAACTCAATGACGTTAAGCAACCCCATATAAGTGCATGCAAAGACGAGCTGCATAAGCGCCACCAGTATAGCATTCTAAAACCTAAACACCCTGCTTAGCATCCATGGATCTAAGTTAGAGCTATACAACTGTAATAAAACCTCGGGTAGTTGTATGTAGGGCTTTCGTAATTCACATTCATGAAAGACTCTGCTTTCATCTATTAACGTAAGTTAGTGGAAAAGTATATAGCCTCAGTAGTAGTTTTAAGTGAAGCAGGTGTTTAAAATGCCTTTAAGGCCGGGGAGGTGTTATAGGCATTTCAGTGGACCACCGTACACTAGGAAGGAGTATATACCTGGAGCTCCTCCTCCAAAGATAACTAAGTTCACTATGGGTAACTTAAGCAACGACTATGATTATGTACTTGAATTAACGGCTAGCGAAGCTGGTCAAATAAGGCATAATGCGCTTGAAGCTGCACGCGTAATTGCTAACAAGTACTTGTCGACTGAAGTAGGTGATGTAAACTTCCTAATGAAAGTTAGAGTATATCCACACCACGTGCTTAGGGAGAATAAAATGATGGCTTTTGCAGGAGCTGATAGGCTTCAAGATGGAATGAGACTTTCATTCGGTAAACCAATTGGGCTGGCTGCAAGAGTGTATCCAGGAGACGTAATTATTGAAGTAAGAGTAAAGAAGGATGCAGTATTGAAAGCTAAAGAGGCACTTAGGAGAGCTGCATCAAAACTCTCTATACCGACCCAAATAGTTGTAAAGGCTCTTAAGCCCCAGCTACAGCCTGTTTAAGTGAATGCATTCTAAAGTTAAATAATGTCTTAAGCTCTTTACGCCTCTCTTCAAGAAGCATATAGATTCAAATTGCTTTATAAACTGCATAGAACTACTTTTAATAGGTAATGCTAGAGCTGATCGTATTGAGCATGCTTCCTATACCTACCGGTAGAGGGGGCAGAAGCCCTATTACTTATGCATTAATAATAATTAATGTTGCAGTATACTTAGTTACAAGCTACAGTAATGCATTCCTCCAGATAAGTAATCAATGGCTCGACTTCGGTTCCTTTATACCTGTTACATTAGTTGAAACAAGCCAGTTATACAGGCTTTTTACAAGCATGTTTATGCATGCAGATATATTCCACATTTTCTTCAATATGTACTTCCTCTATATTTTTGGAAAAGAAGTTGAGGCAACAATAGGTTCGCTAAGGTACTTGACTCTATACGTTGCTTCAGGTATATCGGCATCCATATTTCATACAGCATTCGCCATCATTAGAGGACCTGTGGACCTCTTTATTCCAGCAATAGGTGCTTCAGGCGCTATAAGTGGTGTTCTAGGGGCTTACTTAATGCTTTATCCTCAGAAGCGCCTAGGGCTATGCTGGTTCCTATTCCTAATGCCGTGGTGTTTTACAACTACTGCCGGCTTCTTCCTAATATTCTGGTTTGCTACTCAAGTTATCTATGGGTATATGAGGCTCGGTGGAACAGCATTTTTCGCTCATGGAGGTGGATTCGTAGCAGGCATACTCTTACTCTATACACTAGCTCCACGGTGGCTGCGTGGAGGGGAGCATGCAGTTGCTTGGGATCCATGGAGTTCATCCTACGTGTATGTAAGGAAGAGGGGCTTAGGATCCTTGTGGAAGGGTTTATTGATAGCTCTATTAATAGCTCTCCTTGCAGGCTCAGCCTACAGCTATGCAATAGCGGAAAGCGTTCGATCTCCTATATACGTCTACAATATTGAAACTCAAAGAGGCGGCAAACTGGATCTAGATACTGCAATATACTGTACAGCAGGCAACTTAATACTTCAGCCATCAAGCGATAACCCTAGAATAGCCTTTAACAGACTGTATTGGTCTGGCCTACTGACTGGGGGAAGCTCTTCAAATGGTTTAGTTAAGGGCTCTGGAGAGCCTATGCCGATAAATGAGGCATGGATTATAAAGGCTGTTGTTGAAGGAGTACAAGTAAGGATATACTTTAGTCTCAGCGGATTTATTGAATATGATGATGCTGGAGTATTGAAGTACCTTAACGGCTCTTTAACTACTGAAGTAGTAAACGTATTCTTCCTGGGGTTTACTACACGTGTTGAAAAAGGCGATAGAATAACCATGGACGTTCTAGTGGAAGTTCAATCAATTTACAACAATATAGGGGATAACATTGTGAGGCCTGCTGCAATTACAACAGCTATAATCTTATTGCCAACAACACTCATTGTTGCTAGGAAAGATCGAGAGTTGGCGCTTACTTAACTTACTAAAGCGTGTTCTCTATAGTGCACATTTGAGGGAAAGCGCATTATTTAATAGCTTAAACTATGTGTCTGCTTAGTTAGCAGAGAGTTAGAGTGCGGTGATTTAATGCCAGTAGTTGGGAAAGTTGAGGGGAGGTATAATCCACATAGAGTTGAAAGCTCTGTAAAAGAGTACTGGGATAAAATTGACCTCTATAAATTAGTGCTCAGTGAGAACAGTAAGTGCGAGAACATCTTCTTATTCATAGATGGCCCTCCATATCCATCTGGAGACGTACCTCACGTAGGTACAGCGTGGAATAAATCATTGAAGGACGCTGTCCTAAGGTTTAAGAGAATGACTGGCTATAGAGTGTTCGATAAACCGGGCTATGACTGCCATGGATTGCCCATTGAAGTTAAAGTAGAGCAAAAGCTTGGAGTCAAGTACAAAAGGGAGATTGAGGAAAAGATAGGGGTTGAGAAGTTCATTGATGCATGTAAGAGGTTAGTTTACGAAAACGTGGAATCAATGACTAAATGGTTTATGGAGCTAGGCGTATTAATGGATTGGAGCAATCCGTATCTCACTATGAGGGATGAATACATAGAGTCCGGCTGGTGGCTAATTAAGAAAGCTGATGAAATGGGCCTACTAGATAATGAGTATAGAGTAGTCTACTGGTGCCCTAGATGCAGCACGACGCTCGCTGAATACGAAGTCGAATACAGTGAAGTAATTGATCCAAGTATATACGTGAAGTTCCCAGTTAAAGGATGTGAAAGGGAGTACCTAGTGATCTGGACTACTACTCCCTGGACTTTGCCAGCCAACACATTCATAATGGCTAACCCAGATGCTGTTTACGTCAAGGTATTAGTTAACGGCGAGAAGTACATATTAGCTAAAGAGAGGCTCAGAGGCTTTCTTAGCGAAATTGGTTTAAGTGAGTTCAGCGTAGTTGAGGAGTTCAGCGGCCGCGAGCTAGAGGGCTTAGAGTACCAGCATCCATTACATGACTTAATACCTCTTCAAGAACAGCTCTTAAAACACCATAAAGTAGTTTTATCTAGAGAACACGTTGCACTTACTGAAGGAACTGGGCTAGTACACGGCGCTCCAGGGCATGGATTTGAAGACTACGAAGTAGGGTTGGAATACGGCATTACTTCAGCAGCTTCTCCAGTAGATGAAGAGGGGAGGTTTACTGCTGAAGTGGGTGCTTATGCTGGCATGTACGTTAGAGATGCAAACAAAAGAATAATAAGCGATTTAGAGAGCAGAGGGTACTTGCTACATAAATCAACTATAGCCCATAGATATCCAGTTTGCTGGAGGTGTAAGACCCCGGTAGTTCTACGAGCTACAAAACAATGGGTAATTAGAGTAACTAAAGTAAAGAATGAATTAATTAAGGAGGCAAGTAAAGTTAAGTGGATGCCTAGTTGGGCTTTCGACAGACTTCTACACATATTGAACAACTTACAGGATTGGGTTATAAGCAGGCAGCGTTATTGGGGCATACCTCTTCCAATATGGATTTGCCCCAATGGACATAGAGTAGTCATTGGGAGCTTAGAGGAACTACTGAAGTATAGTGGAATGAGACCGAGGGAGCTTCATAAACCGTGGATAGATGAAATTACGTTTAAATGCCCTAAGTGCAGTAGTGAAATGCGTAGAGTACCTGATGTAGCTGACGTATGGTTTGATAGTGGAATAGCATTCTATGCAGCTAGAGGCAAGCCATTTGAGTTGGGGGTAAGCGAAATTCCATCAGATTTCATAGTTGAAGGACATGATCAAGTGCGGGGCTGGTTCTTCAGCCTCCTTAGAGCAGGAGTAATAGGTTTTGGAGTCGCTCCATATAAATACGTATTAGTCCACGGCTTTGCACTCGATGAAAAGGGCCGTGAAATGCATAAGAGCTTGGGGAATTACGTTGGAACTGATGAAGCAATTGAGAAAGCTGGTAGAGATCCCCTTAGATTGTGGCTTCTTCAAAACACTGTGTGGGAGGACTTAAAGTTCTCATGGGATGGTATTAATGAGATCCGCTCAGCTCTTGATGTAGCGTGGAACGTCTTCGTATTCGCTTCAACTTATATGAATTTAGATAAGTACGATCCATTGATCTACTCTGTAGAAGAGCTTAGAGATTACTTAAAGTTTGAAGATAAGTGGCTATTGTCGAGGATAAATAAGTTGATAAAGGAGGTGACCAGTGCATTCAATGAGTATAGAGTGCATGAAGCTGTAAGAATGCTTAAGGACTTCATAGTTGAAGACGTCAGCCATTGGTATGTGAGATTCGCTAGGCCTAGAGTGTGGATTGAGGAAAACGCTTTAGAGAAAGTGGCTGCATACGCTTCAATGTATTATGCGTTGAAGAAATGGCTTATAATGATTGCTCCTATAGCTCCATTTCTAGCTGAAGAACTCTACTTAAAGTTCGTTAAGCCAGCTGAACCTAATCTACCTCCATCAATACATCTCTTGAAGTGGCCGACTGTTGACGAAGACTTTATAGATGAAGAGCTCGAAGAATCCATGAGCGTGATTAGGGAATTGGCTTCAGCTGCAGCATCAGCTAGAATGAGTGCTGGAATAAAGCTAAGACAGCCAGTTAAATGCATTACTGTCTACACCAACAGTGAATCAGTTAGAACTACATTGGCAAAGCACTTAGACGCCGTGCTATTTATAACTAACTCCAAGAACCTGGATGTAAAGCCTTTAGATGAAGTAAGCAAGATCGTTAGATACGTCGCTGAACCCGTTTACAGTGTCATAGGATCTGAGTATAGGTCGCTAGCTAAAGAAGTAATAAAGTATGTGGAGGGAAACGCTGAGCCTATTGCTAAGGACGTAGTTACTTTTGGAAGACATGAAGCTGAAGTAGGCGGCGTTAAAATAATTATTGAGCCAAGGCACGTCAACGTAAAGAAGATTTACAACAACAACCTAGTAGTAAGAGAGTTTAAGTACGGCGTCATAGCTCTAGACACGCGCCTTACGCTAAGGGAAGTATCTGAAGGGCTGGCAAGAGAGATCGTGAGAAGGATTCAAGTAATGAGAAAGGAGATGGAATTACCTGTAGATGCTAAAGTAAATGTGTGGATACAAATGCCTCGTGAAGCCATAGATATGGTGGAAGAGCTGAAGAGCTACATATCTAGCGAAGTGCGTGCGCTAGAGTTAACTCTAAGCGAAGAAGCCCCCAGTAAAGTCAGTTCAAACACTTATAAGAGGGAGTGGTTAATAGGGGAAGATAAAGTAGTGATTTACATCTCTACTTAAGATTATGGGGTTCCACTAAATTTTAGGTTTATTCAATTCTGCCCCTCTTTGCGCTTAGACTTCATAGCAACAGCATTAATCCACAGTCCTAAATTGCTAGCCTTACAAACCTGAATAATGGTTGGGAAGAGGGAGTCTTAGTTTAAGATTTTTAAGAATGTATTGAGGCAATAGCATATGCTAGCATTGAGATTGCGTAAGCTATAACCATCATTAATACTATTGACGATAGAGCTATTTTAAGGCTCTTAGATTCATTGTAGATTGTTGCTAGAGTCGCTATACATGGGACATAAAGCATTGTGAAAATAGTGAGGAACACCAATTGAGCATCATTGACTCCAAGGATGTTTAGTGCTTTAGCTGGAACTTCTTCGGCAGTAATAATTGCTATGCTTGATAAAACAGCCTCTTTTGCAAAGAAACCTATGATTAGTGCAAATCCTATGGACTTAGCTAAGCTTTCATTAAAGCCGAATGGAGTAAGCAAAGGCGATATAACTGATGCTATAGACATACCTATACTTAGTGAGTAATCACCTGTGTACGTTAGGGATGGAGTGTAATGCAGCATAATCCACGAAGCCAATGATGCAAGGAATATTATTGTAGCTGCCTTAAATAGGAAGTGCTTGATTTGATTCCAAGCAATCCACCATATGACGCGAAGTATAGGGGCATGTATTGGAGGTATTTCTAAAAGTAGTTCAGGCTCTTCATAAAGCTTCTTCCTCTTATACATGATCACTAATGACTTGTTAACTGCTATAAATACTAAGAGAGCGGCTGCATAAGCAGACGCCATTAACATTAATCCATTCAAGCTCCTTAACGCTGTTGCAAAAGCTAACACAACTATAAGCCTCGCCTGACACGGTATGAAAGCCATGGTTAGCCAAGCCCTCACTCTCTCATCGAAGTTGGGGGAAGCTCTTGCAGCAATAACTCCAGGAACGTTGCATCCAAAGCTTATTGTAATGGGGAAAACCATGTGTCCTGAAAACCCTATTTTTCTAAGGAATGGGTGCACACTTGCTGCTATAACTGGCAGTAAACCAGAGTCCTCGAGCACGGCGAGTACTATGGAGATCGTTGCAATGAGCGGTAGAAAAGTCATTACAGTTCCAACACCATTTATAATTCCATCAACTATAAGGCTTCTTAAAACGCTATTACTTATACTACTTGAAATTAATTTACTTAAGTAATCAAAGCACCTGCCAACTACGTGAGACAACGAATGATCCTCTATGAAGCTAGCTAAGCCTCTTAATCCAATGGATTCAAATGCCATATTTAACGGAAAGCCCGTGTTAATAGTAAAGACTACTGTAAACAGCGCTAGCACTAGTAGCATTGAAATTAAAGGCCCGATCCGGGGCTTGTAGAGCAGTGCTATTAAGCGCTCTCCCCTACCCTTAGTGGGCATTCCTTTGATAACTAAAGCCCCTTGAAGTACTTCAATTACTTTATTAAACCTCTTCATTGCTACGGCTTCAGGCATTGTTAGCTTCAGTATTTCCTCGGCTTCTCTTCGAATAGATCTTGCTTTTTCAAGTACTTCGATCTCTCCTCTCTTCAAGAGCCTTGACTCAAGGTCTCTGTCTCCTTCAAGAAGCTTTACGGCAAGCCACCTCGTTGGGAAATCCTTAGCTAAGCTGCTTTCCCTAACTATCTCTTCGACGCTCCTTATGAAAGGCTCTAGTTCACCATAGTCTATTTTAATTAATTGTCTATAGGGCTCTCTTTCATGGACTTCAATTATTTTATCCAGCAGACTTCT
Source organism: Desulfurococcaceae archaeon (assembly GCA_038879595.1). Classification (GTDB taxonomy): domain Archaea; phylum Thermoproteota; class Thermoprotei_A; order Sulfolobales; family Desulfurococcaceae; genus JANXDZ01. The sequence continues at coordinate 10,030 of JAVZTI010000006.1, read as the reverse complement.
TATAGAGTCAGGAGACTTAATAGATATGGGGACTATTGGAGCACTTATTTTCTTCTCCAATAAGTCGTAGTTTATGTGTATTCCAGCGCTATGAGTCATGTCGGATTTAGTGAAGACGACTACTACTTTGCTCGTTAGTTCAAGTACTTCAAGCAGCAAGTACATAGTTCTCTCAGGTATAGTTGAGTCTACTAAGACTAAAGTTACGTCAGCTTCACCACTAATTATGAAGTTTCTAGCAATCACTTGATCTATTGATGTGGCTGTTAACCCATATGTTCCAGGCAAGTCAACGAACCTAATTCTATAACCCTTGTATTCTCTAAAGCCTTCGCGTTTTTCAACAGTTACTCCAGGCCAATTAGCTACTTCAATGCTTTGGCCAACAATTAAGTTAAATAACGCCGTCTTCCCAACGTTAGGCTGGCCGGCTAAAGCTACCGTTATCTCCTTCAATAATACCGCCTAATGATTGATTAATTCAACTACTATTCTTCTAGCTATGCCTCTGCCTATTGATATTAATGAACCCCTAGCCTTTATTAAAATAGGGCCTCTGCTACTGTTCTCAATTACTTCAATTTCAGCTCCTGGAGTAATACCCATTTGAAGAAGCCTCGTGCCCCACATACCGGGAGCACTTACTGTTATTACCTTTGCTTTACACCCTCTTGGAACGTCAGCCAAGTTTAGCACTGTAGATCCCTGTTAGGTTAGCCTAACCTACATTACTTACGTCTATTGCTTAACTATATTAAAAGCTTAACAGTCTAGCTATGTCATCAATCATTTTTAGACCTGAGCCCGTTAATGGAATTAGAACTTCCCTTACACTTGCTCCTTCATTAATGACTTTATTTAATGCAGCTAGTGCTGTAGCGCTAGTTGGCTCTACTAGAAATCCTAGGTTAATCAATTCCCTCAATGCTTTAATTACATCATTATTGTCCACTAATACTACTTCCCCTCCAGATTTAGTAATTGCATTAACTACTTCACTTAACCTAGGGGGGTTGGGGACCATTATTCCATCTGCAATGCTTGAATCACCCCTTACGTTTACTGTTCCATGGATTGCTTCATAAACAGGCCTTACAGATACTCCCTGAACTCCAATGATTATCGGCAGATCCTTTATGAAGCCAAGTTCAGTAAGCTCACTAAAGCCCTTGTATAAACCCAGTAATAATCCACCACTACCTATAGGTACTATAATTGCGTCTCCCCTAAAACCTTGCTCAAAAGCTTCATAAGCTATAGTCTTATTGGCTTCTGGGTAGATGGGGCTCCATGCATGTGCTACGTAGAATGTATTAATGTCTTCAGAACGTTTTAATGCTTCTTCAGAAGCCCTCCCTCTATCTTCAACTTCTATGATTGCTGCTTTAAACAACTTAACTAAGTTCTTCTTACCTAGTGGGGCTTCTGCAGGAACTATTACTTCAGCTTTTAAACCAAGGGCTTGTGCATACAGTGCTACTGAAACGCCAGTATTGCCGCTTGAGTCCTCAATAACTCTTTCGTAGTTCAATGATCTAGCTAGAGATAAAGCCATTACTGAGCCCCTGTCCTTAAAGCTACCGGATGGATTTAGATACTCCAGTTTAAACCATGCCTTAACTCCTCTAAGCTCCCTGACAACTAGTGGAGTGAGGCCTTCGCCCAGACTAATCAGCGGCGCGTAAGGAAGCATTGACTTATACCTATAGATCCCCCAACCACTCGGCTTCCACTCAACGTCGTACTCTAAATCTATTGGAGAATAACACTTAGGGCATCTGTAATAGTATTTACTGAGATCGCTTTTAAAGCCGCACCTCCTACAAACCCAGGATAGTTCAGTCAAATTAAGGCACCTTAATGCATAGAGTGCAGCACTAGCTTAAACACTTTCTTTCACTTTCATTTAATGGGCCTTACTTAAGTTTAATAATATGAACGATAGTACATCCGCCATTTCCATAGCTAGAACTTGTGGTGAAGAACCTGAGTGCCCTGATGAAGCTTCAATTCTTAAGCAAACATTGTTTCCAAAGCTCTTCATCTTAGCGTAAAACTTCAATGCATGAGCTGGATGCACTCTATCGTCATATGGCCCAGTGTAAACTATTGTTGGAGGATACTCTTCTCCCTCCTTAAGGTTATGGTAGGGTGAGTACTGAAGTAAGTACTCTCTATCACCACGGTCTTCTGGATCCCCATATTCTGGAATCCATGCAGCGCCTACGTACAGTTTATGGAACTTCAACATATCTAGAACGGGGTAGCCTATAGCAGCTACGTCCAGGAGACTTGGCTTTAAAGTCATAACAGCGCCCATTAATAGACCGCCACTGCTTCTGCCAAAACCTGCAACTCTAAACCCCATAGACTTGAATTTCTCAACTACAGCAATATAGTCGTGAAATACGTTCATTTTATTGTGCTTCATGCCTGCTTCATGCCACTTCTCACCATACTCCGATCCACCTCTAAGATTGACTACGACGACGTCAACTCCGTGTTTTAGGAGTATCGGTATCCAGGGGGTAAAGAATGGAGTTAGAGGTACTGAAAAACCTCCATAGCCGTATACTACAACGTTCTTAGATCCACTAGGGCTTTTAATCCAGAAGAAGTGGACTCTAGTGCCATCGTGAGATATTGCAAAATCCTCCACTATATCCGTTGAAAAAACTTTAGGATGCTCCATAATCTTCTTAAAAGCTAATTCAGCTCCAAGCACTTCAATAACTTCATATGGTTTCGTAAAGTACCTAAGCTCTATAAACCCTCCACCTCCATAGGAGTACATTCTTACAACGCTTACTGGCTCAAAGAACTTGAATTCCCCTAAAACTCCACCCTCTAGATCGTATATTTTAATGTAGGAAGACGCGTGTTTTAGATATGAAGCAACTATGTGATCACCGATCATAATGGCGTCCTGAAGGTATTCTCCAGCCTCTGAAGCAATTGCGTCAACGCCTTCTACACCAATCCTTAAAATTCTCCCGAGTTTATTACCATCATATACTACGACGAAGTAATGGTCTCCACGAGAATCTATGAATTTAGCTCTAAAGTCTCCCTCTAAAACCCTAGTCCACTTACATGGATCTTCTAGAGTGCCTGCGTAAAGAGTTTCCCTTATCCAACCATAACTAACTTCTACAAGGGCTTTAGAGCCATCTGTAGATTGAAGCAGAGATATGTGGTGATTTCTAGGCATGTTGTAGCCGAAGGCTAGTTCGTCCTTGCTGTCTTCTCTTAGGAAAACTCTTTCACAAGGAGCTTCAACGTCGTCAGGGCACTTACCGCTCCTAAAGAACTTAACGTAGTAATATCTATCTCCCCCCTTTAGAAAGATTACATCTGATATACTTCCATGAATGGAGTCTATTAGTGAAAAATCCCTTAAGTTAATAACGACTAACTCCCCTACATCAGAGCCCTTGAGAGTGTAGAAGTACGCCAACGTTCTTCCATCACTATCTAAATAGTAATCGTGAATTACTGCATGATCTCCTAAGTTAGCGCTATCGACTACTGTTAAAACCTCGCCTTCTCTAATGAGGTTTAATGTATAGGACTTCTCCCTCTTCAAGAAGAATACTCCAGCGCTATTCCTCTTGAAGTTATACGCTATTAGTATTGTGTAAAGCTCCATCAATTCACTAAATATGGAGTTGCTAATGTAATTCAATCGATCAATGCATGCCTCGCGTAACTGTTTCGGTTTTCATATCTGTTTATATTGATTGAAGTATTTATAAGAACTCTATACGTGGATGCATCTTGATGAGGGTTCGAGAGCCCTGTGGAGGCTCTCCCCTAGACACTCAAGATGTGGAGTGCCCCGGGGTCGCCCTGAAAGCCCCTAATGGTTATGCAAACCCAAGACTAATGCAGGGGAATAGAGATGAAGCAATGAAACCAACCAATATAAACCTATGGAGCTGAACCCCCTGCTCTCACTTAATGCCCAATTTATTACAGCATTACTTTGAATATCCTCAAGGTACTCATATGGGTCGAATTCCAATAAGTAAATTCCCTAAATCCCTTGTATTCTATGAAGCCGCCGCCGGGGTTTGAACCCGGGGCCTCCGCCTTACCAGGGCGGCGCTCCACCAGGCTGAGCTACGGCGGCCTATTCTCTTTTGGCCTCCTAGCCTTAAAATGCTTTCTATTAATGACTATGCAGTTTTTATTTAATTAAAGTATTGGCGATGGCTCTTCAGTTAAGTAATCTTCGCCTCCAGCAATAATTCTCTGTATGGCAGCGTAGAGCTCGTCTATCCCTACCCAATTAATTGCTGATACAGGTATTAACTCATATACTGTTAGCCTTGGAATTAAGGCTTCTAAGTCAGCTCTATCCCACAGTATAGCTACTTCCTTCTTATTGCAAAGCGATTCAATGAAGTCATCGGTGTTTTCCATGTATCCAACTATTCTCTCAACATCGCTGTCTTCAATTAAGTCAACTTTATTCAATACGTTTATTTGTGAAAGCTTTATCCTTAAGTTTATTGACGATGCTAGAAGAAGGGATGACAGCAGTGAAGATGGATCTTCAGCTAATATTGAGTCTATAAGGAATAGTGAAGCAGCCTTTTGATCACCGATCAAGCTCCTAATTATAAGAGGCCCCGCTTCTCTAAATGCAAATAACTCTAGTTGCCCAGGAGTGTCGATCACTATGTAGTTTGCCTTTAGTGAACTCACTTCTTCAGATATCTCACTAATCCTAGCAGCTATTAAGTCAGCTGAAACAATTAAGCTTCCATTAGGTCCCAGCCCATACTTCTCCATTACTTCCCTAGCGTTAACGTAATCTCTAACATCGACGTCAGGCTCGTATTGGAGGTTTTCAGCAGCTGGATCGAGGTTTACTATAGCTATATCAAAGCCAAGGTGGCTTAAATAATCGCTGAGAGTTGCTGTAAGAGTAGTCTTACCTGAGCCAGCTGTTCCAAGCACTACAATGAAGTAGGGCATTTTAGACGCCCTCCCATAAATCTCTATATGAATCTTAACCCAGCGCCTGCAGCGTGATATTTACCCCTTATGTTCAACTTATAATTGCACTTAGGGCATCTATTGTCGTCGCTGAGCCTCCAGCTAGTTATATAGAAGCCGTGGCGCTTAATCACTAAGTAGCCGCATTTAGGGCAATAAGTGTTCTCGAGAGGGTGTCCCCATACGTTTCCTACGTAGACGTGCTTAAGTCCTTCTTCAAGCGCTATCTTCGCTAACTTATCGAGTGTTTCAACAGGTGTTGGAGGCAATTCGTGGAGCTTGTACTCTGGGTGGAAGCGGAGTAAGTGGAGGGGGGTCTCTTCACCTAAGTTCTCATACACCCACTTAGCTAACTTCCTTAAGTCTTCAACTCTATCTCCATACTTAGGTACGACTAGGTTAGTTATTTCAATCCACCAGCCGTGTCTCTTCATGTCGAGAATAGTGGAGTATATGGGCTCAGGATCTATTACTCCAATGAACTTCCTATAGAAATCCCTATTACCCCCTCCCTTAAAGTCAACTGTAGCTGCATCAATTAATGAGCCCAGCTCTCTAACGGCTTCTTCAGTCATGTAGCCGTTTGTAACCATAGTGTTGAATAGCCCGCGTTTCTTAGCTAACTTAGCGGTATCATACATGAATTCAAAGAATATTGTAGGCTCGTTATACGTATAGCTAATTCCACTGCTTCCAGAACTAATTGCTTGTTCAACAACTTCCTCAGGGGTAAACGGTTCTCCAAATATTTCACTCCTCCTACTCTGACTTAAAACCCAATTTTGGCAGAATAAGCAGTAGAAGTTGCATCCAACTGTTGATATAGAGTAAACAGTGCTTCCGGGCTCAAAGTGCATTAAAGGCTTTTTCTCTATTGGATCAGCGTTTCCAGCTGTAAGCAATCCATAAACTAAGCTATAGAGCTCCCCGCCATAGTTGTACCTTACTCCACAAGCTCCATATGCTCCACTAACTACTATACACCTCTTATGACACAAGTTGCACTTAACTCTACCCTCATCCAGCTTCTCCCACAGTCTGGCTAGCGCTACGCCTGGGCGAGAAATTACTTCCTCTGGCTTAATCTTTAAGACCAATGAAACCACCTTAATTACTACACTTACTTAGAAATTAATCCTTTTTATACTACTTGAAAAATTATGTGTTTCTGTGAGAGCCTTGGATGAACTAGTAGTTATCCCAGGCCCTAATGCAGCTCCTCTAGCTGAGAGCATTGCATCATTGAGTGGCGCTGCATTAAGTAATGTACATAGAAGGGTTTTCCCTGATGGAGAGATCTACGTTAGGCTTGAGCATAGCTACTTGAATAAACCTCATAAAGCTTTAGTAGCCTCAACTATGTATCCAAACCAGACTGCATCATTTCTAGAGACGTTGTTGTTAATAGATGCTTCTAAGAGGCATGGAGCTAGTGAAGTAATTGCGTTAATTCCATACATGGCCTTCAGTAGGCAGGATAAGGTGTTCTTAAGTGGAGAACCCATAAGCATAGAGGTGGTGCTGAAGGCGCTTTACTTAAGTGGGGCATCTCATTTAATAACGGCAGACATACATAACCCAAAGTCTCTCAAAGTATTCCCAGGCAAATCCATTAACGTAATGGTTTCAGATATATTAGTGTGGGAAAGCCTTAAGTACGTAGATAATCCAATAGTGTTGGCTCCAGACATTGGGGCTTTAGAGAGAGCTTCATTTGCAGCTAGAAAGCATGGCTTAGACTTCGACTACTTAATTAAGATGAGGGATAAAGTCAGCGGGGAAGTAACTTATGAACCAAGGGAAGTGGATTTACGCGGGAGGAACGTAGTGATCGTTGACGACATAATTAGTACTGGAGGCACAATAATTGAATCAACTAAAGTCTGCCTTAACCGCGGTGCATTAAGCGTTATTGTAGTAGCTACACATTCATTGTTTGTAGGCGGGGCTAGAGATAGGATAATTAATGCAGGTGTTAAAAAAATTATAACTACAAACACTGTTCCAGTAGCTAGAGATGAGGCTGTTGAAGTAATTGACATCAGTGAAAGGCTCTTTGAAGCAGTTAGAGAGCTTACGGAAAACTAGGACATACTACTTCATTCTATCAGGCAGATATGAGGCTCTAGCACTAGATGAATTAACGTCACTGCTTAAGGCATTTAACGTAGCTGGCTACAAGCTGTACCATTATACGCAATTAGCGTTAGTTGAGTCGAGCGACATATCTATAAGTACTTTACAAAGCATTATTGCAAGAGCCGGCTTAATAAAGGAAGCAGGGCTTGTACTTGCTTTAAGCGATGGCAGCAATGTCTACACGGTAGAGGACTCTGACTTCATTAAGTTAGCTGGGCATAAAGTGAGTAAGACTTCAATAAGGAGTGCATCAAACTGCGGTGAAGAAATCCTTGAGAGCTACCTTAGTGGAGTAAGTGAACCACAAGTCAGTGGAGGAGCAGCTAAAATAGTGTGCACTGAAGGCATTGGAGTCCTAGGACTGACGTTAGCTAAGCTAGACACTAAGGACTTTAGGTATAGGGAGCCGAGTAAAAGGCCCTTCTTTAGAAGCATTGCTCTACCAGTGTACTTATCAAGAACTCTCGTCAACTTAACAGCTATTCGCAGTGGAACTATACTGGATCCCTTCTGTGGAACTGGGAGCATAGCTATTGAAGCTGCGTTAATTGGGTTTAGAGCAATATGCATAGACTTAGACTGGACTATAGCCATAGGCTCCTATAGGAACTTAAAGTACCTTGGTTTAAGCCATGTAGTGCAAATAGCTGGAGACGCCAGATCGCTGCCACTGATTAGTTCAGCAATCAATGGCGTAGCCACGGATCCACCTTATGGAAGAGCTGCTAGTACACATAGAGAGAAAGTAGAAGAACTATATTCTAAGTTCCTTGTTGAATTAAGTAGAGTGTTAGTGAGTGGCGGGAGGGCTGCCTTCATGTCTCCACACTGGCTGTCAGATAGAGTTGAGCGCTTAATTAATGAAGTAGGGTTTAGGAAAATCTCAAGGCGCTACATCTACGTCCATGGAGCGTTAACTAGGTTGGTATACGTGGTTGAAAAACATTGAATGCTAAGCTAGTATTCTTAGGTACAGGCACAGCTGTGCCTGTAACTAGTAGAGGTCTTCCATGCATAGCCCTTAGATTGAATGGAGACATTTACTTATTCGACGTAGGTGAAGGATGTCAGGAGAAGCTCTTTAAAGCTGGCTTAGGAGTAGTTAAAGTAAAGGCTGCATTCATAACTCATTTACATGGGGATCACTTCTACGGCATATTTGGCTTACTTCACTCAATGAATATGATGAGGAAGACATCTCCTCTATCTATTGTAACTCCATTGGGTTTAGAGAAAATGCTTGACTCAGTTATTGTGGGCTGGAGAAATAAGCTGGGCTTCACCATAAACCTTACTTACATCGATCCTTGGATTACGGCGTTTAACGATGGCAACATAGTAGTTAAGCCATATCCCGTCCTACACAATACGCCTCAATCCTATGGCTACATAGTTGAATTAAAAAATGGAAGGAAGATCGTTTATACTGGAGACACACTGCCCTGCAGAAGTACTGTAGAGGCATGCAGTGAAGCAGATGTATTAATTCACGAATCTACGTTTTTAAGCAACATGTCAAGCGAGGCTCATTCTCAAATGCATTCAACGTCTGGAGATGCAGGATATGTAGCTAGCCTGTGTAATCCAAGGCTCCTAATACTGACTCACATAAGTGCCAGGTATAGTGATGAGTATCCTCTATTCATAGATGCCTATAGGTTCTTTAAGAACACTTTGGTAGCCAGGGACTACATGACTGTAGCGATATAGCTTTAGGGAAGAAGATCTTAAAGCTCCTCTAGAGATCTCTAGGAGGCTCGTGCTCCCACAGCGGCTTGCCCATGGATGTCGGCGGCGCTAGCCAGTCAATGAGCTTCTCGGGATTGCTGCACTCTACGTAGACGTCTATTGTCCCTAGAGGTGGATTGAGTTCTTCGTCTACAAAAGATGCTTTACCTACATAAGCTACTTGCTTATGTAATCTAAAGACTATTTCTCTACCTCTAGCACACCTTAGCAATATACTTCTTGCAGTATCAAGTATTCTCTGAGCTCTAATTAGGTAATGTAGTTTTTTAAGTGATTCAATGCTGCTTGATTCACCGACTACATACTTATACCCGCTCTCTCTTTCTTCAACAGTCACGTTGCCTGTAAAAACGTTTAAAACAGCTTTAACTACTTTATCCACATCTTCAGTTGGATTAACTACTGCTTCTACTCTTACGCGCATTTTCAACTATCTCCTCTATTACTTTTACTGCCTCTTTATATGCATGTTCTTCGCTCCACTCATTAATAACCATGTAGTCTGCTAAGGCTATTACGCTACCTATGCCCCAGGAGAGTTCTACAAGGTCTCTTTTAACAAACTCCTCCCAATTCCTTGGATCTCCCTCCCTCCCCCTCATTAATAGCCTTTTAAACCTAGTTAATGGACTTGCATGTACAGCGACAACTACTACGCGGTGTTTCTCCTTAAATTTCTCTAGTTCACTAAGGCTCCTGACTCCATCTATGACTACTATATCGTCTCCTACTTCCTCTAGTTTCTCAAGAGTTTTTACAGCTATGTAGTTGTCTCCGCGCAGTCTCCTTAGTTCTTGAGCTACTTCAAGAAGTGCCTCAATGCTTACCCTCATGCCTCTCTTCACTACTTCCTCTCTAACTATGTCCCCCATAGTGATTATCTTTAACCCCATTTCCTTAGCTGCCTTTACTAAAAGGCTCTTCCCACTTCCAGGCATTCCAACTATACACACTAATAGCTTCAATAATTACACCAGGGCCTTTTTCCTCTTGATTCTCTAAGGGAGTATTTATAAGCTCTAGCATTTACTCATTAATTAGTGCTAAAGCTCTAAGTAGTAAAGAGGGCAGTGCTCTAAGCCGCTCAGGGTTTAAACTATATGGGGACCGCACTTCATTCAGCTCAACAGAATTCATG
>JAVZTI010000005.1:0-81813 GCA_038879595.1 Desulfurococcaceae archaeon | reverse complement strand
TTCCTTAAGCTGAGTAAAGCTATCTTAGCTATGAGAGCTAATGTTACGGCTGCAGCATACTTCCTATCAACTTCAGCTGAGTTAATCTCAGTAAAATTGTGGCTAAACGAACTTCTACTGGGCTTAGCGTATACTGGTGAAAGAAATATTGCAGTAAGCATACCTACTAACACTATTATGAACATCGATGGCCTACCTAAGTAGTATATGAAATCGAAGAATCCTAAGTTGTATCTTGAGGCAACTATAGCTGCTTGAGGATCTCCTACAAGTAGAGCTGAGCCAGCTATATTTATTGAAAGAGCCATCATTACTACTACTGAGACGGGGTTTATGCCTGCCATATTACATGTAGTGATCACTATAGGGGATAATATGAGTACGACTGACACATTCTCCATAAATGTACTTAAAAGCCCTCCAATGATGCTCGTCAGCAATGTTAAGCGTAGAGTGCTTCCCTTACTTAACTTCACGATCTTTAGAGCGATGAGTTTAACTAACCCGCAGTCCTCCATAAACCACGAGATCGCTGATGCAAATACTATTAAGCCGATTACATCCAGATCTATATAGTGTAACACATCCAGAGGGCTTATAGCTGTAGAAAAAATGCTTACTAAGACAGCTATAGCAACAGCAGCCAGTGCTGCTTTAAGCCTGTCAATCCCCACAGCTATTGCAGCAACTAAGCCTAAGTACGTTGCACCAATGATAGCCTTAACTATTACTGTATCCACCCTCCGCACCTGGGATTACGGAGCCCTCTGAGAATAAATATTTAGTGAACAACTAATCAACTCACCTTTAGCTTTATACCAGCTACTCACATATCTATCCATGTACTTAAAGTAAGCGAGAGGAGGTGTGTTGATTTAGCTCAAGCTTACCAATAGTGAAGCCTACTTTAAGGGAGCTTAAGGAACTTCGTTTAATAGCTTCACTACAGTTCAAGGGAGTAGGAGAAGAGTTTATCCCAAGTGAAGTTATGATTGCTAAATCGCGTAAAACACAAAAAATTAGAGCTATCTATCTAAATAACGTGCCTTTAGCATTCCTAAGAGCTGAAGACTATAGGTTTACTTTAACTATATACGGCGGGCTGAGATTAAACGATCTATTGCCTATACCTCACCTTAGAGTAATTGTTGGAAGAGATTATTGTGAAGCAGTGGAAGTAAGTAAGGGAAGCATCTTTGCTTCCCACGTAGTCTTCGCTGATCCGGACATAAGGCCTTACGATGAGGTAATAGCATTATGTGAAGACTTAAAAGTTATAGCAGTAGGTAAAGCCTTAATGCCTGGATGGCTAATAACCTACTTTAAGAGAGGGGGAGCAGTTAGAGTAAGAGAATCCATTAGAGATGCTGTGAAGCTGAAGACTGTGTAGCTTAATATATTCCTATCACTTTAGCAACACATAGGTAGGTGGAAGTCGTGGGTAAAATAAACATAGTTTTAAATAAAGTTAATAAAGAGGAGCTACGTAGTTCAATATTCATAACGGGATTTCCAGGATTTGGCCTTGTAGGCTACTTAGCGTCTAAGCACCTAGCTTATGCATTGAACCTCAAGAGGGCTGGCTTCATTGAAACACTATATGTGCCTGAATCAACATTCTACATAAACAACGTAGGAGTTGTATACCCATTTGAACTATACTACGGGTTAGTGAATGACGTAAAGATGCTTGTCTTAGTAAACCACACTGTGCCTGAAGCACGTGAGAGAACAAAGTTCACTAAAGCAATTGCACAGTGGTTAAAAGAGTTAGAAGTCAGCGAAGCATTCCTACTTGGAGGACTTGATCCATCAATAAGAGAGAGTAGTGGAGAAATTTATAGATGGATACCTTTCGGGGGAACTAGAAGAAAGATGAATGCTCCTATACTTGAGGAGAGGTACGTAGTAGGTCCACTAGCTCTACTAATGATGTACTTAGATATATTTGAAGTCCCTGGAATAACTATACTTTCATACGCTGAACCCTATAGGCCTGATCCGAGAGCCTCAGCTACAGCTATTACAGCTCTATCAGATGCTCTAGATGTAAGCATAGATACCTCTCAGCTAAGTAGAGAAGCTGAAATGATTGAGGAAGTGGAGAGAAATATACAAAAATCATTGGAGAGAGGCTCTAAACCCCCTTATCCAATGTACATGTAATCTCCTATGGCTAAGCATTTCTCCTAAGCACCTACTCCATTCAATTTCCTCTAAAGCCAGTAGAATTACTTCTTTAGGCTTAGTTCTATCAATGAACCTCGCAACTTCACGAAGTAATTCCATGCACATTGATTGAGGATACTGCATTATCTCGGGTTCCTCGTGTTGAAATAAGGGATAGGTATTAGAGACTAGTGCTGGAAATATTCCAAGTATTGGGTGATAAAAGTAGAGATCATCGATGTTCGTCTTAGAGGCGATCTCCATTGGAATGTTCTTAATGATTGCTGACTCGCCATAAGGTTTCTCTATTGCTGGAAGCAATATCACTTTATCGATGGGCTTCCATATAAATTCTTCAATACTGTGCTTGAAGTGAAGGACTTTAGGGTTGTTTCTAGATTCATAATCGCTTATGAGAAGCGAATGAGTTGGGGTCTTAGACTTAGGCGTGTACTTCATCAATAAATCGATGTACTTCTTTAATACTTCGAATGCCTCTCTAAGGCTTGGATGAGAGTTCTTCCGCTCCTCAATGTACTCCCACAACCTTCCTTCTACTATTGCTTGCTTTACCCTCCTTAATTCTTCAGATATTTTATGTAAGTTATGTAGCGCCAGCTCCTTAATGAATTGATCCTTGGGTAATTCAAGCAATTCTCTTGGCGAATACTTAGAGCATACAGGGCACGCGCATGGGAAGTAACTTAACTCATCAACTCTTTTAGTGCTATTGTTAGTCATGTATCTTCCATCTCTAGCATAGATTATGTAGGATGCTGAATCAAATAGATCTGCTCCTAAAGCCACTAGAAATGGTATTATCATTGGATGCCCTACGCCAAATACGTGTAGAGGTTTGTTTGGAGGCATGTAAAGCCTTGTAAGAGCAACTATTTCAATCATGATACTGTATTTGTATTTCTCCAAGAGAACTGTTGGGCTTCCTAAAGCATTTATATGGTATGGATACCTCCATGACCTTATGCTTGAGTAAGCCACAAGCTCTTTATGTGGAGCTCCTTGTAGAGGTAAAACCCACAGCGCGTCTGAGTCCTGAATTATTGGGAGGGCTTCAAGGGCTCTCTTAAATGTTTCTTCAACCGCCATAAGAGCTTGACTTGCATTCATATGAGAGCCTGTTGGAATATCCAATATGACTCCTATGTCGCTTCCCACCATTTTTTGATAGAGAACTATATCTTTATTGCCTACTTCTACGTCTCCATAAGTTAATATTTGGTAGCCTCCTGAATCAGTCATTAAAACTTTACTCCATTTCAAGGCGTTGTGTATGTCTACTACTTCTCCACGCTTTCTTCTATAAAGGAGGTATGCATTAGTTATGATCCCAATGAATCCCAGGGACTCTATAGTGTCTAAATCTACTTCCTGTCTAACAGGATCTACTACTGGAAATAAGTACGGCGTCTCAACTGCTCCATTCTTCGTCCTTAATTTAGCTATTCTAGCAGCTAGGTCTATTCCCCTCACTTCATAGTATGACAATACTTCTCCCTTGACTTACTCGCGCTTCCTCTTCTTCTCCATGTACTCTTGGAATACTTCAAACGTTGTTTCTGCTAGAGGACCTGTTCCTTCAACTCCTGTCTCCCTAATCAATATTCTGTTAAGTATTTGAACAGCATTAGCTTCAGGAATGACCTTTACTGCGTCATCGCGTAAATTAAGCCTCTTCTTTATGTACTCTGCGAATTCCTCTGGATTAAAAACGCTTTCCTCTTCAAGCATTATTTCAGACACTCTATCTCCTCTTATAATAATTTTCTGATAACTCCTCCCTTGAACATCTATAGCTGGCGATAGAACTATAGATAGGCTGGATTGCTCAAATGCATGAAGAGTCCCCTTATAAGCCTTTCCATCAACTAGAACTACTGAAACCTTCTTATCAAGCATAGATTGCAGAGTTGATACAAACCTTCTCGTTGCATCAAGTACACTCATTTAATCACCCAGGTGGTTTTATTTAGAAAGCGATTTAAATAATTAATTTCAGCAGCACTCCATAGTTAATACATTGAACTCTAACAATTACTCTACTACAGCTTCTACTGCCCATATACTGTGAACAGCGTTGAATCTCAAGGAGCTAAACCCTTATAACCTAATCTCTACGTTAATAGCTAGCAAATGGGGATAGATTTGACTGATATAAGTCTTGAGTGCGTAGTGAAGAGTGAAGAAAGATTAAAGATGCCTAGAGTTAAAAGGTATTACGTTGATTGCAACAAACTTAACATAGTCATAGAGCTCCATGAGGATGTCTATAAACTCCGGCAAGGCCTTGAGGCAACCCTATTAATAACTAGCAGTAAAGATAAATGTCTTGAAGCAGACTTTTGCGGGCACGGATACGTGCTTTCAATAAGCAGTATTAGCAATAAGTGGAGAACGATCCTATCAATGCATGGGCTCTTAATAGTAATTCATGAGCCTGAAGAGTCAAGGCTTCACGAGGAGTTAAAACTTATGGAAAAATACTACGTTGGGCTAAGCTTAAAGGAGAAAAAATAAATTATTCTTACTCTTCCTCTTTCTCTTCTTTCTTAGCACCCTTCTCTTTCTCTTCTTTAGCAGTCTTTGAGGCCGCAATGACGTCATCTATTCTTAGTACTAGTGTTGCTGCCTCAGTTCCAGCCTTTATAGCATTAGCTTTCACGCTCAGTGGCTCTATTACTCCGAGAGCTTTCATATCCTCGACTTGGCCGCTGAATACATTTATGCCAACAGTCTTTCCCGCGTCAGTTTCATGTGCTGCTCTTAGCTTCATGAGTATTTCAACGGGGTCTAGGCCAGCGTTTTCAGCGAGTGTTATGGATAATCCTTCAAGTGACTTAGCGAATGACTCTATAGCAAGCTGTTCCTTTCCACCAATAGTTTTAGCATGCTTTCTAAGGTATTTTGCTAATTCTACTTCAATTGCTCCACCACCGATCACGACTTTTCCATCCTTTAATGCATCTGCTACTGCTGAGAGAGCGTCTCTAAAGGCTCTTTCAGCTTCATCAACTAGTCTCTCAAGCCCTCCTCTTATGAGTATGCTCACTGCCCTTGGGTTCTTGCATCCTTCTACAAACACCATTTTATCTTCTCCAATCTTTCTTTCTTCAACTAATTCAGCGTAGCCTAGGTCTTCAGGCTTTAAGTCATCTATATTGCTAACTATTCTTCCTCCTGTTGCTCTTTCTAGTTTCTCCATGTCGCTTCTCTTTACTCTTCTTACTGCTAGTATTCCTTTTTTAGCTAGGAAGTGTTGTGCTACTTCATCAATGCCCTTCTGGCATATAACTACATTAGCACCAACACTAGCAATCCTATCAACCATTCCTTTAAGTATTTCCTCTTCTTCCTGTAGGAAGCCTCTCATTTGCTCAGGGCTAGATATTCTAATCTCGGCATCTATCTCTGGTTTTTCTACTTCTAGTGGTGCATCTAGTAGCGCTATTCTTGCTTTCTCAACTCTCCTAGGCATACCTGGATGAACTACTTCCTTATCAAGAACAATGCCGTAAACTAACTGAGTGTCTAGAAGACTTCCACCGTGTTTCTTTATTATTTGAACATTGTCTAGATCTACGTAGTATTTTCCAGCCCTTTCTTCAGCTACCTGCCTTATGGCCTTTACAGCTATTTCTGCAAAGTGCTCTCTAGCTCCATGAACTGCCTTACTCGTAAGCGCGGTCATGGCGACTTTCTTTAGTGTTTCTTCATCACTTATGTCTATCGGTTCAGAAAGATCTTGTATGACTTTAATTGCTTCCTCAAGGGCCTTCCTAAAGCCACTTACAATAACTGTTGGGTGAACTTCTTTAGCCAAGAGTTCTTCAGCGTTCCTTAATAGTTCTCCAGCAAATATTACAGCTGTCTTAGTTCCATCACCTACTTCTTCATCCTGTCCCTTAGCTATTTGGACAAGCATTTTTGCAGCTGGATGCTGTACATCCATTTTATCAAGGATTGTCGCTCCATCATTAGTTATGGTTACATCACCAAGAGCGTCCACAAGCATTTTATCCATGCCTTTAGGGCCGTAAGTAGTTCTAAGAGTCTCTGCAATAGCTCTTACAGCCATTATGTTATTCCTTAACGCATCTCTGCCAGCCGTCCTCTGAGTACCCTCCTTTAATATCAATACAGGTATGCCTGTAGGCTCAGTTGTAGTTCCAACAGCAGTTGCCATATGGAACACCTACGCAAATGCTTTACCACATAACTCTCCATAGAAGGGGTTCTATATAAACTTTCATTAAAATAGGAAGCATATTAACAACAATCTCCACATATAAGCTGTTTTAGAACATAAAGCTTTAAAGGAGGTCAATGATTTAATACATATTAAACGCCATTGAAGCATGAGAATGCTGGGGGCATCTAAATGGGTAAAGTTAGGACAAAGCTAATTAAGAAAACTGCAAAGGATTTATTTACAAAACACCCTGAAGTATTTAGTGAAGACTTTCAGCATAACAAGGAAGTATTAAGGGAAATAATGGATTCATATTCGAAGAGAGTTAGGAACAAAGTAGCTGGCTACATAACTAGGCTAGTTAAGTTATCTAAGAGATCCGTGGTTAAACAAGCTGAGGAGTAAGGTTTTGGCGGACTCTAATGCATAGCTTACCTAAACTTGCTTCTTCACTAAGTACAAGCACTGCATTCATTAACTTAAATGGAGAAAGGATAGTTGTTTCAATAATTTCATGTAAGCTGTTCTCCAACGTTGTATTCAGTGAGTTACTTAGTGAAGTAAATAGTTTAACTACGGGTTCAACCATTGTAGCACTGGTTCCGCAAAGCCTTATGCCACCATTGGAGGCAGTTATTGTAGCTAGCCTCTATGCATTAAAGAAGTTGAGGCATGTAAAGAAAATACGTAATCCAGCGTTACTTCTCCTCAAAATACTTTACGCAAAAAAACAAATAGATGAAGTCATAGATCTTTTAACTTCTCACCTAAGTAGCGAAGTCAGCGTAATCATAATCACAAGCCAGGAATCTTACGCTGAAGTAAGCAGTAAAGTTTTCAACACGTGCTCAAAGTATGCAATTTGCCGCTATGAGAAGTGTGAAGAACCGCCTTCAGAGGAGCGTGTTGCTCTCATAAAAAACCTTCTAACAACCATCAATAAGGCGTACCTACAGGAGCTATAGCACTACCACTCCTCTTCTTCTTCCCACCACTCCTCTTCTTCCTCTTCTTCCCACCATTCTTCCTCCTCATATCGCAATATCATGTCTACTCACCTATAGTCATTCACTACATCTCTGAATCTCCTGGGTTTAAAATAATTACCCCCTATGTGCTGAGGGAAAACATTATTAGGGAGTACATATCACTTCAGAACACTAGCTTAAGGAGGTAAGTGGAAGTGAAGTTTTGCCCTAAGTGCGGAGGAATAATGCTTCCAAGAGAGGAGAATGAAAAGAAGTACTTAGTCTGCACGAAATGCAACTATAAAATGGAGTTAGAGATAGAGGATAAAAATAAGTATAAATTAAGCTATGAAGTTAGCAGTGAGAAAAAAGTTGTAACTGCTAAGGCGTCTCAAGCATCCCGTGGAGGAATAACTCCTGAGGAACGCGAAATGCTTCAAGAGTACTATGAAATACTTCTTGAAGAGCTAGCTGAAGAAGAATCTGAGTCTAGCACAGATTAACTCTTTTATAAACTAGTAAGAGATCTATGAAACAAGTTAAGCATTAATGAACTCCGTAAGCATTATTGTGACTCCATCAATGGACATGAAAATCAAGTTCCTTGGAGTAAAGTAGCTCCCATTACTTAACTACTGGTAAACATTTAACAAGCCTTGTTCTATTTCCTTAGGCCTCCCTCTTACATCTCTTTTAGCCAAAGTCTTTTTCACTGCATTAATGAAATCATTCATTGAGACAACGTTTCTTCCACTTCTTATCGCGAAGTACCCTGCCTCAGTACATATAGCCTTTATTTCAGCTCCGCATAATCCTTCAGTGACTTTAGCCAGCTCCTCTAAATTTACGTCGTTCGCTAGCTTCATTCTCTTAGTGTGTATTTTGAATATCTCTATTCTTCCGCTGAGGTTTGGAGGAGGTATTTCTATCAGCCTATCGAGTCTGCCGGGCCTTAATATCGCTGGATCAAGTATGTCAACTCTATTAGTTGCAGCAATTATTTTGACTCCATCAAGAGGCTTGAAGCCGTCTATTTCAGCCAGCAATTGCATTAGAGTTCTCTGTACTTCTCTCTCACCACTAGTCCCTATGTCTATCCTCCTTGAAGCTATTGAATCGAGTTCATCTATGAATACTATTGCTGGAGCTTTTCTCCTAGCTAATTGAAATAGCTCTCTAACGATCCTAGCTCCTTCCCCAATGAATTTTTGGACGAGTTCGCTTCCAACAATACTTATGAATGCTGCTTCAGCTTCACTAGCAACAGCCTTTGCTAAGAGGGTTTTTCCACAGCCCGGGGGTCCGTAGAGTAATATGCCTTTAGGAGGCTCTACCCCGATCTCCTTAAATAATTCCGGCTTCTTCAACGGTAGTTCAATAACTTCTCTTAGCTCCATTATTTGCTCACTTAAACCACCTACATCACTGTACTTAACGTTAGGCCTTTCTACAATCTCCATGCTTTTGACTAATGGATCCTCTGATTCAGGTAGTGCTTCAACTACTGCTGATCCTCTTTGATTCAACGCTACTCTAGCCCCAGGTCTTAAAAGCGATAGGTCTATTGAGTCTAGAGCTTGTACAACGAGGTTTGGACCAGTGGAGCTTCTTACAATAACTCTTCCATCTTTAAGTACATCTACTACTGTAGCCTCTATAAGTGGTGGAGTAATTAGTTTTTCAATCTGGCTCTTATAATACTCTACCTGTCTTTGAAGTTTCTCAAAATCCATAAGCAACTTATTGTACTTGTATTCAAGAGACTTATTCTCAAAGACTAGTTGCTCCAGCTTAGCCTCAAGGACTTTAACGTAGTCTCCTAAGCTTAACTTTGTTTCATTTTTTTCACTTGGTTCAACGCTCAAAGCACATGCACCCAACATAAGTATTGAATTAAATTAGGCCTAAAATAGCTCTACCACAATATATCTACTCAGGCGATAAGCTTGCCATGCTATTGCGAAGTCTGTGGAAGAAGAGTGGAGAATGATAGAAGCTGTAGGAAGGCGTTTGTTGAAGGAGTTGAGCTAACGCTATGTCCTGAGTGCTACATTAAGGTTGTAGTTAGAAGTAGAACTACGCCTACTAAGCATTTAAAGCAACCTGTACTTCAAGAAGTAGTGAAGAGAGAGCCTAAGAAAAGCATTGCTAGGAGAGTAATTGAAGAAGACTATGAAGTAGTCCCAGATTACGCTAAGAGAATAAGGGAGGCAAGAGAGAAGTTTGGGTGGAGTACTAAAGCCCTAGCGGAGAAAGTTAAGGAGAGTGAGTCAGTAATTAAGAGAATAGAGTCAGGTAAGCTTACTCCATCGATAAGCCTAGCTCAAAGACTTGAAAGAATTCTTAAAATAACTCTACTGCAGCCTATAGTTGATGAATTGAAGCCAACGAGTTATAGTGAGGGAGATAGCAACTATTTCACTATAGGAGATCTAATAAAGGTGAGAGACAAAAAGTAGAGACTTGCGGAGGATCATGAGTTGAGCAAAGTAGTAGTAGCTATTCCAAAGAAGTACAGTGACTTCATAGATGAAGAAGTGGGTTTAGTTAAAGCTATATATAATCACAGCAATATAGACGTAATCGTCATAAAGGGGGGAAACCCAAAGACTTACTTATCTAGCGATATCGTTAAGAAGCTTAAGGAGGATGAAGTGAAAGAATTAGTAGTAATGGATTTACTGAAGCCTAGACAGTACTTTAACTTACTTAAAGAACTTAGAGCAAACGTATTAGATAGAATGCAGGTAATACTTGAAATATTCGTTCAACACGCCGGTAGTAAGGAAGCACAAATACAGATAGAATTAGCTAAGCTTCGCTACGAACTATCAATAATTAAGGAGGCTGTGAGAAGAGCCAAAATGGGGGAGCTCCATGGATACCTAGGGGGAGGAGAATATGGCTACGAAAAATACTATACTATGGCTGTAAGGAGGGTTGCAAGACTTAGGAGGGAAATAGAGCATTTAAGGAATTTGCGTGAAATAAGGAGAAAAAATAGGGAGAAGCTTGGGTATCCGCATGTAGCCATAGTTGGATACACTTGTGCAGGTAAGACAACATTATTTAATTACATAACTAAGAACTATAGGCCAGTTGGTCCTGAGCCTTTTACAACTTTTACTCCAAAAGCCTCTTCAGCATGCTACAATGGGGTTAAGTTAGTCTTCATAGATACGGTAGGATTTATTAGAGATCTTCCTCCACAGCTTGTAGAGGCATTCTATGCTACTTTAGAGGAAATAGTTTACTCTGATGTAATAATAGTGACTGTTGATGCATCTAAGAGGTTAAGTGAAATAAAAGCCTCAATAACTTCAACGAATAACATCCTTGAATCTATAGGGGCTCATGGAAAACAAGCAGTAATAGCCCTAAATAAAATAGACTTAGTTACCACTAGTAGAGTTGAAGAAATAGTAGAATTCTTAGGCAGCAAACTTAAGATTGATCTAGACAATGTAGTTCCAATATCGGCAGCAAAGGGAGTAAACATTGAGAAACTCATGGAGAAAGTCATTGAATCCCTCCCAAAGTAGGCCATGCATCAAGAACTATGTTTTAGAGGAGGGGCAAGTATCATGGGGTTCCGCGGATATGCATCTAAAATCTACGTTCTAAGAATAGGCCATAGACCTGGTAGAGATAGAAGAGTTACTACCCACGTAGCCCTTGTTGCAAGAGCTTTCGGAGCCCATGGATTCATACTAGGCGATGTAGTCGATCAAAGGGTTGTTGAGTCACTAAGTAAAGTGCTTAAGACTTGGGGTGGAGTAATGCACATAGAACAGGGAGTTGATTCAATGAAGTATGTTGTTGAATGGAAGAAGAGGGGCGGGATAGTAGTTCACTTAACTATGTATGGTATTCACGTAGATAAAATCATCGATGAGCTTAGATCTTTAGGGAAAGACATCCTAGTAGTAGTGGGCGCTGAAAAAGTCCCTCCATTCTTCTACACGGAATCTGACTACAATATAGCTATAGGCAATCAACCTCACTCTGAAGTAGCTGCTCTAGCTATATTTCTCGATAGGTATTATATGGGTTCTGAGCTATACAGTACTTTTGAGGGAGCAAAGCTAGTAATAGAGCCTTCGCGCAGAGGTAAAAAGGTGGTCAGAGTTGCCAAAGAAGACAATTAATGGAGCTAGAAAGCTGAAAATGTTTGCCGTCAAAATGTTGGACATGTATCACCAGGGCTTTGGAGAGATAGCTAGCCAAGTAATAGACTATCTAATCGACAATGGCCCCATAATTCCAGAGGAAGTAATAAGTAGGAGCTTAAACGCTAGATCAAATGACGTTAGAAAAGTGCTTCAAGTACTATCAGAGCATGGATTAATTTCGTTTAGAAGAGTGGCCAACAGAGATAGGGAGAGACAGGGGTGGTATATAGACGTAGAGAACTTAGAGCACGTAATTAAAGTTAGGCTTGAGAAAGTACTTGAAAAACTTAAGACAAAAATAGAGGCTGAATCAAGTGTACAATTCTACTACTGTCCACATGATGGAAGCAAGTATACTATTGATGAAGCAATGGAGTATGAGTTCACATGCCCTAGGTGTGGAATGGTATTGGAGGAATATAGTGGTAGTAAAGCCGTTGAGTTCTTAAAGAAAAACATTGAGGATGTTGAAGCATTCTTAAAAGGAGAGTGATTTTGAAGCCTACGTATAAAGTAGTAGATCTATTCTGTGGAGCAGGAGGATTCTCTTTAGGCTTTAGCCAGGCAGGCTCATATGAAGTAGTGGCAGGTCTTGACAACATGCCTAGTGTTGCAAAGACCTATAAGGTCAATTTCCCTAGAGCAATAGTAATAGCAGAAGATATAAAGTACGTAAGCCCAAGGGCGTTGCTTAACTTAACTGATGGAGAGATAAATGTAATTATAGGCGGGCCTCCATGTGAGGCTTTCACTGGCTCAAACCCTAGGAGAGAGAAGAGGCCTCTCGATAGATTATATAAAGACCCCTTAGGTTTGCTCACTCTATACTTCATAAAGTACGTTGCTGAAATAAGGCCCGAGGTCTTCGTTATGGAGAATGTGCCAGCCATAATGGATGGCGAGCTAAAGAAGGCCTTAATAAAGGAGTTCTCTAGAGCTGGCTACCCAAGGATATTCTTTAATTTACTGCTTGCAGAAGACTATGGTGTGCCAAGCCATAGGCTGAGGGTCTTCATATCAAACGTTGAAATAAAGCCTAAGAAGATCAATAGAAGGATTACAGTAGCTGAAGCACTCAGCGACTTACCTGAGCCAGGCTCCAGTTACCCGCCGAATCACGAACACTCACCTATATCCGAGGAGAAGTTAAAGAAGTTGGCTCTCCTCCGCTGGGGGAAAGCACTGATCTACTATAATGGTTCCTCAACTAGGTATCCAAATTACATCAGGCTTCATCCAAACAAAATTGCTCCAACAGTTCAAGGTTCATCGAGGTTTATTCACCCGTTTGAAAACAGATTGCTTACAGTAAGAGAGCAAGCTAGGTTAATGGGGTTTCCCGACTCATTTATATTCATTGGAGGAAGAGAAGTGGAGTACAATATGGTTGGAGAAGCTGTTCCTCCACCTTTAGCTAAAGCTATAGCTGAATGCATTGCTGAAAAACTTAGGGGCGGCGAAGTTGATTAAACTGATACTAGCTATATACAGTGTGAGCAGTGTTCAAAGGCTCCTCGACTTCATTAAGACTGTCTATGCATATAATATTGGAGTACCTGTAGTCATTAAGCCTGTTGGAGCGGCTGCTCAAGTGGGTATCCCTGAAGCACATAAGATAGCGTATAAAAACGGCAAGCCATTCATAGTGCTTCCAGACATAAAGGATTTAGCTGAAGTCGTTGGCTTAAATGAAGTATTCTTGGTAAGTGAAAAAGGCCTATCGCTAGATATTGGAAACCTACCTCTAGAGCGCGCCATAGCAGTGGTTTTCCATGGAGGAGACGAAGACTTTACTAGAAGTGAGGCACAGTATGGTAAGCCAGTGTGGTTTAAGGAAATTCCACCTAAGCTTCCTCCAGTAGCTCAAGTTGCGGTACTACTACATCATTTATCGCTGGTTTCGCTAGGAACAGCGCTTCACTGAGCAATCATTGAAACTAAATCATCTATTTTATCAATAGCTAGAGATAGTAGTGCTTCCTCAAGCTTAGCTCTACTTACCTCAACCCCCCTTGACTTTAACAACGATCTCAGTTCTTCAATTACGTCCATTGAGCCACTGTACTTAGCTAGAGCAACTACTTCTTCAACTAATTCCTTTAAACAACTATCGCATCCTATTGAGACTCCATCAATTACATTCACGCCCCACGATTCAAGATCTTTCTTTAAGTACTCTGGGATTCTTGGTAGTGACACTAGTGTAAAGCGATCTGGTTTATAAACCTGCTTATACAGAGCTATTAGCCTGGGCTCAGTTATTCTAAGCCCTCTTCTCTCACCTTCAATGAATTCATTGAAGGCTCTCTCACCTACTCCTAAGGCATCAGCCAATCCTGTCCAGAGACCATCAATCCACTTAGACATCCATTCCTCTGCAGTCAATGGTTTTGCTACGGGGCCCTTAAGCTCTCTCACCTTGTTAAACCAATCGCTTAATTCCTTACATTCAATTATCATATTTGGCCTCAGTATAGGTGCATCCTGGCTATCTAATTTAACTATGTTTAATACTCTACCTGAGTAAACCATTATATCCGGCCTTAGGCTTATGTATAGTTTCCAAACGCTTTTAAGGTCTCTTGTATCTTCCCACCCTATGGGCCTTGGAGCTTCTATGAAGAAACTTACTTCCCCTCTTCCAGGTATTTTAATTATTGCATTTGGAGGTATTGATCCAGCTTTCTGCTTACCGCTTCTCTCAAGAGGTATGTATCCATGCTCTGGGTAGACAAGTCTTCCCTCAAGACGCCCCATGCAATTCAGTATTGCTGCAAATACCCAGGTCTGATATATGCTCCTCATATTTGTCTTAAGACTTGTAGTTAATGCAGCTCTAGATTTCTCTAAGTATTCATTAACTGTAATTCTATTTCTAAGTAAGTCAAATGAGTATAGGAATAGCTTCTTCTTTAAGTGTGCCTGAGGATCATTAATGAAGCTCTTAAGTTCCTTAGAGATGGTCCACCCCAAAGCACCAACTGATCTCCCGGCTTTATTAAGAGACTCCTGCAGTACTTTAATCCACTCCCGCGCCTCTCTAAGGCTCTCTGAACTAATGAAGGCATTAATTGTGGCTTTCTTCAATTCATCCAAGAGATCTTCATGTGTTTCTTCAATAAACTTCACTCTACCATTAACTATAGAGACTTTACTCCTTAGTAAAGCAAGTAATTCATTAATTAACTCAGCTAACTCCAAACACTTCTACCCTATTTAAACAGTAAGTGAGCAGTAAAAAGAATCTGCCGCCGCCGGGATTTGAACCCGGGTCACGGGCTCGAAAGGCCCGCATACTTGACCGGGCTATACTACGGCGGCTCACTACTAAAGCCACACTTAACTACACCTAAAAATAACTTACTTACAGAAGTCTTAATTAAAGTATTTTAATCTAATTAACTTAGTTAAAACAATTGAGCGGCGGTCGTCTAGCCTGGACTAGGACGCCGGCCTGCCACGCCGGAGATCCCGGGTTCAAATCCCGGCCGCCGCACTTCTAACTCACTTACTGTGCGTCATAAAGATACTTAGTTATTGCATAATCAGGTCTTAGTTAAGGGGCTTAGTTTTTATTCTTTTAAGCTTAACGAGAGAGTTTTGAAAGTTCACTTTTTCTTCATCGCTGTAAAAGCAATGAGCGCACTTAGAACGACAATAATGAGTGTAGCTGCGAGCAGTAACCACCTACCCGTTATATCGGCGACCTCTGTCTCTATTTGAGTAAATGTTGTCGGAATTAGCGTAGATGTAGGTGGTGGAGTAATAGGTGTTTCAGTAGGTGATGTAGGTGTTGAAATGGGAGTTGATGTAGGGCTTGTTGTAGGGATCTCTGTTGCCGGCATTTCTGTGAATGCTGATTGCTCATATTCCTTATTTAACAGTACTATAGCTGTAAGTGGCGGCACTACAACCTCTCTATCAGTAATCACTGGCTCTCTTCCTGAAGAAGTGTAAAGAATGAGCCACTCAACTGTTGCAAGGTCTTGCGGTAACTCGAAGACTGCTGGTTCAAGCCAGTTATTTGCTATAACCATTACCTCGTCATTGTAGCCACGAGTATACGCTAAGATAGCTCCGCTAGCATTGAGTACTTTTATAATGCTGCTGTGTAGTGGTTTTAAGTGGTTTTTAAGCCATCCAAGCTTCTTATAGTGTTCAAAGACTTCTTCATTTAGCTGATCCCACTGAATAGGATATCTATGCTCTTCCCACGGGTGAGTCCTTACACCTGGAATACCGCGTTCATCTCCTTGAAACACGACTGGTATACCGGGTTGAGTATACTGAAGTGTTGATAGTAGTTTCAACCTCTCGACGGACTCTTTGCTAGGATTTGGTTTAGGGAAGAGCCTTCCACCGCCAACCATTGTTAATGCTCTATCAGTATCATGTGAACTAATAATGTTGAAACCCATGCCGGCAATAGCAACACTATAATTTGCATAGTACTCTGAAAGCCTTAGAGATGCGTCTGAAATTTTTCCATTAACGTAATTTACAAGGATACTCCCTAAAGCGTAATTCATGAGAGAGTCAAAGGGACCTTTATTAACCCACTCAGGGCGCTGCTCCCATATTTCACCTATAATGTATGCTTTAGGGAACTTTAATTTAATGGCTTCACGTAGCTCTTTGAAGAATTCCAATGAATTTAGTAAGTCTAGTGGAGTATCTATTCTTACGCCACTAAAACCGAGTTCAAGCCAGTGAAGCACGACATTAATCAAGTACTCTTTAACTTCAGGGTTAGTGGTATTTAATTGTGGCATAGAACCAATGTTCCACCAACATCTGTAGTGACTTGCGTTACCTGGTGTAAGAGGCCACTTATATATCGTGAACCAATGCCAGTACCTACTGCTAGGTCCATTAATGTAAACATCTTGAAAAGCCCAGAAGCCGAGACCTACATGGTCTGGTACAAAGTCAAATATAACCTTTATACCCCGTTTATCTGCTTCTTCAAGTAGTATGTGTAAGTCTTCTAATGTACCAAGTCTAGGGTGTATTTGGTAATAATCATATGTATCGTAGCAATGCGTGCTACCGCACAGAAACACAGGTGTTAAATAAATCAAGCCTACACCTAGTTCTTTCAAATAGTCTAACTTCATTATTATGCCATGAATGTCTCCACCAAAATATTGATTACAGCAGTGATGTGGTAAGTATGGTGGATCTGTCCAATTAGAGAGTATGGGTGTACCTTTAGTAACGTTATTGTATAGAAGATTATCGTATATTAATGCGTAATAGTCGTTTCCTGGGTTGCCATTATAGAACCTGTCTGGAAATATTTCATAGCCAACGCGGCTTCTAACCCAATATATCTGTGGATAACGATCAACACCATCAAAGTAGAACTCCTTATTAGTCCTATCGCTGTAAACCCAGATTACAGTCCTGTTTCTCAGTATTGCTTTAAAGTAGTATGTAAAGTTGACACCAGTGTAATGTATTGCTCCATACCATATTGTAGAATTAATTAAGTAGAGTTGGGGCTTCATCAAGATCTCTGTATTTCCTACTATTAAGTAGACAGATTCTAAATTTAAGTTGCTTTTAACTTTAATTCTAAATACTACATTACCGTCTGCAATAGAAAGGTATACAGGATCTAGTGGATCATGGGTAAAGTCTACAGTCTCATCCAAGTAGATAGCGAATTCACTGCTCTGTGAAGAAGAGAAGATCATTGTAGAGAACGCTATTGTTAATACAAATAGAACTAAAATGCACTTACGCATCAACGCTGGCAAATACACTCGCCTCCTTTAACACTAGGAACTTTTATATAGGAGTTTAAAAAGAAGTCGAAAATGCCGCTCAAGCAGTCTACAGGTATTGATTGTACCTATGCTTATGTTACAACGCTCTACAAGTAGATAACATTGCTTGTAGTAATAAGCTGTCCTTTTTAGTTTTTAGCAGAAATGCCCTGAGCTTTGTAACAATCCTTTTATTTAGAGCTCTGGATATCTATGGAGAACTACTCTAAGCCACATGGATCTATGTTTAAATGGAGGCCCTGGTCATTAGGCTTAGTTAAGCTTGCAGCTTTCCCTAAACATCTGTGGGCAGAATATGAGTCTCTAGACATGAAATCGTGAAAACAGTTAATACTTCTTTCTAAACAATGCATAGGCTAATGCAGCAATTATAATGGTGCCAATTATGCCAACGAGAACTGTAGATGTGTAATCTGGTACTGGAGTTGCTGTAACTCTAGTTGTTGTTATAGTCTCAGCTGTAGTTTTAGTTATAGCTACAGTCTCAGTCACAGTTTCAACTACGACAGGCGTTGTTGGAGTCGGTGATGTAGGCAGCGGATTCTTCAAAGCCTCTATGAAGATTGCATAAACATCTTCAAGATCTACAATGCCATTAGAATTCATGTCAGCATAAGCTTTAACTCCATCAGATGCCCCCCCTAGGAGGGTGGTAGCTATGGCAACGTCCTCTACATCTATGAAGCCATTGCCGTTCAAATCCCCCATTTCATAAACATTTGAACCTAAGTTCATTCCTACATGAAGTGTCCCTAGCATCATTAGTCTCGAGAGTTTTCTAGCTATATCTGTTAAATGATAAACCCCGCTAAACAAATCTGCTCCGAGGCCATAAGTGAATACAGGTACTGGATGAGCTGTGTGATCTCTTGATGCCCACGTAACGCTAAATGTAAGGTTAATGGTTGAAGGCATATTGCCCTTAGTAATAGTGAGCCCCCCTGTTTCATGATCGCCTATAACCACGATCAAAGTGTCTTCTCTTCCCATAGCGTAAAGTAGTGTAAAGCCTACAACGTCATCAAATTCCCTGGTTTCAGCAACAACTAGGTCTAGTTTATTGTCGTGTGCAGCATGATCTATTCTACCACCTTCAATCATTAGGAAGAAGCCGCAGGGGTTTCTCTCTAAGATCTCCACAGCCTTTATTGTCATTTCGAGAAGGCTTGGTATATGTGGAGGTCTTTGAGGAACATACGGTAAGTGGCTATCGTCAAATAACCCTAATAATTTTGTTGCATTAATCGATGCATTCATGAGTTCGCTTCGGCTAAATAATATTGTATACCCCTTCTGCTCAGCTGCTTCAAGCAGATCTTGTGGAAAATAGGTCTTTCCACCACCCAATATGACATCTACTTCGTTTTCAATAAGTTGAGTTGCTATAGCGCTTTCCATGTCTCTGTGAAGTACGTGTGCAGCAAATGCTGCAGGTGTTGCATGCGTAACTCTTGTCGTTGTTACTAAGCCTGTCGACATATTGAGCTTTTTCGCAAGTTCCAATATAGTCATAACAGGTGTTTTACGCCATTTACTTCCACCATAGACACCATTACATTTAATGTTCTAAATCCAGTTGCCATAGCTGTTGCTGCTGCAGCTGAGTCTGTTACAATACTATCAGCAGAGTACGTAAACGCTATGCCTGTTGTATTAAGTAGCGTTAAGTTTAATGAGCCATGCATAAGTAATGTGGCGAATATGTGATTATAGCTCATCCCATCTCCAATTAACAAGATAACGTTCCTCGGGCCCAGCCCTATTGGTCTATATGGACAGCTAGAGGAATGTGTAGAGTTTAATGCCTGTCCCAGACTAATAGGAGTTACATGTAGGAATACACTTACTGATAGTACTGATAGTAAAAACACTACTAATATTCCTTTACTGCACACATATCATCCCCCACTATGGTGTGGTTTAACCGATATAAAAACTCATCATTCCTATGGTCGTTGCTCAAACAAGTACCTCTAGTCACTAGAGGCGTCGTGAAATTCACTCGTTGTACTTATCTACATTGTCATGTGCTTCTTTCATTTAACGCTTTCTCCTTTTCACATACATAGCTAATTGAGCAATTCATATGGTCTCTGAGCTGTTTTCCTCTCTATTTCCCCCGTGGTTATCTTGTATACAGTGTTTTTGATTACTTTTGAAAAGCTTATAGGCTATGAGTTCTGAGACCTATAGTGCTATGAAGATCTTAGTGACGAGATCGAGTTGTTAGACTCTTCAGAGAGATCGTTGAAGAAGTAAGCGTGTGGGGCTTAAATGTTGAAAACGTGAATGACGGTGAGACATCACTTATTGAGAAATACAGGTTACATTGAACTTCCATAAGTATGTACTTATCTTTACTCCAAATATTCTCTCCATGTCATGCCCCCCAACAATTTTCTTAACTTCCTCAGCAACATCATATAACAGTGATCTAGCTAGAGGCAGTAAGCTAAAACTATTGAAGGATAGCATTTTGAAGGAGGCGGCAAGCGCTACCTACGGAGATTATGGAAAGCTAGCGGGGAAATGAGTCGAAAGTGTTTCACACTTTATGAAGACACTTCTTAGTAGTTAGCGGCAGAATTATATTTAGTCCCTTAGAATATTTCTATGGGGTATTTAGTTTGAGGCCAGTTGTTTTACTATCTGTTATTATTCCTTTATTATTCATTGGTTTAGCTGCAATATTCTCACCTTGGTTTAATTTGTTTAATAATGCATTGAGTGATTTGGGTCATGCAGTTAAGAGTAATTCAGCGCCTCTGTTTAATCTTGGCTTAATTCTCGGCGGTTTACTTGCCTTTACTGTATCTTTGAGGAGCCCTCAGGTTGGCAAGGCATATAATGTTGTATTAGCGTACTCTGGACTCTTCCTCATATTAATTGGAGCTTTTGATGAAGTCTATGGATTTCTGCACTTCGCTGTATCCATTATGTTCTTCATAGGTCTTGCCTCCTTCCTAACAATCGCTGTCATTTGTGAAAAGGAGTTATACATTAAGATTGCCTCACTAGTTCTTCTAGCTGCATCCATTACATCCTGGTGCATCCACTATGCTTACAGAATCCCCAGGGGGGCAGCGATACCGGAGCTCGTATCAATAGCTTCATTCACTCCAATATATCTCTGGAAGTACTTCCGGACTAAGCTGTGACCACGGTATTGAAAGCAACTGCAATCAATGATGAGTTGGAGAATTGTTGAATCTGTAGTCCCCTGACATTCTTTTCACTAAAGTCTTTGCTTCCGTTACTAGCGCATAAATTCCCATATACATTGATCTTAAGTAAGCTGTCCAATAATTTTGGCTTGCTTCAAAACGTGAACACATTGATGAACGATTACTTACAAGATAGATCACGTTTAAACTTAAATTGACTGAATAAAGCTAAATCCTTAAGTTTAAAGGCTTTTATAATGGCTATGCAAGAGTTGTACTCCATCTTGTGGAACACCTTGAGTCTATCCAAGCCTGCAGTAAGTCACTTGTCTATTTCCAGTTATTTATATGCTCCAAGTCATTAACTCAAGCGCTCAGCCCACCACTTTGTAAGAGAATGCCATTCATAAATTAACGTTTGCCGGCTGAAACGCTCTACTCAATGCACTTTAAGCATGGCTACAACTATTAGAGCTGTTGAACATTTCCTAGGAGATTTTTAGTAATGAAGGTGGAGTCAAGCTATTCCAAGGGCTATTGATGCCACAGTTCCATATGTCTTTTTTATTCCATCAAAGTCTTTTTCTGATAACAATGGGCATTCCCTGAGCTTTCTATCGCCCAAAAGAACTTTGACTGCAAAAGCGAGGCATGTTGATTCACCACATTTTCTGCAATTAGTCTTTGGGAGGTACTTGTACAGCTCTATGGCGTTGAGTTTGAGGAGTCTCTTTATATCGCTATTGCTTGGAGTGCCGTGGAGCTTTACGTATTCTCTAGCTTTACGTAACGCTTCATCAATTCCTCTAAGAACTTCTGCAGCATCATTAAGGTTTTCTGCACAGAAGGATATCCTTCCATCACTATAGATACCTATTAATCTATCGAATAACTTAAGTGTTGCGCAATTCATTTCTTCATCAAATGCTATTTTTTGTATAGGCACTACGTATGTAAGACCTTTAATGACATCTCCAAAGGCTTCTTGAGACTTAGCTTCAATACTTATGAAATACTTAGAAGTAGGACATTTAGCGTGAATGACGGTGACATCATAGTTATAGATCTTCGTTTTATACGCTAAGTGCCTCTCTTCAATGCTAACTCCACTATTATTACTCATAAATATCATCTATTGCGCAATTTCTTCTACGAATTACTGTAAACTTTGTTAAGCTAAAAAGTGTTAATGAATAAAGCACTCTCTTCAATTCTTAGTGTAGTTAAGTACGTTGTTATAGGAGATACGGAGGGATTTTATTGACCTATATACGTACTTCCTTGTCTAAGTATTCTCTCAAGCCATGACAAATACCTCCATTCTAAGTTAAGGCACTTAAGCTTGCTTACAACGCTGTCTATGTCATACTTAACTCGAATAACTTTAAACTCAAAGCTATCAGGATCCAGCAATCCATAGGATGCCCTTGGATCTCCATCTCTAGGCTGGCCAACGCTTCCAGGGTTAAAGACTACTGTATTATACACCATTATTTTCATAGGTATATGAGTATGTCCAGCTATAATTACATCTGCATTTACAGTTTTACTGCTTAAACTATATTTAGATTGCTTTAGTGAAAGCATGTTAAGTAAGACGTCGTGGGGTAAGCTGGGCTTCATGTAACCATACAATGGATCGCTCGGGCTTCCATGTACTATGTAAGCCCTTCTACCAGATAAGTTAGTATCAGCAGACATCCTTAATTTCTTCAACCAATCAATTTGCTCCTTTGATAAAAGCTTAAAGGATATATTCATCCTAGTGTAAACACTGAGTTCATGTATTTCTTCTCCACATCTACAGTCAACGTTGTATGCTACAGCATAATCGTGGTTCCCCATAACAATAATGCTTGGCTCTAAATCCTTAATTAAATCCACAACTAAGTGAGGCTCAGGACCATAGTCCACTAAGTCACCTAAAACCCATATATCACTCCATCCCTTGGAGTTTTCAAGAACGGTTTTTAAAGCAGTCAAATTTCCATGAATATCTGATACAATTAACACGTTCACTCCAACCACCTCAACAAGCTTGCCTACAGCTTCATTATTATTTTATTAAATGAAGCTATTAATAAAATGATTAAGTAATAGATGGAGGGCAAAACAATATATTAACAATAGTGAGATTTTATGAGTAAGTGTTGAATAGAGGTGTGCTACGTGTATACAATCTTATCAAGCGTTTCAAGCATTACTGCAGAAAAGTTAACTGAAGTACTGCCTCCACAAATACAGTTCCAAGTAAACTTACACATGCCTTCTTCACAGCCCTATAGAAGGGATGAAGCAGTCGTAATTCCTTTTGCACTAACTATATCAACTATTCCGCCAGTTGTTCACATAAGCTTGAAGGGGCAGACTATGATTGTCCCAAGGAGCGATGAAGGCAAGAAGTTGTGTAATCAAATAATTAGTGAAAAGAAAGTTCCAGCACAATTCATTCAAACAGCTTTCATGAATGTGCTGGCCGATGTAGTAATTATCAGTAAAACTCTCGGCGTGCCTCCACCTCTTCCACCACTATTCCAACAAGCTATGCAACAGGCAGGCGAGAAGGAACAGAGGTACTCGCCAATACAATAATGCTTTAAGTAGAGGTAGTTGAGTTGAGGTTACTGCTCATTCATTCAAAAAGGTTTTCATACAGAGTTACTGAGAAAGCATATGAAGAGGCTGAAGAGGCTGATGTAGGCAGCGGAGAGTTCAACAATGCTCTAGTGATCTTCACTACAGTTGAAGATGGAGATGACTTAAGTGTAGTTAAGAAAGCAGTAAATGAAGTAGTTAATGTTGTAAACGTAGTTAAGCCAACTGAAGTAGTTATCTATCCATACGCCCACTTATCGAGCAACTTAGCCCCCCCTTTTAAAGCACTTGAAGTACTTGAATTGCTAAACAAAGAGCTTTCATCAACTCTATTAATAAGAGTACATAGAGCTCCGTTCGGATGGTATAAGGCATTTCAGCTTGAGTGCTATGGACACCCACTTAGCGAGCTATCAAAAACTATTAGTTCTGAAGTAGGGGAAGTCCGTAGACCTGAAGTAAGGAAGGAGTACTTAGTGCTCACTCCAAGTGGGGAGGTCTTTAGTCCAGAGGAATTCGATTACTCTAAAGACAGCGAACTAAAGGTGTTAGTTGAAAAGGAAGTTCATGGAAGGGAGCTTGAAGGCGGAGAAAATAGAGTAAATGACTACTGTAAGAAATATGGCTTTGAATGGGAATCCTATAGTGACTATGGACACATGAGGTATGGGCCTCATGCAGCAGCAATCATGGAGGCCGTTGAGGAGTACTCGTGGACTGTGGCGAGAAGCCTTGGGATACCTATATTGAGAGTTAAGGGTACTAACACATTTGACTTATCACTTAAACCAGTCTACGAACACGCTAAGCTATTTGGCGATAGGCTCTACAGCCTTGATGTAGATGGAAGAAAGTACGTACTACGCTATGCAGCATGTCATCAGCAGTTCTCAATGATAAAGGACTGGGTCATTAGCTATAGAAATCTACCCTTAGGAATATTTGAAGTAGCCGATAGCTATAGGCTTGAGCAGCGCGGTGAGTTAAACTTATGCTTTAGGACTAGGAAGTTCTACATGCCTGATCTTCATATATTAACTAAAGATCTTGAACAAGCGGTTGAAGAATCGTTTAAGGTACAAGGCAAGATACGTGAAGAA
Source organism: Desulfurococcaceae archaeon (assembly GCA_038879595.1). Lineage (GTDB taxonomy): Archaea > Thermoproteota > Thermoprotei_A > Sulfolobales > Desulfurococcaceae > JANXDZ01. The sequence goes on along the minus strand of JAVZTI010000005.1, from coordinate 57,646 downwards.
GCTGTTAAAGTAGGTAGAAGATATGTAGCACTATACAATGTCACTAAAGACTTCTTTAAAGAACACTTCGACTATTTAGTTAAATTCGTAGAGAGAGAGGAAAGACCTGTACTACTATGCCTAGTGCCTGAAGGCATATACTACTGGGTGTTAAATGTAGAGTACCATATAATAGATAATGTTGGCAGACCTAGGGAGATAGCTACATTCCAAATAGATGTCGGCAATGGTGAGAGATTCGGAATAACTTACGTTGATGAAGGAGGAAGGAAGAGGCACCCAGTAATAATACATACTGCATTAATAGGATCTATTGAGAGGTATATATACATGGTTCTTGACACTGCTGCTAAAGCTGAAAAAAGTGGAGAAACTCCATACATACCCACTTGGATGTCTCCAATACAGGTTAGAGTAATCCCTGTATCAAGAGAAGTATTGAGCTATGCAATTGATGTAGCTCAAGAGTTAGCTGGGAGAGGGTTGAGAATTGATGTAGATGATAGAGATGAATCCCTTGGGAAAAAGATCCGTGATGCTGGCCGGGAATGGATACCATACATAGCTGTAATAGGTAGAAGAGAGCTTGAAACAAAGACTGTAAATGTTATAGAGAGAAGGACTAATGATCAAAGAGTGATGAGAGTAAGCGAACTGTATGAATTGATAAGTAAAGAAATTGAAGGTTATCCGCAAGTTCCACAGACTCTTCCAATATTAGTAAGCCAAAGACCTAGCTTTAATTACTTCAGCTAGCTATTCACTTATTAATACAAATACTTTATTAATTCTGCAGAATTGGTGTACTGTAAATTGAAGGTCACTGTAGTATTTCTACATAGATCTGGGGAAATTGTTGGTGAAAATAAGAGGGTTCTACTAATAGATTTAAATGATGAAGCTACTCTAAAGGACTTAATTCAATACATTAGAAATAACGTTAGTAAAAGATTGGGAGAGGGCTTGTTGACTTCTAAACTAATCCTTAGCATATTAGTTAATGGAGTTCCAGTAAGTGACTGGAACTATAAATTGACTGATAACTCAAGGATAATTTTCTTAACTCCTGAAATGGGTGGATGAATAATTAGTGAAACACTTAAGTACTTAAGGGAGGAGCTTTCAATTCATTGAAAGGAAGGTGAGCTTAGTTGAGTAAAGTATTGTGGAGTCCGTGGAGGCATGAGTACATTAAGTCATTCTCTGAAGGAATAATTTACGAGTGCTTATTTTGCAAATTAGCTCAATTAAGTGATGATGTTGCTTACGTACTCTACAGAGGTAATAAAGCTTATGTAGTGCTAAATGCTTACCCATATAATTGCGGGCACTTAATGATAGCTCCCTATAGGCATGCAGCAAGCGTAGATGAATTAGATGATGAAGAATTAATTGAAGTAGCTAAGCTGATGAAGCTTTGTGTTAAAGTATTAAAGAATGCTTTGAAAACAGATGGAGTAAATATTGGAGTAAACATAGGTAAAGCAGCTGGAGCCGGAGTTGAAGGACACGTACACATTCACGTAGTTCCACGATGGATTGGAGATAGTAACTTTATGCCAGTGACATCAGGCTATAAATCTCTTCCAATAGCTCTAACTGAGATGTATAAATTACTTAAGGAAGAGTTTAAAGGGAAAGCGCCCTAGTTCGACAAGAAAACACCATACATCATTAGCTAGCTGTTAAACCACCGAAAACTAATTAATTCTTCGTATAGTAGCTCATTAAGCTCATTTATGCAGTATATTGTACTTAGACCGCAGTAAAACAAGTGAAATGAATCCCCACGCTTATCGGTTGCCCCAAAGCCAACCACTGATTTAAACTTCCTCAAGAGAGCAGAGGTTAAAAACTGCTCACAATCCTTATCTCTACGCCAGGGTATGGCGTAAAAGCCAACTATTGACACACTAGGTTCAGCAGTAAGATAGTCGATATGCCGGTGTATCTTCTTAAATTTCTTAAAATGCCTCCTAACTCTGCTATATAGCCCCCCTTTAATGAATGCTGAGCCTACATATATGTAAAGACCTACTTTTAATGAAAACGACATGCTTCTTGTATAAACAATGATATCTTTGCTAACTATAATTGTTAATAGATAGCGATATCTCCTTCGTCTGATTCCTTCACACACTTCTCAAAGCCGCTATCCTTACTTATTCTAGAGATGTTGAAGTACATTTATCGATCCCTAAATGATTAAATGTTATCTAGAGGCGTTACCCCAAACATCTTGAGGCCGTGTGCTAGAGACTTCTTCACTCCAAGGACTATTGCTAGCTTAAGAGCTCTATATGATTTATCTTCTTCATCTATTATACGCTCACTCTCATACCATTTATTGAAGTAATCGGCCATCTTTACGATGTAGTTGCCAAGAATCTCTGGGCTTAATTTATCGGCTGCTTCTACCGCTATTTGTGGATACTTCATTACTAGCCAGGCGAGCTCTTTGATTGCTTCATTCCTTGCATAGCTATAATCTATTAGATCCCATTCAATACTGCCAGCCTTCTTAAGTATATTTGATGCACGGGCGTGAGTGTATAATACGTATGGGGCACTACTACCGCTTAAGTCGAGGACCTTATTGAGGTTGAAGTTTAATGGTTTAAGAGGATCGTAGCTAGTCATGGAGAATCGCGTTGCTGCAACAGCAATAGTCCAGGCTATTCTAGCTCTATCGCTTTCACTTAAGTCCTGCCTCCTCTTATCAACTTCATCTTTAGCTTTCCTGTAGAGTTCTTCTAAGAGCCAGTCTAGAGTTACTATTTGGTATCTTCTACTGCTCATCTTTAAGCCAGGCACTATAACCATTTCATATATGTAAGTAACTAAGTTTTCAGCTTCCCTTACATATCCTAGCGCTAGAAGAGCCAGCTTCAACTGCGTTTGTGGAAGCTTCTGCTCAGCACCAATAACGTTAATTACTAAGTCTGCGTTAAAGTCTGCGAATTTATAGATGCTATATGCTATATCTTTAGTTGTATACAAGAGAGTTCCATCACTTCTCCTAATGACTAATGGAGGGATCTCGCCTCTAATGTCTATATTGAGTTTCCCTAGGACTTGCTGTGAAGCAATTCTCTGAACATCAAGGGCGTCAGCGCCCTTGTACTTTATGTAAAGAGGTGAGCTAAGAGCCTTAGAGACTACTTCATTAACTAGCCCACTCCAAACCAGATCGCTTTCATAGTCCCATTTATCGAATTCTACCCCAAGCTTACTTAAGGTCTCGCGAATCCCTGCTAAAGCTCTATCAACTACTTCCCTAACGAGGCTCTTAGCCCACTCTTCCCCCCTCTCATAGGATGACATTATCTTCAGGATCTCTTCTTCAGGATCCCCCTTATGCTCCATTAAAGCCTTGCTCACTTCATCGAAGAGCTCTTTGTCCTCCTCCCACAGCCTGCCTAGACTTGCCGCAATTTCATCGGCCTTCCTCAATAGTTCTCTATATTTCTCTTCTTCTAATTCGCTGAGTTCACGTGATTTAGATTCATTCCTTAGCTTACTTAATGTACTCTCAATGCTTCTTAACTCAATGAGGAGGTTTGTAAGTGCGTAAAGCTTGCCCAGCCACTCATCAGGCTTAGCGTTTTCAGGAGGCCTCCTACCTATTAACTTATACCCAAAGGCTAGGAGCGCCACTTGTCTTCCAGTATCATTTATGTAAAATCTTCTTTGAACTAAGTGCCCCCTATTAGTGAGCAATCTATACAGAGTGTCTCCAAGGAGAGCATTTCTACCGTGCCCTATGTGAAGTGGATGTATAGGATTAGCGCTAGTATGTTCAACAACTATTTTAAGAGTCTTTTTACTTGGTACATAGCCGTAGTTTTCAACGTTTTTCACAGAGCTTATCGTTACCTTAGCAATGTACTCTGGATTGTAGGTTACATTTAAGTAGCCTGAAATAGCTTTAGCACATAGTAAGCCAGGTAAGTCATTTAAAAAGTCCTTAGTTTCTTCAGCTAGTTGATCAGGCTTAAGGCCAAGTCTCTTAGCATACTTATGTAGAGCTATACCTAGATCGCCCATCTCCCTACTTGGAGGTTCAATTACTTCACTCATTAATTCACTGAGATCTATAGTTAGACCCCTCAGGAATAAGGATCTATGGATCCTTAATGAGAGCTCCTCCACTATTGAATTATAAGGATTTTGCGGATTCACTTACACCACCTAGTCCTCTAGTACCCAGCTTGGAGGTTCACGGAGGCGTTCAACCATCGATTCCCTCAATTGCTTATTAAGCGCGCTTTTGTTAAAGCATATGATGCTCCAAGCACACGATGTCTTAAGTGAAGCAGCTGCAACACCGTACTGCAGTGCTTTCCCAACATCCTTGCTCTCTAGAAAAACTGAGTTAAAGAATGCTGCAAGAGCGTCCCCGGCACCAGTAGTATTAACTACTCTATGGATAGGCTTAGCTATAGCATAAAATACTTCGCTGCTAGTTATAGCGTATGCTCCAGCAGCTCCTTTCTTTATGACGACTACTTCAACGCCCATGTCTATGAGCTTCTGCGGATCTCCCTTAGTTAAATCCAGCGCCTCCCTCCTATTTAAGAAAACTATGCTAGATGACTTAACAGCCTCCAGGACTTTCTCCCTATTAATCATTAATCCAACTCCAGGATCGTATGTTGAAAGTACTCCAAGACTCATGGATCTTCTAAGGATCTCTAAAGATACATTTGGATCAGCTCCAGCTATATGTATTAAGCTAACGCTGCTCAACAAATCCTTTGGAACATCATTGGGTGTAAGAAAAGTGTTGACTCCTCTATACCTAATCAATGTGTTTTCTGCCTTACCCTCTACAACTAATGCTATAACTAAGCCTGGCAATCCATCAATTCTTCTAACATAAGTTATGTTAACTCCTCTATCTACGACTTCGGATAGTACGTAGTCCATGAATGGATTAGCTGAAGTTACTCCAACTAAGTAAGAGGCATGTCCATAGCTTGCTACAGCCGTAGCATAGTTTAGTGCAGAGCCCCCTGGACTCAGTATGGCTTCATTAGCTATAGTTGAGTCACCACTGCTTGGATATTTGCCTAAGTATAGGTATATGTCTACATTTATATTGCCTACAGCTACTTGAGCGTACTTAGCTTCCTTCACTTGCCTCCTCCCACAAGCCACTCCTTGAGTAGTGATGGATAAATGTATTTCCTGCCCTTCCTCTCCTTAACTAGATCCCATTCACTAATTATTTTTATTGCTTCATTAGCTACTCTTATGGCTTCATCAACTCCTGCATCAGGAATGAATTCTCCTGTATCTCTATTAGCTACTACTGCACAAACCATTCCAGCTCTAAAGCCGTATAAGTTGGATAGAGTGAATATTAGGGATGCCTCCATTTCAAAGTTCAATACATTAACTCTCTTTAAATGCTCTACAAGCCCTCTTGATGTTGGAGGAACGTAGTCTCCAAAGCCAGGCCTCTCCTGTCCTACATAAAATGAATCACTTGATGCAGATAGCCCCACGTGATATCTTGCTCCAATGCTTTCAGCAGCTTCTATAAGGGCTAAGACTACTTCGTAACTAGCTAAAGCCGGGTATTCAGGCATTACATAAAGCTTGCTTGTGCCCTCAAGCCTTACTGCACCAGTAGATATAACTATGTCGCCGACTCCAATCCATTTGTGAAGAGAGCCTGTCGTACCAACTCTTATGAATGTATCAGCCCCCACTCTAAGCAACTCCTCAATGGCTATAGCTGTTGAAGGAGCCCCTATGCCAGTGCTGGTAGAGCTAATTAAAATGCCTCTATACCTCCCAGTATAAGTAGTGAACTCTCTGTGGGATGAGACATGCCATGCCTCATCCCAGAAGCTAGCTATTCTCTTAACTCTCTCAGGATCTCCTGGGAGGAGAACGTATCTAGATACATCGCCTGGCTTAATTCTTAAATGATACTGAAGGCCCTCTTCGCTTTCAGGCCTTTCAGCAGACTTTAGCTTCAACTAAGTCCACCTAAAGCTAGCATTAGGTTAAAAGCAGTAAAAAGTTATCTCCAAAACACTCTGCAGCTAGAGTATTAAAGTGGTGAAGTAATGTGAAGTCAATTACAGCTACTTTAACTAACATAGCTGCACTTTTTGATGGAGAAAGCATTGTTAGAGGAGTAAAGATTGTGGTAAGCAGTGGAGTGATTGAATGCATTGGATCACAATGTATTAGCAAAGGCAGAGTCATTGATAAAAAGCTTGTGGCAACTCCATCTTTAGCTGATAGCTACGTATCCTTAATTGATGTAGCCAGTAGACTTGGCTTAACTGCAGACAACTTATCTAACAATGATTACATTAAGCTCCTTAAGATAGTGTGTCTTGAAGAATCCACACATGGAGTAACTGAGGCTGCTGTTGAGCTAGAACGAGCAGCTGATCAGAACTTAGTTGATTTATTGAAAGAGTGTAGGCACATTAACTTAAAGCTCATTTCAAGTGAGTCAGCGACAGCTAAAGCAATTGACTTAGATTTCGTAGAGCCAAGCGAGCTTATTGAACTAATAAGTGATGCAAGGGAGGTATATTTAAAGCTATCGCTAACTAAGAGCACTCCAATAATCTTTAGAAAAAGGACTGGGCGATGGCCTCTCGAGTTCTTAAATGAAAAAGGCCTACTTAATGGAAGGCCTTTCAAGTTAGTTTACGCAAATTATATAACTTCTAGAGAGATAGAGATCATCTCGAGGTACTCAAATAATATCGAAGTACTAGTGTCCCCATCAAAAACCATGGTGTCTGGAGCAGGGGGCTTTGCCCCAGTATACGAGCTAGCTGTAAGACATGGAATAAGAGTCAGGCTTTCTTCAAGTGGTTTAACTAGAAATATATTGAGCGAAGTTAGAGAACTCCTTCTATTAACAAATTACATATACCAGGATGAGAGATTTGAAGCATTAATGGCTTTTAAAACATCAATAGCTAATAAAGTTCTTGAGGGAAAGGCTATTTCAATGAATCTATACAGTGAGTGCGTAAACTCAATAGATCCTATTAAATGTTTAATAATGAACTCCCCCAAGCCTTCAATGAAGCTACTAAGACCAAGATCTTAAGCCAGTCAATTATTAATGCGTATTGATGAACTCTTATTAAGCTAAATACTTCTCACTATAGCGCATGAATTCCAACAAGCTTCTCTGCCTACTGCGGGCTCTGACTTTTTTAGCTAAATACCATTTTGGAGCTACATTCTTTATAGAACTCCAACTTCTCCTAATGATTTGAGGAGGGTTTTCATATGTTTCATACGCTTTCCTCAACCATTTAATAGTCTTCGGATCGCTGGAATAGCCGCTGCCTATGTCGCCATAGGCTTCTTTTAGCCCAGATATAGCTAGATCCCTATAGTACTTTGCTATAATGCTTGCTGCAGAAACTTCAATGTACTTATAATCAGCTCTTTCTTCAACTATTACTTCAGCGCATGGATAGATCTTCTTTATGTACTCAATGCTTTCTTTAAAGCCCTTAACCATATCTATAACAACTCTTTTAACGGAGTTTGCATTGATAGCCATAGCTAATGCAGTGATGCCCACCAGGATCTTCTTCCATTCTAGCTCATTTAAGTTCCAAAGATCTATTTCAATGGGGGAAGCACTTATTATTAACGTAGCGAGGGATTGCTTTATTATGCTTGGAACTAGTTGTGAGCGCATTTGAGGAGTTAAGAGTTTACTGTCCATTACTCCAAGATCCTTTAAATACTTTAGGCTATCAAGAGGGATCGCCACTAGGGCTATAAACATTTCCCCTATTACTGGGCCTCTTCCAGCTTCATCAACTCCTATCGTTAGAGATATACCTTCACCCAAGTGGTATACTCCCTCAAATAATTAGGTAGATCGCTTAACTTAATGTGCCTCCCATCACTAGCAATAAATGCTTCAACAATTACATGCTCTACTTTAAACCCTGAAACAATCTTGAGTACTCTCCTATAGTCTAAAACCCCCTGTCCTGGGACTACGTGGTCTACAATGTCTTTAAAAGGCTTTGAATTAACAACTATGACGTCATGTAAGTGCACTACCTTGGCCTTCTCATTGAAAGTACTTAAGACATGTGTAAGAGCACTATAGTAGTCGCTATAACGTTCTTCATATAGATCTATGTAAGACGTATAGAAATGACCTATATCTAGTGCAAGACACCTAATAGAATTAGAGAGTTGAGATAAGAATTCTAAGTATGATGAGGCCCCCCTAGGCATGTTTTCTACACAAATAGGGACTCCACTGCTCTTACTCCACTCACTGAGTTCATATAGTGATTTTGCCGCTGATTCAACTACTTTGTCCCAATTTGCTTTAGTTAGTACTTTACCCATTGATGTCTGGCTATGTAAATGCACGACTATATACTTAACATCATGTCTACCCACCACTAGATCTAAGTTCTTAGTCATTACATCTACTGAAGTCCTCCTAACATCTTCCATAGGAGAAGCTAGCGCTAGATCCCTCCATGGAGCGTGAAGAGCTATTAAGCCACCGTTTTCCGCAAGTGCTCTAAGAAGTGCTTCAAGTAATTCTCGTTCACTGAAAGGCCATGGATAGTCAAGGCTTACTTCATATAAGTTGTAGCCTTGTTCAATAAGGATCCTTATGAAATCCGAGATCCTTTGCTCACTGCCAACAACTCCTTTAACAGTTCCATACCATATAGAGATTCCCACGCTTGGCGTAATCAAACTCCCTCCTCAATGCACTTAATAGTATGTCGATATTCGATGAATAAAAGCCTTCGCATACGTAGTTAAAGCAGTTAAGCGCATAAGAGTATATGGGTATACTCCTAGATCTAGCTAAAGGTATGAATAAGCCTCCACAGCTATCAGCTAGAAATAATATGAGTATGCTTGGATCTATATCTACGAATAACTCCATAGCTTCATCAATGCTTCCATGTTTGAGCACGTGGAGCCTCAATAAGCCCTGCTTAAGGAATTCTTTAAAGTATGCTGCTTCAATCCCCTTATTTTTCCTTGACAGCACTAGGTGGAGAACTAGAGTTCCATTAGAAATACTGAGAAATTGTTCTATGAAGTAATGTAAATTTTTCACTGGTGTTCCAAGCACCATTAGTGCAGAATTCATCACTTATTGCTATACCTCCAGCACTTCACCCTTCTTGCACCAATGACTATTTGTGGAGGGAGTTCTCTAAAGCAAGTACTAGTCTTAAATGTACATAAGTTAATGAATGGGCAACCCGCTGACGCCTCTTCAAGGGATTCCTCAATTTCTCTAAGTTTAGATGCTTCAATGAGTACTTTAGTGTATGGGTGAAGGGGTTCCTCCAGTACTTCATTCGCGGGCCCTTCCTCTACTATAGTTCCATGAGACATTACTGCAAGTCTTTCACTTAAGTAACTTGCAACACTTATGTCGTGAGTAACCAGTATGTAGGATAAGTTGAATACCTCCCTCATTTCTCTGAGGAAGTTGAGTATTTGGGCTTGAGTTGATATGTCTAGAGATGAAGTGGGTTCATCAAGTAATACTAGCTTCGGCTTAGTTATAAGCGCTCTAGCTATAGCTACCCTCTGAAGCATGCCTATGCTTAAATCCCTTGGATATAGTTCTAGAACTTCTTCTGGGAGTCCAACTACCTTTAAAATATGTTTAGCCCTCTCATATCTATCGCTCTTACTTATTCTTAGAGCTCTTAACGGCTCTGTCACACTACTAGAGATCTTCATCCGAGGGTCAAGTGATTGACTGGGCTCTTGAGGCACGTAGCCTATTTCAGCCATAATTTTCTTTTTCAACTCACCTCTTGCGTTATGGACGCTCACCCCTCTATATACTACTTCGCCCTTAGAGGGCTTGAGAATGCCCACTATAGTTTTAAGCAAAGTAGTTTTCCCACTACCGCTACCGCCAACTACCCCAAGAGTTTCTCCTTCATTTAGCGTAAAGCTTACATCAGCGACAGCGCTTCTCACTCTCGATATTATATCAGTGAACTTTCTTACAATTCTATAGTTTACATAGAGATCTATTACTTGAAGTAACGCACTATTGCTCACTAAGCATACCTCCAGCATGATACTTTATGCTGGGGCTCAACTTCAATGAGCTTGGGCGCTTTATAGCATTCACTAAATCCTACTGGACACCTAGGTCTGAACCTACAGCCCTCTGGATACGATGTAGGTGACGGAGGAGATCCTGGGATCGTGCTTAAGGTCTCTCGAGAGCCAAGCTTAGGTATTGCTTTGAAAAGTAGTTGAGTGTATGGATGTAGAGGGTTGTGAAGTACTTTGTCAGAGGCGCCTTCTTCAACTATTGTGCCAGCGTACATTACAGTTATGTAGTCACATATAGTGCTTGCCAACGCAATGTCATGAGTTATGAATACTAACGTTAAATTAAGCTCTCTCTGAACTCTCTTCAATAAGCTAGCTACAACCCCCCTTAAGTATGCGTCAAGGCTACTGGTGGGTTCATCAGCTACAATAACTTTAGGCATTGGAGCTAAGGCTAATGCTATAGCAGCCCTCTGCTTCATCCCGCCGCTTAATTCATGGGGATAGTAATCAATGACTTCCAGAGGTAATTTAACTAGCTTTAATAGTTTTCCAGCTTTTTCTAATGGATTCTCCCTCACTCCATAGTGATGCTTGATCACTTTTACTAACTGTTCACCTATGGTTACATAAGGGTTTAAGGCACTGGAAGGATCTTGAGGTATCCTCGTCACTATCCTTCCTCGAACACCATTGTAGTTAGTCTCGTCTCCTCTAACTACAATGCGTCCCTCAACCTCTAGATATCCATTAGTGTAAGCATATGTGGGTAGAAGACCTGCCATGGCATTACCTAGAGTGCTCTTTCCACACCCACTTTCACCTATGATACAGTAGGTAGTATTCCTCCAGACAACGATGTTTACTGAATTCACAACCCATAGTACTCCATAGTCATACTCATAGCCTATGCTTAAATCTATGGACTTTATTGATGCTTCTAAAACCACAACTTCCACCTCCTCTTCAATTGAGGATGCATTTCCTCATAGAGTGAGTCTCCAATTAAGGCAAAGCCTAAAGCCATGAGTACTATAAATAATCCCGGTAGAAGCGGGATCCACCAATAGTTAAATATGTATCGAACTCCATAACCCAGCATGAGCCCCCAATCGGGCTCCTCTATGGATGTAGTGCCCACTCCTATAAGAAAGTTTATTGTTGCTAACTCTATTACTACGGAGCCAGCGTCTGTAAGTGCTTGAATGAATATAGGGCTCATTATATTTGGCACTATGTGTCTAAATATGATGTATATGCCTGGCAGTCCATAGTGTTCAGCTAAAACTATGAAGTCCAAGTCCCTTACTGCTCTAGCTTGTAAATACGCGAACCTACCATACCAAGACCACCAGCTTACGACAAGGGCTAAGGAAACAGTTAAGGCGCCGCGTCCAAACAATATGACGAAAACTAAGGCTAGTAGAATGCTTGGTATTGCTAAAAAGAGCTCAGTAACATACAGTAAAGCCTTTTCAACAAACCCCTTATAATACGCCGTTATTGCTCCAACAAATAGACCTATGAAGAGACTTAAAACTATCACTATAGTTGTTTGAGCTAGAGCCCTAGAAGTCCCCATAAGTATTCTTATAAACATGTCTCTTCCAAGATCGTCTGTTCCAAATACATGTCCTAGTGAAGGAGGTTGAAAGCTTTCACCAACTATTCTAAAGCCTATGTCCCATCCATATATTAATGGAAGTAGACCTCCAGCAGCTCCTGCCAATAAAATAGCGGTAGTTATTATTAAACCTATTCTAAATGTAATTCTCTTCCTCCACACACTAATTGGAAATGCCAGTGAATTAATTGATTTAAGAACTCTTTTAATCACTACATAGTCACCCTTGGATTTATTAAGGCTTGCACTATGTCTGCTACAGTATTAGTGACTACATACACTAATGCAACTATTACAAGAGCTGCTGTAACTAATGGAAAGTCGTTTGCTGGAATAGCTTTCACTAGTAGATTGCCTAAGCCTTCTCTTCCAAAGACGTACTCAACAGCCATAGCTTCTATGAGGCTGTATGAAAAGAATAGCCCAATTGCTTGCACTAAGCTTGGTATAAGCCCTCTTAATGCATATCCATAGACTACTATGTTTCTAGGCAATCCAAGAGATACAGCTTCTCTAACAAACTCCTCTTGAAGAGCTTCCGATAGACTTATCCTAGTCACTCTAGCTATTGCTCCAATGGGGTAGAGGGATAGCGCTAGTGCTGGAGGAATGATCCTTATGAGGACATCTAGAAATATGTCTAACCTACCTTGAAGCAGGCTATCAACTAAGTACAATCCAATGCGCTCTATTAGCTCCCCCCTAAAGTTATCAGATATCCTGCCATAGGTTGGAATATTAAGTGAAGTAAATGCCAGGAGCATGGCTAAACCTATCCAAAACCGAGGAGTATTTGAAAGAACTATGGATAGAGAATTTATGGCTGCATCAATTCTACTCCCTCTATAGAGGGATGAATATATCCCAAGAAGTAGCCCTATGGGTATCGATATAGTGAAGCTTACTAGCAGTAGCTCTAGCGTACTGGCGAAGTTCCTCATAACTAATGAGAAAACACTTTGCTTAAATCGAATCGATAAACCCCAGTTGCCACTGAAGAATCTAAACACGTGTAAGGAGAATTGAACGTAAATAGGCTGATCTAGGCCGAGCTCAACTCTAGCCTTAGCTATAGCTTCACTAGCTAGAGGCCCTCTGGGTCTGCCAGCCCATACATAGGCTGGATCCCCGGGGGCTAAGTATATGAATACATATGTTATTATTGAAATACCAAGGACTATGGCTGTTGAGAAAACAATCCTCTTAACTACGTAGTTAAGAGTTATACCCATTTCTTAAGTCTTCACCTCAACGTATTGGAAGAAGATCACGTAAGAGTACAGTGGATTAAAGGCTTCTTCCCTAAACACTAGCTTACCTCCATCATATACATATATGTGCATCATGTCCCATAGATTGATCGCTATAGCATTGTTGAATATCTTTTGTGCAGCCTCTGCATAAAGCTCCATGGATTTAGCCCAATCCACTCCCTCTAATACAAAGGCTTCATCTATTATTTGAGAATACTCTTCATCTTCATAGCCAGCCCAATTCCATTCCTTATCATCCTTGTGGAATATGTAGTAGTATTCATAGGGTGATGGATATGTAGGCCACCAATCATTAATTATTAAGTGTGGAGCTTCATTGGGGTTAACCCAGACACTAGCGCCTCTCTCCTTTACGAACTCCCATGGAAGGGAAGTTATTGTAAGCTCTATACCTAGCTTAGCTAGCGAGTCCTTAAGTAAGCTCGCAAACTTCTCCTCCTCTTCATAGCCTGCCGTAATCACGATCTCTAAACTTATTCTTCCAGCTAAGCCAGCTTCTTCAAGGAGTTTTTGCGCTAAACTAAGATCATGTTTGTATGTAAGGTTCTCTATGTAGCCTGGGAAGCCGCATGGGACAAGACCACTTCCAATTCTACCATAGCCTCTAAGAACTGTATTAATTAATTCATCATATGGTATTGCGTAAGCTATCGCTTTTCTCACTTCAACTATGTTTGTAGGATACCTCCGTGTATTGAATACTAATATGAAGTTGTGGTATGATGATATAACTACTTTACTATATCCTTGGGACTCTAGCCCTGGAATGCTTACTCTAGGTATGTTTGTAGCTATGTCTATGCTCTTAGCTCTCAGCCCGCTTTCCTGTGCTTCAGGTGTTTCAATTATCTTAACTATGACTTCGTCTGGAGGACTTGGATTATTTACCTCCTTCCAACCCCACCATTCATCGTTTTTAACTAACCTTACTTCTGACTCAGGCCTATATGAAGCCAACTTATAGGGTCCTGTTCCAATAGCGTTTCCTTCATTAAACCACTCCTCTAGCCTGGGGTCTATGGGGCTTGTTGCACCACTATACTCAACGACCTTTGGACTATATATGAATGCTCCATAGGCTCCAGAAGCTATTAAGTCCACTCTAGCCGGGTAGCTGAGCTTAAAGAGTACTGCAGTCCTATTTACTACAATGACTTCTTCAACACAACTCCATATGTATCCAGGTCCTCTCCCAGTCTCACTATATATATCCCTTGTCCTCTCTATGCTGAATTTCACTGCTTCAGCATCGAGAGGAGTGCCGTCTTGAAACTTCACTCCATCTCTTAGCACAAAGAGCCATGCAGTATCATTTATCTTTTCCCAGCTTACAGCTAGTAGAGGTGTGAATTCGTTTTTCAAAGGATCATACTTTAATAACGGTTCATAAATTAAGTGTAGAACGACTACTCCAGTATCGAACTCTACTCCTGGATCTATGCCTGTAATAGCATCTCTATAGGCATAAGCAACCACTCTCTTAACGCTAGGGGTGGGCTTATATGTCAATAGGAAAATGAGCGCTACAGCTATAACTATTAGTAGAGATATTACTACCAGCGTCCTAGTTTTCAGAGCTACCCCCTCTCATACTCCCTCTGCACCCCCCTTTAAAAACCCTATCCCTAATAAGTTCTCCGGGTTTATTTTGTTATCTTACGAATTATTCATCAATGATAGTTGGTTAAAACAGTGTTTTCACTAACTCCTTCTAGTGACCTACATTGAGTACTATGCTAGAGAATAAAAGCCTATATAGGGTTTTTAACTGTAATTACTGAAAACAGTACTGCTAAAGCAATCAACACTGATCTAAAGTACTCCCACATAATTAGATATTTCATGACGTTAGCGTTCAGTTGAATCAATAGCAAAGTAAAGTCATAGGTGCTTAGAAACATCATTAATTAGAGAATTTAAAGCGAAGAAAAGCTTTCCTATATTGAGAAAAAATAGGCTATCTGTGTAGAGAACCTTGTATAGGAGTGCATAGCATATACTAAGTTGCACAGCGCATTCATCACATGACTTAATGCGTTAAAGCCAGTGTTTTGCAAGTAGCATGCTCTATAGGGAAATGATTAATGAGCCAAGCACTTCTATAGAGTTAGCGAATACGATATTGCATCATTTCATCTTGAACAAGCAGTTTAGCCAGTTTTAAAAGCCTACATATTAAAAGCCGTAAGCGACTTCTCTAAACTACATTCTCTATGAGACTTAATAGAGATCACTGAGAATCAGTGCCTTAAATAACTGGCAAATGAGAGGTAGTGCATTGTAGACATACTTGAAGATGCATACATAGGCTCAAGGTATTTTATAAGACGTTATTAATATAAAGAATGCAGTGAAGTAAGGAAGTTCATTGAAGAATTCTTTGACACATAAATGTATAGAGTACTTAAGGAGGCAGAAAAGATCTTGAAGAGAATATAGGGGTATTTAAAAGGGGTTCAGCTCTTATGTAGTTTTATATCTGTTGACTTCATTGCTTCATCTCTTTTCCCCTGCATCAGTCTTGGGTTTGCATAACCCTTAGGGGCTTTCAGGGCGACTCCGGGCACCCCACATCTTGAGTATCTCGGAGAGAGCCTCGATGGGCTCTCGAACCCTCATCCAGGCATATCGCTGTATAGAGTTCTTATAAATATTTCAATCAATATAAACAGATATGAAAACCGAAACAGCTACACGAGGCGTTAAAAGATCTTGTAGCAAAATACTATTGGCAAATTAACATAACATATTGATTTTAGACGCTTTAAAAATCTTAAAGATATAGCAATGACGGTCTAGTGAATGAGACTTAGGGACTCATAAGGGCAGAGCCTGTCTAGTGCTTCATTTATGAGTTCTACGTTGATTTACTTCTCTAGACAAGTTATGCGGCAATCCTTCATAAACTATTTCATTAGGCAGCTTATCAGCATACTTCTTTAAGAACTCTATGTCTGCTTCAGGCCTCCTCCTATTATCAGGCATCATTATTACTATGCCATTCTTCACTGGATACCAATGCTTACAGTTAATACAGTAGAGGACTGCTTCACTAACTTCTATCTTAAGGCATTCCCTGCATGGATACTCCCTGCCTTCTGTTACTTGGGTGTTTAAGTAGCCGCAGTAAGTCTTGCAATAGGGTATTGGTATATCTTCTACTCTCAATTCTTCAACAATAGTATTTAGGACATGAATTCTCAGGGGGAATTGTTTGCAGTAGATACAGGCTAATACATCAAGCCCCCAGTACCTCAACTTAATCCACCCACAATTGATTCTACTTCTCTCAAGAGCTCCTTAGCTCTATCAACACTTCTCGCCTCTATCATTACTCTAAGAAGAGGCTCAGTTCCACTAGGCCTTACGAGAAGCCAGAAATCGTCGCCAACTACTCTAACGCCATCAATGTTAACCTGCCTATAGTTCTTAAAGTACTCCCTTACTGCTTCAACTGCTTTAAAAGCCTTCGCTTTATCCATCCTGAACTTAGTCTTTAGAGCATAGTACTTGGGTAAATCTCCATAGATCTCGCTTAACTTCCTTCCTTCAACAGCCATGAGTTCTAGGAGCAGTGCTAAAGTCATGGCTCCATCTCTCACGGGATGGTGAAGTGGGTACATGAAGCCTCCGTTCTCTTCAAAGCCGCAAATACCTCCCTTACTCATTAAAGCTCTTGCTATACCTATACTGCCCACCTTTAGCCACACTACTTCTACACCTATAGGCTTAAGGTATTCTTCAACTAAGTTACTTGATGAAACGGCTGTAAAGACTCTTCTGGGGAGATCTAGATGTTTTTCAGCAAGGTACTTAGCTAGTACTGCAGCAGTCCTATCCCCCCACTGAACATTGGCTTGATCATCTATTACGATAGCTCTATCGGCATCAGCATCGTGAGCGATCGCTAAATCAACATTTAAGCTCTTAGCTACTTTAGCTGTCTCTACAAGAGTTTCAGGCGTAGGCTCTGGATGTCTCCCTAGAAAGTAGGGACTAAGATCTCCATTTATTGTCCATACTTTTGCGCCCAGCATTTGAGCAACTCTAGGTGAAGCTAGAGCACCAACGCTGTTAGCTGGATCTATGAGGACTCTAAAGCTTTTTCTCTTAATGAGTTCTGCATCGACATGGCTCACTATAGCTTTAACATACTTCTCCAATGCATGTGGATACGGCTTTACGTCTTGCGTCAGTGAAGCCCATGAAGCCATCTTATACTTTTCTGTAAAAACTAGTTCTTCAATAATGACTTCTTTCTCTCTAGGAAGCTCAACTCCATCGAAATCAATGACTTTTATACCATTGTATTCAGGGGGATTGTGGCTTGCAGTAATAATTATTCCACCATCGAATCCATCTTCTTTAACAACGTACTGTAGTGCTGGAGTAGGGATGAGCCCAGCATCATATACTTTAACTCCAGTAGCTAAGAGGCCTGCCTCTATTGCTTTAGACAGCATTTCTCCACCAGCTCTAGAGTCTCTTCCAATAAGTACTCTAGCTCCAGCTCCGAATAACGTCCCTGTTGCTAGCCCTATTTTTAAAGCAAGCATTGGCGATAGCTCTTCATTAATGATCCCTCTTATACCATCCGTTCCAAACAATTGACTCAAACTACTCCCCCTCAAATAATTCCTCTTCTCCAATGAGTTCTCCGTACTCTTCAATTATTTCTTCTAGAATTTCCCTTACATCACTTTCCCCACTCCTTAATTCAAGGGATACGTTAACTCCTCTTGCTTCAAGAGAGTTCTTTAAGTCTATTGCTATATCCCTCAGCTCAGTCAATACATCATCAACAACTGACTTAGCGTCTTCACCTAAAGAAATTAATTCATCGAGAGCACTCCTAAGACCCTCCATAGCTTCAATCCTTATTAATGCTCCATTCTTCCTAAGAGATACTGAAAGAAGTATTGGGAGTTCTCTATGGATCCCCAGTATTTTTCCGCGCTGAGTTCTTACTATGAGATCGGCTTCACTAAGCTTTGATCTAACTAATTCCTCTAAGCTCACTTATGCAACCCCATGTACTCCAGAAAACTATCAATGAGCAATACTTTTAAACCTTACCTACACAGCTTTATTAGATCTCCATTATGCACTTAATAGAGTCAAGAAATTATGAATGGGCTGTTTTCTTTTTGATATTCATTTGTATTGTTTATGTGCTTTGTGACCGTTCACGGTCTTTTCGTCCTGAAGATATCTGAGTGCTATTAGGTAAGCTGACGCTGTGTGCCTATCTAAACCATGCTTCTTCATCACAGTGCTGTGTACGGGTGAGCTCGTGGTTCCTCGTGGATCGACTAGAACAGGTTTCAACCCGTACTTCAAAGCCATGACTACTGCGTGAGTTAGTAGTTGTTTCTTTGCGAATCTGGTTATCTTCCTGTTGGCTGTGGGTGAACTGGTGAACCTTCTCTGCTTGATCTTGTCGAGGTCTTCGAACACGACTACACCAACACCGTGGTGGTATGCGTAGTTGAGTAGCTCTGCTAGAGCTCGAAGCCTAACAACCATAGCTTTGCTCCCCGGGTAACCCGGGGATGTTACCTCGGGGAACCAAGCTGTTCTCACATCCACTACTCTTCCGTACTTATCCACTATCACCATGTTTACCCTGTCGCTGTTCAGGTCGAAGCCTGCAATTAAGCTCCCTATGGCTTCGCCCCTCCCGAAGTACTTCAAGTAGAGCTCTACGGGTACAGATAAGTGAAGGTAAACTCTACCCTTCCTGAAAACTATTTTCGCACCGTAGCTACACTTCCTCGATTTAGCAAGCTCTGATAGCTCCTTGACGAGCGGTACATGGTTTTCTCCGAATCTTGCTCTGAAACTGAGCCACGATCTTTCGTACGGATACCTGATCCTCACGGTGCTGGAGTCATCCAACCTCACGTTTCTGTTACCTAGCCTGCCTGCTTCACCCTCCGATACTATGAAGAGCCTCCTAATTTCTATCTTCAGCGGGTTTCCGTTGTTTGATCTAGCACTCTCCACTATGGCTTTAGCAAGCTTGAACGCTGAATCCCCGTACGCTTTGTTAAGCATTGAGCGCAGTTCTCTGAGAACGGTATTTGGGTCTATGCCCTTAGCAATCATTCTCGTAGCGTAGGTTGCGGCTTTCCTGAACTCGTGTGCTAGTCTCACAAGCTTCACGTAGTCTTCTTCGGTGAGTGGTTCAAGCCTCCCAACTATCGTTACGTACTCTACTAGCTTTGACGCATCCCTGACTCTATGCATCTGGTACTGTGACACGCACAACAACCTCTCTTCTGTGCAGGTGCTTCATTCTCTCGCTGAGACGCTTGGGTATGTAGATGCAGAGCAAGCCGTGGCTTGTCCTCGAGATCCTCACGTGGAACACATACTCCTCTGGCAAACCACCACCATTGCAACATACTGCAGAAAAGCTTATAAGTATTTACATGTATGACAATATTGGAGTAGGGATGAACTCGATGAGCATGGCGAGGGGGACACCTCGTGCACCCAGCTTCACCGCAGGGAGCTGGATGAACCACGGGCAACCGCTGGAGACACGCTCCCGCAGGCGGGGCTGGGTAAGAACAAGCCGTTGAGAAGTGGACGGCTGGGAGGCTGGATACGAAAGAAAGTGAAAGCCAATGAACAGCCATCCACCGAGAAGCGGCTTATGCAATGGTTGTAGAGTAAATGAATCTATCTGGTTGCAACAAATGTTTCCATAGCTGAAGGCATGTGGATTCATAGAGCACTAAAGTATATAATTGTCCTTAGGGTAAGATGCTAGCATGTAATGCTAGAGGTGGAAGCAGTGTCAGATTCATTTGTCCATAACTTAGAAGCGTGGGTTAAGAGACAGAAAATTACTTTAGATGCATTTAAACAAGTTGAAGAATCTGCAAAGGATGCAGATAGACTTGAGTTAATAGTTTTAACTAGAGCTGCGTTTCAACACATGGCTAGGACTCTGAGCGCCTTCGATCAATGGCTTCAGGATCCATTTATAATTAGCCATATGCCTAGGGAAATGCTGGCGGAAGTCTGGCAGGCTTCAAGGAAGATACTCTACGAGCTCCTTGAATTAGACATTAAGCATACATCTGCATTCAAAGAGTTGATAGAAAAGCTTAGTGTTGAAGGAAGGCTAAACCCTATACTAGCTCAAGTAAGTAAAAGCGAGCGAAAGCCTACACCTCAAACAACTATTTAACTCCACAAATTACTACTTAGACCTCCTCCTCTTAGCCCCTCTAAACGCTAATTCAACTTCAGCATCTATTAAAGCTATCTTAGGCTTTAATTCACTAACTAACTTTGATATAGAGTCCTTGTCTATGCCGGGAACTTTCTCTAAGCATTCTCGAATAACTTCCTTACCTAAGCTTGTGAGAGACAACTTTTTCTTAACATTAGTTTCAAGCAAGCCCACATAAAGCAAGATCGTTAGATCGTTCTTAAGGGCTTTGCTGAATGGAGCGCCGCTAATCACCATAAAGTCTTGATAGAGCTGGTAGCCGCGTTCTTTCATATTATATATGAGATGCTGTAAGGCTTTCTCAGATATGTCGTTAAAGAAGCTAATTATATAAAGCACTTTTAACTTCCTTAAATCATTCTTTACATCATCAAGTGTTGCAACGTATTTAGTAACGATTTTCAACTCCTTACTTTTAGTCGTAGATGTCGAAGACTGCTTTTGAGACATTCAACCACCTCAACTCAGCTTTCTGCTTCTGCTATAAATGCTTCTAGGTATTTAAGTAGACTTGAGTTAAGCGAGCTTCCTTAAATAAATTTAATAATTTACAGGCATTTTTTAGTTGATTCCGTTTCTTAATCTCTTCACACAGCGCGTATTCACTTAAGATTTCTCTAAGGATCGTGTGGCTAGAAGCATTTAAGTGAAACTAAATATTGGCGTGATAAAGCAATTGCTGAAATGAATACACTACTTTTAAGCCTTGACGCTTACAGAGATCTTTCCTATAGAGATCTTTAAGTGCACTTTGGCTCCCAAGATCTTTGAAATTATTGTGGAAACCTCTTTAGCCGATCTTTCAATGAACTCTCTGCTCATCTGCTTACTGGATCTCAACGTATATTCAGCCCTCACTTCACCTACAGCTGGATTTATTGAGATCTTTTGCTTATCAATGGTTGTATTTACGAACTTTGCAGCAATAGCTCCATTAATTATTGCTGAAGCCTTATCAAGTTCACTTAAAAGCGAGTAATGAGTCTTCCCTCTTGGGGATTCAAGGTATATTTCAACGTTTTTTGCAAATAACTCGTTAAGTTTATGCTCCGTTAAAGCATATGCTATTAGCCATAACAAGAGCTTGTATTCAATGCCCTGCCCTATGCCTCTTACATTGATTTGAATAAAGTCTGTTGACTCATTGAATGCCACTTCCTCCACTAACACATTGATAGAGCTTAAGAAGTCCTTTATGAACCTTCCAACGTCTTTTGAAGGAGGAGGTATTGCAGGAGCTACGCCCTCCCCCCATCTAATACTTTTAACAACTTCTTTAAGAACTCCATACGCTTCTACAGCTTCTTCAGGAACTTTATGCAGGCTTATAAATAGGGTCTTTGAAGCTGAAAGCCTACTTAATTCCCCGATTTCAATAGATCTACCTCCTTGAACTTCTATTAAACTAACTATATTGCCATCAATTATTAAGGCTCTAACTAATACTTCATCAAACTTAATGCTGGCTAAATAGATTCCTTTACTAAAAGAATTTTTAATCCTATTGAAAGCTTCTTCAAACCCAATTGAAGTAAAGCTGTCGGCAAGTTCGCCTTTAAGCATTACGTAGCTATAGAATAATACGTCGCTCAACAGCTTAGCTAACTCCAAGTAATGCACCTACTCCCGTTGTTAACAAGCCTTACTTATATCTATTATGCCTTAATAGATTTAATGAAGTACCGTAGATTATATATGAATCAGTGGATATAGAGTAAATATAAGAGCTGTTACTGCCGTTAAAAACGATATGTACTTAAGGGATGCTATTACTGATCCTATTACTATTCTACCAATGACTACACTTGACAGAACGGCTATTATCAGCACTGAAATGTAGTAACTGGATTTTATGAGCTCTAAGTTAACTCCACTTATTGCAGGAAGTATAGTTGGTGCAGTAACTATGTATTCAACTAATTTAAGAGATGCTAAAGCTGATATAGCGAATGCTATTACTGCTAAAAGCACTATAGCCTTATAGTCTGCAAGCCTACTCCTCCTAAGTTCATCCATTCTCAATACTTGCATTAAGTAATTCTCACCCTGCATAAGTATGTCAGCATACTGCCCCCCACTCTTCATTCCTATAGTTATTGAAGAAAACACCATTTCCACTTCACTTGGAGGATTCTTAAAAGCCTTTCTATAGGCTTCATCAGGAGCTGCGCCTAGCTTTACTGCTTCAACAAACCTCTCAAGAGGATCCAGCAATGGCCTATCAATGTGCCTCGTAGACTTCTCTAAAGCGTCAAGCATTGATGAGCCTGCTTTAACGTAAGCTATAACTATTGATAGAAGCTCTAATGCCTGTCTCTTCAACTCTCTTTCCTCAGTAAGCTTCCCACTGTAGTAAGTGTAGAGACTTAGGGAAGCGCCTGAAATAATCATTCCAATGGTTAAGTATGCTCCCTGAGATAGGACTGGAATTGGGAAAGGCATTAGTGGAGACTCCTCTAACTTAACTAAGAAGCTTGCAGTAAGCGCTTCCCCCATGAAGTACTGTATGAAAATAGGTGTGAGAAGCGATATTAAGGCGAAGAGCAGTAGCGGTAGAAGGATCTTCTTCAACTTCATGCTCACAGCCTCAGCTTAGATACTATGGCGTCAGCTATGATTAGAGTGCTTAAAAGCATTAGTGGAGCTAACACGAATGTAGATATGAATAGTAGTAGCTCGAATGGAAGGCCATGTATAGGCTGAATAGCGAATAGTAGAGCTAATGAGCTTAGCGCTATTGGCAAAAGTATTGAGAAAGCTACATAGAATTCAAGTATTATGGCTAAATCACTTATGGCTCTTTCAACTCTCATGTTATACCTACTAGCGTAGCTCTCCATCATTGAGTTAAGTAGAGGCATAGGATCTCCTCCAGCCTTGGCTATTGATGTTAGGCCAAGCAAGAGCTCCCTCATAGTTAACGATGGAGTTACTTGAGCAGCAGTTACCAGCGCTTCACTTAATGGAACTCCAGTGCTTGTAAGTGAATTTATCAGCGATAATTCAACGTCAAAAACCCTTAGTTCCTTTAAAAGGCCCTCTAATTCCATAAATGCCTTACTTAAGTCAACTCTAGAAGCTAAGAGCAGTGATAGATATGAGAGGAAAATCGGCATCTTTGCTTCTAACAAGCTCCCTCTATCACTGTACTTAGCTGCTGGAACCCATATTGAGAAAGCTATTGATGCCAAGAATATCGCTATTGATGCAGCTAGGCCAACCATATAGCTTAGGAGAATATCTCTCGTTGACATCCATAGCATGTAGCCAGAGGTTGATCCTCCAATAATTGTAGCCACTAATGATATGATGGACACTGTTTCAACATACTTATTAATGCTGCTAGATAACTTAGACCCTATGACTAGGCGCTCAACGCCTTTTGGAATAATGCTTAAGCAGAGCCTATAGAAGGGGGCGTAAACTGTGTGTATAAGTTCATTAACAGTCTTAAGCAATGCCTGCTTCAACAAGTTCCTTAACCTCATAGGGCTTCTTTAAGTACTCAACCGCTTCCTCAAACACTTTCTCCGGCTCCCTCCTATATCGCCTAATCAATACATGTAATGAAGCTATATCAAACTCTTTTTTAGCTGCATAAGCTAGGACTGTTGCCCTCCTAACAAGTTCATTTACTACGTCTCCATAGCTTACTGCATTAAGTTCAGCAATAGCTTTAAATAAGCTGTTGTTCCTTACATTAATTCTCCATTCATCTACTTCCCTATACCACTTAACCAAGATCTTTGTAGTTAAGGAGTCTGTGGCTGGTGAATACCCCTCTAGTTCGTGAACATACATGACTTTCCTTAAGACACCTTTTGGAGTAGCTAGCCTAACTACATTAACTAAGAGCTTTGCAATAGGCAGCAGTGATTTAGGTACACTCATTGGCGGCGCTATAAGTCTTTCAATTAATGATTCAACGCTTTCAGAGTGTATTGTCGTGAGACCCCCGTGTCCTGTTGAAACAGCTTGAAAGAAGGCGTATGCCTCCCTTGACCGTATCTCCCCAAGTATAAGCACATCAGGTCTCTGCCTTAACGCGCTCTCGACTTGTACTTGTAGAGTCACACTCTGCACAGCAGAGTCGTAACTAAGCCTAGTGGTCATTGGAACCCAATTGTCGTGAAACGGGAGGTTCACCTCAGGAGTGTCTTCAACGCTAACTATTTTTATTTCTGAGGGTAGGAGCATTGATATAGCATTCATTAGAGTAGTCTTTCCTGAGCCTGTAGGTCCGTAAAATATTACGCCAAGCTTATTGTCTACTGCAAGCCATAAAAGAGCTGAAACACATGGATCAATAGTGCCTCTATTGATTAGCTCAATGATTGTGAAAGGCTTCTCCCTAAACTTCCTTATAGTGAAGCTATGCCCCCTTCTTGAAACAGTGTCTAAAACTATGTGGACTCTATATCCCTCAGGATTCAGCACTCCTTCAACTATTGGCTGAGCTACTGACGGCTCGCGGCCAGTTCTATAGCTTAGCTTCCTAATAACTCTCTCCATGGATTCTTCATTTGGCATAGCTATGTTTGTTTCAAGCCATTCGTACTCATTGTGAAAGACGTATATTGGTATGCCTACGCCATTACACGTCACGTCCTCTATCCTAGGATCCCTTAGTAAAGGGTCTATTGGTCCATAGCCCGCTAAATCCCTGGCAATGTAGTAAGCCACTTTGCTTAACTCACTTTCAGTTATTAAACCACTATGCATAGGGGCCTTCAACATCTTTTTAAAAGCGCTAAGCCTAGATTTAGCTACGTTTTCAGTAACTAGCCTAGCTAAGCTTAAGGCGTAACTGAAGTCATTTGCCTTTGATGCATGTGAAAAGCTCTTGAGTAACTTGGTGTCACTATATACTCTATTTATTGATTCCGCGAGGATCCTCTTGCTTAAGTCATTGAGCACTGGTTCATAAACTATGTATCTCATTTTACCGTCTATTCCCTCTACAATAGTTATAGTTACATACTGTGATAGACTATAGCTGCTCACTACTCTAGTGCTCAAGCTTACTTATACCCCAGACGCTATATGATATGCAGTTTGAGAAGGTAATTAGCTTTTATAAGTGCTTAATTCATGGAGCTATAAATAAATACGATGCCTCAGTTCCTCTAGATGTAACTACTTTAGCTATGTACATGTGACCTGGCGTCAGTGATGCATTTGAACTAGTTATTGTTACACCCCTTACTTTACCTTGCTCTACTTCCTCACTAATGTTTATGCTTGCAGTAATGTAATTGCCATTTACATCTAATACATAGGCTGATGAAATGACTGCAACAACATTACCCATGTTCCTAACGTAGATCGTTATATTCAGTGAGCTGTCCGTAGAGCTTACTTGGACTGCCTCAACTCTAATCCTTTCCTCCAATGCTACAGTTGATTGAGTATGATCTCTCGATATGTAGCCAGAAATCCATACCCAGAGGAGTATTCCAGTGGATATTGCAATAACGATCAGTAGTACGGTTGCTACTATTGGTGAAACAGCCTTCGTATTGCTCACCCAATAAAATACTCATGCATGCAATGTATTTAAGCATTTCATTAAGTAAAGTGAAAGGAGTATTAAGGACTATAGACTTAACTCTATTAGCCTATAGAACTCCTCCTTATCCCTAATGGCAGCTTCAACAACTCGATCTAGGAGTGCTAGCTTATTTAATCTTATTAGAAGTGGTTTTACTAAGAAGTTTGTGAATATAAAGATAGCTGTATCCATACTTCCATAATGCTTCACGAGTAGCTGAAAGGTTGTGTTAGGATCCTTAAAAAATAGCTCCACAATACTGCTCACATTAATGCCACTGAACATAGCAATCATATCCAATGACTCCATTAATCCAGGGGAACGCTGCATTATATAGTTCTTAACGTATTTGACTAATTCATTTAAATTAAAATTCTTCACCTCCTTTATCACCTTAGTATTAGTGTAAAGCTTCTACATACATGATAAAAGACAAGAAAAAAAGTTTATCTCCATGGAGTTTATTTCATGAATTCGCTTGATCCCCATAGATTTATGACTACATCCCTAGCTTATGACATAAGTAGCTTACCATAGTCTTTTTGTACAGGGATAAAGTTGAATTACATCAGCTATATACTACGTTAGTGTTCTCATGCTTTCGCTTCAACGATTACCTTAACTCTCAAGGCCAAAGTTACTACTAACACGCCGTAAAGAAAAGTCTATAAGCCTTCAGCCTTAATTACATGTAGCGATTGCAAAGCTGGAAAACAAGGCCTTGTACTTAGAATAAATTAAAAATATCAATGATGTATTGACTATTAATTTATATACGGGAGTCTAATGAAGAGAAACTCAAGTTATGTGAGTGTTTAAAACATGGAGGTTCGTGAAAGCCTTGTCTAATAATACTTATGAAATTACGCTAGGTATTGAAGATCTTGATTTAAGATATGGAGATCTACTTAAATTTGGAACCACTATAGTCATTTTTGGCAAACCAGGCTGTGGCAAGACTGTTCTTGCATCATTTATATGCTATAAGAATGCATTGAAGG
The DNA here is from genome assembly GCA_038879595.1 of Desulfurococcaceae archaeon. Taxonomy (GTDB): domain Archaea; phylum Thermoproteota; class Thermoprotei_A; order Sulfolobales; family Desulfurococcaceae; genus JANXDZ01. The sequence continues at coordinate 30,879 of JAVZTI010000005.1, read as the reverse complement.
AATCGAAGTGCCTCTATATATCGATGAATGAGTTTGAAGATGAATTCATTTACTACATGAAGAAGCTTAACATGAACTTTGCTGAATTAAGCGGCAAATCATTTAAGTTTGTGAATGCATTAATTCCAGCAGGTGAGGAGGCAGCAAGAGACTTAATTCAACAGATCTCTGAATTAATAACTGAATTTAAGCCCAAAGTAATCGTTATAGATAGCATTAACCCCCTCCTTAGAGCAATTAAGTCTACTGAGAGAAGAGCGTGGATGCAAAATTTCTTCAAGAGCATTCCAAGGATCATTAATGGACTATTAATCCTAGTGGTAGAAGACCCAGGTAGCGCAGAAGAGTATAGAGAAGTACTTCTAGACATTGTCTACCCAAGCTCGCTAGTGATCAATTTAAGAAGTTACATTAGAAGAGGCTTCATTTACAGGAGAGCGAGCTTTGTGAAGGTGAGAGGGGGTGAGACTCAAGTAGTTGAAGTACCATTTACTATAAGGAGTGGAGTAGGCATTGAGTTATGGTATCCTCCACAATTAATGCCTGAAGCATCGTTTAAAGATCTTGCTACATTTAAACTTCCATGCAGGATGCTGAGTGAAGCACTAGATTGTTTAAGAACTGGCGAAAGCATATACGTTGGTTATGCAAACTTAAGACCCGTCATGACTAACTTCATTCCTATAGTTACAGCAGCTGCATTAATCAATAAACGCCAAGCGCTAGTAGTTAGCTACACCACTTCTCCAGAGGAGTGGGCTTTGCGATCCGCTGAAGCCTTAAAAGACTCTGGAGTTGATGAAAGCTTAGTGGAAAGAGTAATTGAAGAAGTTTACGTAGTTAAGTCAGTTAATCCAGCTGGCTTAAGTATTGAAGAGCTATATGCGATAGAAGCAGGCTTAGTTAAAACTATTAGGCCTGGCATAGCCATCTTTTGGGAAGTTCATGCGCCAATGATGACTATTGGAGCTAGGGAACTACATCAATACCTCGCATTCCTTAGAAACCAATTAATATTAATGAAGAATCAAGGAGTAACAGTACTTAGAGTAGGGACATTTACAGATGAGAAAACATTTATGAACAATGCTTCTCTAAGTGATTATTCAATACGCTATGAGGCTTTAAGAAATGGCGTTAAAATATCTCTTTACCCCAAATATAGAGCACCTATAAGTATTAGTGGAGAGAGCCTTAAAGAGTGTGTAAAAGAATGCGTTGAATACATAAATACTAGCTTTGAGAAACACTGATTACTGGCTTAGCCCATCTACCATATTTAACCCATATTATTGAAAGCACTCCACTAGCGTAATTACTTACTGCCATCGCTAGCCATATGCCATACGATCCTAGTCCCAGTAGTAGAGCTAAGTAATATCCAAGGCCTACTCTTAGAATCCAGAGCCTTACAACACCTATAGTTGTCGGTACAGCTGTATGCCCAGAACCTCTGCCAACTGAGAGAGCTATGAAGAATGATGCAAAAAACGGTAGGCTAAACAGAAATGTCTCTATGAATGTTGACGCCTCTGCGTATATTGAGGGATCGTCTGTAAATGGATCTATAAGTAGCCCCCTGATGGGGTAGATTATTATGGAGCTAGCGCTAGTGGCTGCTAGTATTGTATACATAGATTTGCCTGCAACTTCCCTAGCTCTAGAGACTTTGCCTGCTCCAAGGTTTTGCCCAACCATTATTGATACAGCGCTTGAAAGCCCCCATAGAGCGGCATCAGCTACATCCATGACTATGAAGCCTATGGAGTATGCAGCTGCAGCTACTTCACCGAAAACATTGATGAGCCTTGTCTGCATGGCGAATGCCAAGCTGTTGGACGCTGTGAATAGCATTACTGGCAGCCCTATCTTAAAGTTATTGATTAACCACTCTAGATCTACTTTCTTAGTGAACTTTAGCTTGACGCCTGGATAATTCTTCAATAAGTATGCTAGCACTAGTGTGCCAGCCAGCTTGCTTAATACTGTTGCTAGTGCAGCACCGGCAACACCCATTGCAGGGAATGGGGGGATTCCAAGTATCATGAATGGATCCAGGACTATGTTTACTATTGATGCAACTCCTCCAATAATGCTTGGCCTCACGGTATCCCCCATTGCCTGTAGAACTGTTGTAAAGACCATGTTGAAGCAAGTTACTACGAGGTCTACAGCCATTATTTTTGCATAAAGCACTACTCCTTCATATATTAGTTGAGGAACGTTTACTAAGTAGCTGTATATTGCTGGGATAAGAGCTGTGTAGACTGTGAATGCAGCTACTGATGCAGCAACGTTTATGGTGAGAAACTTTGATGCTGTTTCACCCGTCTTCTCATAGTTTCCTGCGCCAACGTATTGAGACATTAGCGCTAAGTTAGCTGCTGCAATACCTTGAGTAAACACTAAGAAAAGCATTTGAATAGGCCACACTTGTCTTGGGATAGCTATGTCGTATTGACTGTACACTGAGAGCCAGTATGCATCAGCAATGTTATATGATACGTAGAGTGCTTGAACAGCCATTAATGGAGCCCCTAGTTTAAGCATAGTCGTAACTACAGATCCATTGAGTATCCTATCCCTATACTTCTCAACGACTTCTCTAGATGGCTTCACTTAAATCACTGCTATAGAGCTATATTCCGAAGAAATATATTCCCCGAGAATATATTTCTTTACAGGTGTTCTAATGCCTAAGAGAAGGAGCTCAGTAATTAAGTACTTAGTTCTTGCATCACTTATCTCTAGAGGAGAGCTACATGGATATGCATTGTATAAGGAAATACTCTACCATGTTGAACATGTTTGGAGGCCTTCAATAGGTACCTTCTATAGAGTTCTAAGTGAAATGGTTAAGTCAGGGCTCATTGAAAGAAGAGTTAGTAGTGGAAGGACTACTTATGCAATAACTAGCGCTGGATTAGAAGCGTTAGTCAATGAAACGCTTCCACATACGGCTAAAATGGCTTCAATACTTACGCAAATGCTTAAAGCATATAGCAAGCTTCCTAATAGAAATAAAGTTCTTTCAAACCCCGCAATTAAGGATAGGCTTGAAGCACTTAAGAAGGCATTGATTGACTTAGAGGGGAGTGAAGTAAGTGAGTCTCTTAGAAATAGATCGTAGTGATAGAAAGGAGATTGGTAGAACAGGCGAGTACGTCTCAGCGATAGGACTTGGGACTTGGGCAATAAAGGATTATAGAAAGTGTCTTGAGGCATACCTATACGCTATAGAGAATGGAGTAGACAATATTGATACAGCTGAAATGTACCATAATGGTAGAGCTGAGGAATTTGTTGGTGAATTAGTGAAGAGAGTTGGAAAGCAGAGAGTTTTCATAACTACAAAGATCCTGCCTGAAAGGCTTATCAGTCGGGAGGAGGTATTGAAAGCAGCTAAGTCTTCCATTAAAAGGCTTGGAGTAAGCACTGTAGACTTAATGCTCATACACTGGCCGAATAAATCTATTAGCATAAGTCAGCAAGTGAGAAACTTTGAATCAGTGTACTTAGAGGGGCTGGCTAGATATATTGGTGTAAGCAACTTCAGCTTAACTGAACTTGAGGAAGCTATTACAGCAGTGAGGAAAGCTGATATAGTTGTAAACCAAGTACACTACAGCATAGTTCATAGAGATATTGAGAAGGACTTGCTGCCCTACGCTATACTCAAGGGAATCACTGTACAAGCATATACGCCAATAGAGAGAGGAGCTGTAAAGGATTTAGAAGTATTGAAGCATCTTAGCTTTAAGTACGGTAAGACGCCTATTCAAATAGCGCTAAACTACTTGATTTCAAGGCCTAGAGTCATAGCTATCCCTAAAGCTGAGTCAAAGAAGCACGTAGAGGAATTGCTGGGCTCCATGGGGTGGAGGCTTAGTTTAAATGACTTAACACTGCTTTCTAGAGCTGCTTAACAAGCTGTAGTAGAAATACCTTGGCTCTTAGAGCTTAAGTAGATATAAGGCTTTAAGATTACCTAAAGCTTCTATAGCTTATGTGATGAGGGAATGAGAGCTTTCGTGGGAAACCCTTAGAGAATGTAGTTCATCTAACTACTCTCTTCACTTAATACAACTAGGCATGTTGAAGCTACCACCATAATCATTAGTATGGCACTGACAATGGATACTTCTTGGCCTAGTAATAAGTATGCTAAAATGCTTGCACCGATGGGCTCTATTAGAGCTATTGATGTAGCTGTACTGCTCTTCAAGTACTTAAGTAAGTAGTTAATTACTGTATGTCCACCTATCATTGGAGCCAAGGACATTAAGGTGAAGAATGCGTATGAATGAAGGGTATAGTTGAGTAAGTTTCTCCCAATAATTAAGGCATATAGGAGAGCTATTAATGAAGCGAATCCATATGTAGGAATAGCGTATTCCAGCACACTTAACCCCCTCCTACGCACTATTCTCCCTATGCCGAAGTAAGCTGATGCAGCTGTGGATGCTAGTAAGCTGCATAATACACCCCTTAAATTTAGTGATTCAAAAACCCCCTGTGTCAATAGGAGTAAGAGAAATGAGAAGCCGCATACTATTCCAACTACTTGTTTCTTGTTTGGAGCTTCTCCTAGAGTTGCGTCAAGCAGAATCAACTGCATTGGATATGTAACTACTATAGTGGTGCTGTATGATACTGGTATATAGAATAAGCTCTCTATCCATAGAGCGAAGTGAGTGAAGAGAGCAAAGCCTGATAACGCTGATACTTTAAGCAACTGCCTGTTGCACGCAATGCGCTTAAACAGCTCTCTACACTGAATACTGGCATATGATGTAAGAAGCAGGCTAGTTATAGATAGCCTCCAGAAAACGCATCCTAGGGCATCAGCTTTTGATAGGAGGACGAGTATTGAAGCAGATGAAATACTTAGGGCAGCAATCAATAACAATGCTGTAATTACTAAAATTGACTCCACGCACTCATCCCCTAACTCTCTTGAATACAACGCTTTAAAAAATAGTGAACTAACCTATTAATACGTCTACCTAGCTTAAGTGAGGTGTCTTATTGAGCAGAGATGAAAAGCTGCTAGTAGTGGCTTTTGGAGGAAACGCTTTTCAATCAAAGAGTGATAGAGGCACTCCACAAGAGTACTGGAGAAATGCTGAAAGAGCATCTAAGTTGATCGTAGAATTAGTCAACGAAGGATATAAGATAGTGATCACTCATGGAAATGGACCTCAAGTAGGGATAATAGCTGAATGGATGCTTGCTGGCTTAAAGTTAAAGAAGTTGCCTCCAATGACTCTTGACGTAGCTGGAGCAATGACTCAAGGGTGGCTTGGCTACTTGCTGCAGCAAACAATACATAATAGTTTAGTGAAGGCAAACTTGTTGGGAAGTAAAGTGAAGGGGGTTGTAGCAGTAATTACTCAAGTTCTTATTAATAAAGATGACCCAGCCTTCAAAAATCCAACTAAGTACATTGGTCCATGGTATGAGGAGGATGATGCAGAGAAACTAATGAATGAATATGGTTGGGTAATGAAGCCTGATCCTAGAGGGGGGTTTAGAAGAGTAGTTCCATCGCCTGATCCAGTGAACCACGTTGAGATAAGTGCTATAAAGAAGTTAGTTAATGAAGGCTTTATAGTAATCGCTAGTGGTGGAGGAGGAATACCTGTAGTTGAAGTAAACGGTAAATTGTTCGGCGTAGAAGCAGTAATAGATAAAGATTTAGCTGGAGAAAGACTTGCTTCAGCTCTTGGAGCATCGATCTTTATGATTTTAACTGACGTAGATAAAGTCTACTTAAACTACGGTAAGATGAATCAAACGCCCCTAAGTACTATTACTGTTAGTGAAGCAGAGAAGTACTTGGTAGAGGGACATTTTGCTGAAGGCAGTATGGGTCCAAAGGTGTTGGCCTGCATAAGGTTCATTAGGAATGGAGGTAAAGCAGCCATAATAGGACATCTCTATAAAGGTATTGAAGCTTTAAGAGGAGAGAGTGGAACGAGGATTATACCAGACTTTCTTTAAGTAGAGAGCTTCACTAAACATGGTCGCTATTTAAGCGGAGTGTAGTGGTTAAAGTTAGTGGAGGTAACTTAAGTTAGGGTACAACCTAATGACTCTATTTGATGCGTCTTCTATATAGTAACTAGAATACTTGTGCTTAGTTAGTTCTTTAACAGTTGAAGAAACTACAGAGCTAAATGAATCTCCCTTAATTAAGTAAGTCCTATAGTAGTCAGGGTATTTCACAGGAGCCTTCTTGTATAGCGTTGATGAATACATGTATATGGCATTTCTACGAGAACGCCCCCTCTCTAGAACTAATACCCCAGTTATTAATGCAGTCGAAGTGTATTCTTTAAATAACTCATTATAAGAGTCTAAAACGCATTCATCAATGCTCTTCGCGCACTCGCTTAAGCTACTTGCAATATACTTGCTCATCAATTCACTGTCAGTATACTTAGTGGAGTTAGCTACTTTAAGCTCTTTAGCCAGCTTATCGCTATCAAGGGAGCCATTGTGGATTAGCCATAGCAATCCGTTCTTAGTTTCAGAGGCGTATGGATGTGAATACAGTAGTCCAATTAAGCTCCTTCTCGAAGCCTTCCTTGCATGCACCATGATCCATGCTTCATTAGATCTCTTGAGTAATTTAATGAATTCCCCTAAAAGTATTTTAGAGTCGGGCTTATAGATCGGTTCTTCACTTCTGAAGTGTGTATATGAAAGCCGGCCGTGATTGTCTCTAATTAATGCAATGTACCCCCATCCATCCCGCTGTCTTAGAAGCTTGCTTGCAGTAACTAGCGCTTTAAGTAGTTCAGCTATGACCCTTACGGAGTCCTTAGAGCACTCCTCAACGTGCGCTATTAGTATTCTGCACACTTTCTCCACCTAGCTCACTACGTGGTTGTTCTAGAGGCAATAAGTAAAGAGAGCCTTCTCTCACCCTCTTTAACTCTCCATCAATCAACTCCTGTATCCACACTTCTGCTATAAACACTATTCCCTCAATTAAGTGGCCCCCAATACAAGAACCATCCACTCTCCCTAAAGCAACATGTACATGTATAAATGGTTCGCCATTCACTAAACTAATGTTGCCGCTTGCATTAATTACTTCAGTAAACTCATTTACATCAATTACTTTATATGAGCCTTCTTCTTCAATGAAGAACCCTATTTTAGTTCTACGAAACGATCCTATTAACCATAGCACACCAGTATTTATGCTTAAGTCCTTAGCGTACTTTCTAATGTAGCTAATTAATTCACTCCCACTAGGTACTCTAAGTAGAAAGAATCGTCCTAGCTTAAACTCCAATTAATTCACCAACATTGTTATAATATCAGCGTCTCTTTTTAAATCATTTAGAGGCTGTTGTTAAGTCCATTGCATAGATCCTTTAATACATTGATATAGTCTTTATTCCTTCCTTAAGTATCTTCCTTATTTGTAACTTAAAGTAAGCTATGGCTATTAACATAAATGCTCCTGCATAAAGAGCTCCTACAGTGATTGCGTAATTCAACTCCACTACTGGCTTAATTCCAAGAAGCGAATACCTAATTAATTCAGCTGGATAACTGAATGGCGTTGCTAAAGCTATTCTCCTAAGTACTTCAGGTACATTTCTGAGGGGAGTTAATCCACCGGTAGCTATTGGGAGAATCCAACTTATGATCTCCATTACGGGTCCTACAGAGCCCGTTGAAATAGCTGTCCCACCGAGAATCAATGCATATCCAAGTAGGACTACTATCAGCATTGCTAACCCTATTGCTAAAGCAAGTGGGTCAACTACTATCAGTGTAGGTTGACCCATCACTAGCGTCAGGAGCACGTATATAGCTGTTAATGAGAACCCCATCCAGATCAGTGAAACAGGCATTATTCCAGAGTATAAGGGTATGAAGCCTGCACCGCTTGCAATAACGTATTCAAGCATGCCTCTATTAATGAGCCATCTAAGCTCAGCAGCCCAATCCCATGTAGCCATGTTATACGAAAGAAATACTAGTACTGCTGTAAATGCATATGCTGAAAAAGCCTCGCCCTTCACATCAGGTCCAGCAAATAAACTCATTGGAACTATGAATAAGAGGATCCACATAGACATGCTTAACAATCCGTACAACAGTCCACTGCTTCTAACGAAATCAGATAGAAAGTATGCCTTAAATACTGCAAGAGCTTTTCTAATCATACTTAACTCCCTCCTTTACTTTCTTCCTCTCCCACAATAGAATGCTTCTAGAGCCGCCTGGTGCATAAATTACGAAGAGGGCTGTAGCTATTCCAATCAAGCTAAGTGTGTTGAGTGTACTAGCGGCGTTTCTTAAAAATGCTTGAATCAACTCAACTATGTGTGAAGGGGGGAGTGCGTAGCTCGCTATTAAGCCAGCTATAGGCATGAGGATCCTTGGATAGTATGCTCCTAGAAGAATCATGAATACAGGCCTAATTACGTTAATTACTCTCCAGCTCTCCCCCACAGTATTCACTAGACCCGTAATAACCATTGCAGGCGTAATCATGAATACAGCTCCAAGGGAGGCTAAGCCAATTATTATAAGGCTTGTAAGAAGGCCGTTTAACCCATAGTATAGTGCGTAGACTGGTATAATGCTTGTAGAACCTATAATTATAACTGCGGTGAGTCTTGGAATAGGTATGGCTGCATAAAGCATTACTCTGCTAACAGGGCTCGCAATTATGTAAGGCAGAGTCCCGTGCCAAAGATCCATCAGTGGCTTCCATATCATGTCGTCAATGCTTGCAAGCATTGATAGTATTATGAAGCTAGCAGTAATCATGAATATCTCTGGCGCTACTCCTGTTCTCTCAACGAATACCTGTTTTGAGCCAAAGGAGTACCCTATGAATAGTGTAAAGCCTGTTAACACGTATGGATAGAGGAACATCATTACTAACATGCTCTTCCTCCTAAACATTTCAGCATAGACAAGCTTGTATTCAGCTCTAAGGATCTCTGTAAACCACATGCCTCCTACCTCTACTGGCTGAAATATATGAATACATCCTCAAGCGTTGGTTCTTCAATTCTCACTGATGAAATATCGCAGCCGCATGCAACTAAGGCCCTAATGACTTCGCCCAAGATCTCCTCAGGGCTCTTCGTACTTACTTTTACTGTAGTTTCTCCGAATTCATTGCTTGTCACAGTATACGTAGTTACTAGTGGAGCTAAAGCTTCCTCTATTTTTACTCGCTCACCATTCCTTACAGTAATAGTGATTACGCGTAGCTTAGGTATCTTAGACTTCAGCTCGTCGGGGGTTCCTTCAGCCACTATCAATCCCTTATTAATGAGCAATATTTTATCGCAAACAAGCTCTGCTTCAAACATGTTGTGAGTAGTGTATAGTACTGCCTTCCCCTCTTCTCTAGCGAGTGACTTGACTAATTCTCGAATTTTCCTCGCGCTAGGAGGGTCTAGTCCAAGCGTTGGTTCATCAAGTAGTAGGACTGGTGAATTCTTTAAGAGGGCTCTAGCTATAGAGAGCCTGGCCTTCATTCCCAAGCTATATTCTTCAAACAATTTGTCTACAGCTCCAAGCTTATCTAGCTCAAGTACCTTTATGAGGTGGTTTATTCTCCTCTCTGCTTCACTTCTACTTAAGCCATATAGTGCAGCGAAGTACTCTAAGTTCTCCTTTCCAGTCAGCTTACCGTAAAAACCTTTTTCTACGGTAAGCATTAACCCTATCCTCTTCCTCACTTCATTGGCTTGCCTTACAACGTCGTAGCCATCGACATATGCTTCACCAGCATCTGGAATGAGGAGTGTTGAAATTATCTTTATAGTAGTTGTCTTACCGGCCCCATTTGGTCCAAGTAATCCAACTATTTCTCCATACCTTACTTCAAAGCTTATTCCTTTAAGAGCTTCAACTACTTCCTCCCGGCTCTTAATTAAGCTAAGCCTCTTCTTAACTCTATACACTTTTCTCAAGTTCCTCGTAGTTATAGCTGAAGGCACTTCCATTACCTATTTCAACGGCGTGCTCTAGTATTTTCAGGCGAGGTATATTACTTTAGCTCTTTTTATGAGTCATATAGCCTTTAATTCTTGTGAAACCAACGTAGTTAATAGCTAGATTAGATGAACTTACTGTGGTGGCTGTGTATGGAGCCTCCTAGACTGCTTTATCCTTTAAGAACATACTTAATTGCATCTGGTAGAGGGGGAGAGTCAAACGTTATGGCTGCTGATTGGGTTACAATAGCTTCCTGGGAGCCATTTATAGTTGTTGTAAGTATTTCACCAAAGAGGTACACTAGTAGGCTTTTAACTAGCTATGGAGAATTCGTCATTAGTGTCCCTAATTACGACTTAATTAATGATGTTTGGATAGTTGGTTCAAGAAGTGGGCCTAAGAAGCTTAGTGAAACTAAGTTAAGGCTAACTCCATCAAGTAGAGTTGATGCACCAAGCATAGGGAATGCTTTAGCCAACTTAGAGTGTAAAGTGATTGACTCAAGGACTTATGGAGACCACACACTATTCATAGCTGAAGTAGTTAACTACAGTTATAGAGCAGATGCTTATCCATATGGTAAGCCTTCACTGAAGGCAGAGTTCTTAGCGCATATAGCTAGAAACGAGTTTGCAACATTTAAGCCAGAGGTATTAAAGCCGACTATCCCATGACCTCCTTACTTAACTCCAAAACATTTATTTAACTTTATTCCTCCACTATGAGTAGAGGTGTTTCGATTGACATTTAAAGTCATCTATCCTGAAGCAAAGTACTTTAGAAGCATTATTGAAGCAGTATCAAAAGTAGTTGATGAAGTCGCCATTAGGATTAGTGAGGAGGGGGTATCAATAAAAGCGCTAGATCCAGCTAAAGTATCCCTAATTGACATAATTTTACCTGCAGGCAGTTTTGTAACATATGAAGTTAGCGGAGAGGAAGTTGTTGGAGTCAGCGTAGCTAACTTAGTTAAAGTACTTAAGAAGCTTAAGAAAGGTGATCAATTGGAGATAAGTAGCGTGGGCGACTACATCAATATAGCTGTAGAGTCTCAGCTTAGGAGAAAGTACTCCTTTAGAAACATTGATGTACAAGTACCTGAAATCCCTGAGCTAAGCCTTGAGTTTGACGTTGAAGCAATGCTGCTTGCTGAAGCATTTAAAACCGCCATAAGGGACGCTGAAGTAGTTGGAGACACAGTTGAATTTGAGGCAAGTGATGAGAGCACTTTAATCATAAGGGGGGTTAATGCTACAAGAGTTGAAACAAAGATCACTGCAAGCATGCCTTCATTAATAAGCCTTTCAGTTAGTAAGCCATCTAGATCTGCTTATAGCCTAGAATACTTAGAAAAAGTGCTTTCATTAACTGGAGTATCTGAGTCAATAACTCTCAAGTTCTCTAGCGATGCACCATTATACCTTGAGTTTAGGATAGCTGGAGAAGGAGTTATAAAGTACTTACTTGCACCTAAGAGCATTTAACATAAAAACATTAATTACTTGCTTTGCTTAAGGAATCTCTGGAGCAGTTGAGCTAATGCTGGAAGAGTTCTTGTCTGAATCCATATTTTCCCAGGGCCTTCAACGTCGAACACTATGCCTTCGCCTCCAAGTATGAAGGTTTTTAACCCACCGAATTTCCTAGCTCTCCACTTAACGCTGGAGTCCATGGCTACGAAGTGGTTGTTATCTACAGTTATTCTCTCACCAGGCCCTAAGTTTACTTCTTCTATAGCTCCATAGGAGTTTATGAATACTACGCCATTGCCATAGGCCTTCAACCATACGAGTTGTCCTTCAGCTAAGAGCCCTTTAAGGCCCCGCCACCCAACTGTGAGCTCTATGTCACCATAGTGAGCTAAGTAGCTTGTATCTTGTATGAAGAGTTCTTGACCTCTTAATTCAACGGCTCTTATGTCTCCAGGAGAGCTTGGCGTTGCCCATATTTCAGCTGAGCTCTTAGCAATCAGAGTGTTTAAAAATAAGCTTTCGCCGCCCAGCATGGCTCTAGCCAACCCCTTCATAACTCCTCCACTGCTCGTTTTAACTTCAATATCTCCTTTGTGAAGAATGTACGCACCTGGCTCTAGAGTAATGCTTTCTCCAGGGCTCAGTTTAAGCTTTAATATAGCGTATGCAGGTCCTTTCTCAATAAAGTATTCAACCAAGTTATAGCACCATAGCATAGGAATGAACTTACTAATATTTAAGTAACAATGGACTCCTGCATAAAAACATGAATTTTTCTATTAATGAAAGAAAATATTGGTTTTAACTAAGTAATTAATAAGTAAGTGGTGTATTTAAGTGGAGAATTACTTGAAATCAGTCAAGGAGAGAAAGGCTGAGCTACGTAAAGCTGTATGGAGGATGCTTGAGGAATTAAATATAGCTAGATTTCCAAGGCCTGTGTATGGGAGGATACCAAACTTCATGGGGGCTGAAGAAGCTGGCTTAAGGATAGTTAAAACTGATCTATGGATGAGCGCTAGAGTTGTTAAAGTCAATCCAGATTCTCCTCAAAGAATATTGAGGGAGAGGGCTTTAGCTGAGGGCAAAATAGTTATAATGGCTACTCCAAGATTGATGAATGGATTCGTAATTCTTGATCCAAGGAGTATACCTAGCTCAAGAATTAAGTATGCCTCAACTATAAGAGGTGCACTTGCTTATGGAAGGAAGTTGAAGTTAAATGAGATTCCAGCAATAGACTTAGTGGTAACAGGTTGCGTAGCAGTAGATCGAGAGGGTCGTAGACTAGGTAAAGGCGGAGGTTATTCTGAACTTGAATACGGCATCTTAAGGGAGTTAGGTGTTATAGATGAGAGAACCCCTATAGTTACAAATGTACATGATCTTCAGATTGTAGAGGGCATACCCATGGAACTCCACGACTTGACTGTCGATGTAATTTCTACGCCAAGCAAGCTCATAAGAGTTAAGGCACGTGGATGGAGGCCTAAGGGCATTTATTGGAACATGCTTGGCGATAGAGCTAGCCTCGAGATCGTCAGGGAACTCATGGCGTTAAAGAACCGCGTTTAATGCTTCCAGAAAATGCAAGTATTGTAATGCACCCTCCTTCATTGTTGGAATTGATGACTTTATAGACGTAGAAATTATTTTTAAGCCTTAACAACATAGTGTTTGAAAAGAGGGGGTTAATGGATTTTAACGGTGTACGTATGGTGGTCTACAAGGTTAAGGAAATCCTTAAGGATGAAGCCGTAGGCTTAGAGGTTACATTAAGGGGCTGGGTGTATAGACATAGAGTTGTTGGTAAAAAAGTATTCATAGTGTTAAGGGATAGCACTAACATAGTGCAGTGCGTTATTGATGGTGCATTACTTCCAAAAATATATTCATTAGCTGAGAAACTAGGTTTAGAGACAAGTATTGAAGTACGCGGTAGAGTTAAGAAAGAACCTAGGGCTCCAACAGGATACGAAGTCGAGGTCGTAGAGCTGAAAGTAAGTGGAGTTTCAAGTGACTTTCCAATAAAAGGAGGGGAGGGAGTAGATTACTTACTAGATAACAGGCACTTATGGCTTAGGAGTAGGTATTTAACTGAAGTAATGAAGATCAAGAGTACTGTGCTTAAGGCTGCTAGAGAGTGGCTTACCAACAACGGTTGGTGGGAGACAACGCCTCCAATATTAACAGCATCAGCGTGTGAAGGAGGAGCAACTCTATTTGAAGTAAAGTACTTTGATAGAAAGGCTTACTTAAGCCAAAGTGCTCAGTTATACCTTGAAGCACTCATCTACAGCTTGGAGAAAGTGTGGAGTCTTACGCCAAGCTTTAGAGCTGAACTAAGTAGAACTAGGAGGCACTTAACTGAGTACTGGCACTTAGAGCTTGAAGCAGCTTGGTACACTATGGATGACGTAATGAAGGTATCTGAAGAGCTTGTATCATACATAATTAAGAGAGTCCTTGAGGAGAACGCCGATCAACTCCAATTCCTTAAGAGAGATACCAGGATCCTGGAGAACTCTACTAAGACTCCTTACCCAAGGATTAGGTATGATGAAGCTATTGAAATGCTTCAGAGAAGGGGTTTTAAAATAAGGTGGGGGGATGATTTTGGAGCAGATGAAGAGAGAGTTCTCACAGAGTACTTTGATAAACCATTCTTCATTACTCACTTCCCAAAGAAAGTGAAGAGCTTTTACATGAAGTTAGATGAGGAAAACCCTGAGATTGCTCTTGGATTCGACTTACTGGCTCCAGAAGGTTATGGAGAAATAATTGGTGGAAGCCAGAGGGAAGATGATTATCAAAAGCTTTTAAATAGGATAATTGAGGAAGGCTACAGCATTGATGAATATAAATGGTATCTAGATCTACGTAAGTATGGCAGTGTTCCACACAGCGGCTTTGGATTAGGAATTGAGAGGTTAGTGATGTGGATAGCCGGTCTTGAGCACATAAGGGATGCCACTCCTTTCCCAAGAATGCCTGGAAAGATATATCCGTAAAGTGATTGTTTTGAGCAAAGATCTAGGGTCGCTTATCTTAGAGAAGCTTAGGGATATGCATGGAGGAATAAATCTTGAGGAATTCATAGTGTCTAGAGTGAAGAAGAGGAGCCTCTATGAATTCATTGTTGGAATAGTGCTTAGCCAGAATACAAGTGATAAGAATGCATTTAGAGCATATGAAAGCCTCTGTAGAGCTCTTGGAGGAGTAGTTGAGCCAAAGCATGTCTTAAGTTACAGCGTCGAGGAGTTAGCTAACGTAATTAAGCCAGCTGGAATGAATAACGTGAGAGCTAGAGTAATACTTAAGTTAGCTAAGTTATTTTCAGAGGAAGGTTTTGAGGAAAGGCTTAAGCAATTGCTAAGCGCTGCTGACCCTAGTGAAGCACATAAGGTTTTACTGGAAATGCCTGGCATAGGTCCTAAGACTGCTGACGTCATCTTACTGATGTACTTTGGGAAGAGCGTTTTTCCAGTGGACACTCATATAGCTAGAATTACTGAGAGGCTTGGATTGATCTCGAGGAGGAGCTACTATGATGTTAGAAGAACTTGGATGGAGATCCTTAAGCCAGCTGAATACCTTGAAGCCCACCTCCTATTGATTACTCACGGGAGGCAGATATGTAGATCTAGGAAACCCCTCTGCATAAGTTGTTCACTAAGGCCCTGGTGTAAGTATTTTAGTGAAAAGGGGCGGAAGCGTGAAGGAAGGGCGGAGGCGAATTCCTCTACTTAAGAGGCTGGCTATAGAAGTTCTTGGAGAAGATCTTGCTAAGAGAGTTTGGAGTAGAGTAGAGTTCATTGGCGATATTGCTGTAATAAAAGTGCCTTTCAGTCTTTCACCAAAAGATCTTAGGCCTTTAGCTGAAGCTCTGCTGAGAGAAGTCCCTAGAGTAAAGAGTGTTTGGGCTGCTTTTCCTGGAGTAGGGGGTGAATATAGAGTTAGAAGCTATATCCATTTAGCTGGCGATATGAGGAGTGAAACTATTTATAAAGAATATGGGTGTTTATTTAAAATAGACATAACTAAAGTCTTTCTAACTCCAAGGCTGAGTTATGAACATATGAGAGTGGCGAAGCTTGTGAAAGAAGGTGAAGTAGTTACAAACATGTTTGCTGGTGTAGGAACTTTCTCTATAGTAATAGCTAAGTACTCTAAGCCGCGGGCTGTACATAGTATAGATATAAATCCAGCAGCATATCAATACATGGTTGATAACGTGTTGTTAAATAAGGTTGAGGGAATAGTCCTGCCGTACCTGGGTGACGCAGCTAGAGTAATTGATGAAAAGCTAGTTAGTACAAGTGATAGAGTTCTCATGCCTCTACCAGATCTAGCTCTACCATATCTGCCTCACGCAGTTAAGGCACTAAGAGATCGTGGGATAGTGCACTTATACCTACACGTTAAACCCATCATAAATGAAGATCCAAGGATAGTTGCTGAAAAAGCTTTCTACAGTAAATGCATTGAGTACGGGCTTGACTGCAAAGTAATTTACAGCAGAGTGGTTAGAATGGTGGGGCCTAGGAAGTACCAAGTAGTATTAGATACTTATTGTAGCAAGGTTAATTAAATCCCATGAGGCTGGGTGTTTAAAGTGAGCTCACACGATGCTAGAGGAGGGAGAGTCATTATAGTAGCTCACTGCCTCTTAAACCAAAACAGTAGAGTGTATGGAGCAGCTAAACAAACTGCGTTAGTTAAGGAAGTTGTTGAATTAGCCTATAGTAAGGGAGCTGGGCTGTTACAAATGCCTTGCCCAGAGCTACTTTACGCTGGATACAGAAGATTCTGGAGCGTTAAAGAACAATACGATAATCCAAGTTATAGGAGGTTTTGTAGAAAGCTATCTAGACAAATAGCTGACTACATAGAGGAGTACTTGAAGAACTATGTAAAGGTCGTGGGAATAGTGGGTATAGCTGGAAGCCCTTCCTGTGGAGTACTTACTACAGCTTCATCAAGTGAATGGATGGGGGATCCGAGGAGGGCTTCTTTGAGCGTAAAAGCGCAGAATAGAGGAGTCTTTATAAATGAGTTAATGAAGGAGCTGGAGGCCAGAGGCATAAGGCTAGAATTCATTGAATACGACTACGGGGATTCCTCTAAAAGCCTAGAGCTTCTCAATAAGCTATTGGATAAGTACTTGGAGGTGTAAGTAGTGAAGATCGTTGGTATAAGTGATTTACACTGCAACTATCACTACACTACTTTACTCATAAGTAAAGCTTTATCCATTGAAGCTGACTTAATTCTTTTAGCTGGCGATGTAGAGTGCATTGAGCCTCTTGAGGCGTTAGTTAAATCAGGCGTTAAGATCTATGGAGTAACGGGTAACATGGATGAAGTCTTCGTGTATAGAACAATGAAGTCAGCTGGCATAGCTATTGATGGCGAAGTAGTTGATTTTAAAAACATAACTATAGCAGGTATTGGAGCAATGTCATTAAGGACTAACTTAGAGATCGTTGAGAAGAAGATTAGTGGAGGAGGTAAGAGGCTTGACATACTCTTGAGTCATCACCCCTTGAAGGGAGTAAACGACTTTACTTACAAAGGGCTTCACGCAGGCCTAAAGATCTTGAGGGACTTTGTAGATAAGTACTCTCCTAGGCTAGTAATTCACGGGCACATTCATGAAGCTAGAGGAGTAAGCAAGTACAGTGGATCGCTCGTCATAAACCCCGGTCCATTAATGCATGGCTTTTACTCATTGATAGACGTAGATGACTCAATCCATGTACAACTCCACGAGTTGTATTAGCACTTATTTCATTCCAGAACGAGTCCGCCTTCATTCTTATAAGTAAAGTGTTCTTTGCTTAAAGTACTTAAAGTTCGCGTTATTGTTTATGCAGCTTTTGAACCAACTAAAGTCACTGTCCTCTTTACTTCAGGTATGCTCCTTATCCTTGTCACAATGGAGTCTATGTCACTTAATGAATCTGCCTCTAAGCGAATAGCTACGTCAAATTCTCCAAAGACTGCTATGGCTTCAGTAACGTGTGGAAATGACTTTATTACTTCTAGAACTTCGTACTCCTTTCCAGTAGTAACTATTGCCAATACATAGGCTATTACTTTAGCCAAGTTAGTCATCCAAATAACTATAGCTTACCGCCAGCTTAAAAAGATGTTGAATGAATGCTTCAATAAACTTGCTTAGTCGTCAAGAAGCTCTTTGCTTAGACACCTATACGAGTTCTTTGACGCTCTTCCATTAGTTATTGAGACGCCCTCTAGCTTCAATAACTTCTCTTTCAATGCTTTCCCAAGGCTATATCCACCTAGCATTAGGTTTTTGTAAACAACCCTATGGCATGGTATAGCTATTACATGGTAATTGTGTTTAAGACATGTGGCTACAATCCTTGGATGAACTCCCAGCAGTTTAGCTAAGTCACTGTATGAAGTTACTTCCCCTAAGTTAAGCAATTGTGTCAACGTATAAACAGCTTCACATAACTCTGAGCTTGTAGGGCTTCTTACAACTTTATTTTTCAACTCAAATAAGTGAATGGCCAAGCAATTGACCCCTCTAAATAAAGCTCTAGAGTTGTGTAACTATTCTTTTAGCAGAGAGGGTTATATCAATGGGTGAGGGCAGAGAGTACTCATATAATTTAGCTAGTAGGCTTGTGAGGCTCATTAATGATGCTTGCACTGCGTCGGCTACCTTAGATGGAGTGGAAGTAATAGTTAGTGATGACCCTATTTCATGTTGGAGCGCTATTGAAGAAGCTTGTGAGGAAGTAATTGTGGATGGAGTCGCTAAGAGCAGCGGCGTGTACTTGATACACGCTAAGTGCGTTTCACTAAACGCATCTTTTGTTTTTGAAGTAAGCAGAGAGTTTAAGCCCTTCATGATTCACCCAATATTAGCATTATTTAAGGATGAAGAATTTATAGACGAAGGCCTTAGCAATAGCTTCACCTAACTTTAGAGCCTGGTTCAACGCTTTTTTCCACTGTTAATAGAACTGGCCCGCTGGCTGTATCTGCCGCCAAGATCATTCCTTCGCTTATAAAGCCGAGCATCTTCTTAGGCTGCATATTGACTACTACAGCAACTTGCTTGCCAATGAGCTCTTGCGGCTTATACCACAAGCCTATTCCAGCTATGACTTGTCTCATCCCTAAATCCCCTAAGTCTATTAGTAACTTAACGAGCTTCGATGACCCTGGGATCGTTGAAGCATCCTTAATTACTCCAATTCTAATATCTAGCTTAGAGAACTCCTCCATTGATATATAGCTTTGCGAATTCATTGAGCCCCCTATTATTGTCATGCATCTCTAAGTTAAATAATTAACTTTTCAGGCTACTAATGACTGGGGGGCTTTTAGTGCCTGTTGACTTAGAGAAGTGGGGGATTAGAAAGAGGACTTTTTGGAATAGGATTTGGGAAGATCTTGAGATAGGGTACTTGGATAGAGACTTACTCCCCCTACTAATAGAGCTTAACTTAAGGCCGTACACCTATACTCTAAGTAGTTGCAGCGGCAGAATAACGCTAGTTGATTCAAGTAGGCCTTGGGCCAGGAGGGGGACTAATGTAGTATTCAAGAAGCATGCCCCGATAACTCATGAAGAGCTGTTGAGAGTTGCTAAAGAGCCTTGCACTGAAGCACTTTGGCTCATAGTGTCAGGCCCAATAATACATGCTTCAACAGCATCACTTAGGGAAGCAGGTGAACTACTTAGAATAGCTAGAAGAGCTGGATTTAAGCACAGTGGAGTGCTTTCAATGCATAAAGTCAAGGGGGTAATAGTGGAAATGCTGACCGGAATAAAGGCAATCCACATGGTTAAGAAAGGAGAGGACTTCATTACACCAGTAAGTGAGTTAAGTAAAATAGTAGCTGTAGCTAATGAATTGCTGGGAGACGCTAAGGAAGCATTAAAAAGGCTGGTGAATGAAGCCAGGCGCTCTAGGCCGGAGAGACTTGACTTATTCATAGTTGAAGATTTGCGAAAGAAGCAATATTACCATATAATCTAGAAGTCCTATGCAACGGCTACAGTGGATTCAAGAGCGAGTGCGCTTTGCTTAAATACTCTTTAGCCTAACGCAACTGTTTCGGGTTTCATATAGATTTGTATCAGGTGATGTTATTCTTCTGCTACGATTAGCACGCATACTTCTTTTCCGTGGAGATGCTTGATCTTCTCTTTGTCTTTGCCGAGTGGGTAGAGGACGTAGTCCCCTCTCCTATACTTAATGACGCTACACCTAACCAGCTCAACTCTAGCCATATATATCCACCTATATAGATACTGGAGAGAAAAGATTATAAACTAAACTCTATAGTTCTAGATGTGGTGAGCTACTCGATGAAGGGTGAAGAGCTCGTCGAGACTCTTAAGATGAGGGCTCTCCCCAAGGGTAGCGACGACCATGACGCACTAGTTGAGTTCCTGAGGCTGTACCGCGATGCTGTTCAGCTAGCTGTAAACAGGTTGTGGAGTTTAAGCGAAATACCCTCGATAACAACTCTACACAAGATGTTCTACTCAGAGCTTAAGAGGTATGGTTTTAGAGCACACCACGTTAAGCAGATATATATCTACGCTAAAACAGTTGTTAGAGCTAGTAAACAGAACGGTGGTAGGAAGCCGGTTCTCAGGAGATTGACAGCTAGGATAGATAGATACGACTACAAGCTGGATCTAGAGAACAAAACACTTGTTCTAAAAATACATGGAGGTAGAGAAGTTAAGCTAAGACTACTAACATCTATTGATAGGATAGAGAAGTTCAGGGGTTGGGGTAACTACGAGCTAGCTGTGAAGGTTGTTGAAGACAAGGTCTATGTATCAATATACTTCAGGAAAACAGTTAAATCAAGAAGAACCAAAACCATCACAACTATCGATGTTAACTTCGACAACGTTACACTAGCTGTGTTCGCATCCAGCGGAAAGCTACTAAAGCTGAAGCGGTACAAAACACCTCTTAGGAAAATCCTAACCCACAGGATATGGATTGAGAGGATTCAACGAAGATACTCTAAATCCTGGAAATTCATCAGAGGTGTTAGGAGAGCGATTAAAAGACATGGTGAGAGGATCAGGAGCATAGCCTGGGACTATGCTCACAAGCTGGGTGATAGAGTAGCGGAGATAGCCGATGAACACAGCTTAACCATAGTTCTCGAAAACCTAAACAAACTCAGGAGTAACGTGAATAGAGGTAGCAGTTTCAACAAGAAGCTATCGCTGTGGTTCTACAGGAAGATACAGTTCACCATATTATATGAAGCTCTCGAGAGAGGATTAATGGTTAGCTACGTTAACCCAATGAAAACATCATCAACATGTCTGAGATGTAGAAGCAGGTTAAAAGATAATGGCGGTAGAGCACTACAATGCACTAAATGTGGATTCATAGGCGATAGAGATGTGGTTGCATGCATAAACCTGTTCTACAGGTACACAAGATGTGGGGTGCCCGGGGTCACCCTGAACGCCCCCAAGCCCGATGAAAACCCGAGCGGAATGCGGGGGAAAAGAGATGAGGCAATGAAATCAACCAATATAAACCTATATCAGAGCTGAACCCCTGTAGCTCTATGAAATAGAGATCCATTAGCTACGGTGTATAAGGTATTGAGTAAAGCTGAATTAAAGCTGAAAGTATTGAAGACTGCTTGGCCTATCATATTTAGTGAACTAGTTGACAGCATGTACTCTATAGCAGATACCTACTTTGTTTCAAGGCTTGGAACTAATGCTATTGCAGCAGTTGGAGCAGGATCCTACCTCTGTTGGCTCATGATGTCGTTCCCTTCATTATTTATGGTTGGCGTTTTAGTGATGGTAGCTCAATACAATGGGGCGGGAGACTTAGATAGTGCTAGAAGAACTATTGGTGAAACCCTTCTCTACGGCTCAATAGCTATATGCTTCATAGCAATAGCTGCATTCACGGCCGCCCCTCACGTGGTTTTACTCTTAGTCAGTAGTGAAAACTTAGAGTTACTTAGTGAAGCAATAGAGTACTTTAGGGTGAGAGTCATTGGATTGCCATTGATAGCAGTAGCCTTAATAATGGACTCAGCCGTTAGAGCTGTTAAAGCAACTAAGTACTCAATGATCGTAGTTTCATCAAGTGCCTTAACTAACATAGTGCTAGATCCTCTATTAATATACGGTTCATTTAATCTCCCACCTCTCGGTGTAAGAGGAGCTGCATTGGCTACAGTGCTTTCAGAGACACTCATGATTCCTCTGGAAATAATCTTCATACGTAAACTCAAGCTTTCGCCAATCCTTGAGCTCCACTCTCTTAAAGCAGCGAATGTATTCAAAGTAGGCTTGCCTGCATTCATTGAAAGGCTCTTAATGTCAATCGGCAATAATGCCTATGCAGCTTTTATCGCTAGGTGCGGCGCTAAAGCACTGGCAGCTCATCAAATAGGGTTAAGGATAGAGAGCTTCATATACATGCCTGGCTTCGCCTTCTCTGTAGTTGCTTCATCATATGTTGGTGAAAGAATTGGCGCAGGGGAATTTAAGGAGGGGAAGGTAGTTGGTCTAGAGATAGCTAAGCTAGCTGTAGTAACTATGTTCCTTCTAGGGATTGCTGCAGCAACATTATCTAAGATTCTCGTTAAACCGTTCTCTGTAGATCAAGAGGTACTGGAACTTGCATCACTCTACTTAGTTTTAGCTGGCTTAAGTGAAGCAGGCTTAGCGCTAGCAATGAGCTTTAGCGGAGCTTTAAGAGGAGCTGGGAACACTATTGTACCGCTATTAATTAGCGCTATTGGATTATACTTGTTCAGAGTGGTGCCTACATCAATTCTAACTAAGTTCATTGGAGTAGTTGGCGCATGGATCTCCATGTTTGTTGACGTGTACTTGAGAGGAGTAATACTTTACGCTATATACGTTAAGTACTTCGATAAACTAGCTGTAAGATGGAGTGAGAAGCGTACGCATTGATAAGCCGTGAGCAGGGCTCTAAGTGAATTCACGTAAGTACTTCTCGTTAAATGATATTAAGTACTCATTCCTGACTTTATTTACAACTATTACTCCACGCATCTCTAGCTTCATTAATACTGAGAGTACTTCACTTAAAGTAGCGTCAACACCGAGATCTTTTAGTGCATCCATTAGCTCGCTGCTAGTCATGCTCTCTCCGCGCTTAGCTAACTCTTCTATAACTATGTTTTCAAGAGGCCTCGCCCTCCAAGGATATAAAACGTTTTTCACAACGATCACCTAAGTATATATTGTTGGCCTTAAGTAAGACTTGGGGAGGCTCTGCCTGAACTTCTCAGCCCACATCTTGTAGGTCTTCTCTAGTTCTGGCGTTATACTTGGCTTAACGCTTTCAAGTGCTTTAATGAAGTGCCTTCTATAGACTACTTTAGCGTTAACGTCTTCAAGTAGTGCTTCCATAGCGGCTTGCTTAACTAAAGATGCTAAGTCAGCTCCACTAAATCCCTCAGTTTTATCAGCTAACTCATCTAAGTCAACGTCTTCAGCTAAGGGCATTTTCCTAGTATGCACCTTCAGTATTTCAAGTCTAGAGCTTCTATCTGGGGGAGGTACATAGAGAATTAAGTCAAGTCTTCCAGGCCTCAGTAGAGCTGGATCAATTAAGTCAGGCCTATTTGAAGCGCCTATAACTATGACGTTATCTAATTCAACTAAGCCATCCATTTCAGTTATTAATTGCGCCACTACTCTCTCAGTAACTCCTGAGTCGTAGACTAATCCTCTTACTGGAGCAATGCTGTCTATTTCATCGAAGAATATTACTGCTGGAGCATAAGTCCTAGCCTTCTTGAATATTTCTCTTATTGCTTTTTCGCTTTCTCCAACCCATTTGCTCAATACTTCTGGTCCTCTAACTGCTATGAAGTTAGCTCCACTCTCAGTAGCAACTGCTTTAGCTAGAAGAGTCTTACCACAGCCAGGCGGACCATAAAGTAGAATGCCTTTAGGAGGCTCAATACCAAGCTTCTTAAAGGCCTCAGGGTACTTTAACGGCCACTCGACTGCTAGCCTGAGCTGCTGCTTTAAATCACTTAAGCCGCCTACATCGCTCCAATGCACTTCAGGGATCTCTACATATATCTCCCTAAGGCCGCTTGGAACGATTTCTCTAAAGGCAGCCATAAAGTCCTCCATTCTAACCTCCATTCTCTCCAGGAGTTCTGGACTTATAGTTGATGAATCTAGATCTATTTGAGGCAGATACCTCCTAAGAGCATGTAGTGCAGCTTCCCTAACTAATGCAGCTAAATCCGCTCCTGTATAGCCGCGAGTTATTTCAGCTAGCTTAGCTAAGTCTACGTCACTTGCGAGAGGAACTCCTCTAACGTGTATTTGAAGTATTTCAAGTCTACCCTGCTTATCTGGCAGTGGAACTTCTATTTCTCTATCGAATCTACCAGGCCTCCTTAAAGCTGGGTCAACAGCGCTAGGCCTATTTGTAGCTGCTATCACTATTACTTCACCCCTGCTCTCAAGTCCATCCATTAAGGCTAGGAGTTGTGCAACAACTCTTCTCTCAACCTCCCCTATTACTTCATCCCTCTTTGGAGCTATACTATCCACTTCATCTATGAAGACTATTGCTGGAGCATTCTTTTTCGCTTGCTCAAATATTTCCCTAAGCTTTTGCTCGCTTTCACCATAGAATTTACTCATGATCTCTGGTCCATTGACTGCTATGAAGAACGCGTTAGTTTCATTAGCGACTGCTTTAGCTAGAAGAGTCTTACCACAGCCAGGCGGACCATAAAGTAGAATGCCTTTAGGAGGCTCAATACCAAGCTTCTTAAAGGCCTCAGGGAACTTTAGTGGAAGTTCAACTATCTCCCTTATCTTCTGCTTAGCCTCCCCAAGATCTCCTATATCCTCGTAAGTCACTCTAGGTATTCCATACTCTTCAGTAGGCCTTTCCAAGATCACTAAGTTAGTCGAGTCCTTTATTACAACAGGCCCCTTAGGCTTGGTGTATACTACTTTAAATGGAAGTTCCTGTCCAAGGGTGTATATAGTGACTATATCTCCCTCAATTAAAGGCCTTTCAAGAAGCCTTGCCTTAATGAATCTAACGAAGTTCTTGTCTACAGTTGCTTGAAACCTCGATGGAGCTATCTTCACTATTGAAGCAATTGTAGCTGAAGCCTTAGCTACAGATACTCTTCCACCAATATCTACGCCTGCATTCCTTCTAGTAGTTTTATCAAGCCTTATTATTCCAAGCCCTCTGTCCTCAGCTGATCCCTCTATAGCTCTTACAACAGTCTTTCTGCGTCCCTCAACTTCAATTATATCGCCGCTAACTACCTCAAGATCGCTCATGGCCAATGGATCGAGTCTAGCGACACCCTTGCCAGAGTCCTGCGGCTGTACATCGATTACTCTAAGTATTAGCCTCTGCCTTGTATGTATAGCCAATTCATACACCACTGCTTAGTAATAGGTTTTAACCCCCTTATTTTACTAAAATTCCTCATTTAAGTAAGTGGTTTAGTTATCTAAAAGCTCATTCTATGAACTACTTCAACATCTACGTTACTCACTCCTTCAATTGATGAAATAGCTGCTTCAATAGGTTCTGTCCCTCCTTCAGTTTCCTCAGGCATGGCTAGATACAACCTTAAGGCATTTAACCCAAATGCAACTGGCTCTACATCATAGCTCAGTAATTCAACTCCGTGAGGCAGGCTATTCCTTATTCTTTCTATAATTACTTCAGGCTCTAGCTCTATGCTCTCGGGATATACTTTAACTACTACGAGTACTTTAGCCACGGCTTCTCCCTCAAGGACCCTCAAAGCCGCACACAGGGCATTTATAAGGCACAGAGAGCTTGCGGCACTTCGCACACCTATAGATCATTATTGAACCGCAGTTAGGGCATGGAAATGCAGTGCCAGGCTCCTCTGGATTCATTAACTTATGACAGCTACTGCATATAGGTGGAGTAGCTGGCTCAGCTATTGAGAGCTTTAACGAAGACTTTAAAGACATTTTAAACACCATTCCACTAGCTACTCTTCATAAAGGATGCTTACTCTTTATAAACTATTTGGTTTCTAACGAATACCTGTGGGAGCTGTGGATTACAAGCAAGTAGTAGTTGTAAGAGCTGACATAGAGATGAGTAGGGGTAAGGCTGCTGTACAAGTAGCTCATGCAGCTGTTATAGCAGCTTTTGAAGCATTTAAGAGTAAAACAGAGTGGTTCAATGAGTGGTGGAACAGTGGGCAGAAGAAAATAGTCCTAAGAGTTGATGGAGAAAGGGATTTAATTGAACTAGCTGAAAAAGCCTCACTACTAGGACTACCAGTAGGCGTAGTTAGAGACGCTGGTTTAACAGAGCTGCCTCCAGGAACTTTGACAGCTATTGGGATAGGGCCAGGGCCCTCGATTCTAATTGATAAAGTCACAGGTGGACTGAAGCTATATTGATGGAGTACTGCCATCCACTAGATAGAGTGTGCGGCCTCAAGTATTGTTTAACTGAGAATTACCTCGATTACCAGTTTAAGCCTTCTCCAGAGAACTTCATTGTTGAAGAAGAAGTGGATCGCGGCTTACTCCAGTTGAGAAGCGAGAAAGCAAGGTATTTAGTGCTTTTAGTCGACAAGAAGGGCGTTGATACGCTACATGTAGCTAGAGAACTAGCTGAGAAATTTAATGTAAGTATTGGAAGCATAAAGTTCCTCGGCTTTAAGGACAGGGATTCTCATTCAAGCCAGTTATTCTTCATAGAGAGCAGTGCAACTGACATAGATTTAAGGGTGGGGGAAGTTATTGCTGAATCAAATAAGTATAGAGTTGAGGTAGCTGGCTACACAGATTCTAAGCCTACTCAAGAACTACTTCTAGGGAATAAATTCAAGATCTTAATAGATGATGTAAGCTCGCTTAACGAAGTAAGGCAGCTTTTAAGTGAATTAGCTAGCAGAGGCTTACCTGCCTACTATGGTTATCAAAGGTTTGGTACAATAAGGTACAACACTCACTTACTTGGAAAGTACTTAGTTAAAGGAGACTTAAGCTCATTCGTAAATGAGCTGGCTTTCAGCATCTATCCAAAGGAATCCCTTAATAGCATGAATTCCAGAGTGAAGAGAGAGTTCGGCTTAAAGTCAAGGCTGGTATATGAAGCTAAGTTAATGAGGCTCATTAAGAGAAGAGACTTAAGTAAAGTAACTAAGTTGCTAGAGCGGCGTGTGAAGAGGCTATTTATTGAGGCGTACCTAGCCTTCCTATACAATAATGCTTTGAATAAGTACATAAGTATGCATGGGTGGGTTAACGATGGAGAGATTTGCGTAATTGGAGCTCTATGCACTAGTGGAGCAGAGTACTATGAAGATGTAGTGACTGCAGAGTCTCTGAACATACGTGAGTTAGCTAGGGCTTTAGGCAGCCTAGGTATAAGGGGATGGATGAGGAGAGTGCGAATGAAGTTGCTTGAGCCAAAGGCTTATGTAGAGAACGGCAAGCTAGTTGTAGAGTTCCGCTTGACTAAAGGCATGTATGCATCAGTAGTCCTAAGAGAGCTATTTAAACACAACTATATTCCGTAGGAGGAATTGGGGGCTTAGAGCTCCCTTAGAGCTTCTCCAACCATTGAGAGCCTTGGAATTGGGGGAAGAGCTCTCTTATGCCTACTCCTCCTATGCATTTGTAGAACTCTTAAAACCATATCCAGAGGTCTGCCTGTAGCTATGCTTGCTTCTTCAATGCTCAGCCCTAAATCCATTAATGCGTAGAGTATTAGATCTATATCGCTATAACTAAGCCCTAATTCTTCTTCAGCATAGTGGTTTTTCCACAAATGTGGAGCACTCTTCTTTTCAACTATTCTCTGCGGTAAGTTGAGATGCTTAGCGAGTCTTCTTACCTGAGTCTTATAAAGACATCCAAGGGGTAAGAGGTCTGCAGCTCCATCACCATACTTAGTAAAGTATCCTAAAAGGAGCTCAGTCCTATCACTTGTGCCTAAAACTAAGTAGTTATTTTTGTTAGCATAGTAGTATAGGATGTTCATTCTAACTCTTGCTTTTAAATTACCTGTAGGTAGTTTATCGCTTAAGTCAATGAATGGAACTGCCTTGGAGTAGGCTTCAATTACTTCATTTATGAAGAATAGGGAGTAACTTACGCTTAACTTAGATGCTATGTCTACAGAGTCTTCAATATCTTCTACAGGAGTAACTCCATCTTCAGGCATTATTATTGCATAGACTCTCTCTGAACCAACTGCTTCAATAGCTAACTTAAGTAGGGTGGTGGAGTCAAGTCCGCCGCTTAACCCAATTACATACCCCCTAGAATTGCTTGCCTCAATGAATTTCTTTAGGAATTGGGATATTTCACTAACTACTTCACTATAATTAATGTTGAGTAAGTCTTCAATAGTCACGCGTACATGCATAAATCGACACTTCCATTAACCACGTAGCGAAGAAGTAGCAATTAAGTTTTAAAGCTGCAGCTGCTTCAATACTCATACATTCACTTCATTAACTTTAATTAGGGATCCTTAAGAGTTACAGCATAGTTAGCGTAAGTGGTATCTATGAGTGATAGTGAGATAAAGTCAAAGATCCATGACATAGTAAGGTATTTTGCATATGCACTAAGATACGAGGATCGTTTAGTGCCTCTATTCGAAGAGAGCGTTCCAGAACACGTAGAGCTTTCTCCAGTAAGGCTTTCTACAGAGGGCAGGAAGCTTTATGGATTAAAAGTCTTAGTTGACTGGAAATATGCTGGTCAAGTAATTCACTATGTAGCGAAAGAACTATCTGAAGAATTACAAATAGTTGAGTCACATGCGTCAACTACATCAGATAATAAAGCATTGATAGCTCTAATAATGTCATCTAGTGGGGAAGCCCGTGTATGGAGCCTTCTTAAAAAGATCTCTAGAATTAGTGGAGTTAACATCGTGGAGTTGGCGAAGCTAAGTGATGGCAGTGAAGTATACGTCAATCAATTATTCTTCCCCCTAAAGCTATTTGGAAGAAAACTGGCAGTAATGCCTACAGCATCTATTGCTACGTACTTAAAGCAGAAGGACACTTTAGAGCTAATGGAGTTTGGAGCGTTGCTTGCAGGCAGCTTGCTTAAAATAATGCGTGTAGACAAAGTCTCACTTAATATAGTTGGAGAATTGTTGAAAGCACTAGGCTTTGCAGATCATGTTTCTACACGTAGTGAAGTCGGCGGAATTACGGTAATTGATCTAAGGGAGAGGAATAGTGATGAAAAGCTGTGCTTCCTCTATTCAGTCGTAGTAAGTCACCTATGTGGAGTAGAAGCCAAAGGAGTGTTTCGCGAAGGGACTTGCTCAATAAGTGCTAGGCCTCAGACTGCTTGACTCCTTTAGCTTCACGAACTCTTCATATATTACATCTCCAGCACTAGTACCTATTCTTGATGCTCCTGCCGCTATGAGTGCTAGTGCATCTAAAGCATGTCTAATCCCTCCTGATGCCTTTACCTTCACTCTCCCTTTAGAAGCCTTGTAGAGTAACGCTACGTCGTGTACTGTTGCACCTGTTCCTAAGAAGCCTGTGCTTGTCTTTACGTAATCAGCTCCAGCTTTAACTACTAACTCTGTTGCTATAGACTTTTCTTCATCTGTTAAGAGCCCTGTTTCTACAATGACTTTAACTACGGATACTCCAAGCCTTTTCGACTCTTTTACAACATCCTCTATATCTTTAGCTACGTAATTTAAGAAGCCTGACTTAAGGAAGTTAATGTTCATCACCATGTCTATTTCACTTACTCTACTAGCAGCTAGTTCTCTGGCCTCCAATACCTTGATCTTGGTAGTAGTGTTTCCGAGGGGAAATCCCACTACTGAAGCTATTCTCACTGTTCCTCCAGCTATTTCCTGCGCTTTCTCCACTAAGGATGGTGGGACTACTATGCATGCAAATCCACACTGCCTTACATCATTAATGTACTTCTCAAGCTCCTTGAATGATGCTTGAGGCTTAAGAAGAGTGTGATCTATCATTGAAGCAAACTCCTTTATAGAGATCTTATCTAAAAGATCTACGTATGGAGAGAGCTCCACCCCTATCCCCCTCGTTCTGTACTGCATTTAAGTATTTAAGGCCCTTTAATTAATGTACTTAAAGCCGTTAAGCATGCTAGTTATTAGCACTGAGGTTTTACGAAATGCATATAGAGTTACATCATGGAGCTGGTTCAAGGGAGATGTGGGAACTTTTAAATAAGTTATTGATCTCTAAAGTGCCAAGGGATTTAATGAAGACTCCTGGTGGTTATGGAATAGACGTATTAGATGATGGAGCTGCAGTAAGAGTTGGCGAACACTATGTAGTCTTAACAGTTGATACATACACCGTTAACCCAATATTCTTTGAGGGAGGAAATATAGGGAGGCTGGCTGTATCTGGAACACTTAACGACGTAGTAATGATGGGGGCAAGACCTATAGCATTCATGGATACTATAGTAGTTGAAGAGGGCTTTGAAATCCCTCTTCTCGAAGAAATAGTTGAGTCAATGACTAGTTTATTGAAGGAGGAAGGAGTGCCTTTAGTGGGAGGAGACTTTAAAGTAATGCCTAGAGGGAGCATAGATAAAATTACTATTACTGGAGTAGGAATAGGATTAGCTAAGAAGCCTATAATTGATGTAAACATAGAGTCAGGCGACGTAATTATTGTAACAGCACCTATTGCAGAACATGGTGCAGTAATACTTGCTCATCAACTGGGTTTAAGTAAAGAGATTAAGGGCCTTAAAAGCGATCTAAGGCCTCTCACAAAGACTGTTCTACCAGTGATTGAAAGATATGTAGATGGAGTTCATGCAGCAAGAGATCCAACTAGAGGCGGATTAGCAGCTATACTCAATGAATGGGCTGAATTAACTGGGTTAACTATAATCATAGATAGATCTAGGATTCCCATCAGAAGTGAAGTAAGGGACTTCCTAGAGGCAATGGGCATAGATCCATTGAATGTTGCATCAGAAGGAGTGGCTGTACTAGCTATTAAAAGATCTATGGCAGAGGAAGTATTAAGCGATCTAAGGAGGGCTGGGGAAGTCCATGCTGCAATGATTGGAGAAGTAGTTAAGTCAAGCAATCCAATAATTAGGGGGAGAGTAATTGCTTTAACTGAAGTGGGGGGGAAGACTATAGTTGAAGCTAAGTCAATAAATTTGCCTAGAATATGTTAAGTAGTGATATACATGTGCTTAGGAGTCCCTGCAAGAGTATTAGACGTAGAGAGTAAGGGTAGCTTAAGCATTGTTAAAGTATCCATTGGGGGAATAGTGAAAGAAGTGATCAACGCTTCTAGCGAACCTATAGCTCCAGGAGATTACGTTATTGTACATGCTGGAATGGCTATATCAAAAATAGATGAAGAGGAA
>JAVZTI010000004.1:20373-107178 GCA_038879595.1 Desulfurococcaceae archaeon | reverse complement strand
ATGAAAGAAAAGCGTATAGCTTTGGAAGAAATGTCGTTAACACGCTCGTTAATTATGGACTTTACGATAAGGTAGGAAAAGTCTACTATTTAAAGAGGGAGCTCATGGCTTACCTACTTGGAATTGAGAGGTTACCCTCAGGTGAGTACACTGATTTAAATAGAGTGTTGAAGATTATAGAAAGTGCAGTTGAGGAGAGGAGAGAAAGGGCTAAAAAGTACAGAGAACGTGCCCAAAAAGCATCCAAAAAAGAATCAACTTAACCCCTCACTTCCTTTTTATGTCATTTTAATTCCCTTAATCCATTCTTGGCATTGAATAAAAGGAAATGAAGCGATCGCGAAGACGCCAAAGATCTTTTACATTAAGACCAGATGGTAAGGTATGATCACGAAGTTGTTGAGAAAGCAGGTCGATAAGCTTGTCGTGCTAATTACTATATCCACGGTAATAGAGCTGTAAAGTGTTGACGATATGATAGGTATCGCTAAAGAAGAGAAGTTGCCAAAGAGAGTTAAAGAGTTCCTCAAAGGGCTAGAGAAAATTAATGGGCTGAGGATGACTACTGATGCTATAGTTCAAGAGAGGGGCCTGATGTC
This sequence comes from Desulfurococcaceae archaeon, assembly GCA_038879595.1. Taxonomy (GTDB): domain Archaea; phylum Thermoproteota; class Thermoprotei_A; order Sulfolobales; family Desulfurococcaceae; genus JANXDZ01. The sequence continues at coordinate 106,579 of JAVZTI010000004.1, read as the reverse complement.
AATATTAAGAGGGACATAGATTGCAGGTATAGGAGGTGGACGATCTTTAAGTTAATAATGCACTTGCTCCATACTCTACTTTACACGTCAATAATTAAAAATACTTCGCCGAATTCTACTACGTAGACCTATTCACAAGTAGTGGATTTAGATATCTTAGCGAAGAAGATATAAGTGGTGCTGGCATAAAGGGGCTCAGAATGCTAGGATTGTAAGTTCCCCACTCATAGCGTCCTCAATTGTAAAAGAATACTTCACCAGGCTATACCTGAATGATGCCGATCAAGCTAAGATACAGCTGTTAAAGAAGAGGATAAAGATATTAGCGAAGCTATCTAAGTCGCCGAGGAAATAGCCTTTCCCCTTCCTAGATCCCCACTAGATCTGGATCAGATCAAGATATGCTATATGGATGCCGACGAGACTGTAAAAATGAAGGAAATTGAGGAGAATTATGAAAGGATGGTTAATAAAGGGAAAGGATGCCACGTCTACTTCTTCATAGACCCTAAAGGTCTAGATTCCATAAATTGTTAACAACAAGCTGAACAGCATCGCGGTAGAACCTCAGAAACTCAACTAGAGTACCGTAGTCATTGCTACTCTCGGGAAGAGCTTTCATCTTGAGCGCCTCAACCAACTCTCTATCCCGCATCGGGTAGCTCCCTGTAGTTAGGTAGTAGAGATATATTTATAAGGTTTTCTCTCCAGTATTAATTTGGGTGGATGCACATGGCTAGAGTTGAAGTTGTCAAGTGTAGTGTTATAAAGTATAGGAGGGGAGACTACGTTCTCTACCCACTAGGAAGAGACAAAGAAAAGATCAAACACCTCCACGGAAAAGAAGTATACGCATTAATCATAGCAGAAGAATAACATCAAACAATATAAACCTATATAAAACCCGAAGCAGTTGCGCTAGGCTTTATGCAGATCTAAGGTGAACGCGGCTTATTGCTAAAAGCATTACTGTAAATGAACTTCTCTTAAATATAGTCCTCTAGAGTCCTTCGCCTTGATATATACCTCTATAAGTCCTCGTCGTCTCACTACACATCTTTATTAACACTAACTGAGCTACTTGTGTTCCAATAGAAATGGATACTCCATGTGGATTATACACTGTTAAAAGGCCTACTCCTCTACCATAGTATCCAGGATCCCAGACTGCTGTAGCTATGAAAGCCCCCATTCTAATGAGCGATGACCTAGGGATGGCTAGCCCTATGCAATTACTTGGTATAGACACTTCTTCAGCATACCTTATTACGTATGAGCCTGGATTCAAGTGGAAGGAGTCTTTTTCAGGCAGTATTTGATTATAGATAGGGACTTCTCTTCTATCTCGATGAAGCTCCCCCCTACTTCCTAAGGCATATACTTCAGCTAAAGTGAGCTTTATGCCAGAGCAATCAAGTTTATGCTCTGGTACACCTAGTACTTTAGCAATATCCTCGGGGCTTAAAATACACATGGCTATAGCACCTGAAATTAAATTGCATAAGATGTAGGTTAATAAAGAATTCATGAACTTGTAGAAAAGCTATAAGTTAAACTGCCAACAATATTTATACTGGAGCCACCACTTACTCTAAGTAGTGATGATGCTTGTAAGGCCTGATGCGTGGTGAAGATAGATCAGGCTTCTGAAAACTCAATACTCAATGGATCTATAAAAAGATCTATAGAGATAGAGGGGCTCTATTAACTGGTGTAAGCACAATGACGCCATACTCTAGGTGGTTTAAAAAAAGAGATTTCATGGTCTACTACGTGCTCTTCAAGACGTATAGAGGAGAGTCTTTTAACTTAGGTGAAGCAATAGATCTCGTTAGAGAGAACTTCTGCTTCAATAGATCTACTGCAATAAGCATTTTAAGGAGGTTGTTAAAGCTTGGCTTAATCGCTCAGCGAAGCGAGTTAGAGTACGCATGTACAGACTTGATCGCAGTACTAGACGGCTTCCTTAGCCATTATAAGAACATTAGATTAAGCAAGTGTATCAAAGAAAAATGATGTTTTCTATTCATTATTCACTTAATCACTGAGCTGCTAAAACTATTTCTATAGTGCTTACTCTCGCTTGACGTCCATCGGGGTTTGTAACGGTTTGACTTCCAATCTTTATGTCCTTTACAGCTACTTTCCCTGGTAAAAACCTGCTCTTAACTATTTCAGCCACATCAACTGCCTTACTTATAGCTCTTCCTCTAGCTTTTACAACTACTTCATTTACGCCCTGGTGTACTAGGGTTAGCACTGCTAATACATAGTTCATTACGTTCTTTTTTCCAACAAGTACTGTATTGCTTGGTTGCGGTGCTGCTTGAGCCATATCCTTCCTGCACCCCATTGGAGTTGCTATATCCTTAAATTGAAAAGTGGTGTATATAAGCATTTTCCTCTAATGCTTATTTGACAGTGTATTACTATACTTCCCTCTTTTATATGCCATTTACTTAACCGATCTTTAGTTAGGTGTTGCTGCAATTGCCTGTGAATCCTATATATGCAAACATGTGTCCATCCTGTGGAGGAGAAGTTGACGCTATCTCTATGGCTTCCCATGGAGTTTGCAGAAAGTGCTTAACTAAGGAAATAGGAGGCTATTCATTGAGTAATTACATGGATCACCTCTATAAGGAAATGGATGAAGTGGAGGAGCTATTTTCAAACGCTGTTGGAGGCAATAAGTTGTGGAACATACAGAGGATTTGGCTTAAGAAGCTGCTTAAGGGAGATAACATAAGTATTATTGCTCCAACAGGAGTTGGAAAGACTACTTTACTCATAGCTTATGCACTGCACGTAGCTACTAAAAGGAATTGGAAGGTGCTGTTCCTCACACCAACTGTTAGCTTAGGTAGGCAAGTGCACGATAAATTTATTGAAGCAGCTAAAAGGATTGGTCTTAACTCAAAGATACTCTTCTATAACTCTAATGCAAGTAAAGTGGAGAGAAGCGAACTACTTGCTAAAATCATTGGCGGAGACTACAACATACTAGTATTGACAAATAGCTTAGTGTCTAGAAGACCTGAGCTACTGAAGGAGAAGTTCTTTAATTTAATAGTAGTAGACGACGTTGATGCAGTACTCAATAAGTCTAAGAACATAATAAGATTGCTTAATGCATTAGGATACACTGATGACGTAATTGATTTAACTAAGAGGTTAATTGAGTTAAGAACCAAGATCTACTTAAATAGAAGATCTAGAGAGGCCCCAGACCATTTACTTGAAGAAGAATTAAAGGAATATATAGATCTAGAGACTAACATAAGGAAGCTTAAAGATAAAGAGATTAGAGGACAGATTGTTGTAGCTAGTGCAACGGGTAGGTTGAGAGGACCTTATGCGGCAGTCATGAGGGAGCTCCTTGAGCTAGATGTTCCAGGCACAGCCACTTATGGAAGAGACGTTACAGATTCCTATACTGTAGCGATTAATGAAGACTTACTGAGTACCCTAGTGAATGTAATAAAAGGAATGGGCGGAGGCTTCATAGTTTACATTAGCCCTCATCACCCTGTTAGAGGCCTTATTAATGTAGATGAATTAGTGAACGTAATTAAAGCTTTCACAGGCCTAAGAGTAGCTAAAGCTACTCCGGGCAACGTGCATAAATTAGTTAACGGTCTTTTAGATGGAGTGATAGGGTCAGCATCTTATTATGGTATTAGCGTAAGAGGCATAGATGCTCCTAAGACAGTTAAATATGTAGTCTTTATAGGAACCCCGTGCTTTAAAATAGAGCTTTCTAAAGCACTCACCAACATTAGGACTTTACATAGGCTCCTCATATACTTGAATGAAAGAGGCTATGGTGCTGGAGGTCATATAACTACTTTAAGCAATGCCACTAGGACTCTGACCCTGGGGGAGCTCAAGTTACTGAACTTAGTTCTTAGAGGAGTAGTTGAGAGAAGTAAAGTAACTAACGATAGAGTTTTAAAGGCATTAGACTGCATTGAGAAGGAAGCTAAGTGGGTTGAAGAAACGCTCACCGAAATCCTTAAGAAAGAGGGCAAAGTACTTGTTGGAACTCTATTGATATATAGGAGTAGTGAAAGATCCTTCGTTGTAGTGCCTGATGCACTGACTTACATACAGGCTACTGGCAGAACTTCAAGACTGTTAAATGGAGCTATGACTCATGGAATATCAGTGTTAATAGAGCTGGAGGAATTCAAAGAACTTGTGAAGGCACTGAGCAAGAGGCTTGAATATATAGGAATTCCTCCTTTAAAGCATCTAAATGAATTAGACTTAGTTCAGGAGCTTAAAAAAGCTGATGCATCAAGATCTGGAGTTAATAGAGGGGAGATGCGTGTGCGAAGCGTGTTGCTAGTTGTTGAATCTCCGACTAAGGCTAAAACTATAGCTAAATTCTATGGGGAGCCTTCGAGAAGAAGGATCGGGGGCTTATTTGTTTATGAGGTTCCAGCCATAATCGATGATGAACTAATTTACTTAAGTATTTTCGCTACAAGAGGTCACATATACGATTTAACAACAGATCCTTTGAGGGGAGTGTATGGTATAGAATATGAGTATTTGACTAATACATACATGCCCATTTATGAAACTATAAAGAGGTGTAGGCTTTGTGGAGCACAGTTTACTAGCGGTTCTTCGTGTCCTAAGTGTGGTAGTAAAGCTATTAGGGATTCAATTGTAGTAGTAAATGTATTAAGGAAACTTGGAAGCGAGGTAGATGAAGTCCTTATCTCTACAGATCCTGATGCTGAGGGCGAGAAAATAGCTTACGATGTATACATGGCTTTGAGAGCCGTTAATAAAAATGTACATAGAATAGAGTTTCATGAAGTCACTAGAAATGCGTTAGAGGGAGCATTAAAGAATAAAAGATCTATTGATTTAAACTTAGTTCAAGCACAGATCTTTAGGAGAGTCCTAGATAGATTGATTGGGTTTAAGACTAGCTTAGAGCTACAGTCTAAATATTTAAAGAAGTGGCTTGGCATAGGCAGAGTTCAGGCACCAGCACTAAAGTGGATCATAGATTCATATAGTTCTTGGACTCGTGGGAAATGCTATTCAATAGATCTACTGTTGGGAAAAGAGCCTGAGTTGACTGCGTCAATATGCATTAAGGATGGAGGTGAGGCTAAGCTTGTTGTAGAGAAGTTATTAGAGAGAAGGTCTATTGAAGTACTTGTTGAAGGAATTGTTGACAAAAAAATACATCCTAAACCGCCATACACTACTGATGAACTCATAAGTGATGCATCTACGTTAGGAATATCAGCTCCAACCACTATGAGGATTGCTCAAGAGTTATTTGAAGGAGGACTAATAACGTATCATAGGACTGATTCAATTCACGTATCTAACGTAGGGATATCTATAGCTAAGAATTACCTTGAATCAAGGGGTTTAAGAAGGTTCTTTACTCCCAGACACTGGGGGACTCAAGGAGTTCACGAGGCTATTAGACCTGTTTATCCTTTTGATTCAAGCGAAGTAGAGAAGGCTGTAATTGAAGGACTGCTGTTTTTACCCACCCACTTCACTGCCATCCATAAAAAAGTTTACGACATCATTTTTAAGAGATTTATAGCTAGCCAAATGAGTGAAGCAGTAGTCCGCTTCATCAAATTATCTATCCCCATTCATGGCAGATTAATACACTTAGAAGTGCCTGTAGAAGTAGTTGTAGAAGGCTTTAATGTAGTTGAACCCATTCGCACTTATAGCTGGCTAACTGAAGAAGTAAGCAGTGGAGGACTTACATTAAAGAACGTTAAGTTACGTAGATCTTCTTTGAGCAAATTACTCGATCATGGGAGTTTAGTTAAGTTAATGAAAGCCAATGGCATTGGCAGGCCGAGCACTTATGCACCAACCATAGTTCAGATAAGGAAGCACGGTTACGTCATTGAGTCTAAGTACAAAAAGTACCTTATTCCAACAAAAGCCGGCTTAGAAGTACTGGACTATATAGGATCTAGTTATCCAGAGTTAGTTACAGTGGAAGCTACGAGATACATGGAGGAGCTTGTTGACTCTATCGCAAGCGGTGTAAAGGACTTTAGTGAGGCCCTTGAGTTAGCTATTAATAGAGTTAGGTTACAGGGGCTTGAGTTTACAGATGCTGGCTTTAGAGAGGCTCAAGCCATTGGAAGCTAAGACTTATGCCTAATCTTTATTGCTATAAAAGCTCTCCTTCTCCCCTTAAATCTCTCACTACCTATGTCTACTCCAATTAATTCTATTGAATCACCGAGCCTGTTAAGTAAGGCATTATACACATCGACTGCCTTACTAATGAACTTACCTCGACCCTTTATAACTAATTCACTTATTCCCTGATTAAAGCTAACAACTACATTAAATACATAGTCATTTAAAGGCCTTGCTACTACATTAATTACCTTCTCAGGCATTTCACTTTCAGCCATAATTTCACCTAAACTTGAATGAGTTGTAGAAATATATAAAGTTGAGTCAGGCGGAGTTCATAAAAACTCATCCTTAATCAATGGATAGGGCGCTCATCATCCGCCTCTGCACTTAACTTCTTAAAGAATTAGAGTTATTATTCTTTACTACTTCCAAGATCCTTAGCTCTTTAAAGTTCTCCATACATTAGAATCGTCATTCATAATTTTAGCTGAGTTTAGCTCTGCACCTAGTCTAGGTGCTTTGCTTCTACTGTTAAGCAAAGAAGTGCTTAGATTGTACAGCAGTTCTTTACTTCCTTAATTGACTTAGCTATAGTGTTTAAGTCGTTTAGTAAAGTTTCAAATGAATCTCCTTCACTAATGCACTTCGTGAAGAGTGACTGTGGTATGAGTAATGGATCTATGGTTTCAGGACTTTTCACGTACTTCATGAGTAGCCTTAACGTAGTCTTCTTTTCTCCAGTCAATTTACTAAGTACTACTAAATGTTCGTTAAACTTAGCTATTGCTACATCTATGTTCCTTGCTCTAGCTCTACTGACTACCGCCAGCTTGTTTAAATCAATATTTATGTACAGTGATGCGCTAATGCTATAGCACAGTTCACTGAAATATGTTGAGAGTTCCAGAATTTTACTTAAAGCCCTCTTAATAGAGTCTTCACTAAGGCTTTTTAAAAATAGAGTGAGGGCTATTGATCTACTATTAGCGCGCGCTTCAACTTTACCTCCATAAGCTTGTGACAGAATCTTAAATGCTTTCGACAAAGACGCTTCACGTCTTAACGAAATGTTCATACTTAGCTTAATGTACACTCTATTATTGCGTCCAGCGAGAGCAATTTCTTCTTGACTTCCTCTGGGGGTTGTTTGTTTATTCTGTAGATCTTTGCGTTCCTCCAAGCTCTCTCCCGCTTATAAATCTCAGAGGCCTACCTATTTAGCGATGTCCTCCGGGATTCCAAGAGCTCAGGGGCTTCAAAGCCCCTGACGGCGGAGTTAAACTAATGTAGTAAGGGGCTTTAGAGAGATCATTAAGAAGTAGACAGTACTAGAGGCTAATTAAATAACGTGAAGGTCCATGAAACGCCATTTATTGATAAACACAATGATTTCTCACCATAACCATTTTTACGGAGAGCTCTAAGAGCTTGTTCCCCCATAAGTTCTCATATATTTTCTTGCATATAATGCTTCTCCTAAACTAAGTTGATTACAATGAAGTGGCGATAGAATGTAGACTAATGTTGGCAGGAGTGCTAGTTAGTATCAGAAACACGAGCCTACATCATAGTTTCCTCAGCCTGCGGCAATTCATCACTTGTAATTGTTATGTGACTAGGCGCTCTAATAAATTATCATTGTTGCTTAAGTGCTTTTAAATATGTTGATATGTTGTATCCTACTAAGTGTCTAAACTATCGTAGAGTTGGATATATTTATACGTGTTCTCATATTTAGATTGAGTAATGAAGTGAAAGGTGTGAGCAATGGATGGAGAAGTATTTGGGCTTAAGATGTTGTTAATTAGTCAGATCAGCATAATACTCATATCATTGCTCACAGCAGTCTTGGGGCCGGGATATATGCCTTACGTATTCATACTATACATAGTAGTGATCTTTGCAGTAACCTTAGTAACTACACGCAGGGGATCTAAGCCTAAGCCTGAGGAATTAAAGACGCAGTTATTTAAAGAAAGTAACGCTATGAAGGCTGCAATGCTTGATCAAAAGCTTAACGAAGAGCTCTCTAGGCAGTTTAAAGGAATGCTTCTATCATTCGCTCCACTTCCACTAGTCTTCATACTGTTCTACTTATATAGCTTATTATTAGCCCCCATTGTGGAGAACTTATTAAGTAATGTTATTAGAAGTGAGACGCTACTATCATTTCTAAACTACTTACTGTTATATGAATTCATATTTGCAGTATCGTTTCCACTTAGGTGGGTTATAGCTAAATTGTATAAGTTTGAGCAAATAATGATTCCGGCAAACTACATAGTATATAAGACTGGAGTTAAGAGTCAAAACATCTACATAAAGTTTTCAAATGACTTATGCTATAGTTATGAGCCAAAGAGGAAGTTCGTTGAATTAGTGCCAGCAAAGAAGGGCTTTAAATTAAGGCTGTATAGTGAACGAATTAGTGAACTAAAGGATAAAATTAGTTCAAATAACCTCATTGAGGAGTGCAAGACTTGAGTAAAAACAAGTGCGTAGTTTGTGGCAGAATATTTCCAGAAGGCCAAGGAGTAGTTTTAAGAAGCGGTGAAATAATTCTATCGTTTCACAGCAATAAATGCGCCTCTAAGTTCTTAAAAATTCTTTTAGAAAAGCTTCCTTCAGATGAAGCTAAGCCCTATTTAACTAGAATCGTTAATGAACTTGATGAAGTTCTTAAGGCAAAAGCTAGAGCTAAGGCTAAAAAGATATGATCAGTCCGCGGTAAAGTCTTCATCCATATAGTCTATGGGGGACAAGTTTCTTCATCAAAACTGTAGTTTTCAGAGGCCCTTAATAACGCTATTGTTGAATGCTCTTCCTTATTTCACTAATTAAATCCTTTGTTAACCCAACTTTAGATGCTAATTCAAGGGACTTTCTAATGGCTTCTTCATCACTTTCAGCCTGAATGTTAAACACTATGTTAGTTCCCTTAACTTGCACTCTATACCTGACTTTGTCTAGGAATACATATCTTTCAACTATCTGTAGATCTTCTCCAGAGACCTCCATGGATTTAGACCTCCATGCAGAAACGTTGCACTCGACATATATATACCCTAACCTCAATAATAGCTTAACACAGGGATCTATAATGCATGAAGATGTGCCTTTAATAAATACTCCTCCTCCCGGCCCTAAAGCTGTGGAGGTAGTGAATAAAGATCACGAGTTAATAATGCAGTCATTCATTAGATGGTATCCACTAGTCATAGATAGGGGATACGGGTCTGTAGTCATCGACGTTGATGGGAATAAGTACATTGATATGAACAGTGGGCTAGCAGTACTTAACGTAGGACACAACCATCCGCGAGTAATTGAAGCAATCCGATCAATGCTTGGAAAAATAACGCACTATAGCCTTACGGACTTTTACTATGAGGAAGCAGTATTACTTGCCGAAAAATTAGTTAAAATAGCCCCCATGAATGGAGAGAAGAAGGTATTTTACGGGAATAGCGGTGCTGAAGCCATAGAAGCATGCATAAAGATCTCTAGAGGCTACTTTAGGAATCAAAGACCCTACATCATAGCATTCTACGGGGCATTTCATGGAAGGACTATGGGTGCCAATACTTTAACTGCAAGTAAGCCCATGCAACATAGGTGGTTTGCTCCACTACTTCCAGCTGTAATACATGCCCCATACCCCTATCCCTATAGATGTCCATTCAATACTGATGACCCAATAGAATGCGGTGAGCAAGCTCTATCATTTATTGAAGACTATATCTTAGGTAAGTACGTTTATGGAGATGAAGTTTCCGCAATATTTATTGAACCAATTCAAGGTGAGGGCGGCTACATAGTTCCACCAGAAAACTTCCTTCCAGGACTTAGGAAAATAGCTGATAAACATGGAATTCTATTAGTTGTAGATGAAGTGCAAAGTGGTATGGGTAGAAGCGGCAAGTGGTGGGCCATACAACACTGGGGGGTTGAGCCGGATCTATTAGCTGCAGCTAAAGCTATAGCCTCTGGACTACCACTATCAGCAGTTATTGGAAGAAGTGATTTAATGAGCTTACCTAAGGGGAGTCATGCAACTACATTTGGAGGAAACCCAATAGCATGCAGAGTAGCTCTAGAAGTCATAAGAATAATTGAAGATGAAGGCTTATTAGAGAGAGCTACAAGAGTTGGAGAATTCATTATTAAGAGGTTTAAGGAAATGCAAGAGGAAATGGAGATCATTGGAGACGTTAGGGGGAAGGGACTTATGATAGGTGTAGAACTAGTAAGAGATCGGGATAAGAAGACCCCAGCTCAGAAAGAACTTGAGAAAGTCCTCATTGAATCATTTAAGAAAGGCGTACTAGCAATAGGTGCAGGTATATCCACTTTAAGACTTGCTCCGCCGTTAAATATACCAATGGAACTTGCTGAAAAAGCCATAGACATACTTGAATCGGTGTTAAGGAAAGTACAAGTGGAATTAAAGGCTGTCAAGTAATTCATTGTGAAATGCTTACCTACAGCTAGTTCTCATCACACTCCCACAATTGTTGAGGAGTGTTTTTACTGTTACAACAATGCACTTGTCTTCTAATAAACAATTAATTAGTAGTTAAAAGTTCTAGCACTATTTAAGCGGAGAGAGTTGCCGAAGTAGTTTAATCTGAAAATAGCTTCTTTAGCCTATGAAGTTTAGATAGAAACGCCTCGCGTAACTGTTTAAGTTTTCATATCTGTTTGTATCTGTTTATATTGATCGAAACATTTATAAGAACTCTATGCATAGATGCATCTTGATGAGGGTTCGAGAGCCCATTGAGGCTCTCCCCTAGACACTCAAGATGTGGGGGTCTAGGGGTGCCCCTAAACGCCCCCAAGGGTGATGCAAACCCAAGACCAATGCAGGGGAAACAGAGATGAAGCAATGAAAACAATATAAACCTATATCAGAGCTGAACCCCCCTTTCTTCAAGGGAACCTACATGGCTTCACTATGTTAGCCGACAACTAGTGAACTAATGATAAGTTTATATAAACTTTGCCGCTGAATTAGCTGTTAGCGGCATTAACTTAGTACCAGTAAATGATTGAATCAGAGTACTTAAGTCTGCTTATTGCTTAGTTATTTCGTGGACTCAGCGCTGTAGATGTGTTAGTCATATAGTCGGCGGCATTATTCTCACCGCCATAGCAGACTGTTTTAGCTATAGTGTCAGCATTCTACTAAGGTTTGCCGAGCTACTTACCTGGATTAAGATTGTGCTCTTATCTTTCAGAGTTAGTTCTACCGTTGAGTTAAGACATTTAGATTTAAATCACGTTGCCGCGTCTGAACTAGTTACTTACGCTATCCTCTGGATCCTAAGTTTAGGCAGTGAAGAAGTACGTTGAGTAAAACAACTGGAGGCTCATAATTGTGGTGAAAGAGTTGCACTAGTAGACCCGAAGAAAGCTTCCTCTACGTGCCCACACGCAGTTCTCCACTCATTCCTGTGATGGGCGATGCTTAGAGGGGTGAGTAGAGGCCTAAGTATATGAAGTGCAGTAAATGCAGACTCACAGGAGATGGGGACGTTATTAGGGCATGGAACCTTGCATTGTTGGACTTGAAGAATGCCTACGACTTACACATAGAACAACTAGTAGCTACAGTAACCGCGGAGTCGAGGCGTAACTCCCCATAGCGAAACCTGAAATGACGTAGAGCGAGGAACCGTCATCACACTCCTCTTCGAGAAATTCTTCGGCATCTTCATAGATGGCCTAGCAGTAATACTACAAGTGCATATACTTTATGGATTTGCACAGACCATAGTTGAAGAACCCTTGAAGCTTATGACGGAGGTAATGGTACTTGCAGTAATTTCTGTGATTTTAAGAAATAATGATTAACTTTAAACACTGTGAATCAATTAGTTAATATGAACACTCTACATAAGCTCTAGACTACTGGCTTTCTTTAGCTGTCTCAAGTTTAGCCTCTTGCTCAACTTTCTTTAGCTCTTCTTCAATTTCTTTTTCTATTTCTTCAATAGGTTTTGGAGGAGGCGTAGTGGCCAAAGTGTAGCCTATCCACGCCAGTATGCCGAAAACACCTGCTACAGCAATCATAGCTGTTATCTGTAAGAGTAGCATTGTGTATTGGGGAAGCAGGAATAATACATAACCATAGAACACTATTACGAGAATTGAAACTGTAAATATTCCCCAGCCAACAACTTGATCTCTTGACATATCTGCGCACCACATTACTAAACTATATGTGAAGAACGTTGTATAAAAATCTAAGAGTCCATAGGTAGTTTCCCTATATTGAATGCCTAGTGCAACTGTTTTGGGTTTTATAAAGGTTTATAATGGTTGATGTAAGTTACTTTATTGTGGGTTAAGCCTGCTCACGATGTGGGTGTGTGGTGAAGACCCGAGTGGGTGGGGCATCTAAAGCCAGGATGTGGGGGTTTCCCCACAGCTGTGAGCCCAATGAGGGTGAGCTGTGGGTCGGGGTTACCCTGAACGAGTAGAGACCAATGGTAAGGCCTCCGATGAAAGGAGGCCTGAGGTCAATGAAGCCAAGGGTCGATATCAACCAATATGAAACCCAAACCCCGTAAAATAGGATTTATAGAGCATTCCTTCAGCAGAAGACTTAATAATGGATTTAAGTACTTAAGTTTCTACACATTATTTAAGCCCTTGTATTAAAGGTAGAAGTGGAAGGCTGGTGAGAGTGTGTCTAAAGAGAAGCCTAAGTCTTTAACAGACTTGCCTGGGGTAACTTCATCTATAGCAAGCAAGCTAGTAGAGGCTGGCTTTCCAACTCTTGAGGCATTAGCTGTATCAAAACCTGAGGAAGTTAGTCAAGCTACTGGAATACCCCTTACTACAGCTACAAAAATTATTGAAGCTGCTAGAAAAGCTCTTGATATAAGGTTTAGAACTGCTAGAGAAGTTAAGCAAGAGAGGCTTAACGTCCAAAAAGTAACTACTGGAAGTAAGAACTTAGACGACCTCCTCGGTGGAGGCATCGAGACAAAAACTGTTACAGAATTTTTCGGAGAATTTGGAACTGGGAAATGTGTAGCTAAGGATACCTACATAGCATATTTTAATCAAGACGTGCTACATGTAGATAAAATAAGTGAAGTCTACGAACGCTACGCAAAGACCTACGGTGAAGTACCTTACGACAATGGATATGCAGTGCCTTTAAAGAATGTAAAAGTGCTGTCATATAGCGAAAGCGGAGTGAAAGCTGTTGAAGCAGCATTTCTATACAAAGAGTGGAGTAATGAAATAGTAGTCATTAAAACGAGGAGCGGTAGATTATTAAAGTTAACCCCTATCCACAAAGTACTGATTGTTAAGAGAAATGGTTTAGAGTGGACTCCTGCTAAAGAAATTAAGCCCGGCGATGTAATGGCTGCTCCAGCATTCATAGCGCTTCAACCAATAGAGGCTGATTTAACTAAAGACGATGCATACTTCATTGGATTAGTTGCAGCAAGAAGTTTCAGAAAAAAGACTTCAATAACTTTAACTAATGCTGAATTAATGAACTGGGTTTTAACTTACCTTGAGTCTAGGCACGGCTTTAAGCCAAATGTAAAAATGATCAATAGCTCCCGTGGAGTAAAATACGTTATACCATTAGGTAAGAGAATTGCTAAATTCTTAAAGGAAGTGTTTAGAAGTTGTTTAATTAACGAATGCATTCCAGAGCAAATACTTAACAGCTCAGTGGATTTAGTTAAGAGCTTTATAGCAGGGTTCATTGATGGAGGAAAGCCGTTCAATAAGTACAGTAATGCATTAGCTAGTGTAAAGAGTGAAAGGATGGCGGTTGAGCTAGCTTACCTCATGGCTAGGATAGGGGTAAGTACAGTAATTAAGGAAAGCGGCAGAGGCAAGCGTTATAGGCTCTACATAGTTGACGCTCTTCCACGAGCTCTCGTAGATTTACCTCTTAAAAGCTCGTCAATCAATATAAGTGTAAACCGTAAGTATCCATCAAAGTTGCTTAAGCCAATTAAGCGTTTTCTTAAAGGCTTCATTAATGGCCTTAGTGAAGGCTATATAGATAGAGTAAATGAGCTACTAATGAAGGTAGATAAAAGAATTTGGGTAAGCGAAGATGACTTAGCTTACTTAGAGAACTTCCTCCTCCAATTAGAAGGAGTTAGATCTATGGGGGTTGATAAAATACTAAAGTACTTGAGTACAGTTAAAAGCCTCTCATGGGATGTAGTAATTGAGGTTTCAAAGGAGCCTTATAATGACTATGTCTATGACATAACTGTCCCAGTATACGAGAACTTCGTTGGTGGAGCGACTCCATCAATACTACACAATACGCAGATCTGCATGCAGTTAAGCGTCAATGTCCAACTACCGCCTGAACGAGGGGGTTTAAGTGGTAAGGCTGCATTCATTGATGCTGAGGGAACCTTTAGGTGGGAGAGAATTGAAGCTATGGCCAGGGCTTTAGGCCTAGATCCTGATCAAACTATGGATGGAATTCTTTACCAAAGGGTTTACAATACTGATCACCAGATGGCTGTAACAGATGAATTATTTAGAATAATACCTAAAGAGAACGTTAGACTAATAGTAGTTGATTCAGTTACAGGACTCTTTAGAGCAGAATACCCTGGTAGAGAGTATTTAGCAGCTAGACAGCAGAAGCTTAATAAGCATTTACATCAATTAGTTAGAATAGCTGAAGCATATAACGTTGCAGTAGTAGTGACAAACCAAGTAATGGCTAGACCCGATGTATTCTACGGAGATCCTACACAAGCTGTAGGCGGTCACATACTCTACCACGTGCCTGGAATTAGGGTAAAGCTAAGGAAGGGGAAAGGCAATAGAAGAATAGCTAGAGTAGTTGATGCACCTCACTTACCAGAGGGAGAGGCTGTATTTGCCATAACTGATGAAGGAATAAGAGATGCTGAGGATTAATGAAAGAACTTCAGTAGTAGAATCAGCATCGGCATGTCTCCGACTAATAGAAATACGATATAGCCAAGCAATAATAGGACTATGAATGGAATACCGTAAGTCGTTAAAACAAGGTCTTCGGGTTTTAGAAATCCTTCATTTAATAACTTCTCTACAACATACCTATGAGCCACATAGTCCTCAAGTATGTTAAAGCTTAATTTGACTTCCTTTACGAGCCTTCCATCAGTTAACTTGTAATCCTCAAGTAAGTACCTATGCTTCATCGATAGGTATTTTACAGCTTCAACAGGTCTTGATTCAGCTAAAAGCACGACTTTCTTCCAGAAACTAGTCTTAATACTCTTATAGAACTCTCCATACTTAACTATGTTTATAACAATGTTGACTGGTAGGTATAGTATCACCATTAAGTTAGCGTATAAAATTATAAGCAGAATTGGAGGAAGCTTTACTGGAGCACTAATATTGATCAATACGCAGTCATAGATGTTTGGAAAGGGATGCAGTAACGTAAGCGATGAAACGACAATTACATCAGCATCGCCTATTAGCTTAGCTTTAAAGAGTGCGTAAAGAAGCATTGGACCTAGTGAAGCATTAATTGCTGCATAAAACATTGCCTCACTTATTGAATAAGCAGTGTAGTTAGGAATTGAAATAATCATCGAAGTCAGTGAAATTGCTAAGAAAAACCATACTAGCCTACTTGGTATATTCCTAGTTCTCAAATCAAGTATGCTGAAGTAAATTAGAAATAGAAATGCTATAAAAGACTTCACGCACTCCAGCATTTGACAACTCAATAAATCTCCCTCCTATTGAGCGTAGTAGCTACTTTTAATCGCTCCTAAAGTACTTTGGACTAAATTTAAAGCTTTTACCCGATTTTGAAAACTTAATGCATTAAGTTTTCAAAATCATGTATAGTTCATACTTTAATTCCCTTATAGCAATGTCTTTAAGCCTCATGTAAGTAGTCATTTCATAAACTCCGTCTTTAAATGACTCACAGCGCTCCTTTACGCTCCGTGACTTTAGATAAATTCCTCCAAAGCTCTTTGTGAATATGTTTCAGTAAATGCCTCCATGCACTTAACTCCTGCCTTTAAACATTTATTCATTACTTTAGTTAAGAAGTTCCTCCATTCGTACTTTTTAGTTAAACTTATTAGTTTATTCAACGGGTGATCGGGTTTATACATAAAGTTCTTTACGTGAAGTCTGTCTATAAGGACCTCGCTTCTAGTGTCCTTGGCTAATTCTATGATTTCATCAATTGTAGAATCGTCATCGTTTAGAGAAGGTATAACTGGTCCGTAAAAGATCCAAGTCTTAATGCCTATTTCAGATAATTTATACAACGCGCTGGCTCTAGTCTTTGGAGGAGGAGCACGAGGCTCCATGAATTCAGCCACTCTTGAATTAAAGGTAGTTATCGTTAATCCAACGTCTACACGATTTCTATACTTTTCAAGAAGATCTAGATCTCTTAGGATAAGCGGATTTTTTGTCTGAATACTCACTTGAAACCCCTTCTTTAACAATAAGTCGATAGACTCCTTAGTCAAACCATATATGGCTTCTATAGGCTGGTATGCATCAGTTATTGTTCCAATACCTACAACACCCAATCTTAAGTGCTTAACTTCTCTACTTAGTACTTCAACAACGTTCTTCTTAACTAATATGACGTTGCCCCAGTCTTTTGAGACAGCGCTGTTCCTAACGTATAGACGTGCATAGCAGTATATGCATGAGTGCCAACACCCGATATATGGATTAAGAGCGTAGTCTATGTCTGGAAGCCCACTTCTAGACAAGGCTTTATAAACCACAGTCTCTAAAACTCTTGCCTTAATCACTTTTCCATTCTCCCTCTTTTAAGCCAGCGTTAGCATAGTAAGTTATTGGTTTAGTGTAGATTATTCTTTTAAGGATCCTTGATGAATTCAGCCACTTTTTAGAGCCAAGCTTTGTCTCTTCATTAAGGAACTTAAGTGCTTCATTAAGATCGCTAGTTCTTAAAGCAGGCCCTCCTTTAAACATAGCTCTAATGTTCTCTCTCACAAACCATACTCCAATGGGTATATTAAATCCAGGATAGATCTCTCTCAATAGAACTGCTGTAGCCTGCCTCCTCTTTCCATATAAGTGTTCTACTGTAGCAAGCCTAGACGCATAGTAGCATCCTCCTATGTTTGGATAGCTGCTTCTTCCACAGAAGCCCTCGTGATCTCCTTCAATAACTACTTCCCCCAAGCTAGGGTTCCATGTTGAACCAGGCCACCACGCCTCCATCCATTCAAAACTCCACTTACTAGGTATAAGGAGGGCAATGAATAAATTATCGTAGTGTCTGCGTACATACACCTCTATATCACTTATCTCAGGGTAGTGCTTTACTTCCTTAAGCAAGTGCTCAGATATCGTTGAGTCGACAGCTGTAATGCTCCACCTAGTTGGAACAATTCTTCTACTGCTCCACAGACCTAAGGCGCCGACGCTGAGTGCTCTCTCAATGAATGTCACTGGAACGTTACTACTGTAGAGGATGATTATTGCATCACTAGCTTTAAGATGCCTATCGTTATAGACTCTATCAACAACTGCAGGCACACTTGGATTGCTTACTACTCGCAAGTTTCTGAGGGGAGCCCTAGGCCCTTGAGGGGGCTCATACTCGCTCAGCGTAATGCGAGGCCTTGGAGGCTTCTCTAAGTAGATTTCTACATCAACTGGCTTAACTGATAGAGTTACTTCATGCACTCTGTGGATGAAGCTATTGTCTAAGTCAGTCACTTTAATTCTCATAGTGCCAGTGATGAGGCTCCACCTATAGTCTATTACGTTCTCAAGCCTCAGTTCAAGCCACTTCTCAGGGAAATCGTAAATACTTGTATCACCTACTTCAGGAGGAGTTGATGGACCAATGTTGACTACTGGATAGCCGTATCTGCCTACGAAGACTGATGGAGGGCTGCTGCCAAATATCTCCTTAGACGACTTAACTCTCCTAAGTTTTACTAAAGCCATTTTATTAGCGAGTAGAGGACAATAACTTAGCCCACAAAACCCTCTACCTCTACACAATACACATAAGTGCTCGTCAAAGCCTTGAGTCAACATCACTGCTTACCAATCAACCTTTACTTCCTCTAAATTCATTAACTAAATATTTAAATTAAGTACCTATAATAACTTTTTGATAAAGAAGGGAGAACTCGATCCCTTCATCCCTGAAGACACGCCTTCCCTAGCTGCTTTTCAATACTGAGCTAATTCTTTAAAGCAGTTTAATGAAGAGAAAGAATTAACAGAGCTTTTTAAAGTAAATTCTTAAAAGCATTCTTGACTTCTATGTATTTGGAAGATGTAAATAACATCACCACGATTTCTTCATTCAATTAAAATATTCAGCTACAACATCATAGAATTTGCTAAAAGGAATAGCCTCCCAGCCACTCTTTCTTTGCTTTTTGAAGAAAATTTTAGTAAGAATCATTTATTGTGGACTAGAACTCTAAGCACATAGTGGAAACTTAGTTCTGCTTGAACTTAACAATCACTTAGATCAAAAGTATTTTGAGTAAATGAATAATAATTGGCATAAAGTAATTAGAGTGAACATCCGTGAATGAATCAGTTGAGACAGGTCACTTCATCCCTTATAGGTCATCCCCCATAACTTCATCACTTAATGCATTAATCAACGTACTCCAGTATGTCGTGGAAAGTGTTTTTCCCACACTTAGGGCAGTAGTGATACAGCCTTCTGTATTCCTTTAAGTTATACGCTACACTCAGCTCCCACAAAGTCTTACACTCAACGCATTTAAGTATCCAGTGAGGCATTCTGTTTTCCCAATACATTTCTTTCTAGGAGTCTCCTAAGAACTTTTCTAAGAACTTTTCTCACTAAGTATCTCTTGCTCACTGAATTGAATAAATTCATTGATGAAGCTCTTATACTATTAGTCCTGGTCAGGCTCATCAAGATCTTTTTCTCTTCATCGCTTAACTCACTACTCAAATACCTTAACCCAAGTCCAGCCAAGTCTCTGACCTCTAACCCTAGGTATGGCTTATTAGCTGGCAGTTCATCGAATCTCTGAAGAATTTGAAATACTATTATTGTAACAAACTCTTCATCGCTTAAGCCTCCATAAATGCCTTTAAGTTCATTAACTAACTCCTTCTTGTTGATGAATCCATCCATTCTTGCCTCTTCATCAGTAAGATCCTTTATCCTCTTATAGTAAACTGCCACTATCTTAGCCTTAGCTATAGGTCTTCCACCACCATGTATAATTACTTCACTATACTTAGGCCTTATTACTCCAAGCCTGATTGTAGCGATCTTCCTACCACTCAAGATGAGATCTATGTATCGGCCTTTCACCATTATGTGCCTCCCCAAGTACTTCTTAACGCCTTCATGCATGTTGCTCACAGCTATCACCAAGAGTCTCCTCACTTAGAAAACCCCCATAATTCCCTTAGATGCATTTGCAGAGCTAGTTCATGGCCTGCCTCTAGAGCCTTAACATTTTGTTCAAAGTCTCTAGCATTCATCAATGCCTTTTTTAAATCATCTTTACCTACGACATTTAGTCCAGCTAAAAACCCTAATGCAACAATGTTTTCCTTACCCGCTAAGCCTATTTCAAGAGCTTTCCTAAATAGCGGTGCTTTAATTGCTCTACGCAAGTTTTTAGAGACCAGTAGATCGTCTACTATCACTAGATCGCTGTATTCCAAGTACTTCATCCAGGAACTTACGTTAAAGTCGTGAAGTACTATTAGTACATCAAATGAGTTAAGGAATGGATTTACTACTTCAGATTCGCTGAATACTACATAAGCCATTACAGATCCTCCTCTTACTTCAGCTCCATAGTTTTGGAGCTGAGCTACATACAGTCCTTTATCAAATAAAGCATTTGCCAGCACTGTTGCTGCAAAAACCACTCCCTGACCACCGCTACCTATTAGACACACTGAGCGCTCCTTCATGTACTGCTAACTCCTCCAACGGCCTTTTCAACATAGCTTCTATATAGATTTATGAAGCCTGGCTTAAGTTCCTTCTTAAATACTCCTACTGCAATAATTCCATCTCTCTTCTCCATAGGCAATTTCCCATAATCGCTTAGCGGGATACACCTCTTACTCATTTCCTTTAAGGCTCCTCCAGGAGTCTTTCCTTCATATCTAACTACATATGTTATGCACGGTGCCCAGACCTCTATGAATCTAAAGCCCTCATAATATTTAATTAATGCTTCCTTAATGCTCTCCTTTAATTGAGGGAAGTTAACTATGCACCACCTAGCAACATAGTTTGCATTAGTTTCAGCAATAATTTTAGATACATCGAATGGCTTCTCAAAGTTGCCGTATGGAGTAGTGATAGTTGTAAATCCATGTGGAGTTGTCGGAGACTGCTGGCCTCTCGTCATAGCGTACACTAAGTTATTCACCATTATTACTAAAATATCCATGTTTCTTCTAGCAGCGTGAATTAAGTGGTTTCCACCTATTGAAGCGAGATCTCCATCTCCTGCAATCACTATTACATTAAGGGAGGGCTTAGCTAACTTTATGCCTGTGGCAACAGGAATAGCTCTGCCGTGCAGTGTGTGTATAGAATCTGCCTTAAGGTATGGACTCGGTATCCACGATGCACAGCCTATTCCACTTACAAAAACATAGTTCCTTAAGTCACTTATGCCTGACTCCTTAAATGCTAGAGCCATAGCGTTCATAACTATGCCGTTGTAGCAACCGGGGCAGAAAGTCGTTGGAAGAACTTCTTCTCTCACGTAACTTCTAGTTGGATGCTTCGCCTCCACAGCCTAACACCTTTAAGGCCTCTTCCACTAGTTCACTAGAGTAAATTGGTATTCCTCCCCCAACCTTATTGTAACCTATCACCTTGTACTCAAAGGGATTGTATGCTCTCTCTACATCCATTACTAACTGACCCAAGTTTTGTTCAGGCACTATTACTACTTTAGGATCTCCTCCAAGCCTCTTGATCAACTCTAAGTCAATGGGCCACAGAGTCTTTAGCCTAATTAACTTAGCCTTAATCCCCCTAGATCTTAATTTATTGACGGCTTCCTTAGCAGATCTAGCTGTAGAGCCATAAGATATGAATAATACATCAGGTTCTTCATCTCCATGTGTTTCATACATGAATAACTTGTCCATGTTAAGCATAACCTTGTCTTTAAGTCTCTTAACTAAGTTGAAGTGAGTCTCAAAGTTGTGGACATCCCTGTATCCTCGTCCATCATGTGTTGAACCCGTGATCAATAGATACTTTCCTGAGCCAAGCTCTGGGAGAGGGGGGGCCATCCTCGGATTCATCGAGTTAAAAGGCTCTTCACCTTCCTCCATCATGGTTCTCCTGTACTTAGCTGCTATTTCCCTGGGAACGACAACCTCCCTTCCGTGAGCTATGAATTCATCTATCAGTAATATCACCGGCACTCTCAGCTCTTCAGCTATATTGAATGCTTCAATTGTTAATTCAAAAGACTCCTGGGGAGTTGATGGAGCTAGGGAGACTACATATTGATCTCCATGCCTCCCCCATCTAGCCTGCAAGACGTCTCCTTGAGCTGGCTTAGTTGCTTGCCCTGTAGCTGGACCAACCCTCATGACGTTAACTATGACTATTGGAACTTCAATCATTACAGCATACCCGATGCCTTCCTGCATTAATGAGAATCCCGGGCCACTTGTAGCAGTCATGGCTTTAGCTCCAGCTAGAGACGCTCCTATAACCATGTTTACTGCTGCCAGTTCATCCTCTGCCTGTATGAATACTCCGCCTCTCTTAGGAAGTTCTTTAGCCATGTAATGCATTATTTCACTGGATGGAGTAATTGGGTAGCCTGCGAAGAAGCTGCAGCCAGCTGCAAGAGCTCCTTCAGCTATAGCTTCATTGCCTGAAAGAAGCTTCCTCAAGCCTCACACCTCACAACTATAGCAAAGTCTGGGCAAAACCACTCACACACTCTACATCCAATGCAGCCGCCTACGTAGGCTGGGTACTTATAGCCCAATGGACCTACATTACTGCTAACTACAAGGGATTTCCTTGGACACATCTCTATGCATATACTACAGCCTTTGCAGAGGGAGTTATCAATTAGAGGGATGCATTGATGCAGAGTCGCTCACCCGGTCAAGCTCCTTTTCACTCTACATAGCTATATAACTTAAATGTCATACTGGGGAAACTATAGGTATAGGACTGCTCACTGACAGATTTTTCATGTACTTCAATTACTTTGGGTATTAAACGAAGTTTGTAAGGTTTATGAAAAGCCGTAATTTTATTGGATGTGATCTTATGAATATTGAACAATGAACGAGGGATGCAAACAGCTTTTCACTAATGGAGGTGCCAAGCCTAGAATCTAGTGCTTCTGCAGCGGAGGAATTATGGAAGGATGAGTTGAGCCTGCATCCAAGCTACTGGGCGTCGAATGCCATTACTTCCTAAAAAATCACTAGAGCGCGTTAGTATGGATATAAAATACTCTGTTTTAAATCAAGGCTGGTTACTAGAGTATAGCATGCTAGGTGCTATACGTGGCAGTTAAATATGTAGATGATGCAGGTGAAGACAGCGAAGTCTTAAAGCTCTTAAGACCCTATATTGTTGACTGGTTTAAATCAAGGTATGGCTCTCTTACTCCTCCGCAGAGAATGGCTATTCCATTAATTAAAGCTGGAGCTAATGTACTGGTTTCAGCGCCCACTGGAACTGGAAAGACTCTGGCCGCATTCCTAGGCATAATAGATAACCTTTACGAAGCATATGAAAGAAGAGGTTCTCTACCAGAGGGAGTTCAAGTAGTTTACGTAAGTCCTCTAAGAGCCTTAAACAACGACATGAGGAAAAACTTGGCTGAACCTATAAACGACATTATGCGAGTAGCTAAAGATAAGTATGGAATATCCCTGCCGCCAATCAAGGTGTCTGTAAGGACTAGCGATACAACTCCATATGAGAAACAAAGAATGCTCTACAACCCGCCTCACATACTGATAACTACTCCCGAGAGCCTAGCATTAGCTCTAAACGCTCCCAGGTTTAGAGAGCGCCTTATGAACGTAGAAGCAGTCATAGTTGATGAAATACATGAATTAGCATCCACTAAGAGAGGCAGTCACTTAGCTCTATCAATTGAGAGACTTGAGAACTTAGCTGGGAGAGAATTAATTAGAATAGGGTTAAGTGCCACCATCTCTCCTCTAGATGAAGTAGCTAGGTTCCTAGTTGGCTATAGAGATAGTGGAGAGCTGAGAGATTGCTACATAGTGGATGCTAGATTCACTAAACCGCTTGAAATAAGAGTTATTGCACCTAGAGTTGATTTAATTAATGCAAGTGCTGAAGAAATCAATGAAGCCATCTATGAAGTTGTTTCAAACGTAATTAAACAGTATAGGACAACCCTAATATTCACCAATACTAGGAGTTCAACTGAAAGAGTTGTATTCAAGCTTAGAAAAATAATGAATGGAGTAGTTAGTGCAGATGAAATTGAGGCTCATCACAGCAGCTTAAGCAGGAGCATAAGGCTTGAAGTAGAAGATAGGTTGAAGAAGGGGGAGCTAAAGGCTATAGTGTCTTCAACAAGCTTAGAGCTCGGCATAGACGTAGGCTACATTGATGCAGTAATCTTACTAAGTAGCCCAAAGTCTGTCAGCAGACTTCTCCAAAGAATCGGTAGATCTGGGCATTACGTAAGCCGCGTAAGTAAAGGGATAATAGTAGTGGTGGATAGAGATGATCTTGTTGAATGCACTACTTTAGCTAAGCTAGCATTAGAGAGGAGAATTGATAGAGTCCACATACCTAAGAACCCCCTCGACGTATTAATACAACACTTACTAGGGATGGCTCTTGAAAGAGAGTGGAGAGTAGATGAGGCTTTTAAATTAGTAAAGAGGGCTTATAGCTTCCACGAATTAACTTACGAAGACTTCATGCGCTCCCTAAAGTACCTTGCTGGTGCTTACTCAAATTACTTAGAGCACATGAGGGTTTATTCTAAGGTGAAATTGTATGAAGATAAAGGCACCTTTAGAGCTCGTAAAGGAGCTAGAATGATATATCTTCTTAACTTAGGAACCATACCTGATGAAGCTAAAGTAAGCGTATTTACAATTGACGGCAAGTACATTGGGGATCTAGAGGAGGAGTTTGCTGAATGGCTCTCTCCTGGAGACTTATTTGTGCTCGGTGGAAGAGTATACGAGTATGTTGGAGGCAGGGGCTTCAAAGTCTTTGTTAAGAGAGCTGATGGAGCTAAGCCCACTGTGCCCAGCTGGTTTAGTGAAACACTTCCTCTAGCATTTGATTCAGCTATAGAGGTGGGGAAGTTTAGAAGAACAATCAGTGAACTAGCTTCAAGCAAGGCGAGTGAAGAAGTAATAAACTACTTGGTTAACGAGTACGGTATTGAAGAGCGCCTCGCGGACATCATATATAGGTATATTAAAGAGCAAATGGAGTTTACTGGAGGGCTCATTCCCTCAGATAAGTTAGTGTTAATTGAAGTATACGATGAGTTAGATAGGAGAAATGTAATAGTCCACTCACTTTTCGGTAGAAGGGCTAATTCATCGCTTGCTAGAGCTTATGCATACTTAGTGGGTAACTCTATAGGGTGTAACGTTAGAATAACGATCAACGATAATGGATTTATGTTAACTCTACCAGGACATCCGAAGGCTGAGTGGAGGGAACTACTGCTTCAGCTGCATCCAGAGAACATTGTTGACATATTGAGGAGAGTTCTTGTAAGAACTGAATTAATGAAGCATAGGTTTAGGCACTGCGCTCTTAGAAGCCTAATGATCCTTAGGAGGTATAGGGACATTGAAAGAGACTCAAGAAAGCTTCAATTAAATGCTGAGGAGTTATTAAAGGTGGTGGGGGATATAAAGGGCTTTCCAATACTTGAGGAAACTTTTAGAGAAATACTAGAAGATCACATGGATATTGAAGCAGCTAAGAGTGTCCTTAAGTGGATTCACTCTGGGGAAATAGAGGTTAAGGAACTTAGCGCAAGGAACGTGCCAAGTCCGTTTGCACTCAACATAGTATTACAGGGTTATAGCGACGTAGTGTTGATGGAGGATAAGAGGAGGCTTCTAAAGAAACTCTATGAGGAAACAATTAGATTCATGAGTGAAAGCTATTATAAGCACTCGATTTCCTAAAACTCCATTTAAAGAAGGTATATTAAGAAGTTTTTCTCTCTGACTGATTTCTCAGGTGTAATAGCCTTGTATGAAGATGTCAAGAGCGATGTAGCAAGAGTGCTCAAGATCCTTGAGGAAAAGGGATTAAATTACGGTAGATCAGGTAATGTAAGTGTAAGAATACCCGATAAAGGCCACATTGTAATAACGCCCAGCGGATTCGTTAAGAGCGCTTTAAGCCCTAAGGATTTGCTAGTGATAGATATAGAAGGCAACGTAATTGAGGGAGATGGCTTGCCCACTGTAGAGACTCCACTACACTTAGGGATATATAGGGAGTATGAGTACTTTAATGCAGTAATTCATGCTCATACAATATACTCTTCAGCTTTAGCTGTAGCTAGAGAAAGCATTCCGCCCATAATTGAGGAAATGGTTCTATACATTGGGGGAGAAGTTAGAGTAGCTGACTACGCTCCATTTGGCAGCAAAGAGTTGGCAGAGAATGCTGTGAAAGCATTGAGGGATAGAAGAGCTGCCCTATTGGCAAACCATGGAGTAGTAGCATGTGGTAGGGATCTTTGGGAAGCTCTAGAGGTTTTAGAAGTAGTTGAGAGAGTAGCACACATATACGTATTATCTAAAGCTCTCGGTAGAGCTTTCTCGATACCGAGGGAAGTAGCTGAATTTCAGAAGACTGTGTTCTTAGCTAAGCTGAAGCGTTAGGAGCTCTTTGAAGACAGCGCCTTAATTACGTCGCTTATGGAGCCACTTGCGATAAGAGCGTACTTTGCTTCATCTACATCAATACTGTAGATCGTTATTTTAATTACATCGATCTTCTTTAAATGCCTCCAATAATTGTTGTAACTTAAGATCTCCTCGTTAACAGGCTTAAACACTGGTGAACCTTGCTCTACTGAAATATATTTCCCAGCTGGGTCAACTATTATTGCGCTGCCCTCCTTAAATACCATTACTGCTACATGGCCTTCCCCACTTGAGAACTCCACAGCCATCAAGTAGATCTCTATATTGCTTAAGTTAGTGGAACTTACATATGCTTTAATCATAGCGTAAGCAAGGATCGCCATATCATCGCAATCACCCACTTTTGACGCAATAGTATAGCTTGGCGTCTGCACGTAATCTTTAATGATTCTGGTGCTTATTTTAGTTACGAGTGTTTCACTGCCTCGCGCCGAAGTCTCTGCTAATACAATTGGGATCTCTGGGTCTTCAACATACCTTATGTTCTTAACTATATAATTGTATACTTGGTTTAATGCGAAGGCTACATCTATGGAATTACCTGTGATCTCTAGAGTGATTTCACGAACAGCCTTTATTTCTTCACTATTTAAGACTCTAGGTATAGCGCTTGGTATACAGCAATAGCTGTTAATTAATGCTGATAACTCAATGATCTCCTTACTCAGCTCTCTATAATGCTCTGAATCTTCTTTAATTAAACTTAAAACAATTTTCAGCGTTGCGCTTTCAGCTGAAGTAAGAGTAAGCTTTTGCCTTAACTTAGTGTTTTCATCTTTTAGCAAGCTATTTTCATATGTGAGAGCAGTCAAAGCTCTCTTTAAGTCCTCATAGTCGCTCATTAACTTAGTGTAGTTATTGAAGAGCTTCTCGTAATCTCCGCTCTCTGAAGGAACCTCATATAGTTGGCCGCGATCGATAGTTAGCCTAAAGATCAATATTGCTTCCAGCAAAGCTATTAACAACAATACTAATGACGATATGGGAAGTAATTTGCTCAACTTTATTCCCAGATAAGTTACTATTGTTATGCTTTATTATACTCTTTACAACTTTTTAACTAATTATCTGTGAATATCATTGGCAATGAGCTTGTGCTTTAAAACAAAAGACATAAATATAACAATAATAAATGTAATTCTTAGTTATATATTTGGTGAAATATTGAAAATACCCTTACTTGTAATTGTGGCTGCAGTAGTTGTAATAGCTATTGCTGTAATCTTCGGCTTGATGCCCGCTTTACTGCCTGGAGGTCCAATTACTCCTACTGAAACAACGCCAACAACTACTCCCATAACAACGCCAGTAACTACTTCAACTCCTACTACATATACAACTCCATATACCTCTCCATCTACAACTCCACCGCCTGAAGGAAAGTATATTGAGGTGTTTGAAGAATTCGTAGACTTAGTACATTATATGAAGTGGAGGCTTAATGAATTCGATCGCAGTAGCGGTGAGTTAAAGACAACGCTATTTTATTACTACAATAGGGGGATTGAAGTAATAGAAGGCGTTGAGTATATGAAGATTGAATTTATTATAGTTGAGGAAAGTGGCGGTAATACAACGATCATTATATGGTTTCCAAAACAAGCTGGAGTTACGCCTAAGGTAATAGTTAATGGAGAGGAAGTGCCGCTATACATGGTGGAATACGTTGCTAAATCATTTATAGGCCTATTCATGAACTTCTTCGTCATTCCTAACCTCTTTATAGCTCAAATATTCTGGCCTTATACGCCTCCAGAAATAGGTACAGTAACTCACACATCATCAGTCCAAATAATGTATGGAAACACTACTTTAAATGTCGATAAATTTGTATTTACACCTAATCCCAATAACCCGGACTTTACTAATATAACCAAGGCGGAAATATGGATATCCGTTTACAAAGGATATAATATATGCGTCTACTTCATGATGGAATCAACAACTATTATAATGACGTATGAGTTATTGGAAATGTATTAATTTTTAAAGCTTATTTTTCTATAGCCGCATTTATTTAACCTAGCTATAGTCTTTTCAGCACTTATTTAAAAACATTGTCCTTTTCGAGAATAGCTTAGCATACTTATATGCTAAATGCATTAGCTTTAAGATATAGAGCTTTAAGCTTAGCTATAGAACATATGGCAATGAACTAAGTACTTTAACTCTCTACACTTTCTACTATCTCTTCACAGAGAATATAGTGAGGAGATAATATATTAGTATTGAATCTAGAATAAATGAATTTAAAAATAGATTGTTACATTTAATTTTTAATAATTAAACTTTATATTATATTATATAAACATTAGATGTTACTTCATATTGAGATAAAAGTATATATTGAGTTATAGCATCAATAGCGAATAGGTGAGTATATATGTGTAGTCAGAAAATAGAGCAGACATTAGGGCAGGTTTTTATAGCAGAAGTATTTGGCACGTGGGCTTTAACGCTATTTGGACCTGCTTCAGCTATAACACTAATATCTATACTTGGTAGAGGTCCTGCTGCGCTATTCGGTATAGGTGCAGCATTCGGATTCATCGTCATGATAATGATATATACTTTAGGCCACATTTCAGGAACACACATAAATCCATCTGTGACAATAGCTCTTTCAGTAATCCGTAGACTCCCAACTAAGCTTATTGGACCCTACATAGCTGCCCAAATTATAGGCTCTGTAATAGCTGGCTTATGCCTATACGGATTCTACCCAGATGTAGGTAAAGCCGTGCATTTCGGCGCCACTCTTCCAGGCACTGGTATAAGTGATGGCGCAGCTGTAGCTATAGAAATAGTCCTTACAATGTGGCTATTGTTCGTAATAATGGGTGTAGCTGTAGATAAGAGAGCTCCACCAGGCTGGGCTGGATTTAGCATAGGAATGATGGTAGCTTGCGACATATGGATGGGGGGGCCCTTAACAGGGGCCAGCATGAACTTCGCAAGATCTCTGTCATCAGCAATTGCTGCTGCTATAGCCGGCGACGTACTCCCATTATCTAAAATATGGATATATTTAATAGGGCCTATAATAGGAGGCATAATAGGAGCCACTCTCTATGAATACATATTCAAGCCTGCGAAGTAACAAATCAATATTTTTCCCAACACTTTATTTTCATTAGTGAAGGGAAGTCTATTTAGCCACCTTTTATAAGTTCACTGAGCTTAATCCATTACACATGCCGTTTACAATTATTTTCCACACATGTTTTAATTGATTGCTGTAAAGCAGTAATAATAGGTTGAATAGTGTTAGCTGTATTTGAGTGGTCCATGAGGGTCTATTGTGAAGGGATTCATTATAGGTAGAGAAGTATTTGAGAAAGAAGTTGTAGCTGGCAGTACTGCTGAGCTAGAAGTCGTTCATGCTTTAAGAGAGGTATTTGAAGATCTGGGGGGAGACGATGTTTACTTAGAGCCCATTCCAGTTATGACTTGGATTGAGGATGAGTGCTTTATTGAAGCACCTGGGTTGAAGATTAAGTGTCTAGCGCTCCCATACAGTCTTTCAATAGATGTTGAAGCTAGATCTCTTCATGCCCATTACTACGGCAGCAGCATTGCATTAAGAGAGGATCCAGCCAATAAAATAGTCATTGCTCCATACCCAGATGAACCAGATGACGCTAAGTACGTGTTATTAAAGCTCGCTAAAGCTGGCGCAACTGCAGTAGTGTTCTACGACAATTACCCGGGGAGAATTAGAAGAATAGTGATTTGCGGCAGTAAGGGGTATTCATATATTCATGGTTCACCACCTCCAATACCGGCAGCCGCTATATCTAAGGAGTCATTGCTTAAGCTCGCTAAGTCAATTAATGAAGGGATATTGAGGCTCTACATTAAGACAAGAGTTGTGCATAATTCAACGGGGTACAATGTAGTATCCGTTTACAATGGATCACTGGAGTCTGAAGTAATATTGTCAGCACATCACGATCATTGGCTTAAAGGATATTCAGATGATTTAATAGGCTTAGAATCCCTGGCTAGAGCAGCATTGAAGCTAAAGGATATTGATAGAAGGCACACATACATACTAGTATCCTTTACAGCAGAGGAATCAGGAGCGCCCGGTTACGCAAGTTGGTACTGGTCGTGGGGCAGTAGGAAGTACTTAGAGGGTAGACTTGTAAAGAGAGATCTGGATAAAATAGCGCTTGCAGTAAACATTGATGCAGTATTTACAACTCCCCTGAGAGCTTCCATAAACCCATTTCTATGGAGTATAGTTAAAGAGTTAGTTGACTTAGGCTACGTATCAATTAGTGGAGTAACCGTAGATCAACCGATATTCGATAGCTATTCATTCACAACTATTGGGGTACCAGCACTTACGCTACATACGTTTAATGAATTAAAGCCAAACTATCACACAAACTTAGACGATGGACGTGAATGGCCTTCAAACCTAGTTGAAAAAGTTGTTGAAGCAATAGGTAATCTACTGAAAATAGTTAACTCCTATAATACTAATGAGCTATACAGACTCGATATAAGTACATTCGTTAACGATCTTTCAAGTGAAGCACCAGTGGAAACACTGATCTTATTAATGAAGCTAAAGGAGCTTAAACACTTTGAGGGAAAAGTCGCTGTAGACACGTTCGTAAGAGAGTTCACTAGGAATTTCATTAAAGCATCCTCTGATCATAGGCTTGGGGGAAGAGCTTTATCATCAATTACATCAGAAATACACCTGTTGAGCGAGTTGATTAGAGAAGTAAAGGAAGGTCTTGTGGGGGAAGTTGATGCAAGCATCATTGGAGCTGATGAAGCGCTTTTTAACGCTTATGTAAGTACTTACACACAGCTTGAAGTGCTTAAATCAATGTATGTAACAATGGCTTCAATTGCTAGAAAGTACCTAGATCGCTTAAATAATGTAGTCAGCTCTAGCTTAATTCATTGAAATCTATTTTAATCCCTCCTTAAAGCTAATGTATTGATAGGTGTAAGCTAGAGTTGAGCGGCACCAAGCCCATATTTGATGTAGATAAGTTCGCTAACTTCGCTGAATGGTATCAGGAGATACTTTGGGTAAGTGATTTAATTGATGCAAGGTATCCTGCTAAAGGAATGATAGTGTGGAAGCCCTATGGACTAAAGGCGCTAAGGCTTACACAAAGGATAATGATAGAGCTCCTAGAGGAAACAGGGCATCAGGAAGCATACTTTCCGACAATGATTCCTGAATCAGTGTTTGCTAGAGAGAAGGAATTCCTGGAGGGATTCGGTGGAGATACATTTGTCGTAGAGGGTACTGGCACTAGGAAGTTTAATGAAAAGCTTTACGTAAGGCCTACTAGTGAAACAGTCATGTACTATATGTGGAGCATGTGGATTAAAGGAAGGAAAGATCTACCGATAAAGATGTATCAATTAGTCAACGTATTTAGATATGAAACTAAGGCTACACACCCAATACTTAGAGTTAGAGAAATAGTATCATTCATAGAAGCACATACAGCTCATGCAACAAGGGAGGAAGCTGAAAAACAAATGGCTGAAGCAGTAGGCATATATAAGGAATTCTACAATAGGCTTAGGATACCCTACTTCATAGTTAAGACAGCTCCATGGGATACTTTTAGTGGAGCTGAATATAACTATGATTTCATAACGGTTATGCCTGATGGAAAAGGGCTAGAGCTTGGTTCAGTTATAAACTTAGGCCAGAGATTCTCAAAGGCATTTGACATAAGGTTCATGGATGAAGACGGATCTTACAAATACGTGTATCAAACATGCTATGGCATATCTGAGAGGAGTCTTGGAGCAATAATAGCTGTACACGGCGATCGAAGGGGATTATTCTTCCCCCCTGAAGTAGCTCCAATACAAGTAGTAATAGTGCCAATAGCTAAGCCTGGGGAAGAATATGTATTGCAGTATGCTCATAGAATTAGCAAGATCCTTAGGGAAAGAGGTGTAAGGAGCTTTGTAGATGATGACCCTGAACATACACCCGGCTGGAAATACTATTACTGGGAAATGAAGGGAGTGCCAACAAGGATAGAAGTTGGGAGAAGAGAAGTTGAGAGCAATACAGTAACTATTGCTAGAAGGGATAGTTTACAGAAAGTCGTTATACCAATTGAAAGAGTTGTTGAATCACTAGCCCACATATGGGCTGAGATCAATGATGTCCTTTATTCGAGAGCTCTTGAACAGCTCAAGAAGCTTACTAAAATAGTTGAAGATCCTTCTAAAGCAGTAGACTTTAAAGGATTAATAATTACTCCATGGGATGAATCCCGTGAATGCGCTGATAAACTAGAAGCTTTAAGCAACAGACAGGTCTTAGGAACAATAATTGAATCACCATTACCTCTACCAGAAGCAGGGGCAGGAGTGTGTAATAGCTCTACGAATAAGTGGACTCTCCTAGGAGTTACGTATTAAGATCTGGTGTTATAATAGATATTTAAGTAATTTATTCAATTTCTAGAACTGAGGGGAATTTACATGTCTGAATACTTAGCTGAATTAAAGAAGAAGCTCTCTGGAAACATAGGTGAGTATGAAATCGTAGACAAGGACTCAAAGACGATCTACGTAGTTAAAGGCGGAAACACTGTAGCCACTATAAGGGATGCTGGAGATGTAATTGTGATAAATCTTCGGGGAAAGGAATATAGATACGATAAGTGGTATAGTAAGCCAGAGCATCTAGCCACTACATTAGTAAATTATTTTAAAGGCAAGTAATGATAGACGATCTTTTAACTAACACGAACAGTTTCTTTAATAACCACCTCAGGCTTATTAGAAAACCTTGCTTCAATAGGCACGAGTTCTGCCTCTAAATCACTATAGATCCTTAGGATTCCATGGATCGAAATGGGGCTTTTAAATAAGGGTGCTTCAAGAACTATCGTTTCTGCCTCCCCTCCTTCAAATGATGGGTGGAATCCATACCTCTTAGATAAAGCCAATATCTCCTTGAGCAAGCATTCATCAACTATTCTTCCAACGTACATCGGGCTTAGACCCATTGTTGATATCGATGATATAGCGTACTTTATGCCTAACTCTAAGAGCTCCTTCATATAAGCTACAGGATCCCTCCTCCATAGAGGAGTGTAAAGCTTTAACCCAAGCTCTATAGCTATTTGAGCTATCCTCATTCTCTGGTAATCGCTTTCCACTACTCCTATTACTAGCGCATTTACGCCATATTTCTTGAGAGCATCTTTAATGAGCTTTCCTAAGACTCTTAGCTCATCTCCTTTAGCTTCACTAACCATAATTTCTAAACCCATGGATTCAGCCTGAAGTTTCGTTAGCTCAATGCAGGGATAATGGAATAGCTCTGAGCCTCTCTCAGGGTATATAGTGATTAGTACTGGGACATCCATTCCCTGCAATACAGCCCAGTGCAAAGCCATAGTACTATCCTTGCCTCCACTGTACAGTACGGTTGCTCTCACTTTATAGACCTCTCAGTGTATATGAGTTAAACTAGGTGGTATTTATTTGAGTGATGTAGAAGTCACAGTGATCATTAATGATGAATCAGTGAAGCCTGAGTTAAGAACAGTGCATGGGCTATCATTACTTATTGAAGCATACGGCAGAGTTATACTATTTGACTTAGGCCCATCATCTGAGGTTCTGCAATACAACGCTGACTTACTAAACGTTGACTTAAGCCTTGTTGATGCATTAGTAGTGTCGCACTTACATGCAGATCACGTGGGCGGAGTCCCATACTTAGGCTGGATAGCTCCATCAACTAAGTCCTACCTACCTTATGCAACTGGATGCAACTTCGTACAGTATGTTAAGAGAAATGGCTTAAGCCCCATTGAAGTCCTTGACTGGACCCAAATATATCCAGGCATACATGTCTCTAAATCAATCCACGGCCCTCCATGGGAGCAGTCACTAATTGTAGAGACTCCTTCTGGAAACATATTGTTCACTGGCTGCTGTCATCCAGGATTAGAGACCTTTATAATCGAAGTCGAAAAAAAGATGGGTAAAATACGTGCAGTTATCGGAGGACTACACTTAAGTAGAGCTCCAACAAATGTTGTTGAAAGAACGGCAGTATATCTGTTGAGTAAAAAGATACTAAGCGCACCTCTACATTGTAGTGGGAGAGAATTATTAGAGTACCTAAGTAAGATAGGCCCTTCACTAGTAATTAAGGCTGGAGCAGGCTCTCAAATAGCTCTATGAATTCACTTTAAAGCTCTCCAGCTGATAGAACTAGGTTGTTATCCATGATTTCACTTCACATAGTTCCTAATATCATATCGATTCAAGAAATATCTCATCATTTAATGTGAGGAAGCACTTCTATACTTAGGATGATATTTCTTTATGTGCTCAACTTTTACTTGCTTAAGATCTTCTTCAGGAACTATTGATAGGAGCTCCCAACCTTTATCTAAAGTCTCCTCAATGGATCTCCTCTCATACTCTCCCTGGCCAATGAATTCTTTCTCAAATCTATCAGCGAACTCAAGGTACTTCTTATCCCTTGGAGTAAGGGCTTCTGTGCCTACAACTATGCTGAGCTCCCTAAGCCTCACTCCTTCCGCATATGCTGCGTATAGCTGCATGAATACTCCATAGTGATCCTCTCTAGTCTTTCCTGGACCTACTCCATCCTTCATAAGCCTAGAGAGATCCATTAATACATCGAATGGTGGATAGACTCCCTTGCTCCACAAAGGCCTAGATAACACTAGCTGTCCTTCAGTAATGTAACCAGTGAGATCAGGTATTGGATGAGTGATGTCATCGTCCGGCATTGTGAGCACAGGCATTTGAGTAATGCTCCCCTTTTTACCAGACACTCTGCCAGCTCTTTCATAAATAGTAGCTAGGTCTGTGTACATGTACCCTGGGTAACCCCTCCTACCTGGAACCTCCTCTCTTGCAGCACTAAGTTCTCTAAGAGCTTCACAGTAGTTAGTCATGTCACTAAGTATCACTAAAACATGCATGTCATGATTCCACGCTAAGTGCTCTGCAGCTGTTAAAGCCACTCTTGGAACAGCTATTCTCTCAATGACTGGTGAATCAGCTGTATTAATGAAGGCTACAGCATTCTCTAATGCACCATATCTCTTGAAGTTATCTATGAAGAACATGGCGTCATCGTAGCTCACTCCTATTGCTCCAAAAACTATTGCAAACCTCTCCTCCTTACCCAAGACCCTGGCTTGTCTAACTACTTGAGCAACTATTCTATTGTGCGGTAAGCCTGAGCCACTAAATATAGGTAGCTTCTGCCCTCTAACAATGCTTGCAAGTCCATCTATAGCACTTAAGCCAGTTTCAATGAACTCTGATGGAGGAAGCCTAGACGCAGGGTTTAGTGGTGCTCCATGTATATCTAAGTATTCCTCCGGCACTACTCGAGGGCCACCGTCAATAGGCCTTCCAAGCCCGTCAAATATTCTTCCAAGCATATCTATGCTAACTGGTATCCTTAGTGTTTCACCCTTATACCTTACTTTAGATCCCTTTAAGTCTACTTCGCTAACACCTCCGAATACTTGTACTACAGTTACTTCTCTACTCACATCTATTACTTGGCCGAGTCTAACTTCATTATTGGAAAGCGCTACTTCAACTAATTCGCCATACTTTACCCCAGGTATTGATTCTATGAACAGCAGGCTTCCCTGGGCCTTCAGGAGTTTTGATGACTCCCGTATGGAGAGGCTATACATAGGTAAGCACCTTTGCTTCTTCAATGAGTGATTCAAAGTCCCTCCTTATATCCTTGATGAGGTTTGAAAAAGCTTCTTCAACTTGATCACCAGTTATATCCTTCATTCTACCTATTTTAATTCTACATGGGAGCTTTCTAATAGATTCAACAGTGATCCCCTTCCTTAATGAATCCAGGGCTAAATCGTAGAAAGTCATAATTGCCTTCATCATTAGAAGAGTCTTCTTAGGTGGAGAATATGTATCTACTTCATGGAATGCACTCTGCTGCAGGAAGTCTTCCCTAATCATTCTTGCCACTTCTAGAATAAGCTTGTCCTCCTCAGGTAATGCCTCAGCTCCAACAAGCCTCACTAACTCCTCAAGCTCAGCCTCCCTCTGGAGAATTGATAGAGCTCTTTCACGCAGCTCCCTATACTCTGGCCCAACATTCTTAGACCACCAATCTGAAACGTTCTCAGTGTATAGGCTGTAGCTAGTAAGCCAATTTATAGCTGGATAATGC
Source organism: Desulfurococcaceae archaeon (assembly GCA_038879595.1). GTDB lineage: Archaea > Thermoproteota > Thermoprotei_A > Sulfolobales > Desulfurococcaceae > JANXDZ01. Next base: position 70,287 of record JAVZTI010000004.1, on the reverse strand, counting down.
CTTCTATATGCTAAAGCTACGTCAAGTAAGTACAATGCTCTTATGATCCTAAGAGTAGCCTGTGTAACTGGCTCACTGAAGTCTGCTCCAGGGGGACTTACAGCTCCCATTATTGTAAGGCTCCCATATCTATCTGGCTTACCTAGCGCTTTCACATAACCGCTTCTCTCATAGAAGCTGGCAAGCCTTGAGCCAAGGTATGCGGGAAAGCCTTCTTCGCCTGGAAGCTCCTCCAACCTACCGCTGATCTCCCTCATTGCTTCAGCCCACCTACTAGTTGAATCTGCTACTAAGAGTATGTGGTAACCCATGTCTCTAAAGTACTCTCCAATAGTTGTTCCAAGGAAAACACTGGTTTCTCTAGCTGCAACAGGCATGTTGCTTGTATTAGCTATAAAGACGCTTCTCTCTACAATTAATTTACCAGTCCTTGGATCCAGGAGCCTCCTAAAGCTGTGCAGGGCATCAGCCATCTCATTCCCTCTCTCACCGCATCCAACGTATATAGCTATGTCAACCCAACTCCACTTAGTGAGAGTTTGAAGCATCACTGTTTTACCAGTTCCAAAACCCCCAGGTATAGCTGCCTTACCTCCCTTAGCTAGCGGGAATAAGAAGTCTATTATTCTCTGCCCAGTTATTAGCGGCTCGCTGGGTTCGTACTTTTCACTAATAGGTCTAGGCCTTCTAACAGGCCACTTCTGCAACATGGTTACGTCTCTTCCACTGACTTTAGCTATTGGCTCAACTATAGAGTAATCTCCTTCACTAACAACTTCCTCTACAGTACCATGTACATCCGGTGGAGTCATTATGTAGTGCTTAACGGCCAGAGTTTCATCAACTACTCCAATAAAGCTGCCTGGCTCAACTTTATCGCCTACCTTTACTAATGGCTTAAAGTGCCACTTTCTATCCCTGGGAAGCGGAGAAGCCTTTATCCCTCTTTTAACGAAGAAGCCCACTATGCCTTCAAGCACTGGTAAAGGCCTTTGAATACCATCGTATATTGCTCCAATAAGCCCCGGCCCTAGTTCAGCAGCTAAAGGCTGCCCAGTTCCTCTTACAGGTTCTCCAACTCGTAGCCCGCCTGTATCTTCATAAACTTGGATTATTGCTTTCTCACCCTCTACTCCAATTACTTCACCTATAAGGCCTTCTTCACCTACTTCTACTACTTCATATACCATTGTTCCCCTCATTCCATCAGCTATTACAAGTGGTCCAGAGATCCTATATATGCGTCCACCTGAAGTCAATTAATACACCCAGTGCTATAACTTATGGCTGAGCAGTTAAACTTATAGTTGCACTAATAAACCTATGTACTTCTTTAATAGCTCTTCGTAATATTTCCTTGGATCAGCTTCAGCTATAAGCTTTGGGTGCTCTATTATAGTTACAAGGACTTCTTCTGGCAGCTCATTTAGGAACTTCTTTAAGTTACTGCACTCATCTACAGCATTCTTAACTAATATCATTACTCCATACTTGCTCCACTCACTTCTCAATAACTCCTCTATTTCTTTACAATTACTCCCTAAGTACTCTATGGAGTCTATGCCGGCGGCAGCGCTCATTAAACACATGACTTTATCACCAATTAAGAGAATTCTCTTTTCAACAGGAGCTCTAGTTAAAAAGGCCACCACCTTAAGATGACCTCTTTTAACTCTCTTAAGCCAACTCCACTTAATAGTGAAGTGTAGAGAGTTCTTAGAATGATGGATGATGAAAGCACAAGTACATAGTACTTTAATGGAGCTAAGTAATCATACATATCAACCACTAAGTTAGCGCAATACATTGCATAGCTCAACTGGAGAGCACCCATGGCTTCAGTTAGGTTAAGTAAGTCCCTGAGCATCTGTGAGAATAAGTTGTATGGAGTTCCTGAGAGAGCTTGAGCAAGCTCATTTATAGATTTAGCCGACAATGCTCTCCTTAAATCTTCATAAGTTAGCCCCTTTGAATGTATACTTACTTCACTACAGCGGCCTCCCCCAAGACATATGGCTATAGCAATGCAATCTGATGTAAATGCTTTAAGTCTCTTAACTAAGTAGTCTTCCTCACTAAACCAACTAAGCCTCAACACCTCAAGTAAGTACTCAATAGGGTTACTTTTCTTGACTAATAGATCTGCAAGAACTCTATAGCCTAAATTACTCAAGATCTTTGACAATCCACTAACGCTAGTCAACTTATCTAATTCCCTATATGCATCCCTATAGAGTTTTCCAGCATGAATAAATATCGAAGGCTTAACTCCATTCATAAGTTCATTAAGTATTACTGCTGAGTTAAAGGCATCATAAAGCTCATCTAAAGCTACTAATACTGACTTAAGCCCTAGAAATGCCTTAGAAGATTCTATTATGGCTACTTGAACATCTCGTAAATAACTATCTAGAGAAGAACTGAATTCACTTACTCCATAGCGTTTCTCCTCAATTAATTTACTAAAGTACTTAGCTCTAAATGAGTTTAAGGAAATGTATTTAATAAATTCATCAGGGCCTGCACAGCCTGTAATTACATCAAGATCCTTTTTAGTTAAGACTGCCGTTGAAGCTATTTGAAATGCTTCAATCGGTAGCAAGCTTGATCACTCGATTTGAAGGACTTTCGCTACTTCCCTCGCGAGGACCTCCACAGATCTCTTCATTCTAGTCCTATAAGTACTATCTATCCTTACTCCACTCTCATCTTCTACTACGATGCCTCCATCAATGTCATCACTTTTAACGATCACTACATCATTTAAACCAAGAGCTCTAGTTATTTCTTCAACGAGCTCTTCATCGCATGGTGAAACGTATATTCTTACAGGCTTTGATGAGTAGTTAAGGGCTTCTTTTAATAGTGCTTCAATGGATTTCCTTCTATCTATGTTTTTTAGACTTTTCTCAGCTTCTTTAAATGCTTCCTCTATAACTTTACTTCTGGCACCAGCTATTATCAACTTTGCCCTCCTCCTAGCCTCCGATAACATGACTTCTGATTCCCTTCGAGCCTTCTCTAAGAGTTCATGCCTCTTACTCTCTAACTTCTTTAACCACTCTTTTTCAGCATTCGATATTATTTGAGCTGCTCTAGAATTCGCCTCAGCAATAATTTCATTTGCTCTTCTTCTAGCGTCTTCAATTATTTTCTCAAATGCTTTGCTCAACAAGATCCCTCAGCCGAGAACCAAGCTACTGAATATTATGCCTGACACCATGCCCATTATTCCTATGAGCTCTAAGTATACAGCTAAAATGATTGCGTTAAAAGTTATTGCTCCACGAGTTCTAATTAACTCAGCTATACCTGAGGCACAAGTAAGTCCCTGAAACCATGCTGAGAACAACTCAGCTAAGCCAACCATAAGTCCCACAGTGAATGTAAATAGCCCTTTATCTAATTCTATTGAACCGTAGAGAGAGTTGACTCTAGTGATAATCAAAAGAGTTACTATTAAGCCATAGAAGGTCTGAGTCATAGGCAATGAAGCTAGTATTATTACATTCCTTGCTTGTTTAATGTCTTCACCAATTACTGCTGCCCCAGTCCTCGTTGAAGCTCTTAAGCCAAGAGATGATCCTACAGCTCCTCCTAAAACAGCCAATACTGCACCTGAGTAAGCTAGGCCGAATGCCAGTGGATCCATGTACATCACCGAGCTCAACGATAGTTAGTAACTTTGGGCTTAAAAACCTTAGCCTATCAATTAATTTTACTTATTAAGCCCAAGTTTCTTCAATAACTCACTCTTATTATAAGCTAGGAAGAGTATTGATGCAACAGTCTTTGCATCATTTAACTCTCCACTGTAAATCATATCAATCACTTTACTTAACTTCAGTTGTTTAACTTCTATTACTTCATGTAATTCGGGTTTTTCACCTATATACTTCAAGTTGTAGGCTAGAAAGATGTGAATTAACTCAGTGCTATAGCCTGGGGCTAAGTATAGCTCTAAGACTTTCATCATTATGCCTGCCTTATAACCTGTTTCCTCAATTAACTCCCTTTCAGCTGTTTCAGCAGGATCCTCTTCCCCCTCAATTATTCCAGCAGGCACTTCATATATCCAGCCTCTGACAGCCGGCCTATATTGTCTTATTAAGACGATCTCCTCATCATTTAGCAAGGGGACTACGGCAACACTTTGCGGAAATCTCACTATTTCACGATCAGTAATCACTCCATTGGGCAACCTATGTCTTTCTATAGATACATAGACTCTCTTGCCGATGTATGCCATTCTGGCGCTTTGCATACCCAAGGCATTCACCTCATTACCCTCTCAGAGGATCCAGAGTTAAAATGTTGATGAGCTGCATTTACCTAGAATTAAAAGAACAATAAGCTTACGTAAGGTGTTTGAAATGTCTTGTATTCAATATGCGATAAGTAATCGTGCGGTTTAAATTACGTATTTTCTTCTTGAAACTACTTGAAGTGGAGTGTATGGATAGCCGTTTCCTTCATAGAACTTTGAGAGGAACTCTATAGAGCAAAGTCTTAGTGAATGTGCAAAGCACCCGATCGCTGATAAAGCTAGATTTATTAAGTGTCCTGGGAACGCCACTAATGCACCAACTAGTATTCCAATAATACACCCTACTGTATTAGGCAATAGTGATGCTACCGCCCCATAAGCCATTCTAGCCATGAAGTTAAAGCTTGTAGCTAAGTAAAATGTAGCCATTCCAACTCCTGCAAGCCTACTATAGCTTAATACATCGCCTAGTAAGCCAGTTATATTGAATATCCACATTATGACTCCTACAGCCTTCATAGAAATCATAGTTCCAGTTATTATGAGAGCTACACCAATTAAAGCAAGGTAAATTAAGTAATCATTCATCCAAGTTGGAAACACTGCTAGCCCTACGCCGACGAATTTCGGTAGGACATAAGGTATACCAAATACTTGTACTACGTAAAGCCCTATTACATTAAGCGCAGTAGCAATATCCTTCTTCTTAAATCCTTTAGCTAAAGTTAATGCATAAGCTATGTTGACGTGAATAAGCCCAATTATTAGAGAGAGCACAAGGAACTTCATTGGATCAGTGAAAGCCGTTATTAAAGCTTTTAAACCAACTATAGACGATACGTCGCCAAATAAGGCTCCCCCAAGGCCTCCAAAGATGATCCCTGATGCAGCTGATATGACTATTGCCTTCTTAAATAACACGTAATCCCTTGATGAAGGATCTTCTACGAACTTATCGAGAATAAATAGTGCAGCAGCGATGAGGCCGAGTCCATAGCCTATATCGCCAAGCATTATCCCATAGAATACAGCAAAAGAATAAGCTACAATTGGAGTAGGATCCCACTCCCAGTAGTTTGGCAACCCTATGAACTTCATTAGCGGTTCAAAGCTATTGATACCTCTTGGGTTTTTAAGCATTGTCGGAGGCTCTTCTCCAGGCAAAGGATCTCTAACACTGACATACACAGGCTCTCTCTCTAACTTATCCAATAACCTCCTTACACCATCTTTAGAAACCCACCCTGTTATAACTGTTAAGTGCTTTAATGCATGCATGCGGAGGATAGCGTCAAGCTTGCCGAATATATTTTCGATCACTAGCTTGTACTTTAATAAATCCTTTGCTGATAAGTGAACTACGTTCTTCAATTTCTCTTCAAGAACTACTAACTCATCACTGGCTAACCTAAGTTTTTCCTCAATTAATTTAGTAACTTCACTAACGCTCATTTCATCAGTTATGTCAACTAAGTCTTTTGGTATTGACAGAACATAAACTCCCTTCTCCTGAGCTTTTTTAATCAATAGATCTACTTGTTTAGGTTTAGCCACAACTACTGCTACAGAGAGTTCATCAACTACACTGTGGTTCATTAATGCTATTTCCTCCCCCGCTAAAAGCTCGTTTACTATACTTGACTTGCCGAACAGAGTTACTACAGCTACGTGCTTTCCATAGTAATTTAAGTGCTTTACTTTGATGCTCCCTGGAAGAGCCTTTAGTGGAGTAAGTATATGCATAGCTTTTTCAATAAAAGACCTTCTATTATTTACTAAGTCTCTAATGATCTTTATTTCACTTAAAACCTTATCTACGTCTTTCTCAATGTCGTTTAGGGTAATAGCGCTTAACTCTAACTGAGTTATAGACACGTCCACTGCAAGACCCTTTATATCGCTTAAAATAGAGTCTATTTTCTCCAATAGTTTTTTCGCCCTAGTCAATTCATCGATGTACTCCCTTAATCCTTCACCTCTCTTTTCTACGTGGAGGACTCCTGCTTCTTGAAGAATTGCAGTAACTTCATCTATTAAGTAAATTGGCGTTACTATGGTTACTTTAAGCATTTCAACAGGCTTATTGATTATAATTGGCTTCATAGAGTTTAAACACCGCTTACTGCTTTAACAATTAATTTAACTGCGTCACTGAGCTTCTTCTTAGCTATGCCCTCAATTCTCTTTGCTTCTTCTTCAGCTCTCCTTATAACTTCTTCAGCCTCCCTCTTAGCTCTAGCTATTGCCTCTTCATAATCTTTCATCAATACATCCATGGGTATAGGTCTCGCCAGTATTTCTTCAGCCTTTCTTTTAGCTTCTTCAATAATTCTATCAGCCACCCTCTTTGCTTCACTCAATATTCTATCTATTTCAGCTTCAATTTCTTCAATGCTTAGATCCTCAGTCAACCCTCTGCCTCCTTAAAACTACATTACCTTAATAGAATGGATAGAGTAGTTCTTTATAAATTTGTACCCACTACTTTACTTAAGGGGGATTTATGGCTAGATTCATGTTTGGTCCTGCTGGCAAGCCTATAAGCTACCGTGGCAGCATTCAGGGAGTGCCTGAGTTCCTCAGGAAGATAGGCCTCAACGCCTTTGAATACCAAGCTGTTAGAGGAGTGAGGATAAGTATAGAGCAGGCTGAAGAGCTTGCTTTAGAGGCTGCTAAGAGTGGAGTTCTTGTAAGCCTTCACGCTCCATACTTCATTAATTTAAGTAGCTTAAGTGAGTCCACTTTAAGGGCAAGCATTGAGAGACTTGCTGAATCAATAAGAGCTTCAAAGCATATGAATGCGTATTTAGTCGTATTCCACCCAGGTTACTATAAAGGCTCCACTCCTAGAGAAGCTCTCAACAGAGCTATAATTGCTCTTAAGAAAGTTGAAGAATTTAGAGACAGCATTAAGGCAACTAATGTATGGCTTGGGCCAGAGACTGTTGGTAAGACATCTCAACTGGGCTCACTAGAGGAGAATATAGAGATCTGTAGAGCAATAAGTAACTGCAGGCCTGTAATAGATTGGGCTCATATTTATGCAAGAACTAGTGGAAGCTTAATTACATCAATAGATCACGTAATTAAGGTAGTTGAAGAAGTAGAGATGGAATTAGGCTCTAAGTCTGTAAAGCCTCTCCACATGCACTTCTCTAAGATAGAGTATGGCAGGGGAGGTGAGAGAGAACACCATGCATTAAGCGAGGCTGAGTATGGCCCCAACTTTGAATTAGTGTGCAAAGGCTTAACGCAAGTGGGGGTGGAGGGAGTATTCATTAGTGAAAGCCCCCTACTTGAGAAAGACGCATTGTTAATGAAGGACATTTGCAGCAGGATATGTGGTGTAAACTGCGTTGCTGACTAAGCTAAGGAATAAAGTGAGCATAGCTGTAGAGCCATTAGTGAAGTACATAGCTAAGCTAGGCTTAACCCCCAATAGCTTAACTATAGCCTCGCTTCTAATAATGGTAGCAGGGTTTTCCACTCTCATAATTACTGGAGACAAGCTGTTATTCCTTCCAGCACTAATAGCATCATCTATTTTAGACGCTCTAGACGGCTCTCTAGCTAGGTATACAGGTAAAGTAACTAAGTTCGGTGGAGTACTTGATTCAACTGTAGATAGAGTCAACGATTTCCTATCAATAGCTTCACTAAAGATAATTGGTTTACCTGAGCTATTGGTTTACACATCTATAGTTACGTCATTTCTAACTAGTTACATTAGGGCTAGAGTTGAAGTAGAGGGAGTGAGGATGGAGGGAGTTGGCTTAATTGAAAGAGGTGAAAGAGCTATCTATGTAGTAGCAATATATTTAACTACGTTTATAAGCTGTGAAGCAAGCATCGTAGCGCTAGCTCTATTCACACTGCTTACACTAATCACAGTGCTTCAGAGGCTTGTTCATGCATATAAGTCCTTAAGGAGCTAAACTATTTAGAGATATAGGTTGAGAGAGGTTTGACTCCATCGCTTATATTTATGAGATCCTCTATAGTTAACGCTTTCTCCAATGATTCACTACTAACTTTATAATTTCCTCCAGGAGTTTTTTCAAGGAGTTCAATTGGTATGAAGAACCACTTATTCCACTCAACGTACTTAACAGCTATGTATCCTCTACCGAAGCTCCTTCTACAGAACTCTAGCAACCTCTCGATCTTCCATTCATCTATGTATATAGGTTTTACTTTACCGCGTGTTTTGACTTCAATTACAAATATTGAGCCCTTTCTCAACGCAACAATGTCTGGGTAATTCACTCTCTTAGCTTTAGCACCACTGGCCGGAGCTCTAATTACTGCAAATCCTTTCTTCCAAAGGAGCCTCGCCAGCTCCCTCTCTCTGCTGAATCCAGCTCTTTTTTCACTCAACTCTATCTCCAAAGAATATGATGTAGAAGTGCCTTTATTAAGATACCTTTATTATAGTGTTCTCTAAGTAGTTCTTCAGGTGAGGCAAGTGTTTAATTTAATTACATTAATGCTGGATCTCGTGTACCCAGGAGTTATTGGAATGCAGTTGCTCACCTACTTGCCAGCCATTATATTTCTCGTAATATTATTAGCGATGTTTCTTTCAGCAAGCATTAAAGTTGTAAGAGAGTATGAAAGAGCAGTAATATTCAGGTTGGGCAGATTACTTGGATCAAAGGGGCCGGGCCTCTTTGTCATAATACCGTTCATAGATAACTTCATTAAAATAGACCTTAGGGTTAGAGCAGTAGATGTCCCTGAGCAACAAATAATAACTAGAGATAATGTAACTGTTGGAGTTGATGCAGTTATATATTATAGAGTCTTTGATCCAATACTCTCTGTAACTAAAGTTGAGAACTTCCATTACGCTGTAATGATGTTAGCTCAGACAACTCTCAGGGATGTAATTGGCCAAGTGGACTTAGATGACTTACTCACTAAGAGGGATGAAATAAATAAGAGGCTTCAGCAAATACTTGATGAAGTCACTGATCCCTGGGGAATAAAAGTTACAGCAGTTACATTGAAGCAAGTTAGACTTCCTGAAACAATGCTTAGAGCCATGGCTAAACAAGCTGAGGCTGAGAGGTGGAGGAGGAGTAGAGTAATTGAGGCTGAGGGAGAAAGAGAAGCTGCTGAAATAATGGCTGAAGCCGCTAGAAGATACGAAGAACACTTAATTGCCTTAAGGCTAAGGGAGCTGCAAACACTTATTGAAGTAGCTAGAGAGAAGAACTTAATAATAGTAGCTCCAACATCTATGGGTGCAGTGTCTACAGACATAGGATTAATAACTGCGCTAGCTAAGCAGAAGGAGTCTGGTGGAACTAGTAGTGAGAAGTAAGCTGGTAATAGAGCTCATAGCTATTGCTTTAACACTAATAGCATCTATAGCAGTAGCAGGTCAGCTTACTTACGGTGAGCAAAGCACTACTGGGAACTGCGTAGTAGTAGTTCAAATAACTGGGACAATTACTTATGGAACTAGTGAGTTAGTTAAGGAAGCAATAGCTTTCTCAACTGAAAGAAAATGCCCATTAATACTAGTCCTAGATACTCCAGGAGGACTTCTTGACGCTACTATTGAAATAATTTCCTTAGTGAGAAGAAGCGATATCCCTATAGTTAGTTACGTATACCCTCCAGGTAAGGGGGCTTGGAGTGCTGGAACATTAATACTTCTATCAACGCATGTAGCAGCAATGGCGCCTGGAACTTTCATAGGCTCACTACAGCCTGTGGAGCTTACTTCAACAGGGTATCAGCCAGTTAATGAAAGTAAAATAGTTAATGTTGTAGTAGAGCAAGCGAGAAGCCTTGCAAGAGATCGCAATAGAAATGTTTCTATAGCTGAAAGATTTGTTTTAGAGAACTTGAATCTTGAGGCAAGTGAAGCAAAAAGATTAGGAGTAGTGGAGCTTACACCTACGAGTCTTAGTGAGCTAATAGAGGAGCTAAACGGCTTTGAAGTTAAGCTTGACTCAGGAATTAAAGTAGTGATTAAGCTTAACAAACCTGAAGTAATATACTATGAAGGGGGATTAAGGCCTTTTATAATGCACATATTATCTGACCCAATAATTAATGGACTGATAGCCTCAATCGGCGTAATGACGTTCTTCATAGGTCTTTTCACTGGACACCACTTACTGATACCCATAGGGCTGGCCTTAATATTGCTTAGCTTAGTAGGTTATGGCTATAACGCTAATTACATTAGCTTAGCCATAATGATGCTTGGAGGAATTCTTCTAGCAATAGAATTATTAGTCATACCAGGCTTTGGAGTTGTAGGCTATACAGGAATAGCTCTCTTAATCATTGGATTAATGCTAGCTCCCATAACTACCCCAGGGTATCTAGTTACTCCAGAGACTTACTTCTCTATAACAATACTTGCAGCATCCATTGCCTTAGGCCTAGGGGGCTTTGTAACACTAATACTGTATAAAATAGTTAAGGTGAGGAGAAAGAAGTACATAATTGTGGAAAAACCCATAGGGCTCATCGGTAAAGCTCTTGATGAACTACGGCCTGATTCTGAAGGCTTTGTAATAATAGAGGGAGAATATTGGAGGGCTAAAAGCAGATCTTATGTAAAGCCCGGCGAAAAAATTGTAGTAATAGATAAGGAAGGCCCAGTTCTTATAGTGGATAAAGCTAAATGATCTTGTGAATGCCTTGAATTTCCACTTAAATCCACTTAAGTATTTAGAGTGCATTCCATCAGTTGGTAAGCGCTTCATCATCCTGCATAGTCATACTCCCCGAAAAATCATCATTGATAGGCTATTGCTGCGCCTTCATTCTTTCTACTAGTTCTACAGCGTAGTCAAACCTTATTTTTCCAGCTTTTATCATTTCATTAGCTACCTTGTCTATTAAGTCACCAGTGGCTCCAGCCATTATAGCTAAGTTCTTTGCGTGAAGCTTCATGTGCCCTCTTTGAATGCCTTCCGCTACTAATGCTCTTAGGGCGGCTAGGTTCTGCGCCAATCCGACGGCTGCCATTACTTCAGCGAGTTCTTTAGCAGTTTTCACTCCAAGGATTTTCAAGGCAATTTTAGCCACTGGGTGGACTCTTGTAGCACCACCAATTACTCCTACTTGGAGAGGCATTTCTAAGTAGCCGTAAAGCTCTCCACTTTCATCGAGCCGCCAGATAGATAATGGCTTATAGGAGCCGCTCCTAGAGGCATATGCATGTGCTCCAGCTTCAATAGCTCTATGATCTTGTGCTGTAGCTAGAGCTACTGCTATGACGCCATTCATTATTCCTTTATTGTGGGTCACTGCCCTAAACGGATCTAGTTCAGCTAGTATGGATGCTTCATATATTCCCTTAGCTATTTCTCCTCCCCCCAATTCATCAGTATTCACTTTCCCCCAAGCCCTTGCTAACCTATGCACAGCGTAATTACTGAGTATTCTCAATCTAGCTTCTCCACCAGTTATTTTCTCAAGTAGTGGAGCAACTGCTTCAACAATAGTATTAACGGCATTAGCTCCCATGGAGTCCCTTACGTCGATTATTAAGTGAACTATTAGGATGTTTCCTATAGGCGTTCCTTCAATTACTCTAATTGATAAATCTCTTGCACCACCGCCGTGTTTAACTAATACTCCCTGTTGATTGGCATACTCCAAGATCTCATCTTTTCTCTCAATAATTACACCTGCTTTTACATAAGGATTTGATACTTTAACTAAATGCACTTGGCCTATCATAAGTTGTTCACCGGCTTTAGCTATAATTCCAGCTCCTTCCCTCATCATTCTAGCAGCATTACTTGCAGCTGCAACAACACTTGACTCCTCAATAACCATTGGAATCAAGTAGTCTTTATTATTGATTCTAAAGTTTGTCGCTATTGAGAAGGGGTAGGTCATTCCACCAACAACGTTTTCAACCATTGATGTAGCTATATCCCTACTCAAATTACCCAAGTTCTTAAGTAATTCAACTTCATCGCATGATAGATCAGCCCATTCAGCAACAAACTTCAATCTCTCCTCAAAGGACATTTTATAGAACCCCTGTATCCTAGAGGACTTCTCCACATAACTCACCAGTAGCTAGTATTCCTCCGTCATTATATAAAAGTGCCTTAGGACTAAAGTAAAGCGCGGTGAATAAGGGGAGTTGAAGGTTTCCATAGCTGGTTTTAAGGAGCTTTCACTCATAGATGTTCATGGACACACATCGTTTACACTGTGGTTTTGTGGATGTAACTTGCTGTGTCCATTCTGCCACAACTGGAGACTGACTATAAATGATCCAGGGGTTTGTAGAGAGGAGGACGTAGATGAAATCATCTCCATGCTTAGCATATCTTCACCATTAATAGAGTACCTACATATTACTGGAGGCGAGCCCCTCCTTCAATTAGAGCCATTAATGGATCTTTATGTTAAATCCAAGAGCGTTGGCGTTTTAAATAGCCTTAACACTAACTTAACTATGCCGGCCCAACTTGAAGTACTACTTTCACGAAACTTAATAGAGCACCTAGCTACTGATTTAAAAGTACCGTTTCCAGAAATGAGTGGCTTAGGAAGCTTAAGTGAGCATCAATGGACTCAATTCATGCAGTCACTCAGTATCCTTAAGAAATACAGAGTAGTTGTTGAATTAAGGATTCCCGTTGCAAAAAGCATAACTTTAAAGTACTTACATAACTATTTAAGTAAAGTTAGTGATGCCATACACAGCCTATGGGAAGTTTATGTAGTCGTCAATCCACTTATTGGGGCACCAATGCTTTCCCCAAGAAATCCAGCGTGGGCTGAACAACACTGTAATCCTAGTGCTAGTGAAGTTGAAGAAGTAGCTAAAGTTGTGAAAGAGGTCCTTGGAGTAAAAGTTTATACTAAAAAGTGGTGGTGAATACGTAATTTTAATTAGATCTATATAGACTCTACCTTAATTACATATATATGGAGGTATTTTAACCATATATAATAGAATCCATAAACTTACAGTGCTTTCATTAATTAAAATTCATGATAACTTTTATATATTCAAGACCTTATAGGATTTCTAAGCGTTGCGGTGAAGCATTTGATAAAGGATCTTAAGCACGTCATTGTTTTCTTCAATGAAGGTCTGCGGGAAATAGACTTATCTAAATTGATTACTGATGTAATGAGGTCTATATGGAGCTTAGGGAAGTTGAAGGGGCTGTATGTGTGGGTAGTATCTGATATAGGTCCTGTAAAGTATATAGAGTATTTAAAGGAATTTCTATTGAACAATATAGCTTATTCAGTAATATTACACTACGCTGGCTCTAGCCAAGCTGACTTCATTAAGTTAGTGCATAAGCTTAAGGATTTAGAGCCCGTAGTCATAGTTAAAAAAGATCTTGCCTTTAGCGTAAGAGATGCCTGCATTAATTGTGAAATTATTGAGGTGTAAGATCCTTGAATGATAAATATGAAGTAGTCATAACTAGCGATAGAACAATGATGAGCAATCACCACGGCAAGGAGTTCCTCGGATTCATAGCTACAGGACCTCCAATAGCGGTTCCGGAAAAGCTGTGGATGTGGGTTGCTGCACCAAAGCTTAAGGTAAGTGATGACGGGAGACCCATTGAAGCTCCCTATGGGTTGAGGAAAGTTGAAGCTAAGCTCATTGATGAAGGCTTTAATGCAGCAATAATAGATCCTGATTATTTAGATAAGTACGTTGATTCAATGAAAGTCCTTATGATTGGACACCACGACTATTTTGCCTATGGATCCCCCAGCATTGAGTGGTGGATTATAACAGGCATTGAACCACTCAATAGGAGGAGCTTCTTAAAGTTCATGGATACTCCTGCATTAAGGAGAGCTAGAGAAAGAGGAGTGAAGATCATTGTAGGTGGGCCAGCTGCATGGCAGTGGCTCTATGAATTGGATAAGTGGAGGATGTGGGGGATAAGCACTGTAATTGATGGAGAAGCTGAGAGAGTAATAGCAGAAGTAGTTGAAAAAGCCATTAATGGAGAAGATCTGCCTGACTACATTTACGTAGGCCCACTTGAAGCTCCGTCGGTGAGTGAAATACCTGTTATAAAGGGTGCAAGCATTAATGGATTGATTGAAATAATGCGTGGATGCCCACGTGGATGTAAATTCTGTAGTGTTACACTAAGGCCTCTTAGGCACATTCCGCTAGATAAAATACTTAAAGAAATAAAAGTTAACGTGGCTCATGGAGTTAAAAGCGCCATATTGCACAGCGAAGACGTGTTGCTCTATGGCGCTAAGGGCATTAAGCCTGAGCCAGAGCAATTAATTAAGCTCCACAAGGAGGTTACGAACATTGTTCCAGACTACATTGCCTGGAGCCACTGTAGCTTAGCAACACTTAAGTATTCTGAGGAGGAGTATAGATTAATTTCAAAGCTTATGCATGAAATTGTGCTGCAAAAACAGGAATACCTAGGAGTTGAAGTAGGTATAGAAACACTAAGCCCTAGACTCGCCAAGATAGTAATGCCAGCTAAAAGCGCTCCATACCCGGCGGAGAAGTGGCCTGAAGTAGTTGAAGACTCCTTCAAAATAATGCATGAAAACAAAGTGATTCCAGCAGCAACGCTAATACTTGGGTTGCCTCAAGAAACTTCAGATGATGTAGCTAAAACAGCTGAGTACATGGATAGACTAAAGCCTTATAGAAGCATTATAGTCCCAATGTTCTTTGTACCAATGGGTTTTTTAAAGAACACCTATTGGTTTAAGAAAAACATGGTGACTCAAGAACACATAGAAGTCA
This sequence comes from Desulfurococcaceae archaeon, assembly GCA_038879595.1. GTDB lineage: Archaea > Thermoproteota > Thermoprotei_A > Sulfolobales > Desulfurococcaceae > JANXDZ01. The sequence continues at coordinate 55,273 of JAVZTI010000004.1, read as the reverse complement.
TGAAGAAGTGCTTGTTCCACTCTCTATACTGGGCTAGAGATATTATGAATAAGTTCTACTTAAAGGAACCACATTTAGCGCCAGTTAGACTAGGGCTAAAGATCTTCATGAGGTATGTTGAATATAGAGTTAGGAAAATAATTCCGGAAATAGAGGCCAACATAAGGAAGTAAGCTCTAATTTACCTAATATTTAAGTATCAACTACCTCTCTAAACCTCTAGCAGTAAGAGATTCCTCTAGATCCCTCATCCTGATCAGTATTACTGTTGAAGCAGCATAAACAACCTTTACATATGAAAGTACGTTAATTGATTTCTTCCAGCCGCGTGACTTAAGTGAATCTATTACTTCAATTAAATCTTGTAGAGTGCTTCTAAGCAAAGTGTAAGTGAGTGTAAGAGTGTTTAAACCCATTAGCTCTCTTAATTGATGCGGAGGAGTCGTAGATACGAAGATGGCCATTGATGTAAATGAGGCATAGCCATGAATTAGTAGGATTATAGTGCTTGAGCTAAGGGTTGTAAATAAGTAATCTATAGTAATGATCGCTGTTGATGTTGCGATCCAGAGAGCTAAAGTATATAGTAAAAGCCTAGTAGTTCTTGCATATAAATGTAGTAGAGCGTTTACTACAACTATAGCTATCTCTACTTCGATTTTCCAAAGCAATACAGCTACTATAGTAGCGAATACATACACTAGCTTAGGCACAAGCAGCTTTTCACTGTGTATTAAGTATTTCCTCTCCTGACTCTCTAATACTTCTATTAATACGCTAGCCACAGAGAAGATCCCTTGGAGGAACGTTGTTATCGTTTAATACTGCTTCGCTTAACTCGTGGTATGGAGCTTCATAAACTATAGAGCCCCTTCTCATTATAATCACTAAGTTAGGCCTTAAAGCACTTATGAAACCAGTGTTCACTGTAGCAATAATGATTACTTTATTCCTCTGTCTACCGTAGTTTATGAGCTTCATTACTGCCCTAACTCCCTCTCCATCAAGGTAGTCGAAGGGCTCGTCAAGAAGCCACACCGGTTGATCAGCTATTAAGACGCTCGCTATAGATACTCTTTTTGCTTCACCACCACTTAAAGTGAATGGATTCCTATAGTATAGCTCTGGCCCCATTAGTAATTCCACTATGCTCCAATCCCCTTTCAGCCCAGTCAGCCTTAGTATTAAGCTGAGTTCATCGATGACTCTCGGCTCAACAAATCCATAGTATGGATTCTGCCATACGTAGCCAACGAGTTTAGCTGCTTCTCTTCTAGAAGCTTTAGCTATGTTTACACCATCTATTAGCACCACTCCTTTACTCGGCTTAACTATGCCTGCAATAGCTTTTAGCAGCGTTGTCTTTCCAGCACCGTTATGCCCTATTATTACATAAACTCCCTCTTTAAACTCCTTTGATAACCCAGTAATTACTTTTCTATGGGCGTAACCTACTTCTACGTCTCTAAGCTCTACGATCATTACAGTGAGCCCTCAAGCCTCTTCTCTACAACTTTAATTAAGCTAACTCCTAGAACACCGTAGCTAATAGTGCTTCCCATAGCAGTGAATGGAATTGATACAAATGCCGGCTCATTGTACATCAAGTGGAGTAATATGTATCCTATGATTAACGTAGTAATGGAGATCTCGATGACTGCAGCTAAGATTAGTGACCACAGCTTTCTAGGGAACTTCCTGCCCATAACCCAGACCAATGAGCCTCCAATAAAGTTTGTAAGAGATCCTAAAGCCATATCCCAAATGCCGTACGGCGATATTGCATTAGCTACAATGCATCCCACAGTTAATCCAATTACAGCGCTAAAGCCTAGTAAGTATGGCAGTAACCCAAGGGCATCAGCTACTCTTACTTGAACTGGCCCATAGCTTATAGGCGAAAGAGCTATTGTTAGTACAGCATAAACAGATGCTATAACTGCTGCTCTAATAGCACTCACTCTTAAGGCCATTTAACCACCCCTTAAAGAGCAAGTTGATTAAGTATTTAAACTTATAACGACTAATGATCTATAGCTCCTTGAAGTATTTGATGAATTTATGTAAAGCCAGTCGTTAAGAGTTAAATAGCAATGAAGGCTTCTAGACTAATATAGGGCATGCAATCCCAAAGCATGGATAATCATAGATCTATGGTGGAAGTAATGAGTGTAGAAATATCGTTCATAGTTGACACAATGCTTGGCGGTATCGCTAGATGGCTTAGAATGCTCGGCTACGACACTCTGTATTACAACGACTTAGAGGATTGGAAAATAATTAACATAGCTGCAAGAGATAACAGAGTGATCATAACTAGGGATCGCGGGCTCTACGTGAAATGCATCAAGAATGACCTAAAGTGTCTCCTCTTAGAGGAAGAATCTATTGAAAATAGGTTGGCCCAAATCTCAAGAGAGTATGGAATAAGGCTTTACGTAGACTTAGAAAAAAGCAGGTGTCCAGTTTGCAATGGAGAGCTAACTAAGGTTTCCAAGGAATTAGTTATAGGTAGAGTTCCCCAAAGAGTTTATGAGAGAAGCAACGACTTCTGGATCTGTAAGTCATGTGGAAAAGTCTATTGGATTGGGAGGCATTGGAGAGGGATAGAGGACACCCTTAAGAGAGCTAGAGAAATATCTTCTATGTACTCTAAAAGAAGTAGCGGAGGTAGTATAGTTGAAGAAACCCGTTCACCCAAGCGAACTGAAGTTAAGTGATGGAACTCTATTAGTTAAGATAGCTAGGAGAGCAGTTGAAGAACGCTTACTTAGCGGTAAGAGGTATAAACCTGAAGAAGCTTTTCCAGAAATCTTCACTAGGCCTGGAATGGTGTTTACTACAATAGAGACTTACTATAGTTATTCTGAGAGAAGCCTTAGAGGCTGCATAGGGTTTCTACAACCTGTATACCCATTAATAGAAGCAGTAATTAGTTCAGCACTAGAGGCTGCATTCAATGATCCTAGGTTCCCTCCACTAGAGAGAAAGGAGTTAAAACAAGTGACATTTGAAGTAACAGTACTATCTATGCCTGAACCATTATTAGTTGAAGAAAGATGGAGTCTCCCAAAGAATATAGTCATTGGAAAACATGGAATTTACATAAAGAGTGGGTGGCTGCATGGAACACTATTACCTCAAGTGCCGATAGAATATTGCTGGGATGAAGAAACTTTTCTAGCTGAAACATGCGTAAAGGCAGGCATGGAGCCCGATTGCTGGCTGGAGGATTCAACTGAAGTAATGATATATGAAGGAAAAGGATTCCGAGAAGTAGAGCCTGAAGGAAGCGTAGAGGAGAGGGATTTAGTGAAGGAATATAGAGAACTTTGTAAGCAACTAAATAGGAATACTATTACTTAAAGCAATTTGTAGATGCAGAGTTTAATTAAGTAAGGTCCCCGCAGGAGCAGAAGACTTCATGAATTACGCTGTGGAGAAACTCCATTCCACTAAGGCTCTTGGCGCTTACTTCAATGGGTCTAAGAGGCCTCCGCAACTTGAAAGCTATTTCAGCAAGTTCCATAGTTATATCGCTTAACAACCCCTCTCTAAAGCCCTCTTTAGATAGCTCAATGAGCTTCTCGGGGTCTTCTACAAGAAGCCTTACGTACTTAGCGCCATTGTCTACAACATCAACTTTATTTACCACAGGTATCGTTGGAAGCCCTATCTTTAAATAAGTAAGCAATCCTAGAAGCCATATGGTTAATGCATCAGCTAAGCCCCTAATTGCTGTAGAATCTATGACATATATATTGACAGCATTAACAATTCTAGTGAGCGCTTCTAAGAAGATGTTGCTTGACGGCCTAAAGATAAATGCATCCATTTGGCCGGGAGTATCTATTAGTATATAGTCCCACTCACTTAAATTTGAGAATGGCTCTTTGACAAATATTTCACTGCTTCTCTCAGCTATGAGTTCTCCAGCCTTAATGAAGCCTCCGTTTGGTCCAAGCCCATAAGCCCTCATGATTTCACTTAGCGTAAACATATCCCTTACATCGAATATAGGCTTGTATGGAAGTACTTCTGCCCCAGGATCTAGGTTTACTTGAGCTACTCTCTGCAGCAGTTCTTCCTTAAGCCAATTACCGTAGGAGGCTACTAAGCTAGTCTTGCCACTACCAGCTAGGCCCGTGAACACTACTACAGTCACCATCTTTAAGCAACCTCATGTAGTATTAGCATGGCTTAAGGTAATTAGGCCTCTTCTAAAACCCTTCTCTCACTTGCAATAGCCTTCAACTGCCTTTTGTACATTTCAATTAATTCATCGCTTGTAGTGGCTTCGCTAGGTCCCTTATCAGGCCTCCACCTTATGAACCTCGGGAACCTTATTGATAAACCTGCTCCAGGCCTCACTTTGTTCATAGCGCAGGCGTGGTTTGGAGAAAGAGTTATTTCAGCTCCAATGACTTCAGCCACGAGAGCTGGCTCAATCCATACATCCGGCTCTATTGAGCCAACAACTACTCGTGGAGGTTTATTGGGAACTACATATCGCCTTAGTACTTCAGGCATTCTTTCTAAGTCTTCGTCGCTAAAGCCGCTTCCAACTTTACACACTGACTCAAACACGTCTAGCTCTGGATTGTATGCAGCCATTAGTAAGGCGCCGTACTTTCCTCCACGCCTCCCCCTTCCATAGAACGCTCCTACTACCACTAGATCTACTGTATCTATCATCTCACTCTTATAGTCCCTCTTGTACTTGATCCATAGCCAGCCCCTTGCGCCAGCTTGATAAACAGCATTTCCGTGAATAGCCTTAACTACAAGGCCTTCACATCCACTTTCAATAGCCTTCAGGAAGAACTCTTCTAGTGCCTGCGGGTTATCTATGAGTAAATGCTCTGCTAACTTAAATACGTCTGACTCATCAATGATCTCCTTTAACTTCTCCTTCCTCTCTATTAAGGGCTTACTAGTGTAGTCAACTCCATCAGCGTAAAGTAAGTCAAATAAAAATACTTTCACTGGGTACTCCTTCATTGCTACGTGTACGTCGTGTTTTCTCTTCCTATGCATTAGCTCTTGGAATGGCTTTAGTTCCATTGTATCAGGATCGAATGCAACTATCTCTCCCTCAACAATGGCCTCTCTGCTCTTCATATACTTCAGTATATAGTTAACTACTTCAGGGTATTGATGAGTTATGTTCTCAAGCCTTCTTGAGAATATCCACACCTTGTCCCTAAGTCTATGTATTTGAGCTCGCTCTCCATCATACTTGAACTCAGCTAAGCCCTTGCCTCCAACTTTATCTAGTATTTCCCCTGGATCGCTTAGTCTTTCGGCTAGCATAGGTCTTATGGGGTAACCAACTTGAGGCTCTATTTTCCTTAAAGCATCTATGCCTTGCTCTGCAAGAATTTTAGCTACTGCACCTAAGTCAGCCCGTAGATTAAATGCTCTCTCAACTATAGGCCTGTTCTGAGCTCCTCCACCATAAGTTATTGATAGAGCATCCATTATTGTTGCTTCCCCTATGCCCGCCCTTAGCTTCCCTTCAATGAATCTAACAATGTATTTAGCCTCTCTTGGAGAGGCATCAGTTAAGAGTCCACTGAGTATCTTTAGCTTTACATCTCTACTTCCTTCACCAGTTGCATGAGCTATCCTACTCAATGAATTATAGACTCTTAGAACAGTCAATTGCTCACTTACTGCCTTTACAAAGCCGAGCAATCCTCTGCCTAAACGCTCTTTCTCTGACTTAAGCTTCTCAGCAACAAGCCCTAGGTCTCCAGCAGCCTTTAATTGTTCCTCAACTTTAGATTCAGGCACATTCACTGACAGAGAGACGGCTTTAATTAGCATCTTTTCCGCAACACCTAATTCAGGGAGCCCAGTCCAGCTAGGCCAGAGCTCCCCTAAGAGAAAGTAAACTACTTTATCTACTACTGCTGGAGGAGTTTTCTTGAATAACTCAACTAATTGAGCAGTCATTTGAATCCTTGAGGAAGTCATGGATATTTTCTCTAGAGCTTCAACTAGCGTGCTAAAGGGCAAATCGCTTTGAGTTGTTGAGCTCAAATTACTGCACCCCCTGCTCAACATACTTCTATTGCTAAAACCGTATTTAAGGGAGACTATACACAGCTATATATGCCGCACCGATGAAGATAACCCGGCAAGAATGATTCAATGAATTCTCAGAGTTAAAATGAGGTGCGACACTATAAGTAGTCAAGCAGAGTTCTCTTACGCTCCTTTTCCTTGCTAATAACTCTCGCTATAACGTTTTTAAAGTCATCTTCAATAAGCTTTTTGAGATTTGGATTGTAGAGAGCTGAAGCCGGGTGATATGTCGCTATAACTGTGGTCCTTACACCAGCTATTGAGACTTCAATGGGTCTCCCATGTTGTTTAGCCATACTAACCCATCTTAATCCAGCTAACTCATAGATTGTTCTAGAAGAGTGTCTTCCAAGAGTCACTATTAATTGAGGCTTTACGAGCGTTATTTGCTTAATGAGGTAGGGGAGGCAAGCGGCTATTTCATCGTCACTAGGGTCTCTATTATTTGGAGGACGGCATTTAACAACATTAGTTATGTACGTAGAATCCCTCTGTAACTCAATTGACTCCATTAATTGTGTAAGGAGCTGGCCAGCTGCACCAACGAATGGGCGGCCTACTTCATCCTCTCTTGCGCCAGGCGCTTCACCAATAAACATTACTTGAGCACTCCTAGATCCTTCTCCAGGCACAGGAGTTCTCCTACTTCTATAGAGAATGCACTTAGTGCAAGTACTTATTTCACTTAAGAGCTCTTCCCATTCACACATAAAGTCCTCCTCTAATCCATTTTTTTACATTAGGTAGATAAATTCAGATACTTCGTTTTCTAAATATTTAGAGAAATGCCACGTTAAGGCTCCTCGCGATCTACCGTATAGTGGGAAACATAAAGTCGCAATCATATGGAGCTCGACTATTAGGCATGGTTTAGTTACCGCATTAGAAAACCTAAATAACTTAAGAATAGAGTCAACGATGGCGACTTCTTTAACAAACTCCCGCTGTAGTTCTACGGGAAGACGTAGTTAACGGTAAATTACAAGATGCAGAAAGTTAAAGGTCGAACACGTTAACTCTCCGTGATTCCATTGAGGACAGAGACTTAGTTGCATGTGTAAATTTGTTCTTCAGGAACGCAAGATGCGGGGGTTTAGGGATGTCCTTGAACGCCTTCAAGCCAAGTGAAATCCTGAGTGTAATGCAGTTAAAAGAGATGAAGCAGTGAAATCAAATCACATAACGCTATGAGAGCTGAACCCATTGTTTGGAAAGACTTATAAATTTCGTTAAATTAGTTAAACATAATGCTGCAATGTAAGTATTCTAGGTAAGAGGTAGGTTGTCTAGAAAGCCCTCTTCATTTACAGTAGTGGTGAGGACCGGTATCTTAGAGAAAGCTGGTGTAAGTATTCCTGAAGCTATAGATCAATGTGACGCAGTAATGAAGATCTTGAATAACGGCCATGACTACTCCATATTAGTGCCAGATTTAGGGTATACAGCGTTGCCCATAATAAGTGATTTATTGGCAGCTTACGGCAAGCATTATGATGCAATTATAGTCGTTGCTAAGCCAAAAGGTCCTCTGGGAGCATTCTTAATTAACGTTGGCTCGCTTAACGTATTAGAGGAGATCACCGGCCATCCAAACGGCTTTGCATTAATATTTAAAAATACGTTAGTTAAAGGATTCATTAATTGCAAAAACATTGCACAAGTTATTTTAAATAATGCTAGAAGAATCCTCATAGTGCCATATGAAGCTCCCATACACGAAGTAGCTATGGCTGTTTACGGAAAGCTTCCATATGCTATAGCAATGCTAATTAAGGAACCTAGTGTTGTCATAAAGTTTGGATTAGTTGGACTCTTTGGATCAATAGTTAATGCATCCATAGTTACACTAACTCTACCTCAAGCAGTGAGCATAGATCCGCTTCTTGGACTACCTTTAGCAGTTTTAACTGGCTTTGAAACGAGTTTATTATTTAACTTTACACTTCACGAAGTATGGACTTTCAGAGGCATGAAGTTTTCAAGCAATTTCTCCAAAAGACTCATAAGGCTAATCAAGTACCATTTATCAAGTCTTACAAGCTTTATCACACAGCTAACTGTTACATACATACTAGTTAACTTCTTTGGACTTTACATAGCTTACGCATCGCTCATAGGCATAGCTTTAGGGTTTATCGCTAACTATGTATTAGGCGTAACACTAGCTTGGAGGAAGACATCTTGACTTTAAAAGCACCTTTATGTAGAAGTGATTGTATTTCAATAGTAGTTCCAACATACAATGAGGCTGTGAATGTAAAGCTACTAATCCCCCTTCTTTCAAAGACTTTGAGCAGTCGTGGAATTACTCATGAAATAATAGTAGTAGATGACGACAGCCCTGATGGAACTGCTGAAGTAGCTAAAGCGCTATCTGTAGAGTACCCTGTTAAAGTCATTGTTAGAAGGGGGGTAAGAGGACTTGCATCTGCAGTAATTAGAGGTTTTAAAGAGACTTCATGCAACTACGTAGTAGTCATGGATGCCGATCTTCAACATCCACCACACGCTATTCCAAGAATATTCAGTGCGCTGGTAAGGGGATGTGATATCGTTGTTGCATCAAGATATGTAAAAGGGGGAGGAGTTGAAGGCTGGAGCAAGCTGAGGCTTGTTGAAAGTAGAGTAGCTACATTGCTAGCGCACATGCTTATACGGGAGTCAAGGAGAACCACAGATCCTATGAGCGGCTTCTTTGGCTGCAGAAAGGGGGCGGTAGTCGTCAAAGAAGCGGCGAGAGGATTTAAGATTCTCCTCGAAATACTGCATGCAAATCCGCAAGCTAAGGTATGTGATGTACCATACTTATTTAGAGCTAGAATACATGGTAAAAGCAAACTAGGCTTAAACACTATATTCGATTACCTAGTTCAATTAGTACTTAGAACATTTACGTAATTAACCCACTTACTCGTCCAATGCCTCAATAGATAATTTATGGAAGTTAATTATATAGCTCTAAGCGTAGTTCCTAAGCTTGGTGTACCTCTATGAGTGAAAGCATGTATTTAAGGGAGAAGCTTAAGGCTATTGATGTCTCTAAGCGAGGAATAAATGAGCTACTTAAGGCTATGGCTGATACAGCTTATCAAGGTAGAGCGCTGGGCGAAGCTTATGAAGTCATTGTTAACATGCTTAAAGATGCGGAGACAACAATATTCCTTGGATTAGCCGGCTCTATGAGTACTGCAGGAATGTGGAGAATAATTAAGTGGCTTATTGAAAGAAGATTTATCGATGTATTGGTTTCTACAGGGGCAAATATATCTGAGGACATATTAGAGGCAATGGGCTTCAGTTACTACAAGGGAACTCCATATGTAGATGATGCAGAACTCTTGAAACATAAGATCGATAGATTTTACGATGTTTACGTTAGTGAATTAGACTATAGGCGGATGGAGGGCTTAATAAAGGAATTCATTAAGATCCTTCCTGTAAATAGCGTTTATTCATCAATGGAATTCCTTTATTTATTCGGCAAGTACTTAAATGAGAGAGGTATTGACTGCATAGTTTCCGCTGCCTATAGAGCAGGTGTACCTGTTTTTAGCCCTGCATTAACTGATAGCGGCTATGGAGTTGCAGCAGTTCTCGCCTATAGAGAGGGGCATCCAGTAGTCATTGATATGGTTAATGACTTTAATCAAATAGTTGAAATAGGCAGGAGGTCAAGTAAGTTATCTGCAATATACATAGGTGGAGGAGTACCAAAGGACTACGTAAATCTAGTTACTGTAGTTCAGACATTGTTGGCTGAAGCTGAAGGAGCATGTGAATACTATAAGAGTCTTGAATATGTAGTACAGTTTACAACCGATCAACCTGTATGGGGAGGGCTTTCTGGAGCAACACTTGAAGAAGCCATTAGCTGGGGGAAGGTATCTCCTAAAGCAAGGAAAAAAGTTGTGTATGTTGATGCAACAATAGCTTTACCGCTGATAGCTCATGCACTTGCTGAAGAAGGTGTCAAAAGAGAAAGAGCACCCGATCTATCATGGATCTTTAAAGGAGTGAATGCAGTAAGCTAAATTTATAGCGCCCTTTTTAACTCCATATAGTAGGAGTGCTCTATGTTGAGGAATGTTAATGCTTTACTTAGAGATGGAATAGTTGAAATGCTTCAAAGAATTACAAGTATTCTTGGAAGTGAGAAGAATTTAATTGGCTTAAGGAGCGCTGTTGAAAAGCTTAACTATTACCACAGAATCATGAAGGAGTTAGAAGTACCTGTTATACCTACAAGACGCTTGATCAATGCATCAGAGATTCTTATACTCTCTCTAGCCAGGCTTCATGCTGCAATAAAAGAGTACATGGAAGGCTTCATAAGTATTGAAGATCTTAATAAATCCATTGTGAAAAGCGGAGAGCTCATCAAAGCCTACTTAGACATCATTAAAGGCGAGAGATTAAAGACAAGGATAATTACATTAGCGCCTCACTTAATGCTTATTTTAACAATGATATACGTAGGATCTATGAAAAGCTCAATGATCTCTATAAATGCAGCCGGATCAGTCTTCTTACTAGCATTAGCTTCATTCATAATATCGTTTAAGAGCCTCACGATATCTTACACGTTAAGTTGCCTGGGAAGCTTAGCGCTCCTCATTACTATACTAACTAGTCCACTTAGCCTTAGTGAAAAAGCCTTTACTTCAACTCTACTAGCTCTCTCAGTGATATCGAGTATTTTGTACTTAGGTTTAGTTAAAGTTTCCACATCTGAGAAAACCATAGATATTGTGAATACCTTCTTTAATAAAATAAAGTCTATGGAGGAGCATCCAATTGATAGTACTGCAAAGAAGACTATTCAAGACGATCTAAGCTGTGAAGTCATTAAGGAATACAGGAAGGTCTATGGCTCATTCGGTGACGATCTATTTAAGTTCCGCCTGTCATCACTAATTGTAAGTGGTATACCATATGATGAAGCACTAAGGAAGTTAGTGGAGGAGCTTAAAGGCAGCATACATGGTTAATGTAAAAACATGTTTTAGGGAACAAGAATTCCTAAAACTATTAGTATTCCTGAGAATACCACTATGAACTTTAAGAATTCCCCTAGGGTCATCTTTGGGACTCTTTTTATAAAACCTATGAGTGCCCACAATACAAATCCACCTATAGTGGCCAATAGCATTATTATCCCTAGTGCAGCTAGAAATACGCCGGCTCCCTCTACACCGCTAAATAAGTTAGCCAGAGCTTCAAACACTTTAGCTACATTTTCAAAACCCACTCTACCCACCCTCTATAAAGAACTAGCGTGGAAAAGAGTATTAAAGGCTCGGACTGTTGAGTTAATTGCTTAGAGAATTTTAGGAGTCTATAGGACGAGAATCCTCAGCTACCCCAGGAATCTTCATTTAAACTATTCAGTGCGTGGGCATGACTCTCCTCATTGGCTATAATCATAGTCTTAGTAGAACCTTATTAACCTTACGGAGCATTCACAAAATTTCAGTTCTTATATCAGTCCATAGTAGCTGAGACTGCTCCTCCGCTATTCATTGCATTGTTTCTTTCCCCATGTAGTTATCCGACTTTCTCTCTATCTCTAACTCAACTTAAGCTTGAAGTAACCTCACGGCGCTTTTTGAATATATTGAATAACCGCTACATTAATTAAGGAAGTTTTAACAGATAGGGCATAATTAAATTAAGGCACGTTATTCTGAAGCGTAGTTCTTTGCCCATTCCTTATATTTGTTTACAAGAATTTCATCTATGCTTGGCTTTATTTCCTTAAGAGTTTCCTCAAAGTCCTTCATAGTTATTTCTCTAATCCTATTACTTTCAAAATACTCTTCAATGACTCTATTTAAAGTTTCCATAACTACGACCTCTATATCGTGACTAGAGTAATTTTCAGTTAGTTCAGCTAACTTATCGTAGTTAATGTCACTTCCCGCTTTTACAGCTCCACTTTCCTCAACTTTCTTAATGAAGTATTTAAATAACTCAGCTCTTAACGCTTTATCGGGAGGAGGGACATAGACTCTTTTCTGAAACCTTCTTATAAAGCCTACGTCTAATAGCCACGGTTTATTAGTTGCCCCAACTATGAATAGCAGCTGCCTCCCTCCACCCTTATCGTATAAACCATCCATTTCTGTAAGAAATTGATTTTTAACTCTAGCTTCACCGCCTACTTCACTACTGTAGATCCTGAGCAATCCATCGACTTCATCTATAAATACTATCACTGGCCTTCCTTCAGACACTATTTCTCTGGCTTTTCTAAATATTCTAGCAACATTCTTTTCCGCTTCACCAAGCCACTTACTCATAATGTCTGCTCCACTTACTTTTATTAAAACAGCGTTTGCTTCATTAGCTAGTGCTGCAGCTATAAATGTCTTGCCGCAACCTGGGGGGCCATATAGCAACACTCCCTTTGGCCATCCCAATGCGTATAAGTGAGGAGCTTTTATTGGATATATGACGCTTCTCTTCAGGCTCCTTTTTACTTCATCTAAGCCGACGACGTCATTAAAAGTTACTTTAGGCCTATTGGGGGAATCTAAATCAAGTACTTCTACATTAATGTCACTACTTTGAATAGCTTGTACTTCGCGGTCTCCTATGCTTGAAAGAGCTTGAGCCATTTTCTCTAACTGTCTTATTCTTACTGAATACTTATTAATTAGATCTATGTAAACGCCTCTAAAAGGAGTATCTGTCCTAAGTCTGACTATGTGTTGAAAGAGCTCTATGGCTTTCTTATAATTGTCTAACGCCTCATCATAGTTGCCTGCTCTATCAGCCATAACAGCTCTTTTAGCATACAGTCTAGCCTTCTCCTCTAATGGATCATACATAGATTTAGCCACCTAAAAAGACTATGCTTATGTTTTAATTAAGATCCTTCCCTCGCGTTCTAACTCCTTAAGGGCTAACATAACTTGTTCTTTAGAGACATTGTACTTCTTTGAGACAATGTCTAAGTTTATGATTCCATTGAGGCTTTTCACTTCTTCAATTAACCACGCTTTTATGACTTCCATTGGCACATTAGTAGGTGGCGATAGATCCTCTAACTCCATTTTCTTAACTACATCTACCTCCTCCTTAGGCAAAGTCTTTCCATATATGTTTGGCAAGCCCGTTGACGAAACTATATTTATAGCTATTTTCTCTAACTCAGATACCTTTTCAACCATGTCTGGAGCTATCCTAGCTAGCATGGGCTTTAACGGTTGTAGAGTTGATAGTACTTCAGGTATTGTCCTTAATACATCGCTCATCTCTACTACAGTCTCAAGCCTCAGCTTTACTTGGAGCAAGAACCTCTTGGCTTGGATAACAATGCTTAGTAGCTTACCTATTTCCTCAAGCTCAGCTATGTATATCTGTTGGCTCTCCTTATCGCCCTTTAAGCCTGCATCTCGAGCCTTCCCCACTAAGTAGCTTTGCCTATCCTCTACTTTCTTTCTTGTAACATCAAGTTCGCCAATCATGCCCTCCAGGATCGCTATCATTTTAGCCAGTTCTTCAGGCCTATCCCTTCTCCCAATACTAAAAACTTTTGTAAACCAATTAATGAAGCTAGGCAACGTTGACGTAGTGGTGCTCATTCAATATCCCTCAGTGAATAACCTTTGATTGACAGAGTGTTTAAAAAGTGGAGCTAGGTAATACTAAGCTTAACTTAAGCACTTACAACTACTACTGGTACAGGCTGCTGCGTACTTTGAGCAGGCTCAGGAGTCTTAATTGGCGGCACAACAGGTTCTGATTCAAGTCTATCTATTCTCTCAACGTATTTCTTAACTTCATTCTTTTCCTCACTGACTATCTCCATGTATTTCCTTATCTGATCGGCTGCAGCTTTATATGCTTTTTCACTAACTTCACCAGCTATGTAGCTAATCTTAACTGCAGTAAATGCTCTCTCTAATTCAACCATTTCATCCTCCAGGTCAGCTAGCCTTCTATTCATTTCCTCCTTCACCTTCCTTGCATCCTCCTTTACTTTACTCAATTCTTCATCGATCTTCTTCTTAAATACTTCGTATGCATGTCTAGGGACTTCCTTTTTTGAGTAAAGATCTTCTATAGCGTGCATTCTCTTCTTCAGTTTCTCAAGCCTTCTACACACTGTTTCAGCATTATACCTCCAGGCAGGTAGTAGAAGTACTGCTTCTGAAGTAAGTTTAAACATATCAATGCTTAACTTTTTAAATGTAGAGTCATTAAAACACACTTCAAGTTCAGTTACATTGCCATCGCTATCGCTGTAAAAGCTTATCAAAGTTCCTATAACTCTCCCATAAGGATCCTTAATAGGTTGTCCAAGGTATTTCTCTACTTTATCTACAGCTACACTCAATTACATCCCCTCACAACTTTGGGTGAATACATTGTCCTTTTATAAAGCAGAGAGCTCAATAATTACGTATGGAGTAATGGAATTTCCTTAAGCTATCAAGAGGAAAAAGCTTCACTAGCTATAGTTAGTGCAAGTCTGTGTTAATGTAGTAATTTTAAACAGGCTCAGAAGCCTGGCTTACGGCATTACCTCTTATAATGAGGTTGCCGCGCTTTCAACCATCATCACTGCTTCAGTAGTAGGATTCCATGAACGCACTTATTAACGTTAACTCCTTGAATGTATTTCAACGATGTCCCCATCCATTAATGTATGGCTAAGCCCCACTCTCTCCCCAGGATATTTAGCTGATGGACCCCATATCTTTGCATACATGAATCCTTCTAAGAGCTTACTATGTACTTTTACTGCAACATCACGTACCGTAGAACCCTTCATCAGCACTAGCGGCTTTTTAGAAATCTCCATGCCTGGCTGTTTAGTGTATACCCTTATTAATTCAAGGACTTTCACAAGCTCTTCACCCAAGCGATCAATGCCTTGCTTATTTATAGCTGAAGCTACTATCACTGGAACACTTGTTAACAAATTGCTTACTTCCTTAGCTTTCTCTACAGCGTACTCCGGCCTTACATCTGCTTTATTTATAACTACTACAGTTGGTTTATACGATCTATTCTCAAATAAGCCATTCTCAACATCATCTAGAGTTACTTCACCATACACTTTGACTAAGGCATTATTTATCCTATAGCTTTCTAACAGCTTTCTCACATCATCCATTGTGCAATCAATTAATTTGCCCATTAATGCAAACCTCACTCCACTCCTCCCAGATCTTTCTCTTTCAATAATGACTCTGCCCTTAGGCTTAGTTATTAGTATACCTCTTGACTCTAAGTATTCTTTAAGCTTAAGTATTGAATTAACAGAGTCCTCTAGTACATCTACCACTAGTACTAATGCATCAGCATTTCTAATGAGGCCTAAGACTCGGCTATTTACAGAGCTTGTTGAACTTGAAATTATTGGAGGAGTATCAATTAGCTGTATCAGTATGTCTTTATGCTTCAGCATCCCTGGTACAGGCTCAGTAGTAGAGCCAGGGTAATCAGCGATCTTAGTTCTTGCACCAGTTAGTGCAGCTACAATACTGCTTTTCCCAACGTTTGGAGGCCCTATTACTGCTACCTGTACATCACCACTCTTCTCAATGAAGAAAGAAGCTCCTCTACCAACTTTCTTCTTTTTTCTAAACTCCACCTCTTCCCTTAGTTCAGCCAACCTTTTAGTAGCCCACTCCCTGAGGTTTTCAGTGCCCTTATGTTTTGGAACACTTGAAAGAAACTCCTCTAATGCCTCTATTTTTTCCTCAATACTGCGAGCTTCCATGACTTTAAGCCACTTTGCTCTTGCCTCAGCCGGCAAATTAGTAACCACTTTAGCTACACCCAGCATACATGGCTGAGACTTCCAGCAAAGCCTGGTTCACTCCACTACTCTTGTAAGATCCCTTAGCTTTCCTCTCACTTCATTCAATTGGATTTTTACTCGCTGTACCTTATGTGCTTTCTGCACTTAACTGCTATCTCTCCAACTCTTATAGCTAATGATTTTTAACCGCCGCCCAGCCTCTAGAAGCCATAAAGCGAGTACTTCAGCTACAGCATTTACAGCTTTATCAACACTTACTTCTATTCCAAAGGTTTCTCTATAAGCATCTATAGCTAAGCTGGAGTCTATCCTATCTAACATCATTTGTTTAAGGAAGTCGGCTAAAGTCGCTATAGACTCCCCTTTATATAGTTCAACTATCCTTTCAAGAGCTCTAAAGTCCTCAGCCCTTATGGTTGCCTTCTCCATAAGAGCCCTATCCTTTTTCATTGCTAACTTCCAATAGTTTATTAATAAACTATAATCTTCTACTAAGCTTCCATCAGCTAATATAGGCTTGCTCTCCATACCGTATGACAGTCCTCAACACAAACCTATCCTGCTGTTAAATATTGTTTAAAGTCCTAAATATCAGTAATCTACATGGAGAACGCCAAGTAGTTCTTAACTTAGAGAGGACTTTAGGCCTCGTGGCAGGCAGCGATGTCTACATTACAGAGTGGACTAATTTTAAAATGCCCATGATCTCGAAACCCCCTTCATCAAAGCCCGCGTCCTTGGGCTCTGCTAGCTTAGAGCAGCTCCTTCAATAATACGTTGATTGTGTTTGAAAGCCTTTAAAGCAGGCAGTTTTTGAACTCATCTCTACATTTTACATCACTGTAATGTCTAGTGGTGCGAGAACGCTTAGTGAGAAAACGAGATAATGTAACTGCAGTATATGTAGACTTTCCACTGGTTAATTACTTTGGCTCTTTCGATCGCCTGAGTTGCCTCTTAAGGATTTGTGAGCCCTAAGTATTTAAAAGTACATGGCTATATCAATGCTTTGGAGCCATAGTTGGGGAGCAGGAGGCAGATGTCCGCAAAACTGAAAGTAGCTAAAGATATTTAACTAATGATCACGGGCAACCATTCAAATAGCTTAAGAGGCCTTATAACTTAAACTACTTTTCTTTAAACTTCTCTAACATGTATTCAAGCCTATTTAATACATATTCTCTTAATTGAGGAAAGTCCTGTGGTACATTGTTTAAAAGTTCCTCTATAGCTGAAATTATATCATCGGCCACTAACTTATACACACGCTCCTTCTCATACTCATTAAGCACTTTCAATGCTCTAGCAATAATGGTATCACTTGGATGAGTCTTTCTTTCTAAATACTTGTATATGGCTGTAGAAGTTACCCCAAGGTCCTTTGCTAATTCCCTCTCACTACGCGTAGACATTAGTACTTCGATTATCCTATACCTAGCCTCTTTACTTAACCAGTGAACGAGCTTTTCAACCATAAGTCAGCAACTCCTATAACCTAGTATGCCCTGAGAATATTAATGCTTAGAGAGGCTGGGGAAGTGCGTGGAGAAGCTCTTGTAGCCACTGGATGGAGTCTTGAAGTTAGAGAAGTTCCAGTAAAGTATAGCAGTGGAGAGTATTTAGTTAAACCCCTCGGCGTTCATCTATCTGGATTCGATAATGCTGTTGCATACGGCTACCTACCAGTAACTAAGCCAACTATAGTTGGTTCAACTGGAGTAGCTAGAGTAATAGAAGCTGGCTACGGTGCTAGAGAAGAGTTAAGTGGAAAAATAGTGCTTGTCTCACCAATAGCTGGAGACAAGCTCATTGGCTACACAAGGGATGGCCTTTTAGCTAAATACTCCTCAATACCTAGTGAAGCCATAGCGTTTTCCTTAAATAAGTTTGAGGCATATCATGCAGCCTGGTTTCACTTAGCTCTAGCTCAAGCAGTTAATGAGCTCGTTACGGGAAAAACCATACTCATAGTCGGCGGCGGTCTAGCCTCTCTCGCCTTAGCCTTATTAGCAAACAATAGCTCTCCGAACATAGCTATACTTACGTATTCAAGGAGATCCGCTAGATTATTTAAGGACTTAGGGCTTGAAGTAATTAATGATGTGATTAGCGCTAAATGCTGTTTTGAAGCAGTCTTTTATAACACTCTTTCACTAAGCGCAGCTAGAGCTCTTAACAAGGTGCTTTCCCAAAGATCATTGATATACTTGAACCCCCTCATCAATTCCATGAAGCTTAGGACTTTAGGTGAAGTTACCTTAGTAAAAGTGAATCCAGGGGAGAAACACATAGGGCAGATATATGGAGTTTGGAGTAAGCTAAACCGCTACATCAAGGTTATTAAGGTAGAGGACGTTAAAAGCACTTTAGGCCTACTTCCAGTTGATGGAAGTGGAGCAATAGTGTTATTTCAACACTAAGCATTCTTAACTAATTCAGCCAGCCTTTTCACTCCTTCATAAATCTCACTTATTGATGGATAACTGAAGTTGAGCCTCATGCTATTAGCTCCTCCGCCATCTGGGTGGAAGCTTCTACCAGGTACATACGCTACCTTATATTCATTGACGGCTTTTTCAAGTAATGCCCCTGCATCAAAGTCTTCCTTAAATACGTAGGTAAATATGAATAGACCTCCTATAGGCCTACTAAACCAAATGTAGTTAGGGAAGTATTCTTCAAGTGCGGCAATCATGTGATCTCTCTTTTCTTTATAGACTTTTCTCACTACCTCAATGTGTTTATCTACAACGCCTTTATCTAATGCTCTAGCGAATATGTATTGATTCAACGTTGGGCTATGTAAGTCCATGTATTGCTTCAATAGCTCAAGCCTTCTCACAAGCTCCTTAGGCGGCATAATCCACCCTATCCTAATTCCGGGGGCGAGAATTTTACTCGCTGTACTTATGTATATGACTCTATCCTCTTTATCTAAGTATTTAAGGGGAGTCGCCTCAGCCCTATAGTCAAATAGAAAGAAGCTATAAGGATCGTCTTCTACAACTATTAAATCGTACTTGCTTGCTAACTCCATTAAGTGTTTTCTTCTCTCAAGACTCATAGTTACTCCACTTGGATTCTGAGCTGTTGGAATGACATATATGAACTTTGGCAATGCATCTATAGACTTAAGCCTCTTTAATTCCTCCTCTAAAGCCACAGTCTTCATTCCATGGTCGTCGAGTTTTATGCCGACTACATCAGCTCCTTGAGCTCTAAATAAACCAAGTGAAGCTAAGTATGTTGGAGACTCAGTAACTACTTTATCCCCCGGCACTAAGAACGCTCTAGCAATCATGTCTATTGCTTGCTGGCTTCCAGTGGTAATTATTACATCATCAGGGTCAGCCTCTACTCCCTTAGCTCTATGCATGAATTCTGCTATAGCTCTCCTACATTCGTACACCCCCATAGTTTCACTATACTGTAGGGCACGGTCTCCGAAGTCCTCTATGACTTCCTTAGCTATTTCAGCCAGCTCCTTCTTAGGGAAGTACTTTGGATCAGGTATGCCGCCGGCAAAGCTAATTATTTCCTTAGACCTTCCAATAATCTTAAGCAACTCCCTTATTTCAGAGGCCTTAATTTTCTTTATAGTAGGACTGAGCAAGTGATCAAATCTATTCACGCAGAGTCCCCAAGAATATATGGGTGGGGTAAGTTAATAAATATGCGAGTAAGGTAGAATTAATATGATCAGGGAAGTAAACGTAGTATTAAAGAAATTGCGTAAAGGCATGGTTAGGATAGCTATTCTTTATCCAAGTACATACAGTGCATCTCTTTCAAGTCTCGCCATCCACTCTATATATTACATTGCCAACTCATATCCAGAGGTCTATGCAGAGAGATTCACATTAGATAACTCGAGAAGCCTAGAAACTCTTTCTCCACTTAAAGACTTTGATTATATAATTAGTAGCATTCACTATGAACTAGACTATCCAAAGCTTGTCTCCATTCTAAACAAAGGAGGTGTAAGCGTCTTAAGGAGCAGTAGGCGCGGTAGACCTCTAATCATAGCTGGAGGCCCCACTCCTATGAGTAATCCAGCTCCATTAATTGATATTGTTGATGCTATTGCAGTTGGTGAAGTGGAAGTTCTACTGCCTACACTAATTGAAGCAATCGTTGAGAACCATGGAGAACCAAGTAAAGTTTTAGAAGCCCTGCCATCAAACGGCTTCTACACTCCAGAGTCAGGGGAGGAAGTGAGAAGGGTCTGGGCCAGCGATCTTAATACAGTGTTTTACCCAGTGAAGCAAGTTCAAAGCTTAAGTGATGAGCCTGTTTACGGAAGAGGCTTCATTATTGAAACATCTAGGGGATGTCCACGTTGGTGTAGGTTCTGTATTGAAGGAAGGCTGTTTAAACCCCATAGAGCTAGAAGCCTTCAAACTCTAGTTAACTTAATTGAAGAAGGCCTTAAAGTTAATGAAGTGAATAGAGCAGTCATTTACTCACTTTTCTTCCCAGGCTCTAATGGAGAGCTGCATTTACTTAAATACCTCAGTGACCATGGAGTTAAAGCATCAGTTCCATCGATAAGGCTTGACTTAGTGAACGATGAATTACTTGAATTAATGCATGGAGTTGGTCAAAGAACTCTAGTGACTGCTCCTGAAAGCGTAAGTAGCTATGGAGAAGCAGTTTTATGCAAGTTCTTTAATAGAAAAGACTATGAGGCTACTTTAAAACAAGCTGTAGACAAAGGATTTGACTTAAAGCTATACTTCATAGTTGGCATAAAGGGCGAAGGTCTTAATAGTGTTAGAGAAAACGTGGAATTCATAAAGAGGATCTATAGTTACGCTAAAAGATCTGGTAGAAAAGTTAGTGTAAGCATTAATCCACTTATTCCAAAGCCTAAAACACCGTTTCAATGGATTGGAATGATTGATGTTGCAAGGGCAAAAAGAATAATTAAGTACATGAAGGATGAACTTAGTGGAATAGTTGATGTCAGACCTTATGACGCTGAATACGCCTGGGCACAAGCATCGATAGCCCTTGGAGACAGCTACTTGTCTAAACTCATAGTAGAGTGGGGGCTAAGTGGGGGAGGTGTACGTAATTGGAGAAGGATTCTGAATAGTTATGGTTATTCCACGGCCTACGTAACTGCCGGGCGAAGGTTTGGAGAAAAGATGCCGTGGGACAACATTATTATTGGCGAGTACGTTGAAGAAGTAGCTAAAGCTGAATACACTGCATTAAGGAAGATTATTAAGGAATCGGAAGCTACAAATAATTAGGGTAGCGCAAATGCGTAAGGAGATAGAGCTATGGATCAAGGCAGCTGATGAAGATCTAGAGGATGCTGAAATAGCCCTAAGTAAGGGCAGATGGTTTAGAGCAGCTTTCTTCTCACAACAAGCTGTGGAGAAAGCTTTTAAGGCATTATTCTTCATAGTGAGGAGGGAGGAACCGCCGCACATACATGTAGTTACTGAACTCTACATGTTGCTAAAGGAGTCCGGATTCTCCTTGCCAAAGAATTCTGAGGAACAGCTTTTCATATTGAACAAATACTATACTATAACAAGATACCCTGATGCAGCTAGTGGACTTCCTAGCGAATCAGTCGATAAAGTCGAGGCTTTAAGAGCTTATAATTTAGCTAACGAGGTGGTGAAATTTGTTAAGGAATTCCTTAGAGGAAGCCATTAACGCTGTAAATACGCTTTTAAAGCTACTATCATCTAAAATTAAGGTCAGTGAAGCATACGTATTTGGTAGCTACGTTAGGGGTACTTGGCTTAAGTCCAGCGATGTCGACTTAGTCATAGTTTCACAGGATTTTGAAGGAATGCCGTATCTCAAAAGGCTTGATTTAATAAATGAAGTGCAATGGAAGGCTCATATAAGGCCTTACATAGAAGCTATAGCGCTAACTCCCGAGGAGTTCTCAAGGAAATTGCAAGAAAGCGCTGTATTAAGAGATGCTTCTAAGTACTGGGTTAGAATTGCTTAATGCATTACTTTACTTACTGCCACTCATCTTCGGCCTAAACGCTAGTGAATACCTTATTATTCCAGCTACACCATCTTCACTCATCTTCCTGAGGATCGGTTCAAGGACTAAGCCCTCCCTCAACTCACTTGAATCAACATCAGTTATCCTAGCTAGAACTCGTACCCCATGTTCAGGGAATTCAACTACTCCAACTATTATTGGCTTAAATACTTCGAAGCCCTCTGGCTCACTATATATAACTGTCCATGTAATAAGCTTAGCTAAGCCATTTATTTCAAAGTATTCAACATTCCTGCTTCCACAGTATCTGCATGTAATTGATGGAGGGTAATTTACTCTACTGCAATTTCTGCACTTCACTGCTTCCAACCTATATAAATTCCTCCTACTCCTCCAGTACCTTGGAACAGAGTGCTTCATTTAACTCACCTAGGCAGTCTAGCTATGAGGCTTCTGTACTTAGCATAGGAAGCATAATCTATTACTTTCCTTCTAGCAATGTAGTCATCAACTGTTGGAGCCTTCTCCCTCTTCTCTAGAACCTTGTCAGTTACTATAATGCTGTAAGCATCGCTTCCAGCACCACTACCGAATGGTGCTAAGAGAACTCTCTGTCCAGGCCTAGCTATATCAAGTATTCTTGAGAACCCTGTGAGAGCTGATGCATTATAGGTATTACCTATCTTAGAGACTAATAAGCCGGGCAATACCTTCTCCCTCTCTATTCCTAGCTTAGCAGCTACTCTAAGTGGGAATGTGGCATTAGGCTGATGAAACACTGCATAGTCAAAGTCGCCAGGCCTTAAACCCGTTTTCTCAAATAATCCTTTAACTGCTCCAACTATATGGGAGAAGTAGGCTGGTTCACCAGTAAAAGCTTCAGTGTGGAGAGGGTAGAGTGCGCCCTCTCTTCTCCAGAAGTCTGGTGTATCAGTTACATAAGTGTAGCTAGCTTCAAATACTGCTGCTGCATTGCCAGCAGGTCCTATTACAAAGGCTGATGCACCTGACGAAGCAGTGAACTCTAATATGTCCCCGGGTTCTGCTTGAGCTGTATCAGTCCCTATGACTAGAGCGTATTTCACTAATCCGCTCGCAACAGCTCCAATAGATATTCTAAGGGCTTCACTAGCTGCTCTACAAGCGAACTCTAGGTCGGCAGCCATGGTATTTGGAGTTATTCCAAGAGCTTCAGCTATAATTGATGCAGATGGTTTTACTGCATATGGCTTAGACTCAGAGCCAACCCATACAGCCCCAATATCCCTTGGACTTACTTCAGCTCTCCTCAATGCATTTAATGCTGCTTCATAACCCATCGTTACTGAGTCTTCATCAGGACCTGCAACAGCTTTTTCCTCCATACCTAAGTTCTTAGGAGTCTCAGGTGGGAAGCCCCAAATTCTAGCAATCTCGCTTACCAATAGCCTGTACATAGGTATATAGCTTCCCCAACCAGCAATTCCAACACTTAATTCAGGAGTAATTCACCTAAACGTTGGAAACGTAGGTCTAAAATAATAAACTTTGTCTTTATTACATCACTTCTTGTAATGAAGCCAGCATGCTGCATAGTGGCCTGGCTCAACTTCAATTAAAGGAGGTTCTTTCTTAGTGCATAACTCCGTTAACTCAGGTGCTTGTTCTAGAGCTACACACCTCGTGTGGAACCTACAGCCAGGCGGTATCATTAAGGCACTAGGTACTTCGCCCTTTATAGGCACATTCCTCATTTTAAGCCTATTCCTAGGATCAGGTTCAGGTATAGCACTTATAAGAGCCTTAGTATATGGATGTAGCGGGTTCTCTATAATCCTCCTCACATCGCCTAATTCAACTATTTTACCTAAGTACATTACTGCAAGTCTATCAGCTATGTACCTAGCTAAAGCCAAGTCATGCGTTATGAATAGGTATGTTAACCCGAGTTGCTTCTTAAGATCCATCATTAAGCTAAGGATCTCTGCCCTAATGGATACATCAAGCATTGATACTGGTTCATCAGCTACAACAAATCTCGGCCTCAACATTAATGCTCTAGCTATTACAACTCTCTGTCTTTGGCCTCCGCTAATCATGTGTGGATATCTGTATAGGAATTCCTCAGGTGGAGTTAGTTTAACCATTTCTAAAGCTTTTGATACAAGCTCTATTCTTTCATCTTTTGTTGAGCCTATTTCGTGAATTACAAGAGGCTCCTCCAATATTTCGTATATAGTTAGCCTAGGGTTGAGGCTTCCATAAGGATCCTGGAATATTATTTGCATCTCAGTTCTAAATGGCTTAAAGTATTTTGCAGGCACTCTACTGATCTCTATACCTCCATATTTATCTACAACTGGCATTGATGGATTAGTTGAAATCATTTCTTCAAACAAGTGCTTAGATGGCCTATAGACTATTTTACCATCAGTTAACTCAACTAACCTAAGGATTGCTTTACCAGTAGTTGTTTTACCACAGCCTGATTCCCCCGCTAATGCAAATACTTCGCCTTCCTTAATATCGAAGCTCACTCCATCAACAGCCCTTATGTACAACCTAGGCTTCCTGCGCACTACATCAATTATGCTTCGCCTAATTGGAAACCACGTCTTTAAATTCTCTACATAGAGAATGGATTTTTCGTCTACTCGAAGGCTGTGTACAGGCATATCCCAGCTCAACTTAATCACCTGGATTCACTTGAGTATAGCCAGCATGCTGTATAGTGGCCTGGCTCAACTTCAATTAAAGGAGGTTCCTCCTTAGTGCATAAAGGCATCCTCATATTACACCTGGGATGGAATCTACAGCCAGGCGGAGGCTGCCTTAGATCAGGCGGTGCTCCAGGTATCCAGGCTAGTTCTTTCAACTCTCCATGAAGCCTTGGCACGCTTAATACTAACCCCTTTGTATATGGATGCAATGGATTATCATATACTTGCTCAGATAAGCCGTATTCAACTATTTTCCCTGCATACATTATTGCCACTTTATCTGATATCTCAGCTATTAGCGCTAGATCATGTGTAATTAATATGATCGATATTCCAAGCTCTTTTTTAAGGTTCTTCAGTAAGTTCATTATCTGCGCTTGTATTACTACATCTAGGGCTGTAGTAGGCTCATCAGCTATGACTAGAGATGGATTTAGAGAAAGAGCCATAGCTATCATTACTCTCTGCTTCATGCCGCCGCTTAATTCATGTGGGTAGTTGTGTGCTCTCCTAGGATCTATTCCAACTATTTGAAGCAGTTCATAAACCCTCTTATATGCTTCAGTCTTAGAGAGACCCTTGTGGAGCATGAGTGGTTCAGCTATTTGATCTCCAACTTTGTAGACAGGGTTAAGCGCGTTCATAGCTCCCTGGAATATCATTGATATACCCTTCCACCTAACTTCCTTTCGGAAATCCTCTTCACTAAGCTTTAACACATTTTTACCCATGAATAACACTTCTCCGCCAACAATTCTCCCAGGAGGTGGGACTAGTCTTATTATGCTATAAGCTAAAGTACTCTTACCACAACCAGATTCTCCAGCTATACCCAGTGTCTCTCCTTTTCTAACATTTATAGAAACTCCATCAACAGCCCTCACTACACCCTTAGCTGTATAGAAGAATGTTTTGACATCCTTTACCTCCAGCACGTTTTCAAACAAATTACCACCTTTACCTGGAGTAGTGGTATCAGAAAAATAAACTTACCTTTACTATAAAAACGTATTTCACAAATAAACATTGTGATTAATGAATGGCTTGGCAAGCGGTGTAGGAGTTGTTTAAAGCCATAGGCTCCTTTAATAGCAGGAGAATCATCTATAGAGTCGTTAAGGGCGCTCCATCATTTGGAGCTCTAGCTTTTGGAGTAATAGATAGAGGGACGAACGTCCTTCAGGCAAGGCCTACAACAATATGTCCTTTGAACTGCGTATTCTGCAGTGTTGATGCAGGACCCATGAGTGAGGGGAGGTGGGCTGAATTCATAGCTTCA
Source organism: Desulfurococcaceae archaeon (assembly GCA_038879595.1). Lineage (GTDB taxonomy): Archaea > Thermoproteota > Thermoprotei_A > Sulfolobales > Desulfurococcaceae > JANXDZ01. Next base: position 29,450 of record JAVZTI010000004.1, on the reverse strand, counting down.
CTTGAAGTCATAGTTGATGGAGTTAAGTACGCTGGAGTACATAAGGGAGGGGGTTTAGAAGTCCTCATAGATACAGTAGGAGATCCATTAACTTACCCACAGCTGATCGAACTCGTAAAGATGGTTAAGGAGATACGCACAGTAAGAAGCGTTGCTATAGAAACTCATGGCGCACTTCTCTCTAAGCAATTAGTTAACAAGCTTTGGGAAGCAGGCCTTGATAGAGTTAACTTAAGCATAGACACTCTTAGTGAAGAGAAGGCTAGGAAACTCTATGGAGCTCCTTGGTTCTCACTGCGCAAAGTAATTGAGGCAGCAGAGTACTTAGTTAAAGAGACAAGCATTGACTTGCATGTAACTCCACTATGGATACCTGGAGTAAATGATGAAGACATAAGGGAAGTAATTAAGTGGGCTCTAAGAATTGGAGCGGGAAAGAAATGGCCTCCAGTAACAATACAGAAGTACATAGCACATAAGTATGGAAGAAAAGTGCCTGGAGTAAAGCCAATGAGTTGGGGGAAGTTCTGGAGAAGCATAAGTGAATTAGAGAAAGAGCTTGGGACGAAACTCTCATGGAATATGGGTGAGTGGGGCATGGAGTATAGGAAGCGCATACCGACTCCATTAATGAAGGGCGATTTAGTTACAGCTGAAATAGTGGGGCGAGGGCTTTTCCATGGAGAGTACATTGGATTAATAGACTATAAGGGGTGGAGAGCTTTCATAACTCTCTTAAATTACAAAGGGGGATCTACTAGAGTATTAGCTAGAGTTATTAGGGATGAGGATGGAATTTACATTGGTAAAGTCTTTAAATACATTAAAAATGATCGTATTTAAGCTCAGGCTGTTCTAAGTCTTGGTTCAACTACTTTCTCAAGAGCCATTCCAAGTAGTACGAACGCCAGTGAAGTTACTGATATTAGTATGCCGGGTGGCAGAACCCACCACAGCGCCTCCATAGCTACTCTCATGTACCTATACGCTTCCGACAGTATTGCACCCCAAGTAGGGTATCCATGCCTTATTCCTAACACTGATAAACCTGCTTCAGTGAGTATAGCTCCCGGTACTGAGAAGACTAAGCTAGCAACAACGTATGGAATTACTTGTGGAATGATGTGTTTGAATATTATTCTTCTATTTGATGCACCTAAGGCTTTTGCAGCCTCTATATATGGCTCCTCCTTTATACTTAAAGTCATTGCTCTTACAATTATTGCTAATCCCCCCCATCCAAAGACTATTAAAACTGTGAGTATGCCCATTAATACTATTAGTGGTGCCTCAGCATAAGTCACCATGAGGGCCATCGCTATTATTATAAGTATGGGTAATAGGGGTATGTTACCCATGACGTCCACCATTCTTTGAATAATTTCATCAACTATACCTCCATAGTAGCCACTTACGACTCCAGCTATAAGCCCTATAAGTGACGTAAGGCCTGCTACGAAGAATCCAATAGCGATCGCTAATGGGAATCCGTAGAGGAGCCCTAGAGCTAGGTCTCTGCCATTTGCATCAGTTCCCATGAATCCATAGGCTGAGCCCTTTACAATCAACTTTATGGAGTTAAACGGCTTGAGAGCCTGTATTCTTGATAAAGCAGCCTGAGGAAGTGCTGTATACCTACAGCTTATCGTTATATTGTATGAGCCTACTAAAGGCTCTACTGATGCAGCAACTCTTTGTAAAGACCACTGCCCCCTCATGAATTCGTAAGATGCATTTATACTACTTATTTTACCGAAAACATACTTATATGGCTTAAGTGTAAAGTCCTCGATGAGCATTGAGACTACGTTTCCAACAGGCTCTAGGAACGTCCCATTGACTGTGCTAAACTTAATGTAATAAGCTCTATCCTTTAATACAAGTAGGCCGCTTTCATTAGCGTATTTTACAACTACCTTGTATAACAAATCAGACTTAATGTTTTCAGACTCAGATAGCTTTACTGTAGTGTTACTTCTGCTCCAAGCTGATTCAGGGCTTGCAGTAAGTGTTACACTAGTATCAGTGTATAAGCCCGTCACTCCATCGGGTCTACTAATGAAGATCCTGCATCGTGGTCCAATAGTGTAATTGCCTACAACTACTATAAGTAATTCATACCCTTTAGCAATTATTCCTTGTGGAAATACCTCGTGTTCTAAATTATATGTTGCAGTGTAGTTGGATTCATAGATCTGATTCTCTAGATCGAGTTTGTCGACAGGTTTATCAAGCATTGTTGTAACATGCGGTGCATAAGGCACTCCAAGGTACTTAACCCACTCTGGTGGAACTAGTGATGGATTCTCTCCCTGAACTTCAATGTTATCCCATATGGCATCCCTGAAGTTGGGGGGCATAGCGGCTGCAGCATAGATAGCTATGACAACTAATATAGCCATTAGTATTAGGCTTGCCTTCCCTGCCCCCTGTCTCCACGTCTCACTTAAAACATCCTTTAATGATGCCGCTAGAGCTTTAAACTTACTTGACTTTACTTGCTTGCTCAAATACACACCCCCTATGTAATTCTAATTCTTGGATCTAGCACTATGTATAGTGCTTCAAGGATGAACCTAGCTATTACGTATATGAGTGTGAATACGTACGTCAGCGCCATTACAATCGATGCTTCACCACCACTTATTGCCAAGTAATATAGAGTCCCCATGCCTGGCCACTCAAATACTGACTCAGTAATTATATAGCCACCTATAGAGCTTGCTAAAGCAAGTATTATGCTCGTCATTATTGGTGGTGCAGCTACTCTAACAATGTATTTCTTAGTGATCATTGGATCAGGAAGTCCCTTGGCTTTAGCTACAAAGACGAAGTCTTCTCTAATGACTCTAATTAATTGCGCCCGTATGCCGTAAAGCCATCCGCCGAGGAGGGCAACTACAACAGTAATTATAGGTAATGCAGCGTAGTAAACTATTTGAATAAAGTTTGTAAACGGATCTATGCTTAGATCGCGTATGAATGCAATTATATAGCGGTAATCTGTTGGAAAGACTCTTAACTGATATGAGAACACCAGTATGAACAGCATTGCAAGCCACCATACAGGTAAAGCATTTGTAAACGCTGCGTAAGCTACAACAGCTCTATCAGCTATAGAGCCAATCTTATACACAAGCCTTGGAGCTACTACAAGAGCTATTGCTATACATATGATCTCTGCTACAGTAATCATTATTACTGTCCTAGGGATTACAGTTGCTATAACGTCAGATACTTTTAGTGGTGGAGCTTTACCAACAATGCTGGCTATATCTTCTCTATCAGTGATCCCGAAGTCCATGAGTAAAGTATTTTTAACGAATGTTGAAGCTCTCACATACCACGGCTTATTTAATCCATATATCTCCTCAAGCTCTACCCTGTATTTCTCAGTTAATTCATTAACCATAGTCTCGTTGCGAATAGTTCTCGAAATATCCTGTCTATACGCCTTTACATAGCTGTCAACTATAGCCTTTAAAACTCTCATAGAGTACCCTGTTGCTTCAAGTATTAAGGCAGTAAGCAACACTATTATTACAACCGCTACAGCGAGCATTAAGGCTCTCCTAGCTAATACACTAGCTACGCCAGCCACCGAGGAACACCGAGCGTCACACTCTCCGCTCCCTTAGCATTTAGATATGTAAGTTTTAAAGTTTTTAGGAACGCGCTAGCGCAATGTTAATGAGAGTTCACAATCAATGTTTGTCCCCCCACATGGAGGAAGGTCTATATGCTCGCTGAGTTCATGCTGTATGAAATCTCTTGAGTCGTGGCTAAAATCAAGTCTATAATCCTAAACGAACCCTGCTCACATACTCTTTGATATATGAGAGGTTGTAGAAGGGTATTAGCGAGCATTTAAACAACTAGCTATTGGTTTAAGATTGTTACTCTAGAGAAGAAGATTTATTAGAAAAATATGTTTTATTTACGTTTTACAGCAAATGGTAGAGCTATTGATACTAGTACTAGCACCACTGTTACTATTACAAGTGTTTGCAGAGTGTTTACTGTTGATGTTAATGCATCAACTTTATCTGATAGACTGCTTACAGACTCCTTTGTCCTCACTATTTCAGTTCCTTGCTCAGTCAGCGTTGTTAAGACTTCGCTTACTCTGCTGAGCACTTGGCCAACGGATTTAGCTACTGCTTCACTTATTCCCTTAAGCTGCAATACAATGCTTCTCTGCACAGGCTCTAAGTATTCAGTCGCTATGCCTGGTATAGCTACCTGCTCTGAGAACACCATTAGTGTTAACTCATATCTAACTCCTGGAACGAAGCCTTCAGTTACAGCACTCCCTAGCTTTATAACCCACGTGCCTGGCTCTATTAATTCCGCCTCTCCAGATGTTACAGTTACTTTATTCACAGGGTCAAAGATTATGTAGAGCACAGTTAACGGCTCTGGGCCCATGGCTTTTACAGTAATAGTTATTTCGTCTCCAGGAGCATAAGTTAGAGGCTCAACTGAGACATCCGTTATTGATGGCTTTACGGGAATGCCGAAAAGCCAGTCGCCTGGCTTAAATGGATACGTTGGGTCTCTAAAGGCCTTTAGAGTCGCCTCGTTCTTGGCTGTATCGAAGTAGTCTAAGTAGTATGCGCCATGGCTGATCCAAGCTATGTGCGGACTGCGAGCGTTAACCCAGTCGATTACTGCATCACAGCGAGTTCTCCACTCAGCTTCACTCATTTCTCCATTAGTTAATGCAACTACTCTGCTTATTATGGTGGCATTTGTCTTAGCATTACTTAATACTTCTACTACTGCATCAGCTTGTGCAGGCACTACTAAGCTGAGGTGGGGTATGCCTGCTCTACGAGCTCTTGTGCTGCTTAATGCATGGGTTTGTTTATCAAAGGCCAGCGTGAACATAGCTTCATTGAGTTCTACAGGTACGGAGGGGCTTAGAACAGCGTAATCCGCTATGTAGTCATCTGAGAAGTGCCAGTAGTCAATGTATACAATTACTTTCTTATTCTCTTTATCAAATACTACTCCTTTAACAACACTAATCCACTCAGCCATAGTGCCAGCTATAGCTGCTTCAAGAGAGCTTTTATCGGGGTCGAGGGCTAGCTCCCAATAATACCCCCAGTATCCAATGATGTCAGCCCAAGTGATCGTTATGCCATGATGCCATTTAGCACCAATATATTTACTTACATCAAACTCCACTTTGCTTGTTGCTTTTACACCACTTCCAACTTCAACCCATTTGTCATTTACAGCATCCCATACTAAAGCTGTAGGCGGGACATCTAGCTTTCCATCGGGTCCAGCGGTTTCAACCTTATAAGGCATTCTGAAAGCAATAGGCATTCCATTCCATGGATGCCTCCAGACAGCTGGATCAGTTGTAAGCCTCATTACATCAACGCTGTACACATCGAGGAACCCACCCCACGGGTTGTATATGCTTGTGGCAGTCCATACATACCTATGTCCTACAAGTAGGTAGTCTGGATGAGCTTCACTATACATTTCGCGTAGAGCATATGGAGGCCTTAAGCCTGTGCCTAAGTCTAGCGAGACTCCTTTAACTTCCTTACGCGTTGGATGCACATCTAGTCTAGCTATACCCCATATCCTTACGCTCTCTTGAATAATCATTTCAGTCATTCTTCTATACAACATATGTCTTTCATCAGCGCTCTTGAAGTTGCCGAAGAATATTGCTTTACCTATTTCGTCTATTGTTTCATTAGCGTAGTTCCAGTAACCTGGTTCTTGCCATCCAGGCATCCAAGTATACCATGGAGCGCCAAACTGATTTATTGTGCCATAATCGTATTTGTCTATAGCGCTCTTACCCCACCCTTCAGTATATATGTGCCACTCAAATTCCTTTGGATCACTGTAGTAGACCTTCGTTATTGCATCTGCGAAAGTCAAGTACAGCCTCTCTACATAGAAGCCCAGCCTAACGAGGTTTATTGCCAAGTGATCTCCAAAGTCTCTTCTCTCGTCCTCAACCCTAATAATGAATTTCACAGTTATCCTCTTGCCATCAAAGTACCAGTACGTCCCTATTTTCTCAGCTCCTACTACTAGGAGCTTGTCATTAATCATTTTTTCAGCTGTAGGTAAGTCGTATGTAAACCTGTATTTAGCCACTATATCAGCTATTACTGCAAAATCAGGGTCATAGACGCTTAAGAATGTATACATAGCTGATGCAAAGCCCTTATATATTGTTGAAACAATCTCGCCTCTATCAATGGCGTAATTTATTGCAAACCTTATTTCCCTGAAGGCAAATGGATTTATCCCTACGCCTGGGAATGCTCCAAACTCAACTATAGTCTTGTCTGCTTCAGCATCGTATCTAAACGATGATACCATGTCTCTAGTAACGTCTTTTCCTGTCTCAGCCCTCACTCTACTTAAAGCTGCATCAAGAGTCAACTTACCCCCTACTTCATATACATATACAGGTGCTGGATTCAATATGTAATTCACTAAGCCTGCTGGAGCAGTGTATATAACTAAGTCAGGCTCCTTAGCTATATCTACTGCATAAGCCGGCGGAATGCCAAATATGTATACGTCTATGTCGCCTGCAAGTAAAGCATCCTTTACTTTATCTAAGTCAACTCTCTTGTAGTATAAGGTGTCAGTCTTAGGACCAGTTTGCTCTGCAGCTACAACTGGAGTGAAGGCTATTACTGAGAGGGCTAGTAGAACTAGAGTTATTATAACTATGTGTAATTTATTCACAGTTATCCACCTTACAGCTCTCCAAATATCTCTGTTCAAGAAGTATATAAAGCTTTACCAAACTACATTAACTCAGATCTTTTAAAGTGAGGAAGCTGTAGAGAATAGTTAAAGCACTCAATACTGCCAGCAGTACTGTTAACAGCGGGCTATTCCTTGGAACAAGCACTAGTACTCCATTAACTACTCTCATATTCATTCCAGCAACCTCAGTGCTAACTATGACTTCGCTGGATGCGACCTCCTTTAATCCTACGGGCATGCTGTAGTTTGAATAGGGCTTGATTAAGCGGTTTACTTCTACTAAAGTCCCATTAATTAATGAAGCTCTATAGCTTACAGTTAACTCTCGATCTCCATAGTTCTCTATGTGAATTGATTCAACAACTTTAATTAATTTTAGAACTTCTACTTCAATATACGCAGGACTCATTAACCAGAAGCTATATATGTAGATCCACTTTAATTCACTTAATGGAGCCCTAAGCAATGGAAAAACAGTTTCTCCACCCGTTACATTCACACTAAGTCTTTGAGCAATTACTTCCCCTAAAGTTCTTGGCTCACTGAACTCTAACGTAGTCTCTAAACCTATTTGAACAAGCCCAGGCCTATATTGAATGCTTGCCATAACGTATTCTTCGCCATCGATTACGAGCTTGAGTTCAACTACGTCCCCATGCTTTAGAATGGGGGCATGTTCGGCGAATGTAACGTTCAATACTTTAACCCTGATCTCCTTTACAAACGCCTCCTCAACTATGTTGACTAAAGCATTATATCTTCCCAACGGTATATTTACGTTAAAAGCATAGATTACGCCAACGGCGATCAATGCAAAGGCTAAGGAAAGCGTAAATAACTTTAGCCTTAGTTTATTCATTACGCGCCTTCTTAAGCCACGGGCTTTCTTCAATTAACTCACCAATGAATTAAAGCACTACTTTTACACTATTCAAAGTTCTTTGAAACACTTAATTAACGTTAGGGCATTGGATTTTGCAATTTATAAATTACTTAGTGAAGCTAGTATGAATTATAAAAACCTTGCTTAGAAGAAATAAGTTGTAGGTACTCCAGCTACTTAACTGGAATGTGGAGGTAGCTATGAAGTTAAAGGTATACCACAAGTACCTCGCAATAGGTTTAGCGACAATAATTATAGCACTAGCCTTAGCTATTACTGCTACGAGCGAGAAAGAGGAGGAAGTAAATAAGTTTAAAAACATCAAGTTGTTGAACGGATACTATGCATCTCCAGTACACCTCATATTTGGGCTAAGCATTACTGAAGGAGCTACATCAAGTAACTTACTCATTAAATCGTGGTGTAGTGGAGCACTCAATGCTACACTGTATGGAATAAGCTTTAGCGGCAATAGTGAAAACTTTAGCTATACAGGCTATTTAATAGAACCCTATGGGGAAATCTCAGTGAATTTAAAGAGCTTGCTTGACTACTTAACCATAAGATCTGATTTAGAGGAGGAATGCGCATTGGATTTATGCCTAAGTTATAGGAGACGCGTGCTTAAGTATAGCTCTCTATCAATAATTTCTATGGCAGCCTTAGTCATAGGCTCAGCTTTGATAATAATAGCGCTTTACTACAAATTTCTGGAGAAGAGCATAGGATATGAGCCATTTGAAAACTTAAAGCAATGAGCTTACTAAACCTAGCTCATTTTGATGGCAATCAATTCTCCATCAATGTACATAGTTTCTCCACCCCTCCTCTTCAGGTACTTAAGGATTCTTATAGCTCTCCTACGGCCTGGAGTAGAGCTATAGGCGGTTCTTCTAGAATCCGCCCTCTTACATATCACGTAGTCCTTTATTGCAACTATTGATGTGCTAACGCCTAAGTTCTTTAACTCAAAGACTATTTTCTTTAAATCACTCACTACATCTCTAGGCTCGACATACGGTATCTCAATGAGTACTTCTTCAGTCCCCCTATCCCAGTCTAGTCCGTAAACTACAAAACCCATGTATTTCTCAACAAGTTCTAAAACTAAGCTTGTTAATAAACCCGTTGCTGGATTAGGCTTATAGCTACTCCAGCCCCTGGACCTAACTACTTCACTAAAGTTATCTAGATCTATTGCTACAATAGTTCCTTCAACTACTTTCAGAGTGAGTTGAGATTCTTCATCCTTAGTAAAGTCCAAGGCTGCCCACGTCATCATTCTAGAAATTACATACTCTTACGCACTAATAAGATTTATTCTTAGTGAATGCAGAGCTCTTTAAAACCAGGTCTTTAATGTAAGCTGTTGAAAGAGTCTTGTGGAGGAGCTTTTAATAGTAATTCCAATTACAGCTCTATTGAAGCACTCTGC
>JAVZTI010000004.1:0-20363 GCA_038879595.1 Desulfurococcaceae archaeon | reverse complement strand
GCCTACTTAATGTGAATTAAAAACATCGTTATTTAGGCTTTATACAGTTTAATTCAAGGAGCCTCTTATGTATGTTAAACGCTGCTTCACCTACTTCTTTTTCCTCCTTAGCGCCAGTTATGACCATTTTACCGCTGCTAAATATTAGTAAGACTACTCTGGGATGTCTCATTCTATGTATTAAGCCTGGAAATTGCTCTGGTTCATACATGCTGTCTTCAAGTAAGTACGCTGCTCTCTCTAAGTTCACTTGTGAGCGTATGTCGCCTGAAGCAACAATGTTTTGAACTTGTATCCTAGGTTTACCAGTTATTATTATTCCATACCTCCTAAGTAAATAGATTATCCTCTTGACTGCAGCCACTAGAGTCTTAATGCTCTTAGCACCAGTTACAACCATTTTACCTGATTTAAACACTAGGGCAGTAGTTTTAGGCCTATCAAGCCTAAGTATTAGCCCTGGAAACTGATCTGGTTGATAAGTTGCATTAGGAACATTCTTCTCTATAGCCAGGAGATCCAGAGGTTGATCGAGAATTACTGTAGCAACAATGTTTTCAATTCTAGTTACGGGTTTAACCTCACGACTTAAAGACAATGCAAGCACCTAATTCTCAAAACTCTAACTTAGGGAACTTTATAAACCCAGTATATAAACTTTTGTAAGATTAGAAATAGCTGAATAAATCAATGGGAGTATTTACGGCGTTAGCAATGGCGGTAGAAGGCCTTAAACCAGAAGATCTATATGATTTAAGCCTTAACGAAGTGAGGGAATTCATTGAAGAGAATAAGCCTAGGAGACTTTTAATTCAACTGCCCAATGGATTTAAGTTTCTTGCACTAAACGTTGTTTCATTCATTAAGTCAATAGATAGCTCTATAGAAGTATATCTATCGAGCGATCCATCCTATGGAGCATGCACTCTGGCTTTAGAGGATGCAATGGCTGTTGAAGCAGATGCATTAATCCACTTTGGCCACGTAGAGTACCCTTTAGCCATTAGGCCCACAATACCAGTGCTATACATTCCAGTATATTACTTAGGCAGGCTTCCAGAAAGATCTCTGGAGAAATTGTTAAAGGAAATACGTTCATCGAAGGATTCAACCAGCATAGTTATAGTGGCTAGCACTCAATACGTAAAGCTTATCAGTGAGTTAAAGAAAGTGCTAGAGGACTTAGGGCGTGAAGTAATTACGCCAGGCATGAGCCCCCACCATGGATTAGTAATTGGCTGCAATTACTCCAGCACCCCAGTGGGAAGTAATTACACATATGTAGTCATTTCATCAGGCTATTTCCACGCCATAGGCTTATGCCTCTACTTAGGTATAAGTGCAAAAGTGCTTTTAATTGATGTAGCAAGAGATGAATTAATTGATATGAGTGGGGAGTGCAGAAAGATCTTGGCTAAAAGGCTGTACTTAGTGTCCCAACTAATTAATAGCCCAATTAAGAGAGTTGCATTGATAATAGGTCAAGCTCCAGGGCAGTATAGATCAGCTTTAGTAAGGGTACTTGAAGAAAGACTTAAGGAAAAGGGCATAGATGTAATTAAAGTTGTAGCTAGATACTTGTCGTTAAATGAACTAATGGCATTAGATCAGGGAGTCAAAGCTGATGCTTACGTCGTTACATCCTGTCCACGATTGCCAATAGATGACTTAGCGGACTTCCATAAACCAGTCATTACTCCTGGAGAAGCAATAATGGTGTTAAGCGGGAGCTTAAAATACCTATATCCATGGTGAACCCGTGGTGAAACTCAGTGGATAAAGCTAAGCTAGAGTTATTCCTAGAGACTACACCTGACATAAGTATGCCTAAGGAATACTTAGAGCAGTACTCTACTCCAAGCACTATTGCATCAAAAGTTCTTTGGGAGGCCTATATGCGTGGAGACATAGTTGATAAAACTGTTGGAGACTTCGGCTGTGGAAGCCTAAGACTTGCCCTTGGAGCACTCAGCTTAGGTGCTAGAAGAGCCGTAGGAGTAGATATTGACTGCTCCATATTAAAAGACTCTAAGGAAGTCTTAGCTAACTGCGGGGAGTACTGGAAAACACTACTAGTGTGCAGTGACGTTAGATCTATAAGCTTAGTTAACGTAGACACAATAGTTATGAATCCCCCATTTGGAGTAAAGAAGCGGAATAGAGGATTAGACATGGCGTTTTTAAAGAAGGCTCTTGAAACAGCTGACAACGTCTACACAATACACAAGCATAGCTTCGGTGAAGAAGCCTTAGTTAAGGCTATAAGTGAAGTAACTGGTTTTAAAATAGTTTATGCAGAGAAAGCACTGTTCCCTATAAAAATGACTTATAGACACCACAGGAGGAAAGTCTATAGAGTAGCAGTAGACATCTATGGTTTAAGGAGGGCGGCGGCTAGTGAAGAGCTCACTAGTTAGCGTTGGAGATAAGTTAGCTACAATAGAGGAATTCATAGCTGGACCCGGGACTTACCAATGGATTGATGGATACATAAGGGCAAGTATATTGGGAGTGCTGCAAATAGATCTTGCGCAAAGAGTTATAAGTGTAAAGAACGTTAAAGGTAAGCCAGCATACCCCAAGTCCGGCGACAACGTATTGGGAGTAGTTGACTCTTTATCAGACGATGTAGCCTTCATAGACATCTTTTTAGTTGAAAATAGAAACGTTAAGTCAGCTAAATTTACTGGAGTACTTCACGTATCTCAAGTAAGTGATAAGTACATTAAAAACCTCTATGAAGCTCTAGGGCTTGGAGATATCGTTAGAGCTAAAGTCTTAAATAGCAGAAGCCCGTTCCAGCTCTCAACTAAGACTAACCAGTATGGAGTAGTGCTAGCCTTCTGCAATAAATGCGGCAGTGTAATGAAGAGAAGAGATAGTGAAACACTCCTATGTACTTCATGTGGAAGCATTGAGACAAGAAAGATATCATTGAAATACGTTATGAAATGATGATGGAAATGCCGTTAATAAAGAGGTCTTTCTTCATCCCATGCAGAGGAGATGAGTGCCTAAAGCTCCTTGAAGCTCTTAAAAGTATCCTCAACGTAAATGAAGCAACAATATCTATAAGTGAAGGAGGAATACTCATAGAGCTATATGGATATAAGACCGACATTAAGCGCTTCTGGAGTAAGTCTAGGAAGATAGTCAGTACGTATAAGAAGAGCTTAAAGCACTAATCCTATATTAGAAGTAAGGGCTTTCCAATTATAATGATAAATTAAAGAACAAACCCCTCATCGTTAGAGCATGGAGGCTCCTTCAAGACTATTCACAGGCTCGTCATTGAAACTAAAGTGATCCTAGTACTTTAATACGTGGGGGCTGAAGTCAATTGTAGCTGAAGTACTTATATTCAAAGTTGTAAGTAAGTATATATTAAGGTATGATGTAGTAGAACGTTAAGGCTGTAACGTAGGTGGTTATGTAATGCCTGTTAGAGTCCTTCTCTTGCCGGATAAAAGGGATTTATTGGTTGAAAGCGGTATTAGCATTAAAGATCTATTAAAGGCTTTAGAGCTAGATGAAAGCGATGCACTTGTAATAGTCAATAATGAAGTAGTCAACGACACGAGCAGAAAGCTTAGTGAAATAGATGACGTTAAAGTCGTTAGAGTAGGCAGTGGAGGGTGAAGCTGGTTTAAGTCTTGTAGATACTAAACCTGCAAATAATTATAGATGCATACTTCACTCCTTACTCCGTTGGGTTTCCATCACTCACTATGGAATAGGCTTTCGAATAGGCTTTCAGTGTAATAGCTTAACTGACCTCCTCTCGGCCTTGGAGAACGTACTCTTAGATGTAACAATAAGGTACATTTAATGAAATCATTACTTACGCATTTTACGTGGATGTATGCAGTCTTTTGGAGCATTGTTAAATGGCTCCAAATATTTTCTAAGCACTTTTGGAATCAGTACAGTTCCATCAGGCTCCTGGTGATTTTCAAGTATTGCTGTTATAGTTCTTGTACTTGCTATAGCAGTGCTATTGAGGGTGTGCAAGTACTCCTTCTTCATTCCCCTCCTTCTGACTAGCCTAATCTTGAGTCTGTATGCCTGCCAGTCTGTTACATTACTGCAGCTAACCATCTCTCTATATTTACCTTGAGCAGGCATCCATACCTCAAGATCGTATTTCTTCGCAGCAGGAGCTCCTAAATCCCCGCTGGCTATGTTAACTACTCTATATGGGAGTTCTAGGCCTTTAAACAGCTCTTCAGCATTTCCAATGAGTTCCTCCATTAAATCCCAGCTCTCCTCAGGCTTAGCATATATGAATTGCTCAACTTTATGGAATTGATGCACTCTAAAGACTCCCTTTAAATCCTTGCTTCCAGCGCCAGCTTCTTTTCTAAAACAAGGGCTTATTCCAACGTACTTAAGCGGAAGATCCTCCTCCGGAATATCTTCTCCATAATGTAGTGCAGCTAGAGAGTGCTCTGCTGTAGCAATTAAGTATAGGTCCTCGCCTTCAATTCGATATATCGCATCTTTAAACGTAGCGAAGTCTATAACCCCCATCATAACTCTCTCCTTCAACATATATGGAGGAAGGACTAGCGTATATCCCTTAGCGGTAAGGAAGTCAATGGCGTACAGTAGTAGGGCTAAGTCAAGCCAGACTAAGTCATTGAATAAGTAGTAGAACCTGCTTCCAGCTACTTCACTAGCCTTAAGGGTGTTTCCAAGCATTAATACTTCCTCAAGCATATCAGCATGCCCAACAGGCTTCCAATCTATTAATTCATAGTCTACTCTAAATCCATACTTCTCAGTTTGTTCCTTAAACTGCTCTAAGTACTCACTCCATACCTTAGCTTTACCCCAGAACCTTATGGGAGTATTACAGGATTCATCTGGTCCAATGGGGGCTGATTCATGAACTATGTTGGGTAGCTCTAATAGAGCTTTCTCTCTCTCAAGCTCAATGGCCTTAAGTTCTCTTTCAATAGCATCAAGTTTCTCAAGGAGCTCCTTGGCCTCTCTAAGAGCTTTCTCCCTTTCATCTCCTTGAAGCTTCTGTATGCTTCTACTGATCACGTTGTGTTTATGCCTAAGTTCATCGGCCTCCCTCAGCATTCTCCTCCACTTCAAGTCGAGTTCATGAGCTCTATCAACTATTGATGGATCCATAAACCTCTTCTTAACGTGCTCCCTCAATGCACTTGGATTACTTCTAAGCAATTCAAGTATGCTCCAGCTCAAGTACAGCACCGCATTAATGAATAATGAACGGCTAGTTATTAACGATTACGCTCCATTATTTTAAAGCTAATGCTGCAGTACGTGATGGCGCAGTAATGATTTAGGGGGATTTTTAGATTACCTCCAGTAAGAACTTGCCGTTTTCATAGACTAACTCTCCATCTGCGTAAACTCTGCTCTTCCTCATGTCTTTAATCATGTCCCAGTGTATAGCGCTCTTATTCTTTCCACCAGATTCAGGGTATGCTGCTCCAAGAGCCATGTGTATAGTTCCGCCAATCTTTTCATCAAACAAGATCTCTTTTGTAAATCTATCTATAGAGTAGTTTAAGCCGAAGGCTATTTCACCAAGCCTTGCCGCTCCTTCATCTACGCTAATCATTTTCCTTAGGAATTCCTCTCCACGCATAGCTCTAGCTTCCACAACTACTCCTTTGTTAAACACTAGTCTTACTCCATCTACTTCAACCCCCCTCCATATAGCTGGGTAGTCGAATTCTACAAAGCCTTCAGCACTATCTTCAATTGGTGCTGTAAACACTTCTCCTCCAGGCATGTTGTGTCTTCCGTCATCGTTTATCCAAGTCCTTCCACCTACTCCTAGAGCCAGGCTTATGCCTGGGCCTTCATAACGTAGCTCGCTCACTTTATTGAGGAAGTCCGCTATTTTCTGTTGTTCTCTAGCTTTCTCCACCCATGCTGATACAGGGTCATCCCTGTCAACTAGTGTTGCTCTATAGACAAACTCCTCGTATTCAATGATGCTCATTCCTGCTTCTTGCGCTAGCGCCCTAGTTGGATATGGTGCCACAACCCACTTTAGCTCTCCCTTAGCGCTTCTCTCCATGAAGATCTCCATTAATGGCGCTCTAGAAGCGCTTCTACGCTTAATTCTCTCGGGATCTATGCCTGCTAAGTGCTTTGTGTGAGTTGAGCTAAGTATATTTATTCTAGCAGTTATTCTAGAGGCTATCTCCTTCTCAATGCTACTTACGTAGCTAAGCAATTCGTCTTTAGCAAGCCTATAGAATATTTCTTCAAGAACCTCGTCATGTATGTTGACTATTACTGGGTAGCCTCCGCGTTCAACGACTTCCTTAAAGACTTCCCTTATCAATGGCATTGCCTCATAACTACCGTATATAGCTACTTCATCTATAGGCTTTACAGCAACTGAATACTCAACTAAAAGCTTGGCTAACTTAGACACCATAGAGCCTGGCATAAAGTAAGCCTCCACAACTTTTACTTAAATCACCCTTAACTTTTTAACTTTGCTACGCATAGAGGGATTAAGACAGCGTTCATAGAGCTTGAAGTCAGCGGCTTAAAGACCCAGCACCTTGCTTTGCATCACTCTCTAAACAACATTTTTACTACTGTCCATAGATGTGTTACTGAGTGGTCTTATGTCTAAGAGTGAATACATGGAGAAGCTGTATAAGCTATATCCCTGGGCTGAGGATCCTTCTACAACTGAAGGCCTTAAGAGGTATAAAGACGCTGTTTCAGAGCTTGAAGTTGTTACTAAACATAAGTGGTTTAAGGAGCTCATAGATGGGAGGAGGGAGCTTAAAGTAATTGATTTATGCAGTGGCACAGGCATTGGAGGCATTGCTCTAGCTAAAGTCTTAGTGAACTTAGGCATTAGGATTAGCTTAACATTAGTTTGATCTTCGTCGAGAAGCTCTTAATAAAGCAGTAGAGTTTTGCTTAAGGGAGCTGGGCTTTAAGCCTGAGACCTTAGTGTACGACGTCCTAGAGGAAGTAGAGTTAGGAGCTAAATTCGATGTTTCACTCATTTGGGGATATACAACACCTCACTTCAGCCCATGGGATTGGATTAAAGTACTAGCGAATGTGTCACAGCTTTTAGTAAGCGATGGGCTATTCCTATATGACGAATTAGATCGAGTGTATGCAATCTACTACTTCACAGGGTATAAGGACTTGTTGCCTGAACTAGTTGAGAGAGATAGAGTAGTCTTAACAATACATAAGGACAAGGACTTTAGATCAGGCTGTACAACGCGTTTAGTTCTCAACCTCACGGCTGGGGAGAGCGAGGAAATGGAGATATATTTCTGGGACTTAGCTTCCTCAGCAGCATTTACATGGATCTTCTTTAGCGACGTAGATTACATTCCCATTAGGAGACCTTATTCAGGTATTATAGTAGCTAAAAATCCAAGGCGTATGCCTAACTTAGAGATTTTACTTAAGGAAAAACCACTTATGTTAATTCATGAATAGCTGCAGCGCATTTAAAGCTGCATTTTAGAGTAAAGGTTTGAATCAGTGACAGGCAGTCTGCGATAAGGCTAAGCTAATAAACCCATACCTGAAACTATGTTAGAGCAGTGAGCCGCCGTAGCTCAGCCCGGTGGAGCGCCGGCCTCGTAACGGCATAATACTGGATCCGTGGTCGCAGGTGAGCCGGTGGACGCGGGTTCAAATCCCGCCGGCGGCTCTCTTAGCTATGCTAACTCGATGTATATTGTTGAATCATGATCAGGTTTCTCCAGCTTAAATGAAGCTATGTACTTAATTCCAGATAAATCCACTTCACTTCTACCTACAGCAATGTCGTAATTCAACTCCTCTAGCTTCATGGGCGGAGAGCCTATGTCATATAAGCTTACTTTAAGTTTATTGCTTTTGCTAGCTTTCACCCGTAGCTTTGGCTCACTGTATCCAAGTAGTGGTATTCCTCCAAAACACTTATCCCCTACTTCCGCGCCATTAATCCTAAAGATCATTGGAGGACTGCTTTGGCTGAGCAAAGATGATTCACTGATGCTCATAATCCCCCTATATCCAACGTCTATGAGAGTAGCATCCATACTCCCTAGGTTTGGTGCAGTAGAATATCCAAGCAGTATCTCACTGCCTTTCTTGGCAACGCTAGTTACTCTAGCTCCAAGAGCCATCAATACTCTTGCCTGAGGTGGAGTAATATATACTAGCACTGTTGGCCCCACTATCGTGTTAGAATGCGCATACTCCACAGATCTCTCTAAGTGCAGATAGCTGTGAGTATAGGAATTAAATACAGCTAAAACACCCCCGCCTACAGGGAGTGCATTGCTGCGAGATGGGGCATATGGACTTATGCCATAGTCGAAAAGCCTTACAAAGCGCGGCTCATCAATCCACGGCTCTACTGGATTTCCAACAATGACTCCTCCCCTAAAGAAGTGGTAGTACTTTGCAAAAGCCGATATAGAGTATCCTGAAGCTCTATTACTAACTCCACAGCTATCTACGCTAATTCTCTCCCAAGACTCCACAGCATAGTTGGACCACTTGCCGCTAAAGAGATCTAGGCATTGAATGCCGCTAATCCCCTGCCTCCAATCAGGCTGCACGTCGAAGCATGCATAGTCTAGGAATAGTGAGCCCTTTAAACCAGGCGTAGTACTTAATTGCTTAAAAACCTCTCCATTCCTTGAAAGCTCGTATATTCCGAGGTTTACGTGGCCATCAGCTCTAGCAAGGAGGAGCCTGTCATTTACAGGATCGTAGATTATTTGCGAAACTTCTCCAGCCCACTCACGCTCGCGGTGAACAGATTCCTTCCAGAGCAGCTTCACTGACCTATTATCTATGTCGTAAGCGTGCACATGACTATACTTGTTTCTAAAATCTATTTCAATACCTCCATTGCTCCTAGCTCTATATGTAGATGGGCTATGGATCCATCCTCCGAAGTAAACATAGCTGTCTACAGAGTCTACAGCATTATATGTATCACCTCCTGAAGCAGGCCCTGGGCCAATGAGTTGAAACTTATACTCCACTACTTCATTATCATCGTGGTGGAAGAAAGCCCTTGCCTCCATTGAAAGCACATAGTAGAGAGTTCCCCCATGATAGCATAGCCCGAAGACTCCTCCACTACCCCACTCTGGGCCATAGCGTGGAGGGTATAGTTGATGCAATTCCTCCACCAATCGACGCCATAGCTATTAAAATGACGTGCCTTTAGGCTAAAATTTAGTTAGCTGAATTCATCCTCTATGGCATCTACTACTTTACTTATACTGACTTTGCGCCCTAAGTCCTTAAGCGCCTTAGCTAACGCCGTATAGGCTATTAATAGGTGAGCTCTGGATGCTTGAACCCCCATGTGGCCTACTCTAATTACTCTTCCCTGAAGTCTGCCCCAGCTGCCGGCTAGCATTACCCCATACTTCCTCCACACGTAATCCCTTAGCTCTCCATCACTAATACCGCTTGGAGTTAGGAATGCTGTAACTGTTGGAGAAGAGTCATTTATTGAAGCTGGGAATGGAGTTAGCTCTAATGCTTCAACAGCTCTCCAAGAAGCTCTTCTAGCCATTAAGTGTCTTTTGTAAACGTTATCTAGTCCTTCATTAAATAGCATTTTTAAAGCTTCTTCAAGTGCGTATACAAGCACATCACTCATGGTGTAAGGGAATACTCCATGAACATCAAGGGATTCCATCCACGTCCTTAAGTTTAAGTATAGGCCGCTGTAATTAGTTCTGTAAATTGCCTCCCACGCAGCCTTACTAATAGCCATTATAGTTAGCCCAGCCGGAGCATTTAATACTTTCTGAGATCCTCCGATCAATACATCTACTTTATTTTTATCAAACTCTATTGGTACTCCACCAATACTTGATACAGCATCTACTATGAGTAGAGCTTCACGCTCCTTAACTACTTTTGCCACGCTCGGTAAATCATTTAATATAGCTGAGGGAGTATCGCAGTGAACTAAAGTTACAATGCTTATATCCTTATTGCGCTCTAGCTCTCTATCAATAACGCTTACTTCAATGCCCCTCCTCCACTCATCATCTCTAGCTCCAACTAATATTGGTATGCCGCGATACGCTTTTACAATGTCTGCAAACCCTTCTCCAAAAACTCCATTAGCTACAACTAGTACTTTGCACCCTGGTTTAACTAAGTTAGCTACGGCTGCTTCAAGCCCTAATACAGCTTCGCCAACCATGACGTAGATCGATGCACTGTGCGCTCCCAGAAGGTCCTTTAGCATGCCCCTAACTTTATTGTACTCATTAAGGAACTCTGGATCTAGATCGGGGTTAGTGGTCTCTCTAGCTAACGCCATTCTAACGCAGTGAGGGATCTCTGTAGGACCAGGCGTAAGTATAAAACGATCTGTATATAGCTTCAAGCAAGCCCCCAGACATAGCTTAAGCTACGGCATGCTTAAATACGTTCAAGGCTCATTGCATGGAGCACGCAAATTCTTAACGCTGCTTTATCAACAGCCCTTACTTTAATCTTATTGAGACGTAAGTATGCTATATAGTGATAAAAATTTATAAAGCAGATGCGTAAGACTCTGTATGTAGATATGACGATTAATATGGCTATAAAAACTGTATATGCAGTTGCAATAGCTATCATAGTTACTGCAGCAATTGTAGGCGGAGGACTATACTACTACTATACGACGGTGCTTGTTAAGCCTAGAGCTAACTTACTTGAAATATATCACTGGTGGACTTCCGGCGGCGAGAAAGCTGCTATAGATGCATTAGTGGCAGTGTTTCAAGCTAAGTACCCTGATGTAGGCGTTATACAAAGCCCTGTTGCAGGTGGTGCAGGCTACGTTATGAAGGCAGTAATGAAGGCTATGGTTGCAGCTGGTGAAGCTCCTGACGCATTCCAAGTCCATGCAGGTTATGAAATGAAGCCATACGTAGACGCCGGCTACTTAGACCCCATAGATGATCTATGGGCACAGCAGGGCTGGGAAGAAGTATTCCCACCAGTTGTAAAAGACATGGTTAAGTGGGAGGGCATTATTACGCTGTCCCAGTGAACATTCATAGAGCTAACGTATTGTGGTATAATAAACACATACTCGACCAACACGGCATAGATCCTGCAACGTTAGAGACGTGGGATGGTTTCTTCGCAGCTTGTGAAAAGCTTAGGGCTGCCGGCATAAGCCACCCAATAGCTATGGGAGGCATAGGTAAGTGGGAGATAGCTCATGCCCTTGAACAAATATTCGTTAGTCAGGGCATAGAATTCTACCAGGACTTAATAAATGGGAAGTTAGCTGACCCCAATGACCCAAGGCTTGTGAGAGCTTTTCAAATATTCAACAGGTATTTAGATTACGTAAACCCAGACTACGCTACCTTAACGTGGGATCAAGCAGTGGCGAGAGTCATTAGAGGTGAAGCAGCTTTTACAATCATGGGCGACTGGGCCAATGGAGAATTCCTAGTAGCTGGAAAAGTGTTTGGCGTAGATTATGGTGCAATACCTGTGCCTGGAACTAGGGGCATATACGTCCTTGTAGTTGACTGCTTTGAGCATCCCAAAGGAGCTAAGCACCCGGAGAACTCCGTTAAGTGGCTAATGGTAGTCGGATCTAAGGAAGGGCAGGACGCATTTAACCCAATAAAGGGCTCAATACCAGCTAGATTAGATGCTGACATAACGAAGTACGGCCCATATCAGCAACAGGCTATAAATGACTTTAGGAATGCTAGATACATGGCTCCAAGCATAGTTCATGGGAGTGGAGCGCCAGAGAAGTTTGCAAGTGCTTTTAATGACATATCTTCTGCCTTTGCATCAAATAGAGATGTATCAGCTGCATGCAGAGGCATTATCGATGCAATCAATGCTGCTAAGGATGAGTACGTTAAGGAGTGGAGGCTTTATTAAACAATAAACTATTTTTCCACAACTCACAAAGTCTTCGCGGGAGAAACATGGGTTCACATGGTTCACTTCCTTTAACAATAGTCTTTATAGCTTCACTAGCCACAGCATTCTTCTTCATATATGGCTTAATAGGCTGGAACGTGCTCTTATCCTTTACAAAATCCATGGGCTTGATCACGAGTTATGAACTAACGGGCTTAACGCAGTATGTGAAGGCCGGATCAGATCCCGTCTTCCAGATCTCTCTTAAGAACAATTTAATGCTAATAGTACTCTTCATCCCTGGAAGCATAGGGCTTGGACTGTTGTTAGCAGTATTGCTTGACTTAGTTGGCGGTAGAGGGGAGACTCTATATAGAACTATTTACCTTCTTCCATTTTCATTATCGTTTGTTACAACGGCATCTATGTGGGCATGGATGTACAACTATTCATACGGCGTAGTAAATACTTTGCTAACAGCTTTGTTGGGCAGAGCTCTTCAAGTAAACTGGCTTGGAGACCCTAATATTGCTCTCTACAGCGTAATCTTAGCACTCATCTGGCAGTTCTCAGGATATACAGCTTTAGTATTTCTTGCAGGGATAAAGTCTATACCAGAGTCGCAGATAAATGCGGCGAGAATTGATGGAGCTTCCGCATTTCAACTATACACTAGGATAGTCATCCCACAGCTAAAGCCATGGATTCTATCAGCGTTCGTAGTACTAATGGTGTTTGCATTGAAGGCTTTCGACTTCATCTATGTATTAACGAATGGAGGGCCTGGAGTTTCTACATACGTGCTTGCGCTACTAATGTTTAGAAGGGCGTTTTTCGAAACGGACTTCCCATATGGAGCAGCACTAGCTACAATACTATTCACAATGGTTATTAGCGTAGTAGTGCCCTACTTACTGTTATCATCTAGAAAGGGGGAGAAGTGATGTTAAATAAGGCAAGCCTTGCAACATACATTGTTTTAACAATCCTTGCATTCACATACCTTCTACCATTCTGGAGCGTGCTTACAACTGCTCTTAAAAGCGATGTAGAGGTGAGAATGACAATACCTATAGTTCCGCCGTCAAATCCCACAACGATGCCTCTGCTTAAGGCCTTAGAATTAATGAAGCAAGGCTTGTTGAATAGCTTGCTATTCACAAGCTTCGCCACTATACTCTCAAGCATAATAGGTTCCGTCAACGGCTTCATGCTCTCAAAAGTGAAGTTTAAGCACGCTGATGCAGTGTTTCTTGCATTAAGTGTTGGAATATTCATTCCCTATCATGCAGTAATAATTCCATTAATAACTGTAACCAGTAAAACCGGCGTTTACAACTCCATTCTCGGAATGACCATTGTTCACACAACGTACGGCATACCCATATGCACTTTGTTCTTCAAGAACTTCTTTGACGAACTACCTGAAAGCATATTGAATGCAGCTAGAATAGATGGAGCAAGCGACTTCACTATATATAGGAGGATTGCACTCCCACTCTCGTGGCCTGCATTCATAATTACTGGGGTATTTCAATTTACAAGCATATGGAACGACTTCTTGTTCGGTGTAGTACTAACTAAAGGCAGTAATCAGCCTGCTAGCGTTGTACTAGCCAACCTTCTCGGAACAACAGCTGCTGAATGGAATGTACAGATGGCCGGTACATTCATTTACGCTCTACCAGTAGTAACGGTATATCTCCTCCTCGGCAAATACTTGATTAGAGGCTATCTCGCTGGAGCTATTAAAGGGTGATGAGATGTGGTAAATGTATTCATTAAAGACCTATATAAGAAGTTTGGAAAAACGGAGGCGGTAAAGGACTTCAACTTAGAGGTAAGAAGCGGGGAGTTCTTTGTCTTACTGGGTCCAAGTGGAAGCGGTAAATCAACTGTATTGAATTGCATAGCTGGAATCATTAAGCCAACTAAGGGGGAAATATGGATTGGCGATAAACTCGTTGTATCAGCAGAAAAAGGAGTATTCGTTCCTCCACAAGAGAGGAACTTAGGCATGGTGTTTCAGGACTTCGCTCTCTACCCCCATATGAGCGTGTTTGACAACATAACTTTTCCACTAAAGGTTAGAAAATTCCCTGAGGATGAAGTGAGAAAGAGGGCTGAGCAAATAGCTGAAACTCTAGGCATAAAGCACTTATTGAATAGAAAGCCCGGGCAGTTAAGCGGCGGTGAAAAGCAGAGAGTTGGCTTAGCGAGAGCTCTAATTAGGAACCCCCCCGCTGCTTCTAATGGATGAACCATTGTCAAACCTGGATGCTAAGCTAAGAGTCTTAATGAGAGTTGAACTGAAGAAAATACAGCGTGAGTTTAAGACTACAGTCATTTATGTAACGCACGATCAAGTTGAAGCACTTAGCATGGGCGATAGAATAGGAGTTATGTCTGCTGGAACGCTACAGCAAGTAGGTGAGCCAGTAGAAATTTATGAGAGGCCCATCAATACTTTTGTAGCAGGCTTCATAGGCAGTCCACCGATGAACATGTTTAACTGTATTTCAACTGATCTAGAGCGTGGAGTGCTTGAGTGCGATTTTGGAGAATACAAGCTGCCTAAATCAATAGCTGAAGCAATTCTTACGAAGACTGTTAAAGAACTCATAATAGGAGTGAGGCCAGAACACGTGAAGGTAGTGGGTAAATACATACCTGGAGCTCTAGAGGCAAAGTTTATTTACGTAGAGAAGCTTGGTAGAGAGCTAATAGCACACCTAAAGATTGGGGAATCAAAAATTACGTCAATAATATCACCAGAAGTCCACAGCAGCCTTAAGGAAACCGTGTGGATACTCTTTGATGAAAATAAAATCCATGTATTCGATAAAAGCAGTGGGAAAGCAATAGTCTAGCCTTTAACCTAGCTCCTTTCATAGCAGGAAGATCGAAATCTTGTAATCAAAATTTATTGAAAAACTCCAAGGCCACTACATTTATTGACGGCTTCGCCGTAGAGCAGGGTGTAGTGAGACCTATGTTAATATACTTAATCGTTCCTCTTCTCACGGATTTCCCAACGTACATCTTTACGTGACATACCTTGAGAAAATCTATAGGCACTCCTCTATAGTATGATGGGCTTGCATGCCACTACTCATTTAACTTCAGTTATTCTACTCAAAACCCTGGGCTTCTTTAGAGTGTAGAGATAGCGTTATTGCATCAATTGCTTAAGGTATTGTAACCCTGATCCTGCTAAAGCTAAAAGCTCTATTAACTTAAGTGCTTCACTAGGGCTATTTAAGTGATACTCTGTAGTATAAGCATCGATTCTACTAGCTCCTGAAATAGTTTCAGCTACATCAGCTACTTCACTTTCCTTAAACTCTATACGCAACTTATACTTATCGCAATTGAATTTAAGTGGTTTAGCAACGCCTTCTTCAACAAGTTTTATAGCTTCACTAACCTTAGCCTTAATTTCATCAATTAATTCTTCCATAGACTTATATACAGCTGCATACCTACTCATACCTTGCTTAAGCTCAATGAATACAGTCCACGGAGAGAACTTCTCTACTTCACTTTTTAGACAGCTGTCTCCTGCAACCATAGCTACTGGTACACCATGTTCTCCAGCTACGAGTGAATTCAGTAAAAATTCACTTACAGGAACTTCATTTAGCCAAACTCTATGAAAAGTTCTTCCACTATACGTATGATCTAGAATTCCTTTAACTGTCCCAGCTCCACAGTGATAGCCAATGAAGAACGCCGCCTTATACTCACTGCATATACCGGCTACCATGGATATAGGCCTTGGATACCCTTGTATAAGTCTAACTCCGCGTGGGAACTCTAAGTAATTCAAGTTAGTCATATAGCCATGGCTGTCAGCTACGGTAACCTCCTTGAAGCCTCTGTTTAAAAGCTCTCCAGCAATAGCTACACTCAACTTAGTCATAATCCTTGATGCAACGCTATATTGAGGGCTCTTTGGAGAAAGCATGGTCAGTGACGCTATACCAGGTAAGCCCTCTAAGTCAACGCTTACATAGGCCTTCAATAAATCACCAAACTAACTAAAGCCAGCCTATCTATATAAATAATTATGATGTAGCGAGGCAACATAGTTTACCTAGTATTTAAGGCTATATAACGATCTTTTTGGAAAGCTTTAGAGTAGAAGAAGTGATAGGAAAAAGAAATTACTTTCCCCACGCTTCTAAGGCTTTTAACGCCATATCCTTCATCACTTGGTATGGATCCTTAGCTTTCACTATTGCTGATGCAACTAACACTCCCTGCGTTCCAAGTCTTATTGCAATATAGACGTCTTCTCCAGCGCTTATCCCTGCACCAGTCAGTATAATTAATTCCCTAGATATCTTCCTTACTAAGTCAACAGTAGACGTTATTACTTCAGGCTTTGCTTTAGAAACAGGTATTCCTGTACCTATTAGTTCAGGAGGCTCTACAGCAACTATATCTGGGTTGAGAGCAGCGGCTGCTGCAGTAGTCTCAGGCTCGTCAGCACACACGAGAGTCTTCAATCCAAGCTTCTTAGCTCTCTTAATAAGCCAACCTATGTCGGCTAGCTTTAATCTATGTTCACTGTGGTTTAATATTACTCCAACTGCACCAGCATCCTTAACTCCTTCAAGAGGTATAAAGCCTGTTTGAGCTCCCGGCTCAATGGGGTCAGCGTGTTGAGCATAGACTTCGACTCCACTTCCCTCCAAATACTTTACAATGCTCCTGATCTCAGTATATGGAGGAGCTAAGACTATTTTAATGCCAGTCTCCTCCCATACTTTCCTAGCTGATTCAGCTAGTTTAAGTGCCTTTTCACCGAAGCTATGCGGATAATATGCCTTAAAGTTTACAGCAATTATAGGTTTCATAAATCATACCCCCAGGATATGTTTTGTGGATTTAAAATAAAAAATTTTGCAAAACGTTTAGAAATCTATGCTTCATGCTTATGGACTCCAGCTGGTGGAGGAGCTATCCTTACAAATCTATCCTCAAGCTTCTTCAGTACTTGCGGCAATGTAGTATACTCCATTTCCTCTGGTCCAAGCCTATGCGGCATGAATGGCCCATGTCTCCTCATGTATTCAGCAATTGTTTGAGCTATTCTCCTAGTCTCATCAAATGCAACGTCGTCAAATAAATCAGCTGGTCCAACAAGCTTTCCCTCCTTGATCTGCCATCCTAGGGCGATGATTCTTGGAGGGCCATCAAACCTCGTTACTCTAGCATACCTTTGCGGGACAGGCATTAGTGGTCCAAAGTGGCTTCCCCTCATCCATCCAGCAACTAGGTGTGGGAAGGCAAATGCTTCTAAAACTTCTCCAACGGCCGGCAATCCATGTTGAGTTCTCACAATAGCTACAGGATCGTCTTTACCGACATATCTCCCAGCAATAAGATTTAACCTCTCAGTACTTACTACAGCAGCTATGAGGCCGTCAGCTTTCCTAAAGACTTTCTTAATTATGTAACGGCCCTGAGTCCCTATGAGGGCAAGAATATCGTACATTTCATCAGGAGCACTTAGTTTAACCGACTTCCCTTCATATACGTCAAATACTTCAAATATGAATCCCTCATGCATCTTAGGATCAATTACTAAGCCAGCTGTATTGAATGGATCAGCAAATACTCTAAATAAAGGCAGGTTAAACGCCCCAGGCTCAGTTTTATCAGCGTGGAAAGTTATTATTGGCTCACTAGGCCTCTCCTCAAATTCTACTTCAGCAACACCTGGCCCCATCCCCCTGAGGTTTCCTGAGAATGCTTCTGAAAGTAGGTCCTGGCCAGCTGCATAAAGGCCTAATTCCTTAGCTATTTTAGTGGCTTCCTTAAAAGCCTCCCACGCAAGTCCATGTATTTCAGGACTATCAACGCCCTTAGTATGAGTCATCAATAGCTGTATGTCGTCACCTACGTGTGTAACGTAAAAGTCTATTATTACACCCCTCCTTTTAGCTTCAGCTAATATTTTCGTGCACACAGCCAATTGATCTGGGTGAGGCATGTAGTGTCCAGCAATAGATCCTACGTCAGCCTTTATTACGGATAAAGTAGTTTTTTGACCCATTTTTAATACACCTCATTTTCTTAGCTTACAAGAACTTTTCACTTATTAATATACGTTGCGTTTCTACATCCCATAATATTTATTCCTCATCAACTCCAGCAGCCTCTGGAACAAAGTATTCTCCACGAGCTTTCTGAAGCCTATCTAAGTATGAGCCCGGCTTGTTGACTCTAGGCCTTCCAGTAATAGGGTCTCTTCTCACTGTCACCTCTAGTTCACTAAGCAACTTATTTAATCCACTACTGATCGATACTGGTTTAGATGCATAGCCTTTCACTCCAGGTTCGCCGTAGAAAACCATGACTTTATCGGATGCAAATGCCTGAAGCATTAGGTCGTGTTCTACGACGAATGCTACAGCGCCTCTATCCTCAACTATCCTCCTAATTACTCTAGAGACATTTATCCTCTCTTCAACATCTAAGTAAGCTGAAGGTTCATCAAGTAGGTATAGTTTAGCTTCTTTAGCTAGCGATACAGCTATAGCTAACTTCTGTAGTTCTCCTCCACTAAGCTCATCAACTCTCCTATCAAACAACTTCCTTAATCCAAGCTTTGATATAAGCTCTACGTAGAGCCACGATGATGGCTCAATAGCGCTTGAATTAGCCTTCTTTATGTTACCCACTACGGTTTCTTCACTGAATATCTTTGGGGAAAGCTCTTGGGGCTTAGTGCTGATGGATTCAACCGATATAATTACTTCACCCTCGCTGGGTTCAACTTCTCCTCCAAGCATTTTAATGAAGGTAGTCTTACCTATTCCATTGGGGCCAATTATTCCCACTACTTCACCAGGCATGGCTTCTCCCTCATCAGTCACTAAGCTGAAGCTCGACCCATATTGCTTAACCATTCTTGACCACTTGACTGCTGGGTAAGCCAGATCCCTTTTTACCTGCTGATCTATGCTTACCGGCAGTTTGAACGTTATGGCTTCCTTCCTAATCCTCATGTTCTCTGATGGAAGATATCCCTGCAAATAATGGTTTATCCCCGCTCTAACTCCATATGGATTAGAGACCACTCCATACACTCCAGGCTCACCAAATATTACAACAACATTATCTGAAATGTAGTCAAGAACTGTTAAATCGTGTTCAACTACTACTACATAGCTTTTATTAAGATCTATGAACTCCCTTATAGCTCTAGAGACCCTTAATCTCTCCCTTATATCTAGGTAACTGCACGGTTCATCAAAGAAGTATGCATCAGCATCCTTCATTATGACTGCGGAGATCAGTACTTTCTGCAACTCCCCTCCGCTAAGTTCATCAATTCTTCTATCAATAATGTTGCTTAGACTCATAGCAGTTATTAAGTCTCTTAAAATACCTCTTTCATCCACCTTAGCAAGCAGCTCTCTTACTACCCCCTTAAGAAGTCTTCTAGCAGCCTCAATGTATTGGGGCTTAACAACAGCTCTAATCCTTCCCTCACTTAAGTCCTTTAAGTAATTTTGTAGTTCTGTGCCGCGAAACGCTTTAACTACTTCACTCCAGTCAGGGGGTTCACGGTATCTCCCAAGATTAGGCTTCAACTGCCCACTCAGTATCTTTATTGATGTAGTTTTACCACTGCCGTTTCTGCCAATAATTCCTAAAACTTTTCCTCTTCTAACAATCGGTAGATTGTATAGCTTAAACATGTTTTCTCCATATCGATGCACAGAGCTCTTTTCAAGTTCTTCAGGTAGATTAACAATGGATATTGCTGAGTAAGGACATTTCCTCACGCATATTCCACAACCTATGCATACCTCTTCGCGAATTACTGCAAACTTTCCGTCTTCAGATAACTCAATTGCTTTAACAGGCCCCCTACGCTTATTCACTGGGCAAAACCTTATGCACTCCAGGCTACACTTACTAGGCTTACAGTAATCTCTATCGATCACTGCTACTCTAGCCAATTCACTGCACCGTGCTTTATTAATGATAGTTAAGTTACTGCAAACGCTTATTAAATTCGTAGGGAGTAGGGAATAGTAGATGATGAGTGGCGACAGCGCGGAGCGCGTGAAGAACCAGAACCTCCTGATGCCCGAGCTTAATTAATTGAGCTAAACTACATAGTCTTCAAACGAGAACCTCGCTCCAAACCTACTCCTAGCTCTATCAATGATTCTCTCTAATGTTTTCTCAACACAGCTTCTCAAAGCTTCCTCATCAATGTTCACGATCCTTCCATTATCTACGACTACTTCACCATTTAATATTACAGTCTCTACGTCGCTGGCGTTAGCGCTGTAGACTAAGGCTCCAAGAGGGTCGTTTACTGGATGTATGTGGGGTCCATTGAGCTTTACAATAACTACATCAGCTTTCTTACCGGGCTCTAAGGAACCTATTGAGTCCTCTAAGCCTAAGGCCCTGGCTCCATTTATTGTAGCCATCTCAAGCGCATCCCAGGCAGT
>JAVZTI010000003.1:69415-114414 GCA_038879595.1 Desulfurococcaceae archaeon | reverse complement strand
AGCACTATCGTACATATTGATGTTCTTCGCAATGCGTAGAGAGGAGTTAGAGCATGTTTTAAGAGGCTGTAGAAAGTGAGTGACCTTCTATCCCTTGCATTCACTACAGCCGTTACAGCATTCATAGTTAATATAGCTATAGCTTCCTATGGGGTATTCATTAGGCCATCCCTCCTCAAGAAGGCTATATCAATCATAATCTTCTCTGACTCAATAAACATACTAGCAATAGCAATAGGCTTTAGAATTACAGAAGCTCAGTATCCTTCGCTCCCTGTGCTTAGTGAGAAGCCTAAGACTCCAGGCGACATAAAAGCATTTGCAGAAGTAAGCGTTGACCCACTGCCGCAAGCATTTGTAATTACAGCTATAGTCATAGGACTGGCAACAACTACAGTTCTACTGGGCTTAATTATCCTATACTATAAGCATTTTGGAACCACTGATATAAGGGCTTCGTTGGATGAAGACTATGAAGAGGCTATTTAATAAGCTAACAATAGCTCTACTATCAATGGCTTTCTACGCAGTATTTACAGGCCTTGCAACAGAGCTGACAATCCTTACAGGCCTTGTAGCTTCAGCCGTAATTGCATTAACGCTTGAGCCAGTGCTCATTAAGGGAGAGTTGAAGCCTAAGGATTTTGTTAAGCTCCTATATTTAATAGAGTACTTACTCTACTTTGCAGCAACAGTGCTTAAAGAGCATTTTAAAATAGCAAAAGTAATTCTTAGCAGAAAGATTCACGTAAATCCAATCATAGTAGAAGTTCCATTTAACTTAGAGAATGATTATGGTATAACTCTACTTGCATCTACAGTAACTAACACTCCTGGCACAATTACTTTACATGTCGATAAGAGTGGGAAAGTACTCTATGTACACTGGCTTATGGCTAAAACAATGAATTCAAGTGAAGTTAAGAGAGAAATTGTTAAGGAGTTCGAGGAGCTAATTAAAAAGATCTTTGGGTGAAGAATGTGGCCATAGAGCTAGGGCTCATACCATTTACATACCTTATGTCTGCAGTTCTAACAGCTTTGTTACCAACAACTACATTAAGTAAAAAAGTGGTGGATGCTGTAGCAGTCTTGAGCTCTGTAAGTGGGCTTGCGCTTGCATTAAAGCTTTTCTTAACTGTCAACAGCACTGGCATAGCTCTATATAGATTTGGGGGTTTTCCGCCGCCACTAGGAGTAGTGTACGTTGCAGATGAAGCAAGCTCTATGCTGGCACTTCTTACATCCTTTGCCTTATTTTCATCAACTCTATATGCAGTGTGGTTAATTCCCCATGAAGCTAGGCACATTTACTATACACTAACGTTTCTCCTTGCAACAGGAGTCCACGGATGTTTATTTACAGGCGACATCTTCAATTTCTACATCTCAATAGAATTAATAGCTGTATCGTCATATGCTATAACAGGCTTTTATAGAGATAGGCCGAGGGCTATTAGAGCAGCAGTCATTTATGGCATTGCTGGAACCATTATAACTTCATTTCTGCTCCTTGCATCATTCACGTTGTACGGCTCTTATGGAACTCTAAACATGGCTGATGTATCACTGAAAGCACGTAATCCAAGCGCTGTAGTCGCATTCTCCGGGGGGATTCATGGAGATATAATGTTAGTATCAAAGATCTCGCTAGCGTTAGTTACGTGGGTTTTATTATTTAAGTCTGGGATCATGCCTAACCACTTCTGGCTTCCAGAAGCATATAGAGTTGCTCCTCTATCAGCAGTAGCATTGTTTACAGCAGCCGATATAGTAGGCATTTATGGATTAATTAGGTTTTACTACAGTATCTTCACTAAAGGCATTGTTGTAGAAGACTTTAGGGCATTGCTTCTCAAAGCACTAATGTTCATGGGAGCAGCATCTGCTGTGGTAGCGGCTTTATTAGTGGCCAGGCAGAGAAAGGTTCGTGAATTAATAGCATATAGTTCAATCTCTCAGTTTAGTCTAGCTCTTCTAGGTCTAACTACTGAAGCCGGTGAGGCGATAGCAGGATCGCTGCTTCACCTTATCGTAAATGGACTTGGCGATATGGCTGTGCTCTACAGTTCAGGCATTCTCCTATGCATACCTAGAGATGGCGACACACGCAATAAGCTGATCTTTGCTATATCCCGCGCTACTTTAGTTATAGGCATCTTAAACTTATTCGGCGTAATACCCATTCTACCAGGGTTCTGGAGTAAAACGTACCTAACTCTCGGATTTATCCGGGCTGGAATACCGCAAGGTGCTGCTTTAGTGCTTGCTTCATCAGGTCTTTGTGCAGTAGGCTATTTGAGAGTAGCTCTTAGATTGCTTAGCTCAAGTAAAGTAGAGCAGCAGCT
Source organism: Desulfurococcaceae archaeon (assembly GCA_038879595.1). Lineage (GTDB taxonomy): Archaea > Thermoproteota > Thermoprotei_A > Sulfolobales > Desulfurococcaceae > JANXDZ01. Next base: position 112,066 of record JAVZTI010000003.1, on the reverse strand, counting down.
TGTAGGGCAAGGAAGTAGAAGTGTAGTAATTCCTATCTTTGTACTGTCATTATTAGCTGCTACTACTGTAGCCCTAGGTATGCTACTTCTGTTGTCCAGTAATGCAAGAGAGGCAGTCATTAATTATGGATCGCTGGTAATTGCTGTTGAAAGATATGTTGAGAAAGTGCTTTCATCAATATGAATGTACTAGGCTAAATAATCTTACTCACATAGTTTCTCTAAGAGGTGGTTAAAACTTTATGCTTACAGAAGTAGAGACAGCGAAGATCGCTATTCCACTAGGACTAGTGCTAATCGGCAATATCCTTCGGTTAAGGAGCGGAATTTGCAGCACTGTTCTCAGAGTCTTAGGATTTTTCTCACTTGGATTAAACATAGGGAAGATAGACTTGTTTAGCGATATGCTAATAATCTCATCTATAATCATAGGCACAGTTATCGCAATGTACACGCCTCACTACTCCCACTTAAAATACGGTAACTTAGGTCTAGTAATGCCTGTTGATATATTCTTGCTCTCAATGACTTTAGTGTTTGCCTCTGAATACCTCATAGAGCTTATCACTTTCTGGCTATTAACGGAGCTCTTGGGGTTTCTTCTAATAGCCTATGACTACATTGCAAAGAAGGAGGAACAAGCTATGTCTGCTGCAGTAAAGTACTTGGTCTTCTCAATGATTCCAACGGATGTAGCGCTCTTTATACTTCTAGCAATTACAGGCTTTGCTGAAGCTTTTAACACTCCTCTGAGAAGCATAGCTCCAAGACTCGCCGATCCAGTTGTTCTGACTATGATCATACTTGGTTTCTTCTCAAAGGCAGCTATATTTCCACTCCACTTCTGGCTTCCAGATGCTCACTCAGTAGCGCCGTCGCCTGCTTCAGCGCTTTTATCAGGCTTAATGGTTAAAATGGGAGTGTTTGCTATATACCTTCTAAGCCATTATCCAATTAATAGAGATCTTGCTGCTTCCATAACTTTATTCTCAGGATTTCTCACGACCATATATGGTGCTCTACAAGCATCCACTCAATGCGATGTGAAGAGGCTTCTAGCGTATAGCACTACGTCTAATACAGCCTTAATAGCAGTCCTCATGGCGCTCTACTTGGTTTCTAGCGATAGAGTTTTCATAGAGGCTGCAATGCTATATACTGCAGCTCATGCAGTGTATAAGGCGTCAATGTTCATGGATTCTGGATTTATTGAGCTACTAACAGGTGAAAGAGATGTTAGGAGGCTTGGCTACATTGGTCAAATAAGTCCATTGGAATCTATGGCTGCGCTCTTGTCGGTGCTAGCGATACTCGGCATTCCTCCATCCATGGGCTTTTTAGCCAAGGTATTCACATTTGCCTCCATATCGCGTTACATCACTATATCCTGGATCTACATAGCTGCACTAATTGTAGCTTCCATTAAAGTATCTCTCTCAATAATTTACAACATTGTCTACTTAAGATCTCATTTCAGCGTAAGAGGAACTGTTCAAGCCTCCAACATAAATAGGGGAGCACTTATATTACAGCCATATACTTTCATAGCCTCACTACTATCGCTCATATTAGTACTTGCACTCTACATACTAGACTGCTCAGGCTACATAGAGCTTGAATTATTTAAGAAATTAACTTCGTTTCTAGCCTCATCACTCATTCTCTTCGCATTCCTAGGATTATCCCTATATAAATTCTTTAAGAGCATTGCTATAGAAGGGTGGAGGCAGTGAACTTACTGCATTACTTTAAGCTATACTTAGCGTTAATAGTCTTTCTAGCTACTACATGGAGCATTGTAATTGAAAGTTACTTTCTAGTAGAAGCAGCATTTAAAGCCGCTATCGTCATGCTAGCACTCATAGCTTTCGAATACTCATTTAAATTGCAAATTAAGAGAGGTAAAGCAATATCGCTTGCTGCATCAGCAATTATAACACTATTTTACTTCATGAGTGTTGGCAGCATTGATGCTAATGCGGCAATAGCGGCTTACTTATGCTTAGTACTCCTCATATCGCTTAGCTTTGGAAAGCCGAGGGACATATACAGCTTTGTAATAGAGGAACTCCCGTTACACTATGTTGCATTAGCATTTTATTGGATTATAGTGGGGAGCCGCGACATAGCTTTAAGTACAACTATGTTAGCTGTAGTGTTAGCAGTCTCTGTAGTTAAAGCGCTGACTACTAAAATTCACGTAGGCACAGCCTCTAAAGAAGTGCAATCAAGCTTAGAGAGAACAGCTATAGAACTCCATCTACTGGAGGAAGCTAGTGCTTTAAGTAAGGTTAAGGCAAGGCTTGAAGCTGTGTGGAGCGTGATTGGACATAAAGCAACCCTGCTCTTAGAATTTCTACAGAATAAAGTGGTGAGTGAAGTAGCAGCTGTAAATGGATTTAAAGCATTCAATGAGTTTGTTAAAGCACTGCTTAAAGCAGAAAATAATAATGTTCTACAGACCATGCATAAACTTGCAAAGCTCGCAGCATCTATAATGAATAGCTTCATTAAAGTAGAGAGGAGAATCGGAGAAATCCTCCACACTATATCATCATCTATTGAAATGCTTCAACACTCGATGGAGCGCTCTTTTCTACTCCTACTATTCTTAATGAGTGTACTCTTATTAGTGGCAATACTCTTCTATATAATTTTCACAGCATTGCAGTAGAATGTGGGGCTAACTAAGCCTTACCGTATTTACATTAAGTTTTTGAGAAGGCACATGATGTATAAATTACACTCAGCCTTTCAGGAAGGATTCTCAAAAGATCATGTAGTATAATGTTTACTGCTCAGGACCAGCATCTTCAGAGTCACTCTAGTTCACTGTTAATAAGTTAAATAAGCTTCACAAGCTTTCACTCGCCCTTCAGATAGAGGGGAAGCGAGTTAACTTTTGCTGCCTCAATAGATTCCATCGCTTTTAAACAAATAATAAATGAAGTGCGGCGGCCGGGATTTGAACCCGGGATCTCCGGCTTGGAGGGCCGGCGTCCTAGTCCAGGCTAGACGACCGCCGCACCAGCGTACTCTTAGTATACTAGGGGTTTTAACTGTATAAAATCCTGTGTTTAAATAGTATTCCTCAGTGATGAGAAGAGGGTCTCTTGAGTTACTTAAACAATGAAGACCGCTGGAAAAACTGAACTAACTATAGCTATTTAAACCACTTCAAGGACTATAATAGTGGCTGCCGCCGTAGCTCAGCTGGGAGAGCGCCCGAGGAGCATCTGGCTCCGGCGAGGCTGAAGACCGGGTGGTCGGGGGTTCAAGTCCCCCCGGCGGCACTCACCACTTATTATAAGATAAGTTATGTTCAAGATCAATGGTTGGAGTCGTAAATATTTATGCTAACTGTTAAAAATGCGCTGATAACTATGAATATTTAACCAGAGTTGGGAGTTGCTGCCCGACTATGGAGACTGTATTTATTCCATTTACGAGGTACTTAGTTGATGACTTTATTGATGAATGGGCTAAGTTAGTGAACGATAGCTACTTAAGGGCTGGAGCTAGCGTTCACATACTCATTTGGCCTAGAGTAGAGAGTCCTCCAATAAAGTGCTTTAACTTCAATAGAGCTCAGTATCACAGTACTTGCATACTATCATGGCTTTATGAAGTACTGGCAAGTAGAGTAAGCACATATTACTTCATTGGGATTGGCTACATAGATGCATACGTAGAGCGCTTAAACTTCGTCTTTGGGGAAGCAGCTCCAGGCATGAGGGTTGCTGCAGTCTATACTAAGAGGCTTCTACCACAATTCTATGGCTACGAACCTAACTACAACTTATACTACGAGAGAGTGGCTAAAGAAATAGTCCACGAGCTCGGCCACTTGTTTAACTTAAGCCACTGCATAGATAGGAAGTGCGTTATGAGCTTCAGTAACAGCGTTAATGAAGTAGATTTAAAGAGCAGGTTCTTCTGCAGTAAATGCAGTAGATCTCTAGTAAGCTATATGTCTAAGACGAAGTAAGCCCTCCATGTGTTTTCACTAAGCAGTATCCTCATTAAGTGATAAGTGACTGCTTTAACTTCAATCCTTGGGACATGCCTATTTAAGTCGAATTCCTCTCCAATACAAAAGCCCACGAGCTCGTACTCAACTCCATCAGCAGCTCTGCGGATTTCAAGTTTTTCAGCAACTACTTCTTTACACATAATGTTTTCAGAGTAATAAAGTATTAGTAGTTCCTCAAGCCATTTATATAAGAGGCTCTCAAGGTCAAATCCGAGAGCTTTAACAGTCTTCTTAACTCTCCCATCAATCCTACTGGTGTCAGTCATGGTTTCAAAGAGCGCTAAGCCAGCATTACTGAATAATTCAAGTAGATCGCTACCATATGCCACTATGTATACATCAGCTGTATGCTCTAAATACTCAAACTTACATCGTGCTCCATTCATAGATGCTCTACAAGTAGTTGAAACCTCATGCTTCAATGCATCCACCTCTTTATTAGAATCTTTGTTATAACTCCCTTACACTTAAAGCATAACGAATGCTCGTCCATTGAAGTATCGCAGCACCTTTATACATATGAGGAAACTAAAAGCCTTGCTTGCTCAGGTTCATACTTCCAGTCACGTGGGAGCTTCCCTACACGAGTGTAATACTTCACTAATCTATGTATCTTAGATTCTATTTCTTGAAGCCCCTTCTTCGCCTTTAAATCCTTTGGATGTTCCTCAAGGTGTTTCCTTAAGTTCACCGCACGCTTCATTAGTTGCAGTAGGTCCTCTGGTACAGGTAGCTTTAAACCATGTTCGCTAAGTATCTTTGATACTTTTTTACCGGTCACTTGCTTTACTAAAGGTATGCCAAACTGATCTCTTAATATTACTCCTACCATTGATGGCATATATCCTTTTTTAATTAATTCCACTACAAGTAGCTCTACATCCTCCGGGCTCAGCACTCCACGAAGCCACTTTGGAGGCGAAGCCCTCACAGGCCTTGTTGAATGAGACTTTCCGCGATCCCTCTTCTTATTCATTGATTACCCCTCAACTGTATACAATTGCTTTAACTATATAAGCCTTTTAAATTTTTAATAGATTAAGCAAGCTCTCTAGAGCTTTAGCTACAGCTTTAGCTCTATGACTAATGGAATTCTTCTCGTCAATACTCATTTCAGCAAAAGTTCTAGTGAATCCATGTGGAATAAATATAGGATCAAAGCCAAATCCCCCCTCTCCTCGCGCTTCTTTAGATATTAATCCATTCACTCTAGCAGTCTCAGCAACTATTAATCCATCATATACTATTGCTACAGCTGATTCAAAGTATGCTTCTCTATCCTCTACTCCATCCATTAGCTTTAGAACTCCTTTAACTCCTAAAGTTCTATACACGTAGCTTGAGTAGGGCCCGGGGAATCCATTTAACGCCCTTATGAATAAACCAGCGTCTTCTGTTAGTACAGGCATTCCACCACTTGATACGTAGTAATTTATTGCTGAATACAGAGCTATTTCCCTTAAACTATCGCTTTGCACTTCGAGCTTAGGTGCATCGACTGTCTCTAACTCTACTCCATACTTTACTGCAACTCTAGCTATCTCCTCTACTTTACCTTTATTTGATGTAAGTAGGTAGAGCTTTACCTTATGCATACCTATCCTTGGAGATCCTTTTCTTAAGCCTTTCTTCAACATACCTACCCCTTAACCTTATATCCCTTACTTTATCTTTAAGCTTCTCTACGAAGCTTATGGAGGCATTCATTAAATAGCCCTTCCAAAAGCTATTCATGAATGCATCCTTTAGCTCTGGATACAAGAGTTCAACGCTACGATCTAGTAAGTGTACGTCTATAGCGTATTCCTCTAAATCCTTACTATAACCTGATAATCCAAAGTCTATTATATAGATCTCATCTTTAGAGCTTATTAATGTATTGGCTAAAGTTAGGTCTCCATGGTAAACAGAGTTCGCGTGCATTATACTTGTTTGACGCCCAATGTCCAGAGCTATTTCAGCTACTCTATCTATAGGCATTTTGCTGAGGCATTCAGACAACCTACATCCATCTATGTACTCCATAACTATTATGCCGGCATCAGGATCTACGTAAAGCACGCTTGGCGCTCTTACTCCAAGTGACCTTAAGTGAGTCATTACTTTTGCTTCAATTAACGTTCTTCTATGCTTAAACACTCTGTCATATTCAGGATGCCTATAGGGCTTAGAGATCCTTAACTTCACTATTGCTGGAATGCCTAAGAACATCGTCCTATAGATCTTTGCTTCAGCTCCTTGAGTTAATTCAATTAGTCCTCCAGAAGCCAAGGTGCATCAACCTCGTCAAGCCTCCACCTCTGCCTTACGAAGGCTTCTTCAGGTTTAACGACTACTCCATAAGCGTAGTGTAATAAGCCGTTCCAAGCTATCATAGCTCCATTGTCTCCAGCGTAGTCGGCAGGCACAGTATAGAACTTTGCACCGTGAATTGATGCCATTGACGCTAGCTTATCGTTAAGAACTTTGTTTGCTGCAACTCCACCAGTAAGCAGCACTTCGCTTTTTGCTGCAAGCACTAGAGCTCTTTCACTAACTTCTACAAGCATATTGAATGCCGTCTCCCTTAAGCTTAAGCATACGCTCCCCAGCTCCCTCCTACTCTTTGCTTCTCGAGCTTTCTTAAGTGCAGCCGTAAGTAGGCCTGAGAAAGATAGATCGTTTCCCTTCACAGTATATGGAAGATCTATGAAATCCTCACCCCAGTCAGCACATACATCCACTTGGTGTACTCCGTTAACTACATATGGTGGAGCTAAACCAACTTCTCTAGCAAATGTGTCAAGCAAGTTACCGAGAGATATGTCTAGAGTTTCTCCAACAATTCTATATCTCTTTCTCCTCTGTACAGCTATCAATGTATTTCCCCCAGAAACGTATATCACTAGTGGATCCCTCAAGTTGTTTAGCAACTTTCCTATCTCTATGTGAGCCACAGCATGATTCACCGGTATTAATGGCTTAGAATAGTAGCTAGAAAGGAATCGAGCTATTGTTGCCCCCACTCTAAGGCATGGGCCTAAACCTGGGCCTAAAGCTACAGCTATAGCTGAGACTTCGCTTAACTTCACTTTAGCTTTACTGAGGGCTCTATGGAGAACTTTTGGAGCTTCCTCCGCGTGGTAATTGCTTGCATCTCTAGGATGTATTCCGCCTTTCTCAGGAACATACTTAGAGAACTCATTTACAAGTATTTCTGGTACTCCACTGCTTACTCTAACTATCCCCACACCGAAGGTGTGAGAAGTTGACTCTATCCCAAGTATAGTTAGCTCACTCAAGCCGCCTTCATGAATCGATCTAGCTATGCTCCCTAATAAACTCTGTGTAACTGCATTTTCCACAGTGCCACCTGGGAACAGGGCTGTTGTGGAAAGCCATGATGCTCCCGCATCTGGGGCATCTTCTATTCTTAAGCCTTATTATTCCCTTTGAGTAGTCATATTCATAAAGCTTATTTACGTATGCCATAATTCCATCCCCTTTAACTAACTTCATTTCTTTTAATGATGTACTCTGGCTCAAAGACTTTTGCTTTCTCTGAAGACTCATACACATGTGCTTCAACTATCGTTGAATTCATTCCTTTCTCACTAATTATTCTCCTTATGTATACACAGTTAGTGCTTACTCCATAAGCATTGGCTAAAGCTTGCCTAATTAAGCTCCTGGACGGAGTTCCTCTACCGCTGTGAAATACTCTAACAATTACTTCCCTTCTCTTTATTAATGGATTATACTTCTCCTCAATTACTCCTCCTTCATATCCTTCAGCTATAGTTATGGCAGTGCTTTTGCTCATCTACAGTCCCTCAACTTGCTCTTGATATAAGTTGAGGCCTGGTTTAAATGCTTTGAGTAACTTAAAGTACTTTACTCTCCTTAAATTAAACTCCACTAATACAACTCCAACTCCTGGCTGTCCATAGATTGCCCTCCTTACTTTAGGATTTCTGGCTAGTGGTAATAACAATAGATCTTCCTCGCCAATAACTGTAACAACACCTTCATTAACGCTTGCTAAAGTACCGGCTGATTGAGCAGTTATAGTCCCTCTGGGGTTAACTATGATCAATCCTTTCGCCACATAATTAATTAACGGACTCCTCATAGTAGCTCCATCCACTACTGCTAACTTGCATTTAATAGTTGAGCAAACTACATCGCCAACACAACAATCTATGGCTACACCTAAGTCTTCGCCATAAATGATGGTGCGAGATGTAAATAGCTTTCCATGAGGCTTGCTGAGAACAGCCCTCATCCAACTGGGCATAACTAAGCTTAGTGACTTCACTTCTACCTTACCCTAAGTGCATACCTGCCGGGGCGATTTATTCCAAGGGCTTTAGCTACTTCAGACTTCTCTGGACTGACTACGAATAAAGCTCCCTCCCAGTCCTCTGAGAAGTTAGTTGACTTACACACAGGACATACTTCAGCTTCTCTATTAACTAACGACTTACAGTTTCTACAAGCTTTAAAAGGCTTCATCTTAACTCTAGCTCTTCTAGTTGAAGACACTTACTCCACCACAAAAATCAAGTGCGTTCATAGTTAATAGAGCTTATAAACATTTGTCTGCACACTCCTGATGTCAATTGCTTTATGATCTAGCTGCTTTCTCCTTGGATTTAGCTAGCCACTCTACTTTACCTAAGTTCGGCTGCCTTATCGTAAGGCTTATCCTTAGACCTTTTTGAGCAGATGCCGCTATATTATATATTCTAGCCCTAACTACATCCCCCTTCTCTAAAAACCTTCCAGAACTAGCTAGTCTAAGCGCTGGCCTAACAGGATCATATTCTATCTCTTCTTCACTTATCTGAGATCTATGTATGAATCCATCTACAGCCCCCAAGTCTACGAAGACGCCGTAGTTAGCTACTGTAACTACTTCTCCTTCAACAACTTCCTGAAGTACTGGGTTAAACGCCAACACTGTAAACTCTGTTTCATGATAGCTTGCCCCATCTCCGTGAATAACTTTTCCTTCAGGCGCTGGATTTGCATCAAGGACGGCTATTATTACTCCCAGGTTTTTCGAAACAACTCCCTCATATGTATTGCTGAGTACTTTAATGGCGATTCTTTTAAGAGGCTTTTCAAAGTCCTCTGGAGGGATTCTTATTACGCTCTTCAACTTATAGACTCTATACAAATGCCCCACCGTTAAAGTTACATAGTGCTCTGTGACTCCAACATACTCTTCTCCTCTCTAAAATATATTTCAGTTAACCCCTTCTCCCTCAGTTTTTTCCTCAACTTTCTATCATTAGTTGCAACTAGTGCTTTCTCCCTTAATGCTGCTTCAATTATTAATTCATCGACTCCCTCAGTCCCGCTCTGTCCTAGGTCTACTATAATGCATTTAGCCTTAATGAGTTCAAGAGCTACTGCAGCTGCCTTCCTTTCTTTTGGAGAACCCGTGCTAGCTATTTTCTCAAGTTCCCGCTTCACCTGGCTTAACACTATGAATACAGGCTTTGAATCCAGGATCTCTTCTATTTGCTCAAAGATCCCAAATCCTTTACCAGCCATCATTAACATGTTTGTATCGAGAATTACTTTTGGCTTATTCAGATTTATTCACCTATACTTTCAATAACTCCATGCCCTATTAGCCTCCACCTACCGAATACCTGTCTACTTATAGCTACTCTAGCGCCTTCCCAGGCAACTAATGGATCTCTTAAAGTTATGGCAAGTTCATCAGATGTAACTCTCTCTATACTGCCTATCCTTATTGCTGTACCAACAATAACAACTATTAGTTCTTTAGGCCTCATGGGAGGTGCTTTAACTAGCTCTTTTGTACCAACAACTCTCTCCATTAATTTATACTCAATTGATAAGTGTCTTACAACTGGAGGAAGGTGTCCCGGCTTTCCAACAATGCTTCCAATTAATGCATCTGCCTTAGTTAAGCTTGGATCAAGGCTTGTCCCTATAGCAACAAGCCCTCCAGGCCTAGCCTCCTTTACTTCTATTTCCCCAAACCTTAAGCTATTTACATCCGTTATAAGTGGCTCATACTTATATTTACCAGGCCCTATAGGTACTTTCACTCCAGGCCTTATCTCTATTTCATCACCTACACGGATGACTCCTTGCATTATTGAACCACCTATTACTCCTCCAACGAGTTTATCAGGTGGTGTACCCGGCCTGTTGACTTCAAAGCTTCTGGCAATGAACATCAGTGGAGGCTTAGAGGGATCTCTTTCAGGAGTCGGTATCACTTCCTCTATTGATTGTAGGAGTACATCTATGTTAGCTTTATGCAGTGCACTAACGGGAATTATTGGAGCTTCCTCAGCCCACGTACCTCTAAGAAAGCTCTTTATTTGCCCATAGTTTCTTAGAGCCTCCTCTCTAGTCACTACATCAATTTTATTTTGAACTACTACAACTCTCCTTACACCTATTATATCAAGTGCTACGAAGTGCTCTCTCGTCTGAGGTTGAGGACACTGTTCATTAGCTGCCACAACTAATATAGCTCCATCCATTAACGCTGCTCCTGAAAGCATTGTAGCCATTAATGCTTCATGACCTGGGACATCTACGTAGCTAACTCTCCTCAGGAGAGATGAGTCACTTCCATCTGGGCACACTTCTTCAATTATGTAAGATTCTGGAGGCTCAAAGTTACTGCAGTATGCAATAGCTCCATCTGCATAACCGAGCTTTATAGTCATTCCTCTCTCTATCTCCTCACTATGTCTCGATGTCCAAACGCCTGTTAATGCTTGAACAAGCGTAGTCTTACCGTGATCTACGTGTCCAACTACTCCTATATTTACTTCAGGCTGCTTTAATTCCCAAGGCAATCAATTACACCTATTCCTTACACTACTTACTATACACAACCTTCGTATTTACCTGCACTGTCTCTAAAGTTATCATATTTCCTCTAACAGTTTTTCTCATTCTTTCACCTCTCTCCCTTGGATGAAACCCTGGAGGAGATGAAAGAAGTACTTTCTTCTTAACTCCGCCTGGAATAGCTGGTATCATTGGGAAACCTGAGCTATCGCTTCCACCAGTTATCAATAATTTATAGCCCTTTAGCCCGACTATGGAGCCATCTATTAAGTCCCCTATCTTTAAGCCAACTAGCTTTGATGCTGCATCATCTCTTAACCTAATCTGCCATGAGCGTGCTCTAAAGATCTCTCCTTCAACTTCACTGGCTCCTACTTTATCCATAAGTAAGTCGCTGCTCACTCTAACTTCATTCTCAGGTATGCTTTCATCTACTTCTACCTTAAACCTCACATTAACTCTCTCCCTAGTCCCTGGTTTATACATCCTTATTGTGACTACTCCATGTATAGCGCCGAGTTTTTCAACTAGAGCTCTCCCTACTCTTGCTATAGGCATTTTGTACCCCTCCTTAACATCTGCATCATATGGCAGGTCCTCTCCAACTACCTTTACCTTAGCTGAATAGGGCTTCTTGAAAGCCTCGGGATCCGATATTACTACCTTAAATTCTACCATGCCTCATGCCACCTCAGTCATTTACTGAAGTTTAAATATTTTAACTCCTCTCAACCCTTAAAGGGCTTAGCTAATTCATGGAGATACACTTCTATATGGCCATTGGATTTGGATACTTAACAGTGGCTTATAAACCTTAATTACAGCAGTAGAAGCTGTGATAAATATTTTACACTTTTTAAACATATTCCTAAGCTAAGCTTACGCATATTAGTAATCATAGTGGGGTGGCGCTATTGGAAATAAATCGAGAGAAGACTTGGATTAGACAGCCGATAGTTGTTGTACTAGGCCACGTAGATCACGGGAAAACTTCTCTGCTAGATAAAATTAGAGGAACAGCTGTAGCTAAGAAAGAACCAGGTGAAATAACTCAACACGTAGGAGCAAGCATTGTTCCAGAGAGCGTGTTAAGGAAGGTATTTGAGCCATTGAAAAGGCACTTCCCTAAGCTAGTGATAGAAATACCAGGCCTTCTCTTCATAGATACTCCAGGGCACGAGCTTTTCTCAAATCTAAGAAAGAGAGGTGGAAGTGTAGCTGATATAGCTGTATTAGTCATCGATATACTTGAAGGAGTAATGCCTCAAACAGTTGAATGCATAGAGATATTGAAGGAGAAGAAAGTGCCTTTTGTTGTAGCAGCAAATAAAATAGACAAAATACCTGGCTGGAAACCCTTCCCCAATACTCCATTCACTGAGTCTATAGTTAAACAAACTCCCCAAGTGCAAAACGCCTTAGATGCAAGAATCTACAAACTCGTAGAACAACTACATAGGTTTGGCTTCAATAGCGATAGATTTGATAGAGTAAAGGACTTTAGAACCACGGTAGCCATAGCCCCGCTTTCAGCTAAGACAGGCGAAGGAATTTCTGAACTACTAGCCTTACTAGCGGGTTTATCGCAAGTATTTATGAAGAAGAAGCTCATTACAAGCTTTGAAGCAGCTAAAGGAGTAGTGCTGGAAGTAAAAGAGGAGCCCGGCTTAGGGACGACAATGGATGTAGTAATATACGATGGATTGATTAGGAAAGGCGATATAATAGTTGTTGGAGGGAGGTTTGAACCCATAGTTTCTAAAGTCAAGGCCCTCTTAATGCCGCGCCCTCTTCAAGACATGAGAGCGCATGAAGGTAAATTCATAAATATTGATGAAGTTGCAGCTGCAGCAGGAGTTAAAGTAGTCGCTAATAACTTAGAGAATGCACTTGCTGGTTCACCGCTCTACGTAGTCCCCAGTGAAGAAGCTGTAAGCGACTACGTATCTAAAGTTAAGGAGGAAGTTGAATCAATTAGAGTGAAGAGTGATAACGTTGGAGTGATAGTTAAAGCAGACACTCTTGGGAGTCTAGAAGCCCTAGTAACAGCACTAAGAAGGGAGGGGAATCCCGTTAGACTAGCTGACGTAGGGCCTGTATCTAGAAGTGAAGTACTGGAAGCTGCAATAGTGAAGAAAAGCAAACCCGAGTATGGAGTAATAGTAGCGTTCAATGTAGGCATTCTTCCTGACGCTCAAGAATTAGCTCAAAGTGAGGGAGTAAAGATCTTTGTTAATAACGTCATCTATAGACTCCTAGAGGAGTTCACTGAGTGGATTAGAGCATTTAGAGAAGAGGAGAAAAGGAAGTCCATAGATTCATTAATAAGGCCTGGAAAGATAAAATTACTTCCAGGCTTTGTGTTTAGGAGAAGCGATCCAGCAATAGTAGGTGTAGAAGTCTTAGGAGGGAGAATTAAGCCCGGCTATCCACTGATGAGAAGCGATGGAATGTACGTTGGAGACTTAATGCAGATAAGAGATAGAGACAACGTACTTAAGGAAGCCTCTAAAGGCATGTCGGTTGCAATATCTATTAAGGGAAAAGTACTCGTAGGTAGACATATTGATGAAGGCGATGTGCTCTATACAGACATACCGAAGGACCATGTAAAGGCGTGGGCAACGAAATTTAAGAGTGAACTGAGCAGCGATGAAGTTAACGTATTGAGGGAAATTATAGAGATAAAGAAGAGAAACGACCCTCTTTACGGTTTATTCACGGTCTAGAATATGATGTACTAGGTGTAAAACCCTAAGCTTTAAAGCATTAATTCATGTTCGTTGAATATTACGCTTATCTCATATGCAGCGCTATCCACGCTATCACTTGCATGAACAGTGTTTTTTAACTTAGATAAGGAGTAGTCTCCCCTAATGGTTCCAGGGGGAGCCTCTCTTCCATCCGTAGGGCCTATTATTGTTCTAGAGACTTTAATAGCACTTTCGCCCTCTATCACCATGGCTACTACAGGCCCTGAAGCTATGTAATTCACTAATTCATTAAAGAATTCCTTTCCTTTATGAACTGCGTAGAATTTCTCTGCTAACTCCCTGTTTAACTTAAGCATCTTTAATCCAATGATTCTAAACCCCTTCTTCTCAAACCTACTTATTATCTCCCCTATAAGGCCTCTTTCAACGCCGTCGGGCTTTATCAATATAAGTGTTCTCTCGACAACCATAGCTGCTCACCATAGGGAATTATGAAAGTTAGCTAACTCGTCTCTCCTTAACTGCCCACTTTAACTTCCTTGGATCACTTCCATAAAAGTGCTTCTTCTTACACTTACTACTGCAAAACCACAGTATTGATCCATCGTTCTTTACGTACATTAGGCCTGTTCCTGGCTCTATGCTTCTTCCACAATAGCTGCAGGCAATAGCTCTAGGCATTTTAATTCCTCAACAGCTCTTGTTCAGTCGTATAAAGGGTTGATATACTATATAAGCTTTTATCCCTCAATAAAGTTTAGCTACTATAAGCACTATAGTTAAGGGTGTATCCATGAGTGCGGAGAAGAAGGTGATTGTAGAGCAGTCTGAGTCAAACGTAGTTGAGGAAATAGGGTTTCCAGCGGAAGTAGTCCAAATCATTGGAAGAACTGGAGTTACTGGAGAAATAACGCAAGTAAGGGTGCGCGTACTTGAGGGAAGAGATAAGGGCAAAATAATAACTAGGAACATTAAGGGCTCCGTGAGAATAGGCGACATAGTTATTTTAAGAGAGACTGCGCGTGAAGCAAGAAAGCTTACTACAAAGTAAGTTAATAAAAACGCCATTATTGATGTTAAGGCAAGGGAATTTACTTACTGGCCTTAGTCCTTATTTCATGTACAGCTCTTATTACTTCTTCAACTAAATCCTTAGCATTACCTGGATCAACTATTGCAGCACTAGCGGCAGCAACCTCTATGCCGGAGGCTTCGCCAAGCCTTTTTTTACTTGGTACATAAACGTAAGGTATCTTCTTTTCATCACATAATAGCGGTAGATGCATAACTATTTCAGGAGGATCTACATCTACAGCTATTAGCACTAGCTTTGCCTGCCCTCTCTCTACAGCTTTAGTAGTTTCATTAGTGCCTTTCTTTATCCTACCCCCACTCTCTCTAGCCTTTCTCAGTGCTTCATAGGCTTTTTCAGATACTTCAGGCGGCACATCGAATTTTACATGAACGGGCCTACTCATATTATCATCCTCCTCTTCTATTCGTCAAATCGTATTACATGTAGAAATAAGTACTCCCTTATATAAATATTGGCTACATATGAGCAAATATAGCTCTAATCCCTGCAGAAGTTCTCTCCACTCTCACAAAACCATATCTATAGAACTGAATTATGTCACCGCTCTTTACTCGTTCTATAGATCTCTCTGCATAGCCAAATGATCTAACTATTGAGTCTCCAAACGGCTTAAGGACTTCTACAGTTATGCAATCACTCACCGGCACCCATTGAACTATCTGCAAGTCATTCTTTTGCGCAGTCTCCAAAGAATTATCAATGTACATTGCGTTGATAACTGTTCGTCCATTACTGACGTGCTTAACAAACTTAATATTAGCTAACTCCATGAGTCTTATCATACCTTTCTGGACTAGTGTTTCAGCATCGCTTTTAGCTAAATATATTGAGAGCCTCGGCCCCTTAAACACTACTTCATCATATGTCTTTAGCGTTGGATGACGAGCTATTTTAATCGAATGTTCCTTGGGAATCCCTTCAACTACTACTTCAACAGGGTCCTCTACATACATGTACCTATAAGCAATAGGATCTATGATCTTCCTATTTATTGCGGCAAGATTTGCGTAGCTTATCTTAGCGTCTAAAGGACTTAAGCCCACTTCCCTTATGACTTCATGTATTGCTTCAGGTACTATCCCCCTCCTCCTCAACGCTGATAGAGTTCCAAATCTAATGTCATCGTAAACTTCGTAACCTTCCCTAACTCTCCTTCTCATCAAGCTTTTGCTTAATACAACTCCTTCTAAACTCAACCTTCCAAAGTGTATTGCCTCAGGGTATTTCCACTCCAGTCTATCGTACATATATTTCTGTTTCACAGTATTAGTCATGTGCTCTTTTCCTCTAAAGATGTGAGTTACGCCCATTAAGTAATCGTCTACTCCAGCAGCGTAATTATATGTTGGCCAAACAATGTACTTATCTCCAACTAATGGATGGGGGTTTCTTGAAGTATCTATTATTCTTAACGCTACCCAGTCTCTTACAGAAGGATCCGGGTGCTCTAAGTCGGTCTTTACTCTAACTACAGCTTCTCCCTCAGAGTAAGCTCCTTCAATCATTTTATCAAACTCTTCTAAGTGGTTGCTGGGGTCAAGGCTTCTGTGAGGGCATTCCTTCTTCTGATTCCTAAGCTTTCTAAATAAATTGATATTGCATTTATCAACATAAGCTCCTCCACGCTTAATTAATTCTTTAGCAATCTCATAGTATATTGGGAGCCTTAAACTCTGTATGTATTCTCTACACCACTTAATTCCAAGCCACCTTAAGTCCTCCTTTATTTTAACATAGGAGTCAGGAAATGAAGCTTTAATCCTGGGATCAGTGTCTTCAAATCTCAAAACCATTTCCCCACGATACATTTCAGCATAGATGTAGCTTAAGTAAGCAGATCTAGCGTTTCCAAGGTGTATTGTGTAATCCGGGTTTGGTGCAAACCTCGTCACAACCCTTCCTTCAATAGCATTTGGAAGCGGCGGCAGCTTCTTTTCAAAAGTCTTCCTCTCCTCAAGGAGTTCTGGCCAATTGCTTTTAACAATGTTTAACTGCTCTTCTAAAGTAAGTCTATTCACTTCTTCAACTACTTGAGAAATCAATGGTATTAGTTGTTTAATAAAGCTCTTTAAACTAGGCTTCTCACCTACTACTTTAGATACAACTGCATTAAGAGAAGCCCTTCCTCCATGCTTAACTGCATTTAACAATGAGTATTTGAACGCTAGATCACGCAACTCCTTTAATTGAGATTCTTCTAGCATGCTCTTCACCTACAGTTACCACAATGTACTTCTCAGGCTTTAGCCATACATAACCTACTACTAAAACTACTATTCCACTGCAAGAAGTTCTGTAAGTTCTAACATCCCCCTTGCCAGTCACTATGCTAGCCAGTTTATCTCCAACGCTTATTACATCTCCTTCACTTACGTAGATTATTGCAGCACGACCAATTACTTCATCAATGCAAATAGGAGTACCTTTAGGTATAAAGATGCCCTCGAGATCTTTATTAAGGCTAAGCCTTGGCACAACTACTATTGATCTCGTTGTAATTAGTTCCTCTATATTTAAGGCTTTTTCAACAACATCTTCATAGATTACGTGCCCGTAGAACTTCTCGCTTACTACTTTTTTGGAGAGGAAGTAGTGTTCATCAACTACATTTATATAAGGCTCCTCTCCGCCTCCTTCAATGAACACCTCTGGGTATTCATAGGAGTTCACAAGCTCAACCTCCTTTACTCACTAAGTAATCATCTACGTTTATTCCCCGTGAGCGCATGTAAGAAAGAATCCTACTACCCATGTATAGAGGCTTCTTCTTTAATTCTAATACACTGCTAGATCCCGTTAGAAACATTATGGCTTTAAGACCTTCAATGAATAGATTTAAGTATTCTAAACCCCTTTCTACTCCACCATTAAATAATGCCTTAAGTATTGGTCGAGCTATTCCAACAAGATCTGCTCCTAAAGCTATATTAATTGCAGCTTTATAGCTTGACCAAACTCCTCCACTAGCTATTATCGTTGATCGTGGGACAGCGTATCTACACTCTATAACTGATATAGGTGTTGGTATTCCCCAAGAACTAAGCTCTTCAGCTAATGCAGCTCTCAATAGATCTCCAGCTCTTTTAGCTCTAGCCCCCTCTATCTTTATCCAACTTGTGCCACAGGCTCCGGCTACATCGAAGATCTCTACACCGATCTTGGCAAAGGCCCTTGCAACCTCCATAGAGAGACCTGTTCCAACTTCCTTAACTATCACCGGCATGGCGATCTCCTTCCTTAAATCAGCTAGCTTATCAAGAAGATCCTGTGTAAAGGATGTATCACCTTCTGGCTGTATTAGCTCTTGTGCAGGGTTTAGGTGTACAGCAAGAGCATCTATATCTATTGAGCTAACTGCTTCAGCTACCTTACTATAACTATATTTGCCCAGTATTGTTATCCCGATGTTCCCTATAACAGGTACTTCCTTCGCCACATCTCGAACGATCTTATAGGTTTTAAGCACCTCTTCACTGTAGTTCTCAATTAGCGCCCTCTGGCTCCCAATACCAAGAGCTACCTTAGCTTTACTAGCTAGCAATGCTAGCTTTTCATTAATTTTAGCTGTAGCTGGATGGCCTCCAGTCATTCCTTCAATAACTATTGGAGCCTCAAGAGAATACCCTAAGAAATCCGCAGTCAAAGTGACTTCTCTAAATGAAACTCCTGGAAAGGCTTGGTGCACTAGCATTATATCGCTATATATGTTGCTGCAGTTGTTTTCATAAGTCATCTCATCGATTAATGCAAGCTCTACGTGCTCAACCTTTCTACACATAGTGTTGCCACTCATAAATACACCTTGCAAGCAATTAATATGAACTCACGGTTTATTAACTTAAGGCAATTTATTGAATGATCCTAGTTCTGCATCTAATAACTTATGGAGGCTACTGCTATGTAATTATCCATGTCAGCTACATATACTTCTCCCCTACTTCTAGATTGAAGTCCGTAGAGTATGTAGTATATTGAGTTCATAGATCTAGATGATAGCTCAATTATTTCTCTACAATTACTTAAGCCTTGCTCAAGAATGCACTTGGCTAACTCTATCACGGCATAGCCTCCTAAGTGAATTATTATAGATCTTAGGGGCTCCTTAACTGTGGGCTCACTTAATTGAGCTACTTTAAATACTTCAACAATTTTCGGCTCTAATCCCCCGCCTCCGAGCTCTATGAATCCTTCGCTATGTCTATAAACTATGGGTTTTCCAACAATTATGGAATACCTCATGGGGGTCAGTTGAGCTTTTCTAATTCCAATTAATGCATCTATTGAACTAGTTACCTCAATTAAATCATCACTGCTTAATCCGAAGAGTTTTGCTGTCTCAACAGTTAGCGATGCATATACCCCGAGAGCATAATTGAGATCTCCTTCTACAATTACCCTGAGACCTCGCTCAATAACTTCACTAGATATAAGTTCATAGAATGAATGCAGAGAACTCGCCAAAAGATCGTAGTACTCACCGCTGCCTCCATCAGCTAACTTAACTTCAACTCTTTTACAATCTCTTGTGCTAATACGTGTAGTTATCTTCATATTGCTTAAGAATACTAACGTGGGATTATTTGATTCCAATGGTGTTGAGAATAGAGGTATAGGCAGTCTGGACTCTATTGTTTTCAATAATCCCTCCTCTGGATTAAATGAGCTTACTTAGCTAAGTAAAATCTTATTGATGCGTAACCTACGACAGCCGACTTATCTCCAGTTATGTCTCCACTAGTAGCGTATTTAAGGAGCTCTGCTCTAGCCTTTTCAGCACCCATTGTTTTTGCATACTCAATTAGCGTCATTATCCCTCCAGGTCCACATATACTGATGTCTAGTTCACCCATAGTTTTATAGAAGCCTTCAGTATCCAGGGAAACTATTTTCTCTATAGCCTTTAGATCTTTTTTTACAGCTATGCTGTGAGGCTCGTAGTGAGTCATATCGCTACTAGCCAGCAGTACTGCATCTCTCCCGCTCTTCGTTACAGCATTGTATATTGCTTTAGCTAAATCTCTAGATACTTCTAGTGAGTGCATCATTATGACTATAGGCAGTATTTTGAACTTGCTTCCAAAAAGATACTGAAGAAACGGTAATTGCACTTCTACAGAGTGTTCATCTGCGTGGGCATAAATGTCTTCTTCCGCATATGAGCTCTCGCTAATGACTCCTCTAGCCAATTCTTCATCAACTTCAACTCCTCCTAATGGCGTAAGCCACTTCCCCCTTGGATATACTGATACAAGGGCTCCATAGCCTGTGTGATTAGTGCCAACTATGATTACAGTCTGAGGAGTTCCCTCCAAAGCTAGTCTGTAATAGGCGTGTGCAGCTATAGGTCCACTATAGATGTAGCCAGCGTGAGGTACGACGAAGCCCACACTCTCCTTCAACCTAATGTCACTAACCACAGGAATGCTGCCGGGGCCAAGTACGTGTTTAAAGGAACTCTCAATGCTTTTACTTAATTCAGCTGAATTAGATGAATAGAAGAAGCCTGCTACAACAGGCCTTCTTACGTGCTCCACAGCTTCCACCACTTCACTTAGTGGAAGTAGCTTCAAAAGCGCTTGGAGGCTCCGGTAGATCCTTATCAGGGGGCAGCAGCCCTTTTTCACGAAGCACTTGTCTAGTTAAAACCCAGTATAATAGTGCGAGGCTTTTCCTACCTTTATTATTTGCTGGTATAATGAGCTCTACATACGAAGTCTTGTTATCGGTGTCAGCTAATGCCACTATAGGTATACCTATTTCAGCAGCCTCCTTTACTGCCTGGTGGTCTACTCTAGGATCTGTAACTATGACTACGTCTGGCTCAAAGTATGTTGATAAGTGCGGATTTACAAAGGAGCCTGGGAGAAAACGCCCTATGAAAGGCCTTGATCCAATGTATTGACTAAACTTTAAAACAGGCTTTTGCCCATATTGTCTCACTGATACAACAGCTATCTTACTTTGATCGAATTTAGAAAGGAACTTCCCAGCTACTTTAAGCCTCTCATCTATTTTCCTAACATCCAGTATGTAGAGGCCATCGGATCTAACTCTATAGACGAACTTCTCCATGAACTTAGTGCACATATTAGTGCCTATGTGAACTCCCGCCACTAAGTACTGATCCAACGGTATAAGGAGCTCTATCTCCTTCCTTACTTCAAACTTCTCCCACTCATTATTAGAATCAGATCTAAATTCTTCCTCCAATACCACCGCCTCTAGCTCTTGCGTGATACCTTAATTACGTCGTAAGCTATATCTACGTGGGATAGAAACATTCTTCTACAACAATACCTCTTTACGCCAAGTTCATCAAGTACTTTCCCAGGATCATCTCCTCTCTCTACTCTAACTTTGAACTCCTCCCATAAATGGCCTATTGGCTTTCCGCATGTAAAGCATCTGACTGGGAATATCAATTTAATCACCTATAACTCTTCTGCCACCTCCTCCTAGCACTTCTCCTCATGTATTTCTCGGGCTCTGTCCTTCTAGGATCTCCTGACAGCATGTATCTATCGTATTCTAGGAATATATTCTTCAATTCTTCACTGTTAAAATACGCCAGTAAGCCTCTAGCTATAGCTGCTCTAACTGCATCAGCTTGACTCATAAATCCTCCGCCTCTAACGTTCACTACTATATCTACGTTCTTCCTAAGTTTTTCGGAGATCAGCAGGGGCTCCATGATCTTTATTTTAGCCATCTCTATGGGCCACAACTCTACTGGAACTCCATTAATCCAAACCCTTCCACTGCCTGGCTTAATTACTGCTCTAGCTACACTAGTCTTTCTTTTCCCACTAGATACAACTATTTTTACAGTTTTAGCCTCCTGCATTTGCGTGCTCAATTCTCTCCCTCCACCCCAAGCTCTTAGCTAATTCGCCTAGAGTTATGAAGCTTCCTCTAAGCCTTGAAGCATCAGCTTCAGGGAATTTAATTGGAGTTACATTAGTTAAATCTTTAGGCACCCCTATGTATGCTTTAAGCCTCTTTAAAGCATCTCTCCCCCTAGGCTTATCCATCGGTAACATGCCTCTCACAGTTCTTTTAAATATTTTATCAGGCTTCCTAGGCCTCCTAATGCCCTGTCTATAGGGGTTTCTTAGAGTCCTGACTTTCTCTAATAATTTATAGCCTGCAATAACTCTCCCTCTTTCTCCACTAATAACTGCCTTCTCAACGTTAATTACGTGGACTCTATAGCCTTCGAGAATCTTTTTAGCAACTATGCTAGCCAGTCTTCCTAAAACTTGATTTGATGCATCAACTACTATTGCTTCCTCTTTAACCACAGTGTTCACCCAATTATCTTTACTCCTTTACCACTAGGGTTCTCCCTTAATAAATCAAGTATGTGGAGAGCTCTTCCATTAACTAACCTTATTTTCTCTAAAGCCTTTGATGAAAAGGCTACGGCAGCTATAGTCACTGGGTGTTTAAGTTCTCCAGCTCCAATAACTTTCCCTGGTACTACAACTACTTCACCTGACTCTGTATACCTGTTTATTCTCCCGACGTTGACAGCTATTTTCCTCCTTCTGGGTTTTTCAAGTAGTTCAGCAACAGTTCTCCAAATCTTACTTCCTTCCCTACTTGAAGTTCTCTTCAGTTCATCAATAGTCCTCCTAATTACTACATTCGTTGGACCCGTTCTCCTCACTTCAATACACCCTGTATCTCAAGCTTTTTACTTAATTCACTTACTTTACCACTAAGTATCTTGATGGACTCCAGTAGAATTCTCTTTAGTGAAAGAGATCCCGTGGACTCTATTCTAAGTATGTACTCATTTTCCCTAGTCTTCAACGTTATTGCTTCACTAGGACAAACTTTTTCACATAAGTGACATAGATTGCAGTTAAGGACTGATGCTTCATTAACTTCTACTCCAACGTTAGTGACCTTAAATACGTTCCTTGGGCATACTTCTATACATTTCCTGCAACCTGAATAACACCTAGATCTATCTATGGATATTTCAGGGACATACTTTATTGCAGCTGCTGATACAGGACTCCACTTATAGTGCTCCTTCCCTCTTCCAAGTCTTGCGTAAGCCTCTAGCTTTACTTGATGACCCTCTCCAAGTATTAGTACCGGGATATCATCATATACAGGTCTGACCTCTGGATCACTGGACTTAAGGTCTCTACTATAGATAGTTCGCAAATCTCCATCATTATTTGATGCATCTAAATCAAGTTTAACGAAGCAATCTGGTGGGAAAAGCGATGCCTCTTCACTCTCAGAGCATTCTTCAGGGGACTTGTATTTATTGAGAGCTGCTTCACTAGTTAACGGTATTAAGCCAAGCCTATGAGCTACGTATTCATCGTAAAACATGCTTCTATTAAGAGTGAATATAACTGTGCTTATAGCCATAGATGGTACTTCACTAATAATAGTCCTCCTAATGGAATTAACTATGTATAGTGGTACGCCACTTAGATATAGCTCTATGAAGTCCTCTCTTCTATTTAGAACTCTTAACTCCAAGCTGTCTCCACCCTTCAATAATCATAGTCTCCTTCCACGTCTTCCTCCAGGCCTTCTCGTAGTGTCGTGAGGTATTGGGGTTACATCCTCTATTCTCCCAATTATAAACCCAGATCTAGCGAGAGCTCTTATTGCTGCCTGAGCACCAGGCCCAGGAGTCTTAGGGCCATGCCCTCCCGGCGCCCTAACCTTTATGTGAAGAGCTGAAATACCTTTCTCCATGGCATCTGATGCAGCTCTGCTCGCAGCCATCATTGCAGCGTATGGGCTAGGTTTTTCCCTATCTGCTTTAACAACCATTCCTCCAGATGCTTTGCTGAAAGTCTCCGCTCCAGTAAGATCAGTTATATGAATTAGAGTATTATTAGGTGAACTATATACGTGGGCTACACCCCACTTCAGCTCCCTCATGGAGAGTGCCATAATATAACACCAGCGATCCTCATTTCTTCTGGGCTATAGCTTGAGAAACCGCTTTATACGGGCTGTTTAGATAGTAATCTACTAAGTCCTCTTCATCGCGCTTCACTATGTATCCCGGTGAAGTAATTCTTCTTCCACCTACAGCTATGTGCCCATGGACTATTAGTTGTCTAGCTTGGTAAATGCTTTTAGCAAGGCCTTTGAGGTAGACTATAGTTTGTAAGCGTCTTTTCAATAGATCTTCTGTTGTTAATGATAGAACTTGGTCTAAAGCAGCGTTTTTGGGAAGTAAGCCCATTCTATAGACTCTTTCGAGTAGAGCTTTTTCAGCCTTCTCTCTAGCCTCTAGTGGTAGTGCCAGTAGAACTCTGGCCTTATGTCTAAGTTCCCTAATCATGGTCTGAGCTATCCAAATCTCTCTTTTATTCCTTAAACCATACTCTCCGATCAGCCTCATTTCTTCAGTTAATCTATCCTTTCTCCAGGGATGCCTTGGCCCAATCCACTTCTTCTTACACTTCCTAGGATCCCCCATGGCTATCTCCTCTGCTTCCTTACGCCAACTGTTCCACCAATGCGGCCGGTTGTTCGAGTTCTCTGCCCTCTAACTTTTAACCCCAGTGAATGTCTTATTCCACGATAGCTCTTTATTCTCTTCTCCCTTTCAATGTCCTGCTTTACGTAGAATATGAGATCTGATGACACTAAGTGCATGTCGCTGCCAGTGCTGTAGTCCTTCCTTCTATTCAGCATCCAATTCGGTATACCGTATTCTCTTGGGTTCTTTAATGCGTCTTCAACTCTCTTCAACTCCTCGTCGGTTAGATACCCAGTCTTCATATCAGGATCTATTTTAAGAATTCTACATAAGTATAGCGCTAAAGTATACCCTATGCCCTTTACTTCAGCTAGGCCCCAGGGTACTTTCAGCTCTCCACTAACATCTGTTTCAGCTATTCTAACCACATGTCTATAGCTCCTCTCACTCAAAGCATTTTCACGCTCACTTTAAAGACTCATTATTACTAAGATGTATTTTAAACATATGCAGGAGGCTAATATAAGTATTCTAGCTCTATAGTTATGACAAGCTTAAGCAACTGTAGAAATAGCTATCTAGCTGCTTACATTGAAAGCATAGATTTGCTTCACTTGCCCATCAATCAATTGTTTCCCTTAATGTTGTTTTTAAGCATGTCCACAGCAGCTGCTTTCTGCATCACATTGTCCTAGGGGCAATCCAATAAATCACTTTTCCACCTGTCTCAAGGGCTAACTCCAGCTTTAACGGTTTGTCTGTATCAAACATTAAGTCAATTACTTCAGCCATGGGTGAAGCCCTTGCCACTACTTCTAAGTGAGCTATAGAGTATGCTGCTTCAGCTCTACTTACACTTGAAGATATGGAAACTAAAGGGTTTCCATCTTCAAGAACTGCTTCATATTCCTTTGGATATCCATACGCCTTTACGTAAAGTTTTCCATCACTATACGTGAGTCTAGCTTCTTCACTAACTACCTTTAGATCTTTAACAAGATCCTTAAAGTCTTTCGCCAAGATCCTTGCTGAAACCGATAATTCAACTGAGAGCTCTGGCACAGCTTCTCTTACTCTCTCCTTAAGTTCAATGCTGAATGCTCTCTCTACTCCAGTCTTCCTATTTTTAAGAACTACTTTAAGTTGCCCCGCGGCCTTATTTAGCTCCAAGGATACTTCATCATTTCTACTGCTCCTCCTAAAGACTCTCATTAATTCATCAGCAGCCACTACAAAGAATTCATCCATATCACAGACGTATTCCTCAAAGGCTGCAGCTGGGAGTTGGAGGATCATTAACGATGTCTTATCAGGGCTCAATAATTTAACTTCAAGAGAACTAGGGGTAGCTAAAAAAGGCACTTCATCCGTTGCCTTAGATAGTAGCTGCACTATAGATCTTAGCTCAAGAGCCGATGAATACTTTAACTTAAGCAATTCCCCCACCTGCATCTATAGACATCAGCCGGCTATTTATTTTAACTGTTCTTCCCTCAGAGACTTCTTAAGCTAGAGGGCTGCACTAATCAGTACCCAAACTTCATTACATAAGTGTAATCCTTCCCCATTACGAGGAACTTTATTTTAGCAACTGTAGTAATTTCCTTGCGCACATTTACTTCAACAAGCCCTCTACTTATAGTTGCCATAACGTCATTAAAGAGGAATTCCCCATTATCGCTTACTGATACTGCAAGACCGTTTAATGGAATCACTACTTTACTTAAAGTTGTCGGCTCACTGGATTTGTTCTCAATGTATAGAGTCATTAAGCCCAGGAGCTCTTGGGGCACTTCATTAATTATTGTTGAATCTATGTAGCGAGCCAACTCCCCAAAGTCGGGGGGGCCGTAGAGGCTGAGTTTAACTGTGCTTAAAGGTAATGTGTCTACAACTACCCCCCCAGTTTCAATGACTACATCTATGGGGAGCTTTATTAAAACTCTAGTAGCTCCATAAGGCTTCATGTACACCGGCTTCTCCAGCTTAATTAACAAGCACTTGACTTCAACGGGTGCATAGAGAGGAGGCATGGGTTTAAGAACTACCCCCCCATCATAGGGAATATTGATTAGCTTGGATTCTGCCCTAACCTCATTGATTACTTTAGTTAATTCAACTAAGCTTTCATTAATTCTTTTAAGGAATACTTTAAATTTACGTAGGTCGATCTGCAATTCATCAATTATCTTTAACTCCTTAAAAAACATCTCACTTAACTTAAAGGCCAATTACTTCACCTCTAAGCTTCTAACGGCTTAACAATGCCCCTATTTAGTGTTAACTAATTCATTGCCGTCACGTTTTTAACTTTAACTTAGTAACTCCGTCATGGTGTACCTACTTGAATTATTCACGTGAGCTTGAATCACTATTTAGCCCAAGCAGTGTAGCGATAATTGGAGCTACACCTATTGAAGGAAAAATTGGAAGAGTACTTGTTGAAAACTTCACTAGAAGGTATCGTGGCAAAACATACTTAGTTAATCCAAAATACAGTGAAATCCTTGGATTAAAGTGCTATAGGAGCGTAAAGGAACTTCCTGAGCCGCCTCAGCTAGCTGTAATAGCTATTCCAGCTCAATTTGTTCCCCAAGTGCTTGTAGAGTGCGGTGAAATAGGTGTAAAAGCAGCGATCATAATTAGCGGCGGGTTTAGTGAAACTGGGACTGATGAAGGCATAAAACTTGAAAGAGAAGTTAGAGAAGTCGTGGAAAAATACAAGATCAGAGTTATTGGGCCGAATTGCCTGGGAATATTCGACAACTACAGTGGAGTAGACACATTCTTTCTTCCAGAGGAGAGAATGAAGAGACCTCCTAAGGGAGGCATAAGTTTCATAAGTCAAAGCGGTGCTTTTGCATCAGCTCTCCTCGACTACATGGCTTACAACAACATAGGAATAGCTAGAGCAATAAGCTATGGGAATAAAGTTGACGTCGATGACGTTGACTTAATAAAGTTCCTTAAAGAAGATCCTGTGACTAAAGTAATAGTCCTATACATTGAGGGATTTAAGGAATCTAGGGGCAGGGCATTCATAGAAGTCGCCCGTGAAGTCGTTAAGAAGAAACCCATAATAGTCTATAAGGCTGGAAAAACTTCTCGTGGAGGCAGAGCTGTCGTAAGCCATACAGCTGCTTTAGCAGGAGACTACAATATTTACTCAGCTGCATTTAGACAAGCTGGAATAATTGAAGCAGAGACATTTGATGAAATAACTGATTTCGCTAAAATACTCTTAACTCAGCCATTAATGAAGGGGAATAGGGTTTTCATAGTCACTGATGCCGGTGGAATAGGCGTAATGCTTACCGATGCTTTAGTTAAGGAGGGTTTTGAAGTCCCCTTAACTCCAGAGGATCTTAGGGAGGAGCTTAGGAAAGTTCTTCCAAGGCACTGCATAACTGATAATCCAATAGATCTAACTGGAGACGCTGATGATGAAAGATACAGAGAAGTTCTTGAAATAATTGCATTTAAGCCATACGTGGATGCATTGGTCATAGGAGCGCTCCCCCACATACCGGGTATGACTATGAGGATAACTGATTACATTTCATCAGTTATAGGAAGAGCGAAGAAGCCTGTAGCTATAATAAATATTGGGAGTGAAGTAGCCCTGAAGTTTAAAGTAGAGTTTGAGCGTAAAGGCATGCCAGTATACGAGTCTCCAGAGAGAGCTGCAAGAGCTCTTAAAGCATTATACACGTACTCTATGTACTTAAAGAAGCATGAGCGAGGTGTAAGTAGTGATTCATAGGGCTTTAATTAAGAGAGCTATTTCAGAAGGGAGAGCTAAGCTCTTAGAGCATGAGTCCATAAAGCTCTTAGAGAGCTATGGAATTCCCGTAGCTGAAGCAGAGTTAGCTAGCGAAGTTAATGAAGCAATAGCTCTAGCTAGGAGAATAGGTTACCCAGTAGTGTTAAAGATAGTGTCTCCAGATATAAGTCATAAGAGCGATGTAGGCGGAGTGAAGATAGGCATTGACAGCGATGACGGTATTCGTTCAGCTTTCAATGAGGTAATAAGCAATGCCTCTGAGAGAGCGCCTGGCTCTAGGATAGTTGGCGTACTAGTTCAAAAAATGGCTCCAAGTGGAGGCATTGAGGTAATCATTGGTGGACTGAGGGATAGAGCCTTTGGACCAGTGATCATGTTCGGCTTAGGAGGAGTGTTTGTCGAAGTATTAAAAGACGTTAGCTTTAGAGTTGCCCCTATATCAGAGGAAGAAGCCTATGAAATGCTCGGTGAACTCAAGGGGGCTAGAATACTCAGTGGATATAGAGGAATGCCTCCAGTGGATAAGTCAAGTCTAGTCAGAATAATTCTCAAGGTAGCTGAAATACTTGATGAAAACCCAGAGATAGATTCATTAGATTTAAACCCCGTTATGTCTTATACGAGTGGTGCACTAGTAGTAGACGCAAGAATAATATTAAGAAGCAAGGGATAAGCATTGGCTCATCAAGTAGATGAACTCCGCAAAAAGCTTGAGGAAGTAGCTCTTGAAATATCTTCAGTAAGGGATTCCATAAGGGAGCTGAAGAACCAGCGTTACTCACTAATAGAGGAATTAAAAACTCTTAGAAGAGAGAAGGGTAAACTCCTAAGCGAGTTAAGAGAGCTTAGAGAAAAGCTCAACAGCCTCCTAGAGAAGAAGAGAGAGCTTGTAGAGAAAGTAAGAAGCTTAAGAAGTGAGAGAAACGCTAAAGTGGCTGAACTAAAGCAAATGGCATCACTTCTCGAAGATAAGAAGAGAGTTGTAGAAGAATTAGGGGATCTAAAGATGTCAGCAACATCCATTAGAAAGGAACTTGAGAGGCTGGAGTGGATACAGCAAACTAAGCCATTACCTATTGAAGAAGAGTCAAAAATACTTAAGGAGATAGCTAGACTTGAGCAACTCCTTGAGAAGGCAATTAAGGCCAGGGATGAGAGGAATAAGCTAACTGAACTGAGGGCTAGCATTGTAGGAATAAAGCTTGCGATAAATGAGCTGCAGCGCGAAATAAGTAATGTGAGTAATGAAATCACTTCAATAAACGATAAGTGTACCTCCATAAAGTCTAGGATCAGTGAATTAATTAATGTAGTTAAAAGTATCTCTCAAAGAATCAATGAACTTCAATCAACTGTAGACTCTCTTGGGAAAAAGATTGAAGAAAAAACTTCTTACTTAACTAACTTAAGGAATCAGTATAATGAAGTCGTTAAAGAGATTGAAAGAAGTAGAGTTAAATCAATAGTGGAACACAAGAAGATGATTGTTGAAGAAAAATTAAAGAGAGGTGAACGCAGGCTGACTCTAGAGGAACTCCAATTACTGTACGGTAATGTTGATGAATTAATTGAGTCAGGGAGCTAACTTAACTCCCATTAAATGCATTCCTCATCTACCAAACCTTCTTTCCCTAACTTGATATGACCTCACGGCTCTCCAGAAGTCTATTTTCCTAAAGTCAGGCCAGTATGCATCGCAGAAATACAGTTCTGAATAAGCTATTTGCCACAGTAAGAAGTTGCTTATCCTAACTTCTCCGGAAGTTCTAATTACTAGATCTGGATCAGGTATGTCCGCTGTATAGAGGTATTTTCTAAAGTTTTCTTCAGTTATGTGCTCAGGCTCTATCTCGCCATTCTTTACAGCTATAGCTACTTTCCTAACTCCGTCAAGTATCTCCTGTCTTCCTCCATAGCACAATGCTATGTAGAGGTTTCTCTCAGAGAAATCCTTGGTCTTCTCTTCCACTTCCTTAGCTACTCTAACTACTTCGTCTGGAACTAGGTCTAGTTTTCCAACAACCCTTATTCTAACTCCATACTTATATACTTCCTCACTATTCACTAACTCTACTAGCCCCCTTTTCACTAAGTCCAGTAAGTGCTTTCTCTCCTCTTCATTTCTATAGAGGCAGTTTTCAGTGGACATAGCGTATATTGTTGCGACTTTAGTGCCCAAATTCCATATCCACTTTAATACTTCCTTGACTTTCTCATATCCATGTTCATGGCCTTCAATGGGGTTTAGACCCATTTGTCTAGCCCATCTTCTATTGCCATCCGGTATTATGCCTATATGCACTGGCATAGGGCCTTCCCTTATTTGCAGCCAAAGCCACTTTTCGTATGCCTTATAAATAGGCTTTAACAGTAAGTTGAAGGCCTTTGCTAAGTGCTTTGAGATGCCCATGCCTTATCACGATCTACTGCTAGCTGTTGTACTCATTGATTTCTATTTCTACTAATAGTATTTAAGCATCAATAAGAATTCCCACAATCATCTAGGATCGTTTTACCTACCTTTTCTTCTTATGTAAAGCATTAATTGAGTTCTGCAATAAAGCTTAAATGGCTGAGTGCCTCTTAAACTTGAGTGTTATTTGCAGGTGAACTGAGTGTCTTATTACCAAGGCAATGACTTGAGGAAGCCCAGTGGTGGAGTTAAGAGTAGGAGCAGAGGTAAGAGAAAGCACGAACTCGGATCTCCACCTACATTCACTAAGCTAGCTGAAAGAGACTTAAGGAGGATAGTAAGAGCATCTGGAGGAAACATTAAAGTGAAGCTAGCTGAAGCACTCTACGCTAACGTACTCATACCTAGTGAGAGGAAGTGTGTAAAAGTAAGGATACTTGAAGTACAGGATACACCAGCCAACGTCGAGTACTCCAGGAGAGGTATAATAACTAAAGGTACAGTAATTAAAACTGAGCTTGGATTAGCTAAAGTCACTTCTAGACCGGGACAGGATGGAGTAATAAACGCAGTCCTTATTGAGGGAAAAACCGGTGCTTAATTCTTGAGCCGCGATTACATAGGCGAAAAAACTGTTGTCTACCCAGTCTACATAGATAAAACTCTGTCTAGAAGTAAGGGAAGAAGGCTCTCTCTTACGCACGCTGTCTCAAATCCAACAATTGATGAAATTGTACGTGCAGCAGAACTCTTAGGGCTTGAACCAGTAGTTGAGGAAAGAAAGCACCCTCGAGACGTATACAAGTACGCTAAAGTAGTTGTAGTTAGGAAAAAGTATTCAAAGCACTTAACTCTAGTCAACTTAGCTATGAAAATTAAGGAGCTGAGGAAGTCTTCTTGAGGTAAGACATATAACTCTCTATAGCTGCTTTATTGTCTCTAAGGTCTTAATGAGTAATATAGCCTCTTCCTCTTCCTACCTTTATTCTCAGCTTTAACAAAGACTATTTCCCCTATCTCTTGAGTGTTCCTAACGTGTGGACCTCCATCGGCTTGTATATCTACTCCAGGTATTTCAACTATCCTCAATGTAGCTACACTTGGAGGCATTTTAGAAGCTAGCTTGATTATTCCAGGTATTCTTAGGGCTTCCTCCCTACTTAACCAATAGATCTTTACGTCAATCCCTTTTTTCACAACTTCGTTTGCTTCACTAATGGCCTCCTTGAATATGTTTAGGTCAAAGGACTCTAAGCTGTAGTCGTCATACGCGTATTCTTCATAAATGTTTCCACCAGTTATCAACGCTCCATGCCTTAAGTACATTATTGCTGAAAGTATGTGGGCGGCTGTATGTAGCCTCATAACTCTATACCTCTTACTCCAATCAATTACTCCATGCACTGTATCTCCAGGCGATAAGTCGTGTTCTGAATCAATTACATGTACTACGTTCATTGACTCTTTATCTATTTCAACATCTACAACTCTATACTCTCTAGAAGCTTTAATTATGTAACCTGTATCTGGGGGAAGGCCGCCTGACCTTGGGTTAAAGGCCGTCTTGTTTAAAACAACCATTTTTCCACGGACTTCTTCTACAACTGCATCAAACTCCCTTACATAGCTATCCATTTGATATATGAGCTCAGTCAATTCGATCACTTCAAATGATCTCCTTTTCGCTCTTTATAGTTGTGGGACTTGGAGCTATGGGATATACGTACTGCATCATTAATCACTGCACTAAATCCCATCACCATAAAGTAAACTGAGAAAAAACTTATAAACCTTTCATTTCCGCTCCGAAAAGCAAGGCCTTTAGTTATAAGTTACAGCAAATAAGTGTTTTAAGACTTAGCTATAGATATTTATCTTAAGGCGCTATCATTATATAGTGGCGCTACGTGGTGATTTGATGGAGGACTTAGTCCTTTACGCCGTTGACTATGCTAGGAGTGCTGGAGCAACTTACGCTGAGGCACGCTACCATAGGAATAGCTTAAGAAGCATTATTTCAAACAATGGCTCAATACTCGGCGTTGGAAGTGAGGTAGTCGAAGGCATGGGGATTAGAGTAATAGTTGGAGGAGCCTTAGGTTTTTCAGCAACCAATAGACTTGAAAGAAGCTCTATTAAGGCAGCAGTTGATAGAGCAATTTCTCAAGCTAGAAGCGCATTTAGACTTATGAAGCACCCTATAGAGTTAGCTGAATCTAAGCTTGGGAGAGCTAAGTATTCAGTTTTAGAAGCAAAGCACTTTGATTCACTAAGCTTTGAAGAAAAGGCCTGTTTCCACACGGACTTGTGGAAGGCTACATCAAGATCTATTAGTGAAGCTAAGGCAAGCGCTCTATTCATAGAGTACACTGAGAGCTTTGAAGAAAAAATAGTTGCCAACAGTGATGGAGCATTTATAGAGAGTAAAGTGCCTCGAATAGCGTTATTCTACAACCTAGTGATCACTCATCCGCAAAAAGGCTCCATACAGCGGTGGGAAATGCTTGGTGCAAGTGGCGGCTTAGAGTGGCTTGATAAGTGGAGACTTATTAATAGATTAGAGGAAGACGCTAAAACCTATGAGAAAATACTCTTAACAGCTATTGAACCTCCAAAGGATGCCGTGGACTTAGTTATTGGAAGCGAAATAGTTGGATTAATGGTGCACGAGAGCTGCGGCCATCCAAGTGAGGCGGATAGAATACTTGGTAGAGAAGCAGCTCAAGCCGGTAAGAGCTTCATTAAAAGGGGGATGATTGGAGAGAGAATAGGTAATGAAAATGCTACAGTAATAGATGATCCATCTATACCCGGTAGCTATGGCTTCTACCTATATGATGACGAGGGAGTTCCCGCTAAACCCAGGTACCTCTACAAGGAGGGAGTGATAAATGAGCACTTGCACAACAGGTGGACTGCTAAAGTCTATGGAGTTGAAAGCAATGCTGCTGCAAGATCCATGGATTACAAGAGCGAGCCTATAGTAAGAATGGCGAATACCTACCTTAAGCCAGGCAACTACAGGCTTGAAGAATTAATTGAAGACATAGAGCTGGGAGTCTACATGAAGAGCTACATGGAGTGGAACATAGATGATGAGAGGTGGAGTCAGAGATACGTTGGCTTAGAGGCTTACTTAATAGAACGCGGCGAGATCAAGGGCTTTGTTAAAAACCCAGCTCTAGAAATTACCACGGGTGGATTCTACAGCAATATCGATGCTGTAGGCAGAGAAGTGAAGTTCTATGCTGGGACTTGTGGAAAAGGCGAGCCGCCTCAAGGAGTTCCAGTATGGTTTGGAGGCCCTGATGTTAAGTTGAGGAAAGTAAGGCTTGGGGTGAGCATTGCATGAATGAAGAACTGCTTAGAATATCAGAGGGTATAGTTAAAAGAGCCTCTATAGAGGGATTTAATGAATCTGCAGCATTATCTATAAACACTAGGAGGACCATGCTTAAGATAGCTAATAGCGAGCCATCAATAACACAACATTGGAGCTCGCTCAATGTAGTAGTTTACTTAGCTAAAGATAGGAGGATCATTATAATGGAGTTCCACCCCAGAGACGAATCCGAGATCTATAAGTCTATGGCTGACTTGCTTAAAGTAGCTGCTAAAGTAATGGAGTCACCTCTATATGCTCCATTACCTGAGCCAGTTGAAGTAAGGCCTTTAGAAGGACTTGTTGACAGAGAAATAGTTGAGCGCTTAGAAGAGCCAAGTACATTAGCTGAGGCAGCTATCGAAGCTGCTCATAGAGAGAAAATAGACTCCATTGCTGGAACAATAGATCTTTGGTATAGGGAAAAGGCATTATCAACTTCTAGCGGAGTATCTCTATATGAGGATTCAACGGGCTTTCAAGCATACTTAAGGGCTTTTGCTGAACCTAGTGGAAGTGGTCAGTGGAGTACTTGTTCAACTAGGTT
Organism: Desulfurococcaceae archaeon; assembly: GCA_038879595.1. Classification (GTDB taxonomy): domain Archaea; phylum Thermoproteota; class Thermoprotei_A; order Sulfolobales; family Desulfurococcaceae; genus JANXDZ01. The sequence continues at coordinate 77,803 of JAVZTI010000003.1, read as the reverse complement.
TAACTTAAGAAGTATTGAGGGGACTGCTTTAACTGCAGCTAAGTACGCTGTGGAGTCTAGGTATAGGGAAAAAGTGGAAGTAGGCAAGTACGACGTCATAATGTCTCCCATGGTTTTTGGAAACCTACTTGAATTAACTATGCGTATGGCTTCAGCATTCAATGTGTTAATGGGCTTATCAATGTTTATGGGTAAAAAGCCAGGCGATAAGATTGCCTCAGATAAATTAAGAGTGTTCGACGAGCCGAGGAACACTGAGCTCCCTAGAGCTACAAGCTTCGATGACGAGGGAGTGCCTACATATAATAAAGCAGTGATAGATGGAGGAGTTTTAAAAACCCTGCTTCACAACTCTAAGACGGCAAGCAAAATGGGTGCAGTTACTACTGGTAATGCCGGCTGGATTTCTCCAACCCCATGGAATATAACTGTTGGTCTAGGAGATTATAGTCTTGATGAAATGATAAGTGAAGTAAGGCGAGGAATACTAATTACCAATAATTGGTATACTAGGTTACAGAACTATGTTGAAGGAGTGTTTTCAACTGTAAGCAGAGACGCTGTATTCTTAATTGAGGATGGTAAAGTAGTTAAGTCTATTGAAAAAGTACGTATAGCTGATAGACTTCCAAGCATACTAAACAATATTGAGGCCCTTGGAAAGGACTTATATAACATCATGTGGTGGGAAGTAACTATACCATCAAAGCTTCCGTATGTACTAATTAAGGATGTAAATGTAACAAAGCCAACTATTTAATTAATGTTTAGAGGCAGATGCAATAGCTTCCCTCAAGACTTCCATGGGTAAAATTCACATTTTTTGAACTCTGACATGCCTTCACTACTGATTCTTTGACCAGCGTAAACTTTCACGCTAAGTCTTTTTCTCTTCATGTTGAGAGAGGGGGTTTGCTGTGAATAAGTGATGCATTCCTCTTTTGCCTAAGTCCCCTTAGGCGTAAGTTCGGTGCTAAATCGTTAAATATGTCAATAAACAAACTCTACACTAAACGAGAACGAATTCACTGCCTAAAGCCCTTGGAAGCCCTTAGTCATAACTGTTTTCCTCTCATTAAACTTGAATCTCCGCCCAACTTTCAGCGCACATACTTACTCCACGTTAGTAAAAGCATTCTAAAAACTTTGGTTAGAATGAAGTGCAAAAGAGCTGATAAGTTGTCGTCCTCATTCAAACCCTTAAATCCCCTTTATGCATTACGATAACTAATGAACTCCTCAAAATAACAAGAGCAAAGAGCATAAGGAGGTGATGGATCCTAAAAGGAAGGTGGAGTATGTGACTCTCATACTAGCTTTGAAATATGTTACCCCTTATGGAGAATGAGTTTTAGCTTATGCTTAGTCAAAAGCAACAGTATATGAGGATCGGCTTATAGAGTCCAGGAGATTCTCCAATCCCTTGGGATCTGCCTAGGGGCAATAGCCTTCTCACCTATGTTAACTCTGCTCGCTATTGCTTTAGCTACATGTATGTTATCTCCTGTAACAGGTTTCGGCATTACTTCAAGGCTTCTTGTAGCATCTATAAAGTGCCTGAAGTCCTTGCAGAGCCCATCATATAGTTCTAGTAATTCAATAATTTCAAAAGTATTTTGCTGTGCTTCTACTGCTAGGGGTAACGGTCTGGATATTTCATTACTCATCCTCTCGATTACTTCTTCGATTTTACTGCGCTGCTATTAGAGGCTATATGAAGAAGCACTTGTAGTACGTTTAATAACCCTTATCCTCTGTTCCTGTATTTAAGCAAGGACCTTACTTCTCTACGTTCTCGAAGTAAATGACTTGAATTCTAGACATCTGCTATATTCGTGTTAATGCACATCTCTATATCGATGGGGCCTTTAGTTATTTCTTCATACTAAAGTAGTGTATAGTATTCCATCTCTTTCAATATATGTGTTACAGCCTTCTCCCTGCCCTAAGAAGCGTGGCTTTTAGTCGCAAGAAGTGTTGAGCTTTTTACCATGAGCCCTTAGCTTTGCGTTCTTGATTAAGCGCTAGATTTTAACTAGCTCTACACCAAGTTTCTCCGCGATCTCCGCCTGTAGATGGTCTAGTGTGAGTAGTGGTTCTTCTAGTTTCAGTGCTAATGCTATGTAGAGTGCATCATACACTGTGATGTTGTATTTTAATGACAGCGTGAAAGCTTGATCTATTAGTTCTTCTTCTTTAACTAGCTTTACGTTTACGCTCACCAGCTTCCGTAATGCTTGAAACTTCAGTGAAGCATCCTCAGCCGATATTATTCCCTTCCTATGTGCTTTCCATATAGCATTTGATGCCTCTTTCACAGCGTGATCGATTGTATACGAGTTCTTCAATAAATCTACAAGTCTTTCCCAGCCCGGCTCCATGAGGATAAAAGATGTCAAGACGGAGGCATCAATAACTGTCACGATCCTCCCTCACACTAGCCATAGCTGTTCCACTAGGGACGCTGCTAGTTTTCTTCAATAACTCCACTACCTCCTTCATGTTCAATTCTCTCTCAAGCTCCTCAAGCCTCTTAATAAGGTATTTCCTAAGTTCCTCATTCCAGTTAACGTAATTCTTTAACTTCTCCATTCTCTTCTTGAGATCTATGGGAACTTTGAAGCTCACAACACTAGACATGGTAGACTCCCTCAGTATATTATGTTAAGTAGACTAATATAGTTTACCGATATCGTGTCTGGAAACAAATTGCAAAAGTAATTATATGTAATTGAAGAAGACTTAATGTAACGATTAACTAAGATCTCGTGATCTTCGACTTCTAACGCTAATTAACTATTTTAAATTTACACTCCTAGTTCTTTTACACTAGGCGTGTTTTATTTCGATTTCACTTAAACACGGTATTCTATGAATGGTTGCATACAAAAGAGGTATATGGAATAAGTTCTATGTAGTTAAGAGAAAATCACTACATGGATCATCGTTAGCATGAGACAAGGTTCCGCATAGTTATTACTTTGCTTCATGTCTCAATAAAGCTCTAATACATCTAATCGTGTATGTTGTCTTTATTCGAATTTGAGGAGGATGAATGGAGGAGTAAAAAGCCTTTAAACTTTACTTACTAATATCTTCAGTGTAGTAAATGATGCCTCGTTAACAGCGTTGATAATTTTCTCTTGGTTCTTTTGTATACCCCGATCACATACTTTTCAAAAAGCTGCTAGGTTTTATTAAAGCCACCCTCGATACTAATTCAAGTTCCCTCCCCTGATAGAGCCTTTACTGCCATCACTTTTTATCTTTGATTGCTAGATGTAGCGCAATTTCCACGCTGACTAGTCCTCCATTGATGGCTACTTTCTCACCTATCGATAATCTATTGAGTAAGACATAATCTGCTAATACAGCATGGTTTACTTTGGGAATCTTTGACACCAGCGGTCCTTAACCTGTAGTCACGTTTGCTTTGTTTGGTTTAAACTTCTGTATGAACTCGGATGCGACCTTAATGTTTTCTAATACCTCTACGCTGAGTTTCCACAACTGAAGCTTTATTATTAAGTGAGTTTCTTCTTGAACTCTGATACTGATGTAATTAATAGAGTTTCTCAGTCTTTTCCTTTTCATCTATGAGTATTTCTTTTCCAAGCTCGTGAAGTACATTGGGGAAGCAATCTAGCATTATGCCTTAACCCTGCGATAGGTAATGCTTGGCTTGACCTCGTCTCCAAGGAGTCCTAATATCTCCTTGTAAACGTGAACATCTTAGTTTACTGTGACATCGTTATAACTGGGATTAAGAATCTCTCTATAGGAGCCATCGTTCTATAGCATCTGCCTATCTCGGTTTTAGATACGATAGGTATAAGTCCTAAGTACCCACTATTAAGGTTCTCGTCGAGGTGTAAAACTTTAAGTTATAACCTTTTAATTCTATTTCGTGGATTCCTATATAATTCTCGATTATGTAAACATAAAGATCTGTATGGTTTCAATGATACTTTGCATACTTATTCATTTGCTTCACCCTCGTACCTAGTTTAAAGACATTGCCTAGAATGTTATCTTCTAATTCTTTTGTATTCTGTGTTTTCTCTGCGTTTTCATATATCGACCCATGTATTGGCAATACGATGCTTTTCGAAGAACTCCTCTACATTATTGGTTTTATTGCGCAATAGTTCTTTGTATTTTATCGATCACAGCGTTTTTATCCATCATTAACTCCACTATATCATGTAGATATGCCTTAATTCTCCTCAAGTTATCTATGATCAAATATACGTGTGGATTCCTGGTCAAGATATCTACATATTTACTTTCAATCTCCGCTATTTCGTTATACATAGTATTAATAGCCTTATATACCAATTCATATTGAAAATCTCCTACTAATTTCCTCACAGCGTCAGCGAAATCTCTCAATGCCATAACATGTCTCATTACATGTAATCTATCTTCATGTGCTAGGTTAACCGTAGATCTAAGTAAGTCCCTTGCAATATAGGTCACGTGGTCAATAGATCTCTCCAGGTTTCTCAATATATTGTACAATATATTGACCTCTAGGAACGAGGAGAAACCATATTCTCTTGGCAAGCGTTCACTAAGTAATACCTTGTTTAACACTCTTAGGGAATAAAGCGTTAACTTATCAGCTAAGCTATCTTTCTCCACTAGTTCTATAAGCCTATTCCCATCAAACACCTCGCTTTTCAATATTACTAGGAAATCCTGCAGAGCCAAGTCAAGGATTTTAAACAACCTATTCACTATTTCGTCTATGCGTATACTGAAATCCCCCGCTATGTTCTTGATCACGAGTAGATCGTCTTCATAGCTGATAACCTCTAGTCCAAGCACTCTCGAAGTCAATTCATCTTGGAATAATTTCAAATAATCCAGGTTACTTTGATTAACCCTGATGTAGAATTCATCGTAGCCGACTAGGTATTTAGATATGGTGTTCATTAAATCATACCTAATATTACCAGTGAGCTCTAATTTAGCAGCGCTTTTGCTCTGATGTCTAACAGAGCTAGATGTTGGTATCACTAATAAACTGAGATCGGGAAGTATTTCCATGAACACTTCGTCTTGTTTTTGCAAACTATGAAGCCTAGCCCATTCCTTTGGAAGAGATATTATAAACGTATCTCCTATAACCTGGACGCGTCTCTTAAACATATTATCACACGGTATCATTATACTAATTTGGTATTTAAATATTTAAATATACTTTAAATCTATTGTTGAATATATTTAAAAATATGTATCTCGATAACGAATTCGGGGGTATAATGTATATACAACGTAAGTATATAGTGGTAATATTAGCAGTAATAACTGCGATCGTCGCGTCACTAGCAGGCCTTATATTGATACAGCAACAGGCTGCCTCCAAGCCCACTCTTCCCACGACTACGCCGATCACTCAGTCAACTCCCCACTTCACTACAACTACTCAGACAATTATTCAACTCAATACCATGATACAGGGGGCTGGTGCCACATTTATTTACCCTCAGTTAAGTGAGTGGATGAAATTATTTTACTCTAAGACAGGCATCGGAATGAGTTATCAATCAGTTGGCAGTGGTGCAGGTCTCAGTATGTTTTTCCAAGGAACAGTTGACTTTGCCTGCAGTGATCCACCGCTTTCACGCGATACATGGGAGAAATATCGCGGAGAAGTAATACAAATACCATGGCTTGCAGGAGCCGTTGTAGTGGTTTACAATATCCCAGAGCTCTCCGAGAATTATGTTCTGAGATTAGATGAAATAGCGATTGCAAAGATATATAAAGGTGAGATAGTGTACTGGGACGATCTTCATATCAAACAATTAAACCCCGGTATTGCAGATAAGTTACCACACAGGGAGATCATCGCTGTCTATAGATCGGATTCAAGTGGAACCACTGAGATATTCACAACATATCTTCATAAAGCCGCTGGTAACATGTGGCCGAAGGAATTAGTTGGGAAAACTGTTAACTGGCCCGTGACAGCGCTAGGCAGGGGTATTGGTGGAAAGGGGAATGAAGGCGTTACACAGGTCGTTATGCAGGTCCAATATAGCATTGGATATGTTGAATGGGGGTATGCAATAGCGAATAATCTATCCATAGCATTGTTGAAAAATGCGGCAGGTGTTTTCATAGAGCCGTCAAAGGAGTCAATAGCCAGTGCATTGGAAAACATCAACATACCTGCCTCCCCACTAGATGACTTCAGTCATGTGGTATATGAAGCAGTGTATGCACCAGGCGATAAAAGCTACCCTATTGCTGCTTTAACTCACTTAGTTCTTTGGAGGAAATACGAAGATCCTTCTAAGGCTGTAGCAATAAGAGAGTTTTTGAAATGGATCCTAGAAGAGGGATACGAACGCATTGTATTTGGCTATGTAGCCCCCCCAGAGTCTATTAGGAATTTACTAAAAGAGGCCGTGAACATTATAGAGGTGTGACTATGAAGTATTTGTCGAAGAAAGATAAAGTTTTTTTCCTCTCCCTGATACCCTCCTCGATCGTCTTGCTCGGAATACTTATCATAACAGTCATCGCTATATCGTCTAATTCCATCGAATCCCTGGAAGCCTTCGGCCTCAACCTACTTGCCTCAAGTACATGGGACCCTGAGAACGGCAGATATGGTCTCCTAGCACCTGTAGTAGGATCCATAGTGACATCTACTCTAGCCGTGTTAACAGCCCTTATATTATCGATACCATTATCCATTCTGATCGCCGAGTACCTGCGCGGCAGTATTAGGAATATATTCTCCTCTATAGTTGAATTAATGGGGGGCTTACCCACTATAATCTACGCTATCTGGGCATCAACATATCTTGCACCAGTTTTGAAAACGTACATCATGGACCCATTATACAGGCATTTATCAATAATACCATTGTTCTCGTGTAGACCCATAACTGGTTTCACAGTGTTTACTGCCGGGGTCTCCATAGGGATCTCTATAGTGCCATATGTCACTGCCATGGTATTAGAAGCTTATCAAAGCATACCATTGATCTATAAAGAGGCCTGCCTAGGTATTGGTGCAACTAAGTATGAGTCAATAAAAATCATGATTTCCCTGGCTAAACCAGCTATTTTAGCGTCACTAATACTGGGTTTCGCACGATCTCTTGGAGAGACAACCATAGCTGTGGCTACCATTGGTAACTCAATGTATCTCAGTACTTGTATTTTCTCACCCGGCTACACAGTCTCAGCTCTAATAGCCTCGCAGTTTGCAAATGCGTATCTATATAAGTACGCTGAGTCAGTCCTATATTTATCTGCCTTGGTTGTGTTATTTTTAGCCATTTTACTGAGCTTCATTGGATTATCAATAATCATTAAGTGGAGGGGGAAGATAGTTGTATAATTGGAGAAAAATAAAAGACAGATTATTCCTTGCATTGATCATTGCCTTGTCCCTACTAGCTATCACGCCGATAATCCACATAGTCATAGTCACACTAAGTAATGGCATCCCAGTTATCCTAAGAGCTGGAATAGATTTCTTCACTAAGACCCCTCCAACACCGCTATCAAGAGATATTGGGGGAATAGCCCCGTCCCTAGTGGGCTCAGCGATCATGACATTTATCGCTATGCCTCTCACCATCTTCCTAGCGCTTTTCTCCGCTATAATGACAACGGAGTTTCCGAGAAACCCGCTATCCATGGCAGTGGACATCATTGCCAAGTCCCTGGCTAGTATTCCTACAATCGTTGTCTCCATGGTTGTTTACTTAATCGTCGTGATCCCGATGAGGGGGTTCTCGGCGTTAGCGGGTATAGTAGCGTTGACGATAGTAGCCTTGCCATATGCATATACATACATGTCAACATATCTGCGCTCTATTCCAGCGACGTATAGAGAGGCTGCCTACGCAATTGCCATGAGTAGGTGGAGAACAGTGTTAAACGTCTTTATACCCATAATTAGGAGGGGTCTGGCAATAGGGATCTTAATGACGACTGCCAGGATCATGGGTGAGACAGCTGCATTACTCTTCGTGACCGGTAGATATAGAATGGGCGTTTCACTATCTCTCGTAAACCCCACAGACGCAATACCCCTCCTCATATTTGACTGCATGTTAACACCGTATAAGGTGTTTCAAGACGTCTCCTGGGCAGCTGCAGCCCTGCTCTTAGTCTCCTATTTAATTGTTTTCATGTCCATTAAGTTTTTAGTTAAAGAGGTGAAATTGTAATGTACGCTGTTAATATGGAAAATGTCAATGTATATATTGATGGTAGACACGTATTGAGAGATATAACGTTAAAAGTACCATATAACACTGTATACGTAATAATGGGGCCTTCAGGGTCTGGTAAGACAACTATTCTCAGAGTCATAAATAGGTTAATAGAGTTAAATCCCAATCCAAAGGTCAACGG
>JAVZTI010000003.1:0-69405 GCA_038879595.1 Desulfurococcaceae archaeon | reverse complement strand
CTCTGTGAAAATACTGGGGTTTGATGCCTTTAAAGTAGATCCATATGATCTGAGGAAATATATAGGAATGGTCTTCCAGATCCCGAATCCATTCCCCCATATGACTATATATGAAAACATTGCAATGGCGGCGAAGATAAATGGCGTTGCGAGGAGTAAAAAAGAACTCGATGAAATCGTGAAATGGGCGTTGGATAAGGCAATGCTATGGGATGAAGTGAAAGATAGATTGATGAGCTATCCCCACACACTCAGCGGTGGTCAGAGACAAAGGCTTTGCCTGGCAAGAGCCCTCGCAATGAAGCCCAAGATCCTATTATTAGACGAGCCTACTGCAAACATAGACCCAGTGAATGCGAGAAAGATCGAGGAAGCCATATCCATATTAAAGGAAGATATGACGATCATTATGGTAACACACTCACCCCATCAAGCAGCTAGGGTTGCCGACTATGTAGCGATGATTTACAATGGATCAATAGTTGAACAGGGCCCGGCATCCCAAGTGTTTTTAAGCCCGAGAACAGATTTCACAGCCAAGTTTTTAAGAGGTGAAATGTAGTGTCGTTTACAAAGGACTTAGAGAGAATAAAGGATATCTTGGTTAAAATGGCTATTTTAACCAAGGAGAGCGTTGATAAAGCCTATGCATTGTTCACGACAATGGATGATCTAGAGTCTAGGAGGAAGGTGTGGAATGAAGTAAACGAGATCTCTGTAATACTGGATAATTTGAGGAAAGAATTAGTCATGGAGGTATTAATGTTCATAGCTAGAAAACAGCCGCTTGGATTAGAACTGAGAGAGGCACAGATAACTATAAGCATAGCTTACGACATATATAGAATATCGAGATATTGCAGGGAGATAGCCAGAATAGATATGTTAATGACGCCGGAGAGCAATGTAAGTAAGATACGAGACATTCGCGCGGTGTTTAACTTAGCTAAAAATGCTGTGGAAGCTGTAATAAGGGATCTCGAGGAACTTAGACCAATGGGCAATGACATAGTCAACGACGTAGACAACAAGGTCGACGAGGAATACGGAAAGGTACTGCGGGAAATAACCATGAATGAAAACGTCAGGAGAGAAATTGCCTGCAAAGCATTATTGATGAGACATATCGAGAGAATAGTGGACCACGTTGAATACATAGAGCAGCATTTAAAGGAGCTTCAACCATAGAGTTTTAAATAAACTAGTTGAAGACACCATTTCAAATATGAATATATAAACGGCTCTAATAATATTGATACCTGTTGATCCCTTGTCATTAGTGCCATGCTGTTTACTCCTTAGAATTCCCTGGTCTAGGCGTTGTCTTCATACTACAGCCATTCCTAAAGCTAGTAATCGTTTCACTTCTCTTTATTATATTCTTTTTGATCTTGATTTATTGTTTTCAATTTATTCTATGTAGGTTGGGCTTATAAGTTTACTCCTGATTCATTTTCGCTGTTTCTCCACGGTGATCATGGAGTTTGATCAAAGATCTACTGCGCATTATGCAATGCGTTTTCTCGTATCAAGCCGGGATGTTCATGGTGTTTTATTTTTGCTTTTATGTAAGTTATGCAGTGTTTAATTTCTGTTTTTCAATTCTTCTACTGGTTTTTCTACTGGTTTTTGTTTTTCCCTGCTGGATCTGGATTCTACATTTGTTTCAATATTATTTAATAATGAAGGCAAAGTTGTCAAGGGTTTTTCGTACAGCCTCTCGAGTTCCACGGAGACTTCTTGTTGAGAACTATTCTAAGGCTTAGTGCTGGGAGCGGTGATAAAGTACTCGTCATTACATATCTCCCTGTCTCAGGGAGCGTGAAGAGGGCCTATGAGAGTCCTTTAGCAATAACTAATAAACAAGTTTTTCACGTTCAAAACTCATTGAACTAGATTTCTGAAAAACTATTCACACTGCGAGCTCAAGAGCGGAGAAGAAAGCCTTACAGTTAAAAGAATTCTCCAACTTAGTAAGTGAACTAAGCGAAGCAAAGAGAAAACACTAGAAGTCGTTGTATCAAAACCAGGCATAGATATCGGGGAAGGAGTAGAACCAACTGAAATAGCGCTCGCTAGAATTAGCTAAGCGCCGGAGGCGGAATTTGAACCTACGCGGAGAATCCTTGGTTGAATACGGGTAGTATTGACACATCCCATAACCATGGAGTAGTTCAGCGTAAAAGAAATATAAAGTTCTTTAAAACGTAGTGTATAAGCAAACTTCTATAGAAACAATTCCTCAAGATGCAAGATACTAAAGTTGTGGAGATAGGTAAATCGGTATATAAACCTAGACATTACAATTTACATACCGATTTCTATGTAATTAAATAGGGATTAAAATGGGGTAAGGTTAAGACTAGTATTTTTATTGACGAAGACCTCTGGAGAGAGTTTAAGAGATATGCGATTGATAGAGACAAGGAGCTTAGTGAAGCACTAGAGGAACTTCTGAGAGAGGAGCTTCTGGTGGACTTAGAGGATGCAGTGAAGGAGCTTGCAGGTGGATTGGAGATGGAAGTGGATTTTAAACCTATTAAGGCAAAAGCCACTGTTAGTGAACTCGTTAGAGAGATGAGGAATGAAAGAGAAAATAGCATACTTAGATAATAGTAGTATAGTAAAGAGATATATTGAAGAGAGCGGTAGCGACGAGATACGGAAGCTGTATATACGAGCATACAATGGATTAACCAAGATAGCTTTCAGTCTCTAAAACATCGGCACTAGTTATACTCGTCGACTGTCGGCATAGCGTAGGGCGTTCCGCAATAGCATTGCTTTAAGCCCGGACTTCGAGGCAGGTTTTGATAAACTTTATGTGTAATCCCTTACACTCTAGGCGCTATCTACCCATTTCCCAGCAAACTTATGTAAGAGTGAAGGGGTGTAACGAATTAGTAGTCCCGATATGGTGAAAAAGCTTGGAGGGTTGAAGAGTTAGTTTTTGACACTAAAGTTGGGACCATTAGTTACCCCCTCACCTCTCACGATACGTTATCTATACCTGAAAAGATGTTTCAAATATATGGGAGGAGTAACAACGCCCTCTACTTGGAGGGTTAGGAAGATTAAAGGCAAGTACTACCTCTGCCATAAGGACAGGTGTGTAGGCCCTGTGGAGGATATCGTGAGAGCCTACGAGGAGTGGCGCCGGGGGCGGGATTTGAACCCGCGCGGAGAGTAATCCCCACTGGCTCTCAAGGCCAGCCCCTTAGGCCGCTCGGGCACCCCGGCTTAGCTAAGTGTTACTTATACAATAAGGGGTTAAGTAATTTATTGTTGTGCTCTACATAGAAAGTTTATCTTTGTCTAACTATTTCAGCCTCCATCCATATTTCTGGAGGTACCCTAATCCTTATGAGTTGCCTCATAACTCTTTCATCTGCTGCTACATATATTACCCTCTTATGTACTCTCATTTCCCAATGCTCCCACTTCTTTCTCCCCTCTCCATGCGGTAATTTTAGTGTTGGAACAACGAGTCTTTTTGTTGGAAGAGGTATGGGGCCTTTTACTTTTACACCACTTCTTTTAGCTACATCAACTATCTTAAGTATGAATTCATTCAATCTATTTACGTCCGTGCTCCAAACCTTTATTTTAACCATTGACACTTCCAACACCGCTATTTCATACATGGTCTGTTTTACTTAATTGAGTAAATACTTGCTTAAACTTAAAAATATGCATCTTTTTATCTACGCTTTACTTAGCCTTTATTTCTACTTTTGCTGGAACAAGATCTAAAACTACTCCTATTCCAATAGTCTTACCCATATCTCTCATGGCAAATCTTCCAAGCTGTGGGAAGTCACTGAACTTCTCTATTACTAGAGGCTTTATTGGCTTAAACTTCACTATAGCTGCATCACCCATCTTTATAAATGATGGATTGCTTTCAACTACTTTACCAGTCCTAGGATCTAGCTTAGCATCTATTGAAACCACTCTACAAGCCACGCTAGCTGTATGTACGTGGATTACTGGAGTATAGCCTGGAGCTATAGCTGATGGATGCCATACTATGAAGACTCTAGCCTTAAATTCATCTACTACTGTTGGTGGATTAGTTAAGTGGCCTGCTACATCGCCTCTCTTCAAGTCCTGTTTACTAACGCCTTTAACGTTGAAGCCTATGTTATCTCCAGGCTCAGCTTTCTCGATTCTCACATAGTGGGTCTCAATGCTCTTCACTTCACCTACAATGCCTGGAGGCATGAAGACTAGCTTGTCTCCAACTTTAAGTACGCCTGTTTCAACTCTGCCAACAGGCACTGTTCCAATGCCACTAATGTTGTAAACATCTTGTATCGGCAGTCTTAGCGGCTTGTCTATAGGTTTAGGCGGCATTGATAAAGTGTCAAATACTTCAACTACCGTGGGGCCATTGTACCAAGGCATGTTAAGGCTTCTCTCAATAACGTTATCTCCAAGCCAAGCACTAACGGGAATGAAGGGTATTTTACTAATGTCATATCCTATGGACTTCAGGTACTTCTTTAAAACTTCTGTTACCTCCTTAAACCTTTGTTCACTCCACGGAGGCTCTGTAACATCCATCTTATTTATAGCAACTATGAGTTGATCTATGCCCATAGTCTTAGCTAAGAGAGCGTGCTCACGTGTCTGCCCCTCAGGGCTCATGCCTGCCTCAAATTCTCCTTTGCGAGCACTGACTACAAGTAATGCTGCATCTGCTTGACTAGCTCCAGTAATCATGTTCTTCACGAAGTCTCTATGCCCTGGAGCATCAATAATTGTGAAGAAGTACTTTTTAGTCTCAAACTTTATGTGAGATAAAGCTATCGTTATCCCTCTTTCCCTCTCTTCCTTAAGTTTATCTAAAAGCCACGCTAGCTTAAATGATTCTTTACCAGACTTCTTAGCTAATTCTTCAACAGTTCTAAAGCTCTTTTCATCAACTAATCCCAGGCGGTACATTATGTACCCTACTAGAGTACTCTTACCATGGTCTACGTGCCCTATCACCACTAAATTCAAGTGGGGTTTCTGTACAGTGCTCATATTAAACACTCTCATGCAGCTTCTAATATCACTTCTACCTAGACTGTAGACGTGGCTTATAAAGGTTACTTTAAAACACATTTAGAAATTCCACATACTAATAAAAAATTACCTAATATAATTTCATAAGACTAATGTAGTTCAGATATTTTCTTTATATGAAGAATTTAGGGGATCTACCTACTGCTTAACGCTATTCTCTCTATTTCCTCTTTTCTTTGTATAGCATAACTTTTTGGGTCGTTGCGGGAAGCCATAACTATTTCATCAGCTAAGGCCTCTTCTATAGGCATTGTATTATTAAATGCCTTTGCTCTAGCTCCTTCAGTTATATGTCTTAAAGCTAAGTCTACTCTCCTTTGTGGAGAGACGTCTACTGCTACATGATAGACTATTCCTCCATACATTATTCTAGTAGTCTCCTCTCTTGGAGCGCTGTTCTCTATGGCCTTTACTAACACTTGTAAGGGATTTTCATCTGTTTTTAGATAAATTATGTCAAATGCCTTCTTTACTATATTGTAAGCCAAGTGTTTCTTACCCATGTTCTTTCCAGGTCTCATAAGCTTATTCATTAATCTCTCAACAATAGGTACTTCTGCTTTACTAAACCTCCTATGCTCATGCCTTCCACCTGTGTGTGGAAGATAGACGGGGCTTAAACATATATACCTCTTGAGACTCGGATCCTTAATTACTATGTTATCATAGCTCCACTTGCCGAATAACTTTATTTCACCGACCTCAAATTCCATGCCTTCCCTACTTGACTCCAGCATGCTGCATCACTGCTAAACTACTTTATACACAAACTTTTAGAGAGCGATAAAAACTTAACTTACTGAACGCCGTTAGAATGCTGTGTGGTGAAATAATGCAGAGTGAAGGATTAGTCAAGGTAGTGGATGTTGAGGCTTCTATAAGAGTTCTAGAAGAGTATAGTGAAGGCAGTGATGAGCTTACATACGAGTCAATAGAAACTTCAATTAAATGCTTTTTGGAAGATGGAAGATCCTTCATGCTTTATACAGTCCCCATAGATGTTGTAGAAGCCATAAGAAGGCTGAAGGGGGAGGAATCAATGTTCCCAAGAGAGAGCGATGAAAGGGAGACATTCTTTGACGTAATCACGACAAACATCTTATTGAGGGAAGCCCTAGGAAAGTATTTAAGTAAAGTAATCATAGATTCTCTAGATGTTGAAACATACACTTATGCAGCAATAGCGGAATTCGTTGAAGGCGGCATAATAGTTAAAAGAAAAATGATTCCAAGCCACGCAATACTAATGGCCTTAGTTGCGGGAAAGCCTGTCTACGTTAGAAGAGAACTCGTCGACCAACAGGAAGCTATGACGAGAACCTAGGGGGAGTTCAGTTAATATAATGCTGTTACCTAACGGGCTTTTGCTTCTTGCCAAGCCATATGGCTTTTAGTGAAACTCCATTAACTTTTATGACTTTATACCTGACTCCAGGTATGTCGCCAAGGGATTTTCCCTTAGGCCCCCCTATCCCCTCTATAATTACTTCATCATGTTCATCAATGTACGTAATTCCTCCATCGAGAGGCACAAAGGCTGTCACTATCTTCCCATTCTTAACTAGCTGTACTCTAACGCATTTCCTCAATGCACTATTTGGTTGACGTGACTCAACTCCAACTTTCTCTAAGACTATTCCTCTAGCCATGGGGGCTCCTTCTAAAGGATCTGCTTTCCTCTTTAATTGAAGAATTCTTATCTTAAATTCCCTTTGAGACCACCTAAATTTAAGTCTCTTTCTCTTCAGCTTCCTAGCTGCATACAGTCCATAGGGGGCCTTCTTTCCAGGCATAACTATCTACCTCGTTCCACTGACTTTACTGAAGTTTAAAAACTTTAATTACTCTGCATCTGCGAGTAGCTACGTAATTATTACGCTATCTATATCATGGTATCTCTTCAATATAGTCTTTAAGCGAGCAACGTTTTTTCCATTTCTACCAATAGCTAGTCCTTTGTCGTTAGGCTCTACGTTTACGTAAACAGTCTTTCTCCCAAGTCTTTCAATTATCCTCACGTCTCTTATCCTAGCAGGCATTAAAGCATATCTAACTAATTCCTCAACTTTATCGCTGTAGCCAACGATCTCTATGTTTTTACCCACTATTTTCTTCATTCTCTGAACGTTAACGCCCTTTGTACCTACAGCTACACCGACTTCGTCTGGATTAACTAAGAATATTATTCTATTGAATTCATCATCTATTATGCAGTCTCTTACATTAACACCAGTTAATTCATGTAGAAGCGCCATATATCTTATTTCCTCTGGCGTTAGTTTTATACTATTCAAATTACTTTCCCACCTCTATCAATGCTTTAACTAATTCAACTATATTTGATTGCCCAGGATCAACTACAGTTAGTGAAGCAACGCTGAAAGGCTTTCCGCAGGCCGCCCCAAGATCCATATTTGTTCCAGGATAAATGTATACAGTTACTCCAGATAGCTTAGCGTAATATTCAATGTCTCTCCTTAATTCAGGCGGAGCATTTGAAGCAACTATCACTAATTTAGCTCTTCCATGTTTTACTAACTCTATAGACCTCCTGCTTCCTAGTACTACGCTCCCCGTCTTTATAGCTGTTTGTAAAGCTCTTACGACATCTACTTCACTGACTTGACTCATCTCTATCCTCCCTTAGCCCTGGCTTTATGTATAGTTCAACCATACCTGTACCTACAGGTACTATCTGCCCAACTATAACATTTTCCGCTACTCCAGGTAGAAAATCTACTTCTCCTCCTAAAGCAGCTTCAACTAATTTTTGTACAGTCATTTCAAAGGCTGATTTAGCTAGCACACTTGACTTCTCACCAGCTACTCCATGTCTTCCTATTTGTTTCACTGAGCCACCCCAAGTCATGACATCAGCCACTAACATTACGTGCCTTATATCGACGTCTAACCCTTGATCCTCGAGCACATTAACGATCTCTCTTATTATTGCATTGCGAGCTGCCTCAATGCCTAGTATTTCCTCTACCTCCCTAATGTTGTTTGTAAACACTCTTCTGTAGTCAACTCCCTCAATACTCATTACACTCTCTAAATTGCTTCCCTCAGCTATCAATACATATTCCTCTAATTCCTTATCCTCTTGCTGAATAGTCCTCCTCTGTATAATTACTTTCTTTATGCCTTTCACTCCCTTTATTCTTAAGCTAAGAATGCTCCTTCGAATTTTTTCAAGTTTAGAGAAGTCTATCAATCCCTTGGGAATTATACTTATAACTGACTTATCTTCATCAGTTAATATCTCACCTAACTTAAGTTTTTCAAGAGCTTTCACGACATCGCTTATCGTTACTCCCTTATCACTCATCATTTCTTTATCGAGCACCATAGTTACTCCTGTAAATGGATCAATGTCTAGTTTTTTAATGATGTTTTCCACAGTCGTAGTCTCTATAGCTCTCTGAACTTCCCTAGCTTTATCCTCACTACTACTGTATTCTTCAACTAAGTGTATCTCCATGTAGGGAGTTGAAGGCTTCTTGCGGGCATCAACTATCTCTATTAATCTAGGTAGGCCTAGAGTAACGTTAAACTCCTTTACTCCAGCATAGTGGAATGTTCTAAGAGTCATTTGAGTCGATGGCTCACCAATGCTTTGAGCAGCTACAGTTCCTACAGGTTCACCTGGTTCAACAATAGATCCTTCATAGCGCTTCACAACTTCATCTGCTATAGCTTTTAACTCATCTACGTACAGGCCGTGCTTCCTCCAAGTCTTCAATACTTCATTCAAGATCTCTCTATACATTGTTTGGCTAACTCTATTAGCTAAGCTCTTCCTTAAATGCTCCTCTACTTCAGTTTCACTCCTTAATTTCTCAGCAGCCATACTAAATCCTCCACCCAATGACTTTTTCTATAACTCTCAATACATTGACGGCTCTTCCATGATCGCTTTTCATTGGGTCAACGCCGTCTTCTCCATAAATGAACTGCACTATTTCACCTGTAGGCATTCTCACGCTTCCATCATATTCAACCCTTAGATCCTGTAAAGCATTTATAAGTCTACGCTGCATGTAGCCACTTTGACTAGTCCTAACTGCTGTATCAACTAATCCCTCACGTCCACCGGCAGCGTGGAAGAATACTTCTAGTGGAGCGAGTCCTTCTGCAAACCCATGTTCTATAAATCCTCTGCACTCTGGGCCTAAATCCCATTGCTTAAAGTGAGGCAGTGAACGCCCAGAATACCCTCTTACAATTCTTTTCCCTCTAACAGTCTGTTGACCAAGTAAAGCAGCCATTTGCGTTAAATTAACGGGGTTTCCACGCGCTCCAGTGCGAGCCATTATTATTACTGGATTCCTTAAGTCAAAGTAAGGCGTAATTGCTTCAGCAACTTCATCTAGAAGCCTCTTCGACAATAAATCTATTATCTCCTCCTCAAGAGTTTCTTCAACAGTCCTCCCCGGCTTAGGCTCAAGCTCTCCTCTCTTATACTTCTCTATGAGTTCTAAAACTTCCCGCTTTTTAGAATCAATTATTTTCTTTACATTGGCCAAGACTTCTACAGGAACCTCTATGTGAGAGTATGATAGAGTTAATCCATGTTTTTCAGCATATCTTAAGAACATTCTATAGACGTTATCCATGAATCTCCTGCCCACGTCTTCGCCATACTCCTTTATTATCCAGTGAAGCATGCTTTCAGGCTCCTCACGCCCTATGGAGGCTTTATCGAGAACTCCCTCCAATAATACACCTTTCTTAACTATTACAATGCTATCGTGAGGGCAATCCTCGTCTATACACGCTAATGCAGCGGCTTTACCTAAAGTAGCCCTCCTCCTGTAGTTGAAGTCTCTTGGTAGAAAGAGGCTTATTAGCTGCTTCCCAGTCCAGTAATGCCTTGGCTTAAGGATTGCTGGTTCAGGTAGAGGACCTCTATATCCAGCTACTCCAAGTAAGTCTATTACGTCCTCTCTTGTAAGTATAGTGCTCTTTGAAGTCAATAAGTAAGCTCCACTAACGTAATCCTGCAGCCCACCTATAATTGGACCCCCATACCTTGGAGTAAGTACGTTCTTTTCAACTAGCATTAAAACTCTAGCTTCAGCTATTGCTTCAGGGCTTTGCGGTATGTGGAGATTCATTTCATCTCCATCGAAGTCAGCGTTATATGGAGGGCAAACCAATAGGTTTAATCTAAATGTCTTGCCGGGCAATACCCTAACTATATGAGCCATAACTGATATTCTGTGGAGGCTTGGCTGCCTATTGAATAAAGCTATGTCTCCATCAATTAAATGCCTTTCAACAATCATTCCTGGGGCAAGGGATTCAGCAGCTGCTTTTCTGTCGACAAACCTTAGATCTATTCTTCTACCATCCGGCCGCACTACATAGTTAGCTCCAGGCCACTTATCAGGTCCATTTAAGACAAACTTCCTTAACTCATCGATGTTCCATGAAGTAACTCTCTCAGGTACTGTAAGAACCTTAGCTATATCAACTGGAACTCCAACTTCATTTATGCTTAAATTTGGATCAGGTGATATAACTGTTC
Organism: Desulfurococcaceae archaeon; assembly: GCA_038879595.1. Taxonomy (GTDB): domain Archaea; phylum Thermoproteota; class Thermoprotei_A; order Sulfolobales; family Desulfurococcaceae; genus JANXDZ01. The sequence continues at coordinate 58,802 of JAVZTI010000003.1, read as the reverse complement.
TTGCAGAGAAATCCACTCTTTTACCACTTAAACTGCCTCTAAACCTCCCCTCCTTCCCCTTAAGCCTTTGCGCAAGACCTTTAAGGACTTTGCCGGACCTATGTTTAGCTGGAGCTATTCCAGGAATTTCGTTATCGAAGTATGTTGCAACATGGTATTGCAAGAGATCCCATTCTTCCTCAATTATAGCATTTGGAGCACCACTATCTACGTGTTCTCTCAACCTATTATTGATTTTAATTATGTCAACTAGCTTGTGCGTTAAATCATCTTCACTCCTAATCCCTGTTTCCAGGAGTATTGATGGCCTCACAGTCTTAGGTGGAACAATCAATACTGTAAGCACCATCCACTCAGGCCTAGCATCCTTAGGATCTCCTCCTAGAAGCCTCACATCGTCATCAAGTATTTTCTCAAGCCTTTTCCTTACATCACTTGGGTTAAGCCTAACTAAGCCTGCTTCCTCTCTATCCTCATAGAATACATATGGTTTTTCAAAACGCACTCTATATTGCTTAACACCACAGTGAGGACACGTACTTGTCTTAGAAGCCTTCCTCCTCACATACTCTACTAACCTCCTTTTAAGAGGCTTAACATCAAGTTTCTCAAGTCTACTAAGTAACTCTAAGTATCTCTGGGCCTCCTCCTGGCTTAGAAGTATCCTTCCACAGTTTCTGCACGTAGTCTTAATATACGTAAGTATGTGTTTAACAAAGTTTACGTGTATAACTGGCTTAGCTAACTCTATGTGAGCAAAGTGTCCAGGGCAATTCTCCCTAGTATTTCCACACACAGGGCATTTCTCTCCTGGCTCAAGAGCTCCAAGCCTTCTATCCATAGCTCCTCCATCAACTGGCAGGCCGTCGTTGTCATACACCTCACTTGAGAATATCGTTGTAACGCTAAGCTTTCTGATTTCATCTGGACTGAGTATTCCAAACTTTACTGCCTTGATTTTCATAGGGCTTGACAATGATTTCACCTCTTTACAACTCCTTCAATAACTATTCTTGGCATAATGTTCATGCTTATTAGCTCTTGTATAAGCAGTTTAAATGCATATGATATCTCTACTGGGTATAGCTTGCCTTTATCCCCATGAACTGGGCAAACTGTTTCCTTCCTATTCTTGTCATACCAGCCTATATGTCCACAGAGACTGCAGACGTAGATTGTCACCTTATCGCTTTTATCAACTAACTGCTCCTTGAGGAGAGAGGCGGCTCCATAGCCTATTAAGCAATCCCTCTCCATTTCTCCCCACCTTAAGCCACCCATTCTAGCTCTTCCTTCAACAGGCTGCCTAGTCAAGATCTGTATTGGCCCTCTAGCTCTTGCATGCATTTTGTCTGCAACCATGTGGTGCAGCTTCTGGTAATATACTACACCAATGAATATGGTGTTCTTCAGTAATTCGCCCGTCCTACCGTCGTACATTGCTTCCTCTCCCGTATGTGAATAACCGAGTCTCCTCAAGGCTAGCCTAATTTCATCAATGGACTTCTTGTAGAATGGAGTTGCATCTATGAATACTCCCTCCATGGATGCTACTTTACCAGCTATGCTCTCAATCAACTGTCCAACAGTCATTCTACTTGGAAAAGCATGTGGATTTATTATTAGATCTGGTACAACTCCCTCCTCAGTAAATGGCATATCCTCTTGAGGAACCAATAGGCCTAGAACACCTTTTTGCCCATGTCTGCTTGCAAACTTATCGCCTATTTCAGGTATTCTCAAGTCTCTCACAACTACTTTAATTACATAGTTGCCTTCTCCATCGCTTGTAAGCATCACTGAATCAACTACTCCTTTCTCACCGTGTCTAGTTACAATACTTGTATCTTGCCTAACTAATCCAGCTCCAACACCGTACTCCTGGACTGTGAAAAATCTAGGTGGACTAGTCCTTCCTATTAATACATCTCCACCTCTTACCTGCGTCTCAGGAGCTATTACTCCATCTTCTTCAAGCTTTTCATATGCCTTTAATCCACGGAACCCCTTAACATTAGGGCTCGGGATCTCTATTCTATCCTCCTGTCCTCCGGGATACTTGTACGCTACTGTAGTGTAGAGCCTAAAGAACGTGCTTCTCCCAAAACCTCTATCACTACTTCCTTTATTCATTATTAAGGCATCCTCAATGTTATAGCCTGTAAAACTCATTATAGCTACAACAGCGTTTTGCCCAGCAGGCCTTGCGTTATACCCCATTATATCAAGGACTTTTGTCTGGACAAGGGGCTTCTGAGGGTAATGTAGCAAATGCCCTCGCGTATCTGATCTTACTTGGAAGTTAGCTGAATACAATCCAAGGGCTTGTTTAGCCATAGCTGCTTCATAAGAGTTCCTGGGGCTTTGATTATGCTCAGGGTAGGGTATTATGGATGCAGTTATTCCAAAGATTGCCGGTGGATAGATCTCTAAATGAGTGTGTTCACTAGTTATTTCACTCGGCTCTACAGCTATATACGCATTTTCCTCTTCATCAGCATCTAAGTACTCAACTACGCCCATTCTAACTAAATCAGAGAACTGTATTTCCTCATTCTTAAGCAACTCTATGTGCTTAGGAGTAAGCTTTAAACGACCGTCTTCTACTACGAGAAGAGGTCTCCTTATTCTACCAGGATCGCAGTTTATGTAAACCTCCTTAATGTACTCTGTCTCTACATAAGCTACATTCACTTCATGAATTCTATCGCCTAAATCCTTTAGCTCAGCTCTGATCTTATATTCTCCTCTATCACCATACCTCCTAATCCTCCTCACAATGTTTGCCAACTCCACTCCATTAGGGTAGTAACCTATGAGTCTTCCATTAAGGTATACTTTACTCCATGAAGATGCTTCTTCATGACTTAGCCCCCCTTTCTTAACCATTTCTACAACTTCATCAATAGGCATTACTCCTAACTTGTACAGCAGTCTCTCAACTATAGCTTCATTAGCACCAATGCTTACTACAGCCATTAATGCTAGGTTCTTCACTAAGCCTATGTTAGTTCCTTCAGGAGACTCGAAGGGACATATCCTCCCCCACTGCGATGGATGTATCTCCCTTGCCTCAAAGTGGGGTTGAGTTCTAGCTAAAGGCGATATGACTCTCCTTAAGTGACTGAGGGTACTCATTAAGTTAGTTCTATCTAGCAGCTGGCTAACCCCGCTTCTTCCACCAGGCCAGTTGCCTGTAGCCATTGCGTGAAGGACTTTATCTGTTAGCAGACCCGGCTTTAGTAAAGCTTTTAACTCCCCCCTTCTCTGCCTAGTGAAGACTTTTTCAACGTTTGACTTAAGTTCTCTCACAAAAGTCCTTGCAAAGTTGTATCTAACTAGTTGAGCCAATAGATCTCCAGCTAACTTAAGCCTCTTGTTCCTATAGTGATCCTTGTCGTCAGGCTTTCTCCATCCCTTAACTACTTCTATCAACTTACATGTTGCTTGTCCAATAAAGTATGCTTTCTTCCTCCTGTCAACAGGTCTATTACCTAAGTGAGGTAGAAGAGTTTCGTCGAGAAAGCTCTTAGCTTTATCAATTCGCACCTGCTTTGGCTGACCTATTGCAAGCCTTGAACCTATGTAGTCTTGAGCTTCTTCAGGAGTCTTAATGTCCTTAGCCTTAATTAACGTTGGCAATAGCTCCTTCTGAACCTCTGGATTGAGGCTTACTGCAAAAACTATTTCTTCATCACTTTCAACACCTAAGGCCCTCATTAACGCAACTACTGGCACTCTTATTCCCTGTAGATTAGCATATATTACTCCATCCCTCCTCCTCTCAATTATTAACTGGCTTTTCCTCCCACGGTAAACACTCATGACTTTAGCTACGTGAGTTATGGCCCCTCCTTCCTGCCCATAATCTACTAATACGTTGTTATTAGCTAGATCTTCTTGAGCTACTAACACTCTTTCAGAGCCATTTATTATGAAGTAGCCGCCGGGATCCTTTGGATCCTCACCTATTTTCATAAGTTCTTCAGGAGTCATTTTTGACAATGGATCTATGCTTGACTTAAGCATCACTGGAATATTCATTAAGAGGATCTTTACTGGAGAGTACATTTCCCCCTCTACTTCAACTCTAAAAACTATGTTTACAGGGGCTGAATACGTTAAGCCTCGCAGCCTACATTCCAGTGGAGTAACTCTCTCGTAGTATCCTTCAACTTCCTTTACTTTAGGTTCCTCTATCTCTACGTCTTCTATGATTATTTTACCATTTATTGTTGGCAGAGGTATCTCTCTATAATCCATTATTATTTCCCTAAGGGAGCTCTCTATGAAGTCATTGTAGCTTTCTAAATGCTGTCTTACAAGGCCCTTCTCCTTAAATAACCCCTCTATAATGAGCCATTTATCGTCAGGTGTTGGAAAGTCTTTAACTTCTTGAGCAACTTTCATAGAATTCACCTCTACTCTACATCAACTACTACATACCTATACACAATTGTTTCTCCAGCTGTATGGCTCTTCCTATATATCTTTATGATGTCTCCAACTCTAGCGCCAATAGCTCTCACTATAGGATCGCTTGCCCTTATCCACGGCAATTGTATGGGCTTAACGCCAAGCTCTTTAAGTACTTCAGCTGCTTCCTCAGGGCTTAAAACCTCGTGCTTCGGAACCCACTCATGTTCAAGTATATTGACTTTCTTAGACTTAGACCTAAGCATGTTAATCGACTCCCAGTATTCACTAATCCACTACTTATACTTTTTGCAGCCCATCTCCATTTACTCAGGGCTGTACTCAAACAAACACCCTGGACAGTTTATAAACTTCAATTAAAAGTTAACTTCACGCCCTAAGGATAGTAGGGGGAGATCAGTATCTCCTTTAGTATCCGCATTAGTTTTTAGAGCACTGAATGAAGTTCTTGAACGCCATCATTAGAGCTGATGACGTCATTAGGGCGATTGACGAAATGCTTAGTGCTGTTAAAAAACAAAGCTGCGATAGAAGTGGGTATAGGAGAGTTATGAAAGCTGCTCCAATAGAGCTAAACGTTATTACAGCGCCTGAAGCACTTGACCTAAGCTTCCCTGGGCTATATAATGCAGCTGAAGTATACATAGCTACATCTACTAAAGGGTATAGAGGTATTTGCCACAGTACAACTATGAGTAGATCGTTGGAGAAGTAAAATGTTGAAGCATAAGCTATGTAAACTAAGTTCATTACAGCTAGGAGGTTTAATGGATTCACTTTGCTAACCAACTTGCCGGCAAGCAATCTCACCGGAATAGCTAGCATTGATGAAGCTACTCCATAGATTATGCCGAAAGCCTCATGAGTGCTTAAACCAGGGAAATTAATTGAGGAAACAGCTTGGTTAAGCTTAGCAGTCAAGTAGATGAATATGTATTCTCTAGCGAAAGTGGATATAGCTATTGCAGAAACAAAGAGTTTAAGCGCCTTCATCATCTCCGACAGGTCTTCTTTAGTGACTCGCGCAAAGTTTTGAACTCCTGCAACTCTATTGATAAACGCCATATAAGCCATAAGATATAGCGCTGCTATTAATGTAAATGCCCCCGTCACTCCTAAGCGCTCATAGATGAATCCAGATGCCGTTGACCCCAAGCCCCATCCAAGCCCTATGCCTAACCCAAACTTGCTATACCTAACTCCAACATTCTCTCCTCTAAGCACGTGGGATAGCACTGTAGGCCAAGCTACAGCCCATGCAAGCGATGAAGCGCTCAATATAAGTGACAAAATTGTTGGCTCAACCACTAGTGGTGCGACTAGAAATGGGATTGCTCCAAGAGCACCAATATATAGAGGCCACTTACCCCCATACCTATCAGCTAAATAGCCAGCCGGTATTGCAAGAAGGGCGGCAAACCACTCTAGTCCGGTAAGTAACGTTAGAGCTTTAACGCCGCCCCCAAGATCTTTAACTACGTATATCCTTGTAAATGCATAGTACATGCCCCACGCTATAGCGTGAAGTGTTGCAGCAATCTGCATCATAGCGTTTCATCCCCTTAATATTTTGTTTAAGCGGCTCCGTTAATTCAGGTCCTTCTACATTAGTTATAGGCTAGGTTTTAAAGCATTGAAGAACTTAAGGGAATAACTATTCAATAATATAGATTCTTTCTTACTAGTGTGGTGGTGTTTTTGAATCAAATTAGGGAGGAGGCTAAGGATTGGTTTGATGGCGCTTTAATAGATCTCGATGAAGCTCGCTCTGCATTAGTTAACAATAGGTTTAACTGGGTTCTTTTTGCAGCCCATCAAGCAGTTGAAAAAGCTTTAAAAGCTGCATTAATGGTCCTCAAGAAAGCTAGACCTCCTAGAACGCATGACCTTGTTAAATTACTCAATGAGTTAGGCTTAGAGTTGCCTAGTGAGTTGAGGCAGGTATTTCAGAACTTTCGCCCAATGCAACTGTTTTGGTTTTCATATAGGTTTATAAGGGTTGATATCATTTTCACTACTGGAGATGTAGGTGCTTAGACCGAAGGAGGTCTGCGAAAAGCTAGGAATAAGCTATACCACTCTAAGGGAGTATGTTAGGAAGGGTTGGATTAAACCCGTTGTTCTCGAGAGTGGTAAGTGGAGGTTTAGAGAGGAAGATGTCGAGAGACTGATGGGTATCGTTAAACCTAAGACGGTTATCCTCTACGCTCGTGTGGTTGCCCGTGTTGTTTGTTTGGGTTTGTTTAGGTGTTTTTGATTATCCTGGGTATTGTCGACACGGGCTTCTCCCTCGTCACCTGCTCATTGTTCGCAGGGTCATCGGGAGCTACATCGGCGGGCACCACTAGGCCCGCCTCGAGGTATACATGTATCCTCCCGCCTCTGATGGCTACTCCGCCGTCATTGAGGCGGGAGAAGAGGTTTAGGCAAGCTACGTAGTGTGAGTTAAACTTGAATCCGCATTTCTTGCACTTAAATCTGTCACCGCTTCTGTTCTCCTTGTCCACGTACCTGCAGGATGGGCATGTTATAGAGGTTTTCTTAGCATCAACTTCAACGACGTTCAATCCTTTCTCGTACGCTTTGTACTCAAGGTTGAATATTATCTTTCTGTATGGAAGTGTCTGAAGCCTGTAGTTTAGCTTCCTGCTACCTTTCCTACCGTTCATCTTCATGTCTCTCAGGTTCTCTCTAACGATATCCGCTTTGTGCATTCTAGCGATTTCAGCTAGAACAGTTGTAATCTTCTTCACTCTATCTTCAACTCTGTACCTCTCTCTAGCACCGAGCTTCTCCAGCAACTTGTTTCTCTCGTAGGTGTTATCCACTTTTCTCTGAATAGATCTCCGAATCCTCCTGTAGTTCAATCGTAACCTACTTACGTCGTAGTTTATCGTGAAGAGTACAGCTCTACCTTTCTCATAGTCTACGAGGAGGCATGCCATGTTGTCCTCGTTGATATCGATCACCAGCTTATTCCTGTGCTCAAATACTTCAACATTCTTTCTGATGGTTAGGAGAATATATAGGGCATCTCTATCTACGATGATCTTCGAGTTAGAGACTTTAGCATTACTGAGCTCTCTCAACGCATGGTCATAAACCAGCATGATAAACTTAGCGTACTCACCACTACCAATAGATAACCTGAGGATCTTGAAGCTGTTTTCTTCCTCGATTCTGAACGTATCGATGTGCAGATCAACCACTCTGTTTGCATCAACGCTTGGTGGTGAAGGCGGATTTCCTCGCTTATGCTTCATCCACTTTCCGAGAAGCCTCCTGTAGCTCCTGTACATTGAGAGAGCTCTCTTGTATGCTTCTTCAACGTACTTGTTGTGGAGATGTGGATACCTTTCTCTGAGATACCTGTAGCAGAGCTCGTGAGCCTTCTTCCTGCTCCTCACATCGTTTTTAACTACTATATTCAAAACATCCATGAGAATGTTTGTGTAATCGCTTAGCAAGCTATGTACAAGAACCTTATCTCTCTTGGAAACTGGTACGAGCTTAACCTTCAAAGTCTTCTGAATAGTCTTGGCGTCCGTTCCCAACCACCTCTTCTATGATGTTTTTTATCTTCTTGAACTTCTGGGATCGCTTACCGTATATTCTTGCGGCGAAGGATGTTACTATCGCTACGAAGTCCTCCACTAGTTCATCCATGTAGCCCTTCTCGCTCTCCTCTACAACCTCTACTCTAACGCCGTGCGACTCGAAGAACCGAGTGAGGTATTCGAAGCCAAACCTGGTCAACCTATCGCGGAACTCTACAACCACAACATCTATCTCGTGTTTAACCGCCATATCGAGGAGTTTCTGTAGACCACTACGCTTCTCGTTCAAACCACTTGCAACATCCGTTACCACATTAACAACTCTGTATCCCCTAGCTGAACAGTAGCTCCTTAGTCTTTCAACCTGCCGCTCTAAGTCGGCTTCCTGCTTACGCGATGAAACCCTGGCGTATATAGCGGCTCTAGTTTCTCTTCTCTCAACACCACTCAGAATTCTCCTGATTTCGCTTTCGGGGATCATCCACAGCTTTCCGACTCTGAGAGCACGTAGTCTCCCCTGCTTTATCCACTTTTTAACAGTAGAAACACTAATGTTCAGTACCTCAGCAACTTCACTAGTTCTATAGAGCTTCTCGGACACAGCATAGTACCTCTATTGATTCCAAATACCCATAGTAGCTAAAAGCTTAAAATTTTTACGATAGACACAGTCTCCTCCTACACGCAGAAAGACGACTTAGAGAGACAGGTGAAGGTCCTCGAGGAGTGGGTTAAGCAGAACAACGTAGAGAAATACGAGGTTATCACGGACATCGGTAGTGGTCTCAACGAGGATAGAAAAGGATTCAAGAAAATACTGAAGCTCGTCACCGAGAAGAAGGCTTCTAAGGTCGTAGTAGCATACCCAGATAGACTCACTAGGTTTGGGTTTGAGACAATAGTAGAGCTTCTCAGAGCGTTCGGTGTAGAAGTGGTTGTGCTAAACCACGAGGACAGGGATCCAAAGGAGGAGCTTGTGGAGGATCTAATCACCATCATATCACACTTCGCTGGAAAGCTCTACGGTATGAGGAGCCATAAGTACATGAAGGTGGTTGAAGGTGCTAGAAAGCTCGTTGAAGACCCATGAAGTAGTGAGGATGTACAGCGTTCCAATAAGAGACGAGAGAGTAGAAGAGCTGATAACATGGTACACTAGGATGCTTCAGAAAGCAGTTGACATAATATGGGAGAACATTGTATGGGAGTACAGGTCTCCAGAGATATTCAGAAGAGGAGGGAGGATTAGTGTTGAGCTAGGATACAAGGTTAAGGTTCTAAGAATACCAGCTGACAGGAAGTTCAAGAAGATGCTTAGAGACACCTTGCTCACCGAGTGTTCTTATGCTAAGCACTGGATTGATGCCGTCATTAGAACAGCGTACTCTATTATCGAGTCCTGGAGGAAGAGGTACCTGAAGGGAGAAGCTAGGAAGGTTAAGCCGAGGATTAAGAGGAGGTTCGCGAGATGCAAGATAACGCTCATGAAGGTTGACTATGAGAGCAAATCAGTAAGGATAACTCTGAAGCCAGGTGAATACCTAGAGATTTCCTGGAGAGGTAAGTGGTTCAGCAGAAGAGTTGAGGGATGGATGGTTGGAGAAGCGATCCTCAAAGACGATAGAGTGCTTATTCCGTTCAAGAAGTCCGAGGTCTACAGCGTTGAGAGAGTTGTTGCGTGGGATTCGAACGAGTTATCCCTCGATGGTTACTCTCCTGGTATAGGATTCATCAAGGTTGACCTGAGGTATCTTCAGAGCTTGAAGATCGTCTACGAGAGGAAGAAAGCTATTGCTCAATCCATTGGTAAGAGGAAGCTATTCGAGAAGTACGCTAGAAGAGAGAAGAACGGGGAGAAGGATTTCATAAACAAGCTCGTTAAGCAATTAACCACCCTACTCCCCAACGCCGTTCACGTTGTCGAAAACCTCGAGAAGAAAGACTTGGTTGCTAGAGGAAGAACTAATAAAGAGAGGAGGAAGAGGAACGCTAGAACACCTTGGGAAACAATACACAGGAAGCTCTCAGAGAAAGCACTAGTCGTCAAGATCTCCCCACGTAACACTTCCCGAACCTGCCCACGATGCAGGTGCGTAGTGAAGACCCAAGTGGGCAGGGTGTTCAAGTGCCCAAGATGCAGTCTCGAAATGGATAGACAGAAGCTAGCATCTCTCAACATCTACCTCAAGTACTCCAGGATGTGGGGGTTTCCCCACGGCTGTGAGCCCAATGAGGGTGAGCTGTGGGTTGGGGTTACCCTGAATGAGTGGAGACCAATGACATGGGCACCGATGAAAGGTGCCCCGAGGTCCATGAAGCCAAGGGTCGATATCAACCAATATGAAACCCAAACCCCATATTACATTATAGTGAGGCATCCTAATGTTGGATTAGGGAGGCCTTGGGAGAGCATTGATAAAGCTCTAGCTGAGAGACTTTTAACTATAGCTGAAGACGTAGTGGAGTATGTTGGTAGAGCTGCAGGCTTTAGATAAACTAAGGATACCTGAGTGGATAAAGGAAATACTTAGGGATTTCATTGTAAAAGTTAAGAATTCCCTAGACTGTATTGAAGTGTACTTATTTAGGGGCTACGCAAGAGGGAATTGGTTATACGACAGCGATATAGATCTAATAGTTGCATCTCCAGTATTCAAAAACCTCAATATGAGTGAAAGATACGTACTTATAAGGCGCATGCTTCCCAGCATAGTTTCAGTCGAATTGTTATTCTATACTCCAGAAGAATTTGAGAAAATGAAGAGGAAGAGCATTGTCATACAAGACGCTGAAGAATACTGGGTTAAACTACTCTAAAGTACTAGCCCTCTAGGAAGCATAAATAAATGGCTTTAACTACATTAGACTCCTAAACTCAAGCTGATGAAAAATAATTTTAGATTTAAATATGCTAAAAGTGCATGGAGTATAGCAAGAGCATATAAGGAGAGAGAGCTATAGCAAAAATAGAGCCGGGGTGCCCGAGCGGCCTAAGGGGCTGGCCTGGAGAGCCAGTGCTCCATACGGGGCACGCGGGTTCAAATCCCGCCCCCGGCATCAATATTTCTAATTCAAACCCCTTTCATTTTTAAGCCGCTTCTTAGCACTCCTACACGTGATAAACTTTGACTTAAGGAAGCCTCCAGGATCGAAGTCCTACAGGTCTTTAGTTGCGATAATGTAGTCAGCCGCTCTGCAGAACTTCTTGGAGATTCCGATGCTAAGCCTATATAGGAAATATTTTCACTCTAAAAGTTATGGAATTCAGGGCGCGTTCATTGGATTGAAGCTGCATACGTAGCTAATTGCAACCTAGTCGGTGTACTTAACATAGCGGGCAGCTGCAGACCTAGAAGATTATCAGCTGTCTTTAAGTAAGGGCTGTGGAGCCCGTTCACTTCATCCACCGCCGCATGGTCCGATGAAATGCAATATGCATACATCTCCATGCTTAATGCGCTAGGTCGGTTTTCTCTCTTAAATATTCAAGCTTACGCTATGTCTTAAATGTAAAGGCTAATCAAATAGTATGAAAGCTCATGAAATACCATCCATTGAGAAGCATTGTGAAAAGCCTGTTAAAGAGGAGGATCATTCGTCGTATACTCTATAGAGTCTTTCACAAGCCTCTATTATTCGTGAAACAACTATCCAGGCTTCAAGGACTTCAGGGTAAATTGAGTAAATAGATCTAGCTAGTGAATACGTTGTTTCACTAAATGAGCCGTGGGGAAAGCACCCTATACCTATTGCACACCCAGTGTTGTAGGCTTCTTCAACTACTCGATCAGGACTTGCTTTAACCCCCTCTTCACTAAGCAGTATAAGACACTCACTTCCTATTTCTGTGAGAAGGCTCCTTAAGTTCATCTCTTTTACGTAAAGTAATGGTTCACCAGCTCCCGGTGGTACTTTGCCATACTTAAGTAATTGCTCGAATAGTCCAACGAATCTATTGTAATTTCTAGGAATCCTCGTCCTTGGATCTATGAAAATGATTAATTCATTTATTGTATGTATGTACAATTTTAGTAAGCCCTTCTTATTCAACGGACTCCCAAGAGCGTTTAACAATGATATATGCACTATGTCTGGACGCCCTCTCTTCTCAAAGTTCGCTAGACTCTTCATGGCGTAATAATGTATACTTTTATCTAAAATTATTTCACCAGGCTTTCTACGCCTTCTACGAGCAGTGCTTAGTATAGCTGGGTGACTCCAAATAGATTCTGGGACTAATTCAATAGATGACTCAACTAATATCATTGATAGAGGCTTCAAGTACTTCACCAGTTATTTAATTGATCTAGTCATAGTTCAACAACCACTGGACTACTATTACTTTAGTAAATGCAGTTTTCTTTATTCCACTACAGTGTTTACATTCATGTAAGCATTAAATACTGCTCCTATAAAGCATTATATGAAGCTTAGAGTAGTTGCAGTTAGAGAGTATATAGCTCACCTACAGCATATGTTAAGCTTGGTGAAATACTCTTTGATGGCAGCTATCTTAGCTGGAGGCTTAGGAAAGAGGCTTAGGCCATATACTGAGGAGGTCCCTAAACCCCTCATTAATGTAGCTGGAAAAACTATTCTTGAATGGCAAATAGAGTGGTTAAAGGAGTACGACTGCTTTGAATTCGTACTACTAGTTGGATATAGAAAGGAGAAGATAATTGAGTACGTTGGCAGTGGCTCAAGGCTTGGCGTAAAAGTGACATATGTCGTAGAAGATGAACCTTTAGGGACTGGTGGAGCGCTTAAAAATGCTATGCATGTACTATCTAAAAACGAGTATTTCCTAGTACTTAATGGAGATGTAATAACTGACATCAATCCCATGAAGTTAGTTGAGAAACTATTAAACAAGGAGTTTATAGGAGTAATAGCTGCAGTCCCATTGCCAAGCCCTTATGGAATACTTGAGACAAGTGATGAAGTAGTTAAAGGCTTCAGAGAAAAACCTAAGTTAATGGATTACTGGATAAATGCAGGCATATACGCATTAAGGCCAAGCATATTTGACTACCTCCCAGAGAAAGGAGATATAGAGACAACAACTTTCCCAAATCTCGCGAGCAAAGGACTTCTCGGGGCAGTGAAGTACAGTGAAGTATTTTGGAAAAGCATAGATACACATAAGGATCTTGAGGACGTAGCCAGAGAACTCACTAAGAGAAGCCGCTCTGTATAATGTACTTCAATAACTATTTTTACATAAATAAAGTTAAGGCTGCTTTTAAGCCTTAATTTTAGGGAAAACATTACTACAGGGAATATTCAAGGCAGTAATTGGTAAACGGCGCACGTTCCTCAAAATATTGCCTTAATTCTTTTCCCTGCATATTCATCAACTTAATTAATGCTAAAGAATCTAAAGATCGCCTAATAGTTGAACCTGTACACTCCCAGGCTCCTTGCTGTATGGGGAGTTAACGTCGTTTTATCTTAGAACTCAGCTTAGAGGGCGTTGATGAGTATGCATGCTTCTAAAGCCTATAAGCTTTGAAAGTGTTAAGAGGCATGAAGTATACAAAGCATGTGAACAACTTTAGAGAAAAGTCAAAAGGAAAACAGCCTTCTATTGGTTTATCCACATGAATTCTCCATTACTTTAATAAACATAGTAATGTACTCGTGAGTGCCGCCGCCGGGATTTGAACCCGGGTCTCCCGCACCCCATGGATCTAAGGGCGTCACGGGCTCGAGAGGCCCGCATACTTGACCGGGCTATACTACGGCGGCTCACTTAGGTTGACTAACTGCTTCTACTTTTATTTCTTTCTCTTACTACTTGCTTAAATGATTTTAGAGCTTTCTTAGTGAGTAGAGCTATTTCTTTGCGCCATACTGCTATGATTACTATAATCGATATTTGGCCGTAATCCGGGCTCAAGCTCCTAAAGGAGTCAAGGACTTCAGCATATGTGAGTGGGTAAATAGTTATTCTCACCCCTAACAGAGCTATGCTAAAGACTATAGAGTAGTGAATAAGTGTTAACACTAGAAGAAGCGCTGTCAATAGGGCCTTCTTTAACTTATGTCCAACGATCACATATGACAATATGGCTACAAACATTAATGCTGCAGCAACCTGCTGTAGAAGGTATATGTCGTTAAAGCCCACTTAAGCCACCGCTACTGCCAAAGCCAGTTGTATGTACTATCGAACCACAGACTTTAATAAGCATTTAGTTATGCTTAACTAATTCTATGATGTAACAGAGGTGTAAGTAGTGAGTTTTAAACTTAAGTTAAAAGCCCCACTAGAGCCCACGGAATTTATGGGCGCAGAGTATGATTTAGTGATAGTCGGCGGCGGACCCGCTGGCTTAGCTGCTGCACTGTATTCAACTAGGTATTTCCTAAAGGCAATTGTAGTTACTGAAAGAATCGGCGGTTACCTAAGTGAGATACAATCAATAGATAACTACTTAGGCATCCCAGGCATAAGAGGAGCTGAATTAATGGAGAAGTTCGTGGCACACGTATCAACATATGGAGTTCCAATAGTTGTAGATAAAGTCACTGAAGTAACTCGCAATGGATCCCTCTGGATCGTTTCAACAGAGATGGGGAGGAGGCTGAGGACGCGTGCTGTAATCATAGCTACTGGAAGCAAGAGGAAGAAGCTTGGAGTTCCAGGGGAGGAGAGACTTATTGGCAGAGGAGTATCGTATTGTGCTGCATGCGATGGCCCATTATTTAAGAATAAAGCTGTAGCAGTTATTGGAGGAGGAAACTCCGCTCTATCGTCATCTATTTACTTAGCTAGCATATGCTCTAAGGTATACTTAATACATAGGAGGGATAGCTTTAGGGCTTTTCCAATCTATGTAGAGGCAGTTAAAAGTAATCCAAGAATAGAGCTCCTCCTAAACTCCGTTGTAAAGGAAATAATTGGTGAGGAGAAAGTTGAAGCAGTAAGAGTAATTAATGTAGTGAATGGCGGGGAAAGCATTGTTAAAGTTGATGGAGTCTTTGTAGAAATAGGTTTAGAGCCTGATAAAGAGTTCTTTAAGAAGATCGGCTTAGAAGTAGATGATAGCGGCCACGCAGTAGTGAAACCAGACATGAGCACTAATCTCCCGGGAATATTTGTTGCAGGAGATGCTGCTGGAGGACCGTATAAGTATAGGTTTGAGCAAGTGATTACAGCAGCAGCTGAAGGAGCTATAGCAGCTGATGCTGCATTTAAATATATATTGAAAACAAAGACCCTCACTACTTAACCATCTTTTAAACAACATTTTAAAAATATTACGTAGCCTAAATAGCATTTTTAAATTACGACAACCATGCCTAAGTTAATGCGCAACTCAAGATTGCTTATTAATCACGGGATAGTCTCTTCAAGTAGAAGTACTACTCACGGTGTTCTACTTGAGTAAGGACGTATTAGAGAAGGTGATCGAGTCAAGGCTGGCTAAGAAAGTAAGGATATTCATAGACAAGGAGAAACTCCACCCAGACTACATACCTGAAAAACTTCCCCACCGCGAGAAAGAGATCGAGAGAATAGCTTCAATACTCGTCCCAATTCTTGAGGGAATTAGGCCAAGCAATATATTGATATATGGCTTAACTGGTACTGGAAAGACTGCTGTAACACTATTTACTCTGAGAGGACTTGAAGAGAAGGCTAAAAAGCTTGCTACAAAGTTTAAGTACGCATACGTAAACACTAGGAAAGCTGATACTACTTATAGAATAATATCTGAAATAGCTAGAAGCATAGGGCTAAGGATACCTCAGACAGGCATAGCTATTGCAGAAGTCTATAGGAGATACGTTGAAGCTTTAAACAGTTGGGGAGGCATTCACGTAATGATACTCGATGAAATTGATTACTATGTTAAAAGACATGGAGACGACCTCTTGTATAAGCTCGTTAGAATTAATGAAGAACTTAGACATGCTAAAGCATCATTAATTGGGATAACTAATGATATAAACTTCGTTGAAGGCCTTGATCCAAGAGTGAGAAGCAGCTTAGGGGAAGTAGAAGTAGTCTTTCCTCCATATAATGCCGAACAGTTAGAAGACATCCTTCAAGAGAGAGCTAGATTAGCCTTCAATCCCCTAGCTATAACACCTGAAGTAATAAAGTATGCTGCAGCTTTAGCAGCTAGAGAGCATGGAGACGCTAGAAGAGCGTTGGATCTATTGAGGACTGCTGGTGAAATAGCTGAGAGACTTGAAGCTCCAATAGTTGCAATAGATCATGTGAAGCAAGCCCTTCTAGAAATAGAGCACGGTAGAATAAAGCAAGTAATTTCATCACTGCCTCTTCATTCAAAGCTCGTCCTTAAAGCCATATTGACTATAGTGAGTGAAAGAGGAAGCGCTTCAACTGGTGAGACTTTTAATACTTACGTAAAGATAGCTAAGGAAATGCGCGTAGAGCCTTTAACTCAGAGAAGGATTAGTGAAATAGTTAGCGAACTAGACATGCTTGGCCTTGTTAATGCAGTTGTAGTGAATAGAGGGAGGTATGGAAAGACTAAAGTGATAAAAATACCTGAGCTAGTCATCAATACTATAACTGATTGCCTAAACATATAGCCACTAATTATTTACAGCTGGCACACGTTCTTTAGTACAGAGAGAAAGCTGATATAAGCATATTTATCTACTGAGAATTATTTATTTGGAGGAGCGTATTGCTTAAACAAAGAGTTGTGGCTATAGACGACGGCTTTTTCCCTACGTACTACAAGTACTTTAAAGGGAGCACTGTGCTTGCAGCAATAGTTTACGATTTAAGTGAGAAAAACGTTGAAGCAATAGCCATAAGTGATGTATCAATAGATGGTCTTGATGCAACTAATAAAGCCATTAGCTTAGTTAAGTTATTAAACATTAATGTACCAATAATACTTGATGGAGTTACTTACGCGGGATTCAATATAGTTGAT
This sequence comes from Desulfurococcaceae archaeon, assembly GCA_038879595.1. Lineage (GTDB taxonomy): Archaea > Thermoproteota > Thermoprotei_A > Sulfolobales > Desulfurococcaceae > JANXDZ01. The sequence continues at coordinate 41,887 of JAVZTI010000003.1, read as the reverse complement.
CCACATAAGCTATTTAGTGAAACAAGCTGTCCAGTAATAGTCTTTTTCAGGCATCAACTAAGCATAGATAGGATAAGGAGAGCCTTGGTAAAGCACTTCCATGACTATGAGCTGAGGCTGAGTGTAATAGAGAGAGTTCTTGAGTGGAGAGCTAAAATTTACACTTGGTGGGGCATTTATGAGTATACTCCAGTAGGACTAAGTGAAAATACTGCGCTAAGCATCCTTAGGAAATCACAAATATACTCACCTGAGCCTGAACCCCTTAGAGTAGCCGGCATGCTTGCATCTAAGGTAAGTAGAACTCTCATTTCTAGGGGAGTACATGCTTTATAAGAGACTAGCTCTTGTATGAATCATCTGACCTCCACGTTCTAAAAAGCAATGATATAGGTGCTTACGCATTAACAATGGCTAAGGAGCAGCATTAAGGAGTCCTTTAGAATCTCTGTAATTTAGGTTAAAAGAGGTAGTTAATCAATTGAGGAGTAGCATATAAAAGGAACAGCTTCTTATCAGTTTTAGCAGTGTGGGCCCGTAGCTCAGCCTGGTAGAGCGGCGGGCTTTTAACCCGTAGGTCCCGGGTTCAAATCCCGGCGGGCCCGCTAACAAACATGATTCGTCTCTAAACATCCTTCTTTTAATGCATCGACTAGACTTTGCAGATCCTTGTGTGTGCTAGGAAATTACCTCCTAGTTAAGGTAATGTATAAAGTTGTGGCGGAAGCTCATAACTGCCTGCATGCATGGAAGCATAACTTTATTTAAAGCGCTCCTTTCACTGTTGTTTACTGCTTTTCCAAACCCTTGGATATGTGTCTGGACTCATATATACTCTCTTAGTCTTAACTACAATGCCTTTATTTAATGTAGCTATTTCCTCAGCATTATAAAGTGCTTGACCTAATGCGACTAGCTCTCCTTTAAGAGTAAATAGGGCTACTGTTGAGCCCTTCGTTACATCCTTAGTTAGCATTGCTAAACCTGGAGCAGCTAGACTAGCTCCATGAGCTATCGATCCAACGGCTGTATCCCTAATTACTATTTTTGGTAAGTGGGCTGTAGCGACTTCAACAGGCTGTACAACTCTTCTAAGTAAGCGCTCATCATTGAGGGCCCTCCATAAATATAGAGCTTCAGAAACATCCTGCATTTTAACTAGTGTTTCATCTTCCTTAAATGGTCCAGTCCTAGTTCTCCTTAGCTCCCTCATGTGAGCTCCAACACCTAATATTAAACCTATATCGTGCGCCAGCTTCCTCATATAAGTTCCAGGATCGCATGTTACTTTAACCAGAGAATATCTCCCAGTGTGCTCCAAAAGCTCTATGCTGTAAATTGTTTTAACTCTAATAGATCTCTTGACGCTGGATCTTAGCGGAGGTCTCTGATATATTTGTCCAATAAATAGCTTCAAAGCCTCTCTAACTCTTTCCTCAGGTACTTCACTGTGGAATTGCATTACCATTACGTACTCCTTCAATGTATGAACAACACTTCCTATAACTTTAGTTGCATTTCCTAAAGCTACCGGAAGTACTCCAGTGACCTTTGGATCCAGCGTTCCTCCATGACCAGCTTTACTAATGCCAAACATTCTTTTTATCCATGCAACTACTTCATGGCTTGTTGGTCCAGGAGGCTTATCTAAGTTTATCACACCATTCTCTAAATGGCTTTTAATATCCCTACTGTATGGTGGAGTTCCATACCTAGGATCGGTATCCTCATCTCTTACAACTATCCATTCATGCTTTATACAGGCTTTAGCTGCTAGATCGTTGAGGAAAGACAACCCGCTTCCTTTATCCAAATATAGCACCGTGTTAAGAACATGTAATTCCACTAAAATAACTTATTAATTTAAATGGGTTTCACTTCGATCTTCACTTTCTCCTTCATAAACTCTACTAAACCTGCTTCTTCTATTGCTTTAAGAACATCTTCGTCGCTTGCCCCCTTCTGTATATTGATTTTGACGTCAAGAGGCTCTATGTGCTTTATGTTGACTCTCCTCCTCTTTACGCCAGTTAAATTCTTTGGCCCAGTCACTAGGACGAAGTTGTCGTCAATAATGTTTACTATGACGCACTTTAAGCCAGCCTCTCTACCAGACACTTTTACGCATATTCTCCCAACTTCTATTGCAGGCATAATGCCCCCCTAGTTCTCTAACTTATAAGAATACAAAGCGCCTTAGTTTTTATTGCTTTCTCTCAGTAGCCTTTAGTAGTTTTTCTACAGCTATGCCTACTATTAACTCAGCATCTTCTGGACTCAGCTTATCTGTATTTATGGTTAAGTCAAAGACCTCAGTGTCTCTAGGATCTATGCCATAGTATTCTATAAACCTCCTTAACTGAGAGTACTCTCTAATCATGGTTTCCCTTAATGAATCCTCAAGATTTTTACTATCCCTCACTGATATTCTCATAGCCCTAGTTAATAGAGGGGCTGTTACAAGTATTCTTACATCAGCTAGATCCTTTAATACCCATGCAGTAAGGTGGCCGTCTAAAACTGCGTTTTCCTTAGATAGCTCAATACTTCTCCTATCTATTTCTAAGTCTATTTCAGGTGTCTTCATGGCTTGCACGCTTAGTTCTTCAAGACTTACTCCTCTTTCAGAAGCTATTGCTCTAAATATAGAGCCAGCTGAATGATACTCTAATTTAAGTCTTTTAGCTAATTTAACTGCTTGAGTAGTCTTTCCCCCACCAGGAGGACCGCTTACAGCTATTACAACCAAGTCCTTCACCTAGTTGTTGACTAGCTATGGAAGGGTGTATTTAAATAAATCCTTTGCGAACTCCATTAAAAATGCAGAGAATTCAACTTCATTACAACTTAATCGCTCTTGCAGCTTCCTTCAATAAGCTGGCTAGACATCTATGGCATAGCGTTCCTCCGTAGATTCTCTCAGGCCTCTTCTCAGTTTTAGCAAGCTTTCTTAAATTAAGCCTTGGGACTCCGCCTAGCTGAACACCACATGAAGAGCACTTAGCTACATTCGCACTCCTTAACTCATAGTGGACAACAGTTACACCACTAGGAGTCCTTCTATACACTCTCCTCCTAGAATTACTCCTCTGCCATAGCTTTGGCAATACTGCTTCACCTCACTTATTAGTGGATTCCATGAGTCCAGAGATTTATAAACTTCTTGAATGCCTTAAGAGTGTGAGTTTTACATAGAGTAAAGCTTTGATGCCTTAGTGAATAAATATGATGGCGCTAGGAACCCAAGTAATACCAGTATTACTAGGCCAACTCTATACAAGCCGTTCATAGAGTAACTCACAAGCGGAATATATATGGGTAAAGTAACGTAAAAGTCTCCACCACCTAGGTAGTAAGCAGCAAAGTATGTAGTCACTACAGCTGCCGTATAAGATAGCATGAATACTGTGAAGTTAATCATGAAGAGCACAAACATCCTCCTCCTATACTTTTCAATAAAGCCCTTCACTTTCCTCATTTTTCGAATGCTTCTCTTATCTTTGCCGACTTCATTGCTACGGACTTTTGAGAGAAACTCTATTGCTTCAATAAAGTACCTTCTTCTAGACAAAGTATTTGAAACTACTGTAGCAAGAAGCGATAACAATGACCCAATGAGTATGATTATTGAAGCAATCATTTACTCTTACTCTCCTACAAGTTTCTTCAGTAATGGGTAGGCTTCCAGGGCTCTCTCATAAGTAATCAGTGAGTAGTACTGCTGCACTATTCCTACAGCTAGTAGGAGGCCCATTCCTGAGCCATAGGCACCAGCTATATCTGCAGATATAGCTATTAATGCAACTATTATTGAGCTAAGAATCGTTAGTGGAGGTATGATCTTCTCAAGCCTATCCTTAAGTATCTTGGGATTCCTCCTTAATCCAGGGATCTCTATGCCTGACTTAATCAGTTGCTCAGCCTGGGCCTCTGCATTAAGCCCTGCAACCTCAATCCACAGGACTCCGAAGAGAACTGCCAATACAATGAAGCTTGTGGAGTAAACTAAGGCCTTAAATGGATCAGCTAGTACTCCATAGATATTGCTTGGTGGTGATAAGTAATAGGCGAGGCCTCCTATAAGTCTATTGTCGGAGTCATACTTAGCCATCACATCCGCAATCCATCCTGAGCCAAACATTCTAGCTATGTTAGCAAATATAACTAAGTCGCTATACAATATTCCTACAAGTAACACAGGTATGTTAGTTACATAAAGGAACTGTAGAGGTATCTTAGTCTTTATGCTCCTAAGCTTAGGCGATGAAGCGGGTATTTGTATAGTCATGCTCTGTAGGTACACGACTACGAACACTACTACTATTGTAGCTACTAGTCCAAGTATGTCTGCTCCATAAGCTCTAACTAGTATGTTACTTAAGCTTCTCCCAGCACTTAACACATCAATTAAGTGGGGAACTAACCCAAACTTCTCACCATAGACGACTACTGGAGAAAATATATTCCAGAAAATTCTCTGTGCTACACCAGCCAATATGAAGAGGCTTATACCACTTCCAATTCCCCAACCCTTTTGAATCATTTCATCGAGAAGTATCACTACGTATGAAGCTAGGAATAATTGAAGAGATGTTAAAGCTCTAGTTGTAAGAGAAGCAGTACAGCCGAAGAAGGGGTTTTGGCCTGGTGTAACCGTCCAATATCTACATCCAGCCGCGTACATACCTGCTTGAAATGCAGCTAATAGTACTGCAAACGTTTTCTGTGCTGCTGTAAACTTCTTTCTATCGCTAGGATTACTTAAGTCCATGTCTATTAGTTTTGCACCAACAAGTATCTGCATTATTAAACCTGCAGTGACTATAGGGCCTATTCCAAGCTCCATTAATGTTCCAGCGTTTGAAGCAAATATTATTTCAAGGAGAAGTATGTTTTGTTGAGCAACGCTTATTCCATAAAGTGGAGTATTTGACATAACTACATATGTCACTAATGCAATAGCTGTCCAGAAAAGCCTCTCATAGAGGCCGGGCTTTCTAGCTGGCTTAATGGCTGTAGGCAAGTAATTCGCTACGTTCGCAAGTAAGTCGAGTACACCCATGACATCTCTTCCTCCACAATTACGCTGCTTATACATAGCTAATTAGCTGGATACTTAATAAATTAAACTAATGTATTACCCCCCATTCACTGCCTTTAGGGGAAATTACTGGAGAATTAACTGAAGCCACTGGTTTTCTAAAGCTTTAGCCATGAAAAGATCTTCTAATTATAGAAACTTCTCCCCCAGCTTCCTCTATTTTTCTCTTGGCCAGTTCAGTTATTGAAGGAGCTATTAATTTAATCTTTTTATCAACTTTCCCTCTACCGAGTACTTTATTGTAACCTAACTTAGTTACATCTACTACTATCCTATCGTCTTCTACTTGAGCTAAGCCTCTCTTCACTAACTCATCTATTGCTTCATTTAATTCCCCAACGTTTACTTCATTAATCTCCAACGCTATAGCTCGTGGACTCTTAAATCCATGCTTTCCATACCATCTGACTTTCAGCTTAGTGACTAGTGACCACTTATGCTTGTGATATCCAACTAGCCCAAAGCCTCCTCTAGAACCGCTCTTCCTATGCTGGCCTACTCTACCCCAGCCCATAGTCCTTGTTCTCCCCCTAAGCTTTCTGCTTTTACTCCTCCTTCTAACAGTCATTTCATTCCACCTAGATCATTCTTTTCAATAAATTGTTTATATCTCCATTTCTATAGCCCAGCTCTCCACCATCATTGTATGGCTTCTTAACGCTTCCTTTAAACCCCCCCTTAGGTGGATGAAGCCTAAACACTTTCTCTACATGCTTTAACTTATGGTAAGCTACTTCTCCACTCATTATTGCTTTAGATAAGGCTTCTATGCCTCCCCTCAATCCAAGGTGCTTTTCAATAAATTCATCCGTCAATGGTTCTCCGCCAGCTATCCTCCCTCTTTTTCTAAGTAGTTCGATCAGCACTTCTCGGCTTACTTCCCCCCATGTAATCCAGTCCTTAGCCTTATTTAGCATGTCCTTCAATCCCGGTAGCGTTGATGGATATATTACAGCATGATATTTCTTCACTAATCTAAGGAGCTTCAACGTTTCCTCAACTTCCTTTGGAGTATTCACTCTACCCCTAATCCTAATTATAGCGTAAACAGCCATAACTTTCTTCACCTACTCCAGTCAGCTGGAGTTACAACGCTGTAGGTTTTCCTTAATGCATCTAAAGCAGCTGCAGCAAAGTTATAAGTAGTCTTAGTTTCACCAATGGTATTAGTCCACGCATCATTTATGCCGGCTAGGCTTAGTACTTTCTTAGCTACTTCACCAGCAACAAGACCTGTTCCTTTAGGAGCAGGCTTCACCACTATTCTTACACTTCCTACTTTTCCAGTTACTGTAAATGGAACGCTGTGAGGCTCATTGCATCTACACTCCCAGCTTCCACAGCCACGCCTTACTGGAATTATGTTTAGCTTAGCTGTTCTTAACGCCTTTTGAAGAGCTATGTTGTACTGCCTAGCCTTACCAAAGCCTATTCCAACAAATCCGCCTCTATTTCCAACAATGACGACAACTCTAAACCTAGTAATCCTACCTGCATCAGTCATCTTTTGAACTATCGTTGCATCAAGCCTTTCATAAACTAATTCAGGGAGTAAGTAATCAACTATTTCAGGCTCAATAAGCGGCATGTTCTTACTAAACAATTCACTTAGGCTAGTTATCTTACCCTCCTTCACTAACCTACCTACACGTGTTCTAGGAACCCAGTTCTCAAGGCTCCTCTTATCAACTGCTGACATAGCCACTACCCGCCACCTCCAACGACATCACTGTAATCACTTATAACTTTACTCCTCACTTCATCAAAGTGCTCTGGGAGGAGTATGGGCTCAAATCCCTTAGCTAAATATAGGGAGAATCTCTTAAAGTAAAGATCAGGATTAGTCTCCTTAAGTGCTTTTGCATAGGCAGCTATATGTTCACCCCGCAGTCTATTTTCCGAAGGAACTACTTCATTAGATACAGGTACTTTCAATCCAACGTCATTTGCAGCCTTTATAGCAGCAAATACTTTTGCTCCACGAGTCGGCTTATGTAGCCCTATGTATGGAGCAGCATACTTAATGCCCGCTCTTAGAGCTCTTAAAGAAGCAAGAAGGCCAGTTAAGTACGCTGCTGGAACATTCTTTGTCCCACCTCTCCAGCCATACTTCTTAACTAATTCCATACTATGTGCTGCAGCAATAGTTAAATCACCCTTAACAGATGGCTTAACTACTTGAACTAATACATACCTGTTAGTTTTACGAACTATGTAGATATGATGCCCGGAGGATACAAGTCTATATCGTTTATAGTAATCTGTCTTACCCTCCCTCCTTCTCCTCTTCGGGACTTTATACTTTGGTCCACGCGCCACTCCTATTTCACCTCAACGCCCAACTCCTTAAGGCTAGCCTTTAAGTGAGCTAGGCTTCTAAAAGCACCTCCTTTAGCCATTCTATACAGCCTTCTGTAAGTACTTCTGCTAATGACCTTGTTATCCCTCAAGTACTTCAAGTACCTTCTAATTTTCCTCACAGAGTTCATCCACAATGTTTTCTCATCTGCTCTAGCCCCCTTAGAGCCCTTCCTCTTGCCATACCCCCTCCTCCTGCCTTTCTTAATTTTTTCATGCCTTAACTTCCATCTCTCCCTTGAATTGCTGTGAACTGGTTTAACTCCAATAACTCCATCATGTATTAATTGCTCAATGTCTTCTCTTGTTATTGCTTCTGATACTCTATCAATCTCCTTAGGATTTATCCATATCCTTGATGCACCTACACCAAGTATTTCTGAAGCAAGCCTTTTCTGAAGCGATAAGTCAGGCACATCAATCACCTCGCCATTGAATTAGCTACTTTAAATCCTCTCTTTTCAGCTTCCTCAACTATTTTAAGCTTATTCCTGAGGCCTGTAGTACTAGCTACGTAAATTATGTGCTTCAAAGGATCAAGTTCTTCAAGCTCACTTAAACTATGTACAACTATGGGCTTCAAGCCTGTTGGATGGAGGCCTCTGACAGCTCTTGGAGCTCTATAACCTACTTCAACTAGAGGCGGATATCCCTTTAACTTAAGTCTAGCCTTGTTATCTATCCCCTTAGGCTTTCTCCACTTAGGGTCGTTCTTAAACTTAGGCTTCTTCCACCATAGGTATCTAAGGAATTCAGGCTTAGTTGACTTAATTTTTCTCCTTAGCTCAAGCAGTTTATCAATAGGCTTCTCAGAGCTCAAGTCCTTCACCCTTATCATAAATGTATATTCCATCAATAAACGCTCTTCTATCTCTATCAACAACCCTTGTTGCTAACTCTATGTTTGCAGCAGTTTGGGAAACAGCTTCTAGATCCACTCCTTCAACTATGATGTCATCTCCTTCAACTCTCACCTTCGTATCACCAATTATTTTAGCCACTCTATCGCTTTTCTCGCCAAGGAAGTTCTTTATTACAACGACTTTACTTCCTTCATTTACTTGTACTGTCATTGGAAAGTGTGTTGCAACGATCTTGAGTTTATACCTATAGCCTTCCACAACTCCTTCAATCATATTTCTTAAGTGAGCTGCTATTGTACCCGTTAAAGCCTTTAAACGCCTATTAGCAAAGTAAGCCTCTACAACAACTTTACTATTTCTTACTCCAATTAAAACTTCTTTAGCATAGCTAAAGTCCCTTTCAAGAGAGCCCTTAGGCCCCCTCACTTTAATTACCTTATCACTCACTTCAACAGTTACCCCACTTGGAATAGGGACTTCGTAACGTATGTGAGTTTTCTTAGCCAACTACAACACCCCGTCAATAAACGTATGCTAATGCCACTCCTCCAATCCTCCTTCTTAAAGCCTCCCTATGAGATATGACTCCTTGAGAAGTCGACAATATTATTATTCCAATATCTCGAGACGGCAGGTACTTCCTGAGCCAATGAGGCATTACTTCAAGCTCCCTATATTTAACTGAAGCTCTAGGCTTTATCACTCCACACTTGTTTATTCTCCCAAGCAGTTGCACTCTTATCTTCCCCCACCTGCCATCATCTATGTACTCAAGCTCACCTACATACCCCTCAACTTGCATAACTCTAAGCGTATTTATTATCAGCTTTGACGCCGGCATTATGAGTGCTTCTCCCTTAGCTCTTACTTCACAGTTATATATAGTGGCCATAGCGTTCGCTAGAGTATCAAGCATGACCATTCCTATCGCCGCATTCACTTAGTCTTTAGAGCCTAAAGCTAAACACTACTTAATAAATTCTCAACACTTTTGGAACGACCTGCTTTTAAACATAGGAATAGGGGGAGCTACATAAATGCTTGGAAAAACAAGCATGATCACGTGATTGCAGGGCTAGAGTAAAGTAGTGAAGAGTATTAAATGTAGTAGAATTAGTAACTAGGCACAGCTCTACATGTATTTTCTAAAGCCCATGCTTGGCGCTAATTCGCGGAAGCACTGCCTGCATAAGTATATTCCATACTTCTGGATTATAGCATCTTGAGAGCCGCATCTCCTGCATTTTCTAGAACCCTTCCCAAACTTATGGATCTTCGATTTCTTATACTTTCCCACGTACATCACCTAAATTCATTAGACTATTTCTACATTGAAGAACTTATAAAGATATGTCATTGCTTCTTCCTTCGTAACTCTATGTCTTCTTGGAATACTTCTAGCCCTCCTACGCCTTCTCCTCAATACTCTAAATCCAGGTCTCTCAAAAGTTATACAGACATCCATGCCGAATATGCCTATCTCAGGATCGTACTTTACTCCAGGTATCAATATGTGCTCCTTTACTCCAAAAGACACATTCCCATAGTCATCAAAGCTAGAGGCTTTCAATCTATATCCAACAGCTGCTAAAGCCTTTTTAAGGAATTCAACTGTCTTCTCCTTCCTTAGAGTTACCGCAACACCTATGTTCTCTCCTTTACGTATGCCAAAGTCCTTTATAGTTCTCTTAGCTTTCCTTGGAACAGGCTTCTGCCCAGTTATTTCCTCAAGAACTTTAGCTATCCTTGGAATTCTTTCAGTTAATGCACCTACACCTACGTTTACAGTTACTTTAGCTATTCTAGGTAAAAGCATCGGATTTTCCTCCCAATTCTTCAATATTTCATCTACGTTTTTTACGTAATCAAATATAGTCATTACCACGCACCACCAGGTAAATATATCAATGGACTTTCAATGCCTATTGGAAATACATAGTTTAAACTTGTTTGAAACTTTACTCCATTCCTATCTTCTAAAGTGACTATGCTTTTCACCCTCTTAAACCCCCTTTGAATAGAGACTATCCTCCCAACTCTTCCGACATTTCTGCCCCAAGTCACGATGGCAATAACGCCCTCCTTTAATGGCACATAGTCAAGCAACTGCTGCTTAGGCACCGAGATCTTTAGTGTGCCTAGTGTGTCATAAACATCTTCAACTGGATTCCTTGGATCAGAGACCTTAATTAAGTAGTTTCGCCCATCATGTAGGTTTAATTGTATGTGTCCTCCTTTAACTACAGTTTTATCTTCAATACGGCATAGTTTAAATGAGCTCTCCTCTTTAGGGACTTTAATTAAGTCCATGTACTTAGTTGGAACTGGTAGGACTCTAAATACTTCACCTGTAGTAACTACTTCAACTACATCCATTAATCCAACGGGGTACTTGTAGTTTCTTCTAACAACTCCATCTACTTTAAATTGTCCTTCAGCAATGAGCTTCCTCGCTTCTCTAGAGGTTTTAGCATATTTAAGCATGTTTCTTACAATTATTAGAAGAGGTATGCATCTATCTATTGGATGAGGCCCAGGCGACGGTTTTACAGCCCACTTATACTCCTTCCTAAGTATAGGCCAAAAGGCTGGAGCCGCTAATGCCTTTAAGTGCTTACTGCCACCCATGCTACCCATAATTCCTACCTCTCTTCACTTTCTTTAACAGCTTGCTCTCCCCCAACTGCTTGAATTCTTTCCCCACCTCTCCTCTCAACGATCCCTCTCCTCCAAGGATCGTCTAAGTTTAGCTTAACGATCACTACTTTAGATGGATGTATGGGATAGTAAACTGGAGTTCCATCAGCTTTCTTTACTTGCACTCCTTCAATAAGTATTCTGGCTCTCTTAAGGTTTACTCTAACAACTTTACCTTCATGGCCTGTCCAGCTTCCCCGCACAACTCTAACAACATCTCCAACGCGTACTGGAAGCCTCTTAACTCTATGTCTCTCCCTTAATTCCTTAGATAGAGGAGCTGTTAAGAGCTTGTGCCTTAAGTGCAAGGGCATAGTGTAAAGAGCTTTCCTACGCTTACTCGGCTTACTTGATGAAGAACTCAAGCCTCTCACGCTCGCTTCTAAACTACTATTGTAGCTATGTTTGCTATGCTAGGCCATCTTTCAGCAGCTTCCCTAGCTATCGGGCCATGTATTTCGCTCCCCTTAGGAGTTCCTTCAGGAGTTATTATGACAACTGCATTATCTTCAAAACTCACCCAAGTTCCATCAGGCCTCATATAGGGCCTCTTCTGTCTAACTACTATAGCTTTCATTACTTGCTTCCTCAACTCAGGCCTACCTCTTTTAATTGAGACAACTACTAGATCTCCTACACTAGCCCTGGGGATCCTCCTTAACCTGCCCTTGTAACCCGGCACTCCTATTATTAACGCCTCCTTAGCACCACTGTTATCAGTTACATTAACTAAGGAACCTACTTGTAGGCCGAATTGAATTCTCTTCCTAGATAAAGCTGGCTTACCTGCTTTAGCTCTTTCCGCTGGCACTTTCTCCACCTCTCTTAACTACTCCAAGTACTACGAAGTGAACTGTCTTCGATATAGGCCTTGTCTCCCCTATAATCACTACATCCCCCTCCTTAGCTCCTATACAAGGGGGATTGTGAGCGTGAATGCTTGTACGCCTCCTCTCATACCTCCTATACTTCTTAACGAAGTAGAAGTAGTCGTGTCTTACCGTAACTGTTCCATGAGCCTTAGAGCTCACTACAGTTCCATCCAGGATCAGTCCTCTGACCTTCAGTCCTCCATGCCATGGACATAGGGGATCACTGCAAGTATGCTTAGGAGGCTCAATGCCTGGTATTCCAACACTTCTAACGCTAGCCCTACTCAAGTTCTCCACTTCCTTCTCCTCACTATGTTCTTCAGCCTATCCTCAGGTCTCCCTAAAATTTCTATTCCTCTAACTAATACCTTGACTCCGCTCGGTAATGTGAATTCAAAAACTCCGTGTTCCTTCAATACTCTAATTCTCCTAAAGCCCTCTTCTAAGACAAGGGTCTTAGAAGTTTCATCAATGACGAGCCCTCTTCTACCAATAAGAGTCCTATCGGGGTGTTCCACTATGGCGATGCTTAAGCCTATGAGCTCGTGGTAAGTTATGTTTTTCTCTGTATATTTCAAGTCCTTACCCTTATTCCTTCCTAGACGACTCTCTAATTACTGTCTGTAACCTAGCTATATCTCTCTTAATGCTCCTTATCTTAGCTGTATCCTTAAGAGTCCCTACGCCTGCCTGTAGCCTAAGCTTTAATAACTCAATCCTTAGTTCAGCTAGCTTCCTAAGCCTCTCCTCAGGACTGGCCTTCCTTACATCAGCTGCCTTCAATGCTTTCACCAACTGCCTCTCCTTCACTAGCCTCCCGCTCACTGATCTGCTCTACGAACCCCTCCTCAACTTCAACCTTGAACTTATCCAACTCCTCAGGTTTAACCTCTCTTACAGATACATGATCAGAAGTTATGCCAGGCTTGACTACTATTACTTCAACTCCATATACTCCAGGCTTCAGTAATGCTTTAGCTACAGCTCTATCAATTAAGTAATCAGCTTGCTCGCCCGCTTTATATACCTTCCCAGCCCTAAGCTTTAGATAAGTAGCTCTCTCAGCCCTAAGCTTTCCACTAATGACTATTTCCACTCCAATAGCTCCTGCTGCCATAGCTCTATTGATCATTACTATGGCCACCCTCCTGTAAGGTATTTCCTTCTCAAGCGCTCTAACTATTCTGAAAGCAATTATTCTTGCATTAAGATCTGGGTTACCCACTGGTAGAACAGTTATATTTGGATTCTCTAATCCAAACCTCCTCTGTAGAAGTAGGGATAGCTTTCTTATAGTTGAGCCTCCTGGACCAATCACCATTCCTGGATACTCCACGTACAAAACTAGTCTATAGCCTGTTGGAGTTTTATATAGATCTAGGCCTGCATAACCCGCCTTGTAGAAGTAGGAGGCTAGAAACTCATCGATCATAGATTTAATGACTCCATAGTTTATAAAGTACTCCCTAACTTTAGATCCAGTCATAGTTCCACTACACCTCTCCAACAATTACTTCAACATTAGTCCTTCTGTCAAACTTTTGAGTAGATCTACCGAAAGCCCTCGGCATCCATCTCTTTAACGTAATACCTCTATGTGCTGCTATGTGGATTATTCGAAGCTTACTTAAATCAAGGCCTTTTACTTCCGCATTATTCCTAGCGTTTTCCAAGAGCTTTATGAGGTATTTAGCTGCCTTAACTGGATATCTACCAGCAGGCCAACCCCACTTATCTGCAAGTCCTCTTTTATGAGCTATCTTACCGCTATACCTCTTAAGTGGTATAGGCTCCTTTAGATCAAGGACTCTCCTCAAAAAGTCTAGAGCTTCATCAAGGCTCATCCCTCTCACAGCACTACACACTTCCCTCATGTCTTTTATCGATACATCTGCATCTAAGATGACTGCTTTAGCTACCTTCCCTTCATCCCTTAGCTTAACGCTATAATGCCATGTAGGCAAGGGCAATTCGCCTCTAAGTCTTTAATGATACAAACAAGCTGCTCCTAGTCGCCTTTAAGCCGGGCTCTCCATGCTCTACACGCTTACACGTTGGAGCGAATTCACCTAGGTAGTGACCTATCATTTCAGGCGTTATATAGACTGGCGTGAACTCCTTGCCATTATACACAGCTATGGTTACTCCAATCATCTCAGGCAATATGACCATGTTCCTCACGTGAGTCTTTACAACAATCCTCCTCCCTTCATTAAGCAGCTGCCTAGCCCTCCTTATCTTTGCTAAAAGCTTTACTTGAGCTTCAGTAAGTCCTCTCTTCAAACTCCTCCTCTGCCTAGCTGGAAGGAGATTTATGAACTCGTCGAGAGGCATTTCAAGTAGTTCTTCAATAGTTCTTCCTCTATAGCTATACTTCCGCCACTCTGGCTGCACTAGCGTAATTGACATACAGCTGCCACCACTTTGTATCCTAAGCTACCGGCACATCTCCTATAATAATAGTTTACCTTTTAAACCTAGCTTTCGACTTAAGGACATAGGGAATCTCTAGGGGAGAACGGACTTCAATTACTTTAACTCCCAGAGCTTTAATTGCTTCAGCTACGTCTCTATCATGGTTCTCTGGCACAATTACTACTACGTCATTGCCTCTATCAATGGCTTTCTTAAAAGCAGCTATAGGGTTTCCCGGCAAAGTCTGCTTTAAATCACTTATAACTATTATTAAAGTTTTTCCACGCGAATTCCTTAAGGCAGTGCGTAATCCGGACTCTAAATCAGTATAGCCTCCAAAGCCTTCCTCAAGGACTTTCTTAAGGAACTTATATGCAATCCACCTAGTGATTCCCCCGACTCTGACAACGCAGCTCTTACTTGAGAAAAACACTACATACTCAGTCCTATGGATCAATGTAGCCAGAGACATCACTGCCCAAAGAGCGTGTGTAAACATAGAGCCACTTACATCTATTACAACAATAGACTCTCCTACGCGGGCATGTAGCCTATACTTAATTGCATAGTTCATTCTAATGAAGTTATATAGAGTAGCCCTAGGGTCAACTTCCCCCTTTACAACATTCCTAGTCACTCTATGTCTCACTGTCTTTGCAAATAGAGTCGGTGGAGAAAACGTTTGCAGCATCCTTAAACCCAGCTGTAGTGCTCTCCTAATTAATTCATCCCCATAGTTACTCCTTAACTCACCAGCCCTCCGTGCAATATACTCTACTGCTGCATACCTATCTAATTCCCTTAGCTTACTCATGAATAGCTTAGGATCTTGCTTAACTAAAGACTCATATAAAGGCCTGAGGTGTATGGGGAGGCTATCTACGTTAACTCTATCCATGAAGAAGGCACTGTAATCTAAGTAACCTCTATCTAATGTAACTAAGTAATTGATGTAGTTTACTAAAGCATTAGCTAAGTTCGCTAAGCTACGTATGACTTTATCATTCACAGAGCCTGCATTAGTGAATGAGAGTATGTCAAGCCCATTGACGGCCTCCTCAGCATTTAATAGCTCATTCTTAAGTAAGTTCGGCAAAACCCTCTGCCTTCTCTCTAAAGGCATTGCCTGCAGTTCCTTCAGCAACCAACTTCCCTTAATTTGAAAAGCGTTTTTACGTACTTCACCAGTAAGCTTTAATAACAGCCTAGGATCCTTCTTTACCCTCGATCTAATTATATTGATGAGCTGCCTTCTTTCACAAGCCTTAATGCTTGCTGCATCACTAATTCTCTTAATTATTTCACTAACTACTCTTTCATTAAGCGAAGAGCCTCTACTCGAAGAGAGCTTAGCTAACTTGATTAAGTCATGCATGCTAAGCTTAGCTAAATCACTATCGCTAATTACACTGCCCCAAACCCCCCTAGGGACTTCACTTATGTACTTAACTATATCCCTTGGAGTTACATCAATTTTTCTAAGCTCATTATACAACTCTTTATACTCAGCTACACTACACGTTCTTAACTCTCCACTCTTAGTCCTCCTAATGACTCCAGCCTTTCTGAGCACTATGTATGCTTCTACGAGTTCTCTAACTTCTCCCTTCAATAAGTGCTTTAAATCCACTCTATTGTTAAAACCGATCCTAGATACTAGGTCTTCGACATACGTGAGCTTTGCATGCGCAAAAGCCTTATTAGTTGAAGTAGATAGTTCAAGTACTTTCGATCTAAGTTCATTGCTCCAATCAACCAATGTATATACTGATGAAGCTATGTCCAGTAGCTCGCTTAAGCTCAGCTCACTGAGTCCCTTAAGAGCTACATATGTTTCAGCTATTTCAACAAGAGCCACTGCTTGCGACACAGGGATCCTTATGCCTAGTTTTAGGAGGGCTTTGTTTATCCTTGATACATCCCTCCAAATACTACTCCTTAAAGTATTTTTCAACAGCCTCTCTGACAACTTCTTCATCCTCTGGGTTCTTTATTAACACTGCTTCTCCAGCCTCCACAACGTCTCTTGCATTAACTCTATTTAACTCCCTGCTCTTAGCTATCTTAATTGATAGAGCTAGCCATGAGACTGTATCCGACGTACCAGGCTTGTATAATGCTTTCTTCCTCAAGTACTGTACCACGCTGAGGGCTCTTGAAACGTACTCTTTGGGGATGAGTTCATAGTCTTCTCCAAGCCTTAACTTAACTATCTCCTCTTCCTCCTCAGGATCAGGGTAATTGAATTTTATTCTAATGACTCTTCTGAGAAATGCATCACTTAGCTCTCTTTGAGCAATGTCCTCTGGATTACTTGTAAAAATTACTTGGAAACCGCTGCCCCCCTGTTTATAGACTCTCTTGAGTTCAGGTATAATGATTCTTCTCTTATCAATTATGTCTAACAGCATGTTTTGAAACTCCTCACTACTCCTCCTAATGTCATCAATTAATACTCCTGCATCAAGTATTAAGGCGGCTAGCAGAGGCCTTGGGATAAAACTCTCTTCATTGAACCCCTTACTCATGGCTATTAATGGATGGAAGTCCCCTATGACTCTATACTCATCGTAGCTCTCACTGCACGGCAATACAAAGGCCCTCTTACCAGCCCACAAGCTGAGTATTGCTTCACCAACTTCAGTTTTACCTGTGCCAGGAGGGCCTTCGTATAAAACAGGCTTATTGTTCATGAATGCAGCTATAGTTAAGTACACAATGTTATTTTTAACCAACAGCTTGTATTTATTCCTAAGGGCCTTTACCATCAGCTCAGGACTTCTAATAGGGTTAAAGGACTCTACCACCTGGCCATATATTTCTCTGACTTTCTCAACCACAGGATCTTTTTCCACAATTACTTGCCCTCCAGTGTAAGTAAGAGAAGTACTACTTATAAGGTTTAAGGAATGGATCGCGTATTAAGCCTCGTTTCATGGAGAACGCGGAAGTATTTTATAAAAAATATTTGAGTTTAAATAAATCTCCTACGCTACGTTAAGCAACTTTAGCTCTGAAGTAGTGGCCGTTAGGGCACTTAAATAGGCCTATTTCTACGCCCTTTCTCCCCTTTGGTGCTAGAGTCCATGTCTTTATGGACTTTGCTACTTCAGCTCCGCACTTTGGGCACTTTGGCATGATCTATCCCCTTCACTATGGTTATATGCGTTGATGAGTTATAAACCTTTGCTCAACTTTGTATAATGAATACATGGATGTTGGTTAAATATATTTAATTGTACATTAAACATTGTTTAATTAATAATACCGTTTTCGCTTGGTAACCTACATCAATGTTGCATTAATTAATGAAAAGAACGTCTTTAGATCAAATTATATTATTTAAATTTAACTTTAACTATATAAAAGGTCCTTCATTACCCCTTCCTTCTTCCAGCTCTACGCGCAGCTATGTGGCCTACCTTAGCTCCAGGCGGTGCATTTCTTGATACAGTTGATGGGAATGATACGCTCTGGTGGCCTCCTCCACCATGTGGGTGGCTTACTGCATTCATTGCTACTCCTCTCACCCTCGGCCACTTTCTAGCCTTAACTCTCCACTTATAATATGAAGCGCCTGCTTTAAGCAGTGGTTTCTCGATTCTCCCACCACCAGCTATGACTCCTATCATTGCTCTGCAGCTGTTTAGCACCTCCTTTGCTCTACCGCTTGGAAGCCTAATTATAGTCTTGCCTCCAGCTCTACCCACCACTAGTGCATATGCACCACTAGATCTAACTAATCTACCTCCATCGCCAGGCCTCAACTCTACATTAGCTACTTGAGTTCCCTCAGGTATTGAGCCTACTGGAAGAATATTTCCATTGCTAATACTAGCTTGAGGACCGAGCTGCACTATTTGACCTACATACATTCCTTCAACTGCTGGTGCAAGGAATTCAACGCCATTCTCTAGGACTATTTTAGCTAAGGGAACCCATCTTCCAGGATCATGTATTAATTCAACCACTCTTCCTTTAAGGCTAATTGCAGGGTCTAGCTGCGGATACTTAGCTGCCCCAATCCTTAAATGGCTTGGACTCTTAAATACTGATGTACCTCTCCCAGCTCTTTGAACTAGAAGTCTCTTGCCCATAACTACTCCACCTCAAAGCATTCCCAGCTTAGTAGCCACTTCTGACGCTTTATACTCAGGCGATAGCTTTACATAAGCTTTCTTTAAACCTCTTGGAGTAATAACAGTTCTCACTTCATCTACTCTGACTTCAAATATTTCTTCAACAGCTCTCTTTATGTCGTGCTTCCTCGCCTTTCTATCAACTATGAAGACTAAAGTGTTTTGCCTTTCAATTAAGCCAAGCGCTTTCTCCGATTGAATGGGCTTAACGATGACTTTATACAGTTCACTCATATATTGACACCACTCTATATTTATCTCCAAGGGCCTTAAGCGCACCATAGGATAAAACTGTAAGTCTTCCAGGAACACCTCCTGGAGCTAAGTGTATTACACTAAGGTTACTTGGCGCAACTACATCTACTCCGGGAAGGTTTCTTACAGCATTGCCAAAGCTGCTCTTAGAGTTGTTTAGTATGAATAGCAAGCTCTTTGGCTCAACATACCTCCTGCCCCTCATCTTCCCCCTCCCAGATCTTATTTTAATGCCTCTCTGAGCTCTAACTACATCAATCCACAAGCCCAGCTTCTCTAAGAACTCTCTTGCTTCACTAGTCTTCGAGATCTTTTCTTCGACTTCATCAACAACGACTGCTGGGAGAGTATTTAGGGAGAATTCATGCCCTCTTTCTCTAACTAATTCAACAACACTTGTTGCAGCTAATGCTGATGCAATAGCTCTAGCCATTTCCTTCCTATTAATATCCTCCCAAATCCTCTCCATAGTTGTCGGGGGGAAGGCTGCATGACCTCCTCTAGCAAATGAAATAAATGCAGCTCTACCCGTAGGTACTCTAGGGACTCTCGCTAATCCACGCCCCACACCCCAGCTTCTAGCACTAGTCCTCTTGCCAGCCAATGGATCTCTGCCCTTAGGCTGAAGCCTCCCCGTGAAAGCTGAGTGGAAGGCCCTTCTAATAACGTCCTTTCTAACAAATAGTGAAAATACTTTTGGCAGCTCTACTTCACCAACTATGCCTCCATCTAGACCGTACAGTGGAGCTTTCTTTGACTCAAGCTTAAGTGAGTGAACTATTGTCCACACCACGTTAAACACCTTCAACCACTCACCTTGCTTGAAAGACTTAAGTAAACTATCCTTGGGTAATCCTCTGGAATCCACGTAGGAGGCCTTATTGGATACCTAAGTATGAGCTGTCTCTTCCTTGGGCCAGGCAGTGTTCCATAAAGAACTACGTATTGAGTTCTAACTAATCCATATCCGGGGAATCCTCCAGATGGAGTTACTTCAAGCCCGTTATCTCCAATAGCTATAATTCTCTTATTGTAGTCCGTCCTCCTATGGAAGCCTGTTTGACCAGCTTGAGGAACAGGACTTATGGTCCCCATGGCTGGGCTTCTAGAAGCAACCTTCCTGCTCCCCTTCCTATGCTTATGCCATCTTGGAAGCTCCTTTACTCCAAACCTTTTGACTACTCCCTGAAAGCCTTTCCCCTTAGTGACAGCTATTACATCAACGTACTTCGTATACATCAGTGTATCTCTAACAGTTACATAGCCTCCAATGATCTCCTTAGCGTACTTGACTCTATCATCAATAGAGCCTCCCCCAATTCTCACCTCAAGTATGTCCGGAGCCTTCTTCCCAATGCCAGTCAGAATAGGTATTGTTGAAGCTATAACTCTTAGATCAGCTAAATTCATTGACAGCAGCTGCTCAAGATCTCTCTCCCAATTGCCTTCAATGAACTTGTATCCATATCTTCCATTAGCTTCCTCCTTAACTAAGCTTGGAAGCTTCTTCCTTAAGCCCTTTAAGTATCCTCTAACTATTTCATTAGCATCTCTGTTAACTATAATCCTCTCACTATATTCTTCAGCTAACTTAACTAGGGATTCTAGAGGGCTTCTCCACACATCTCCAGCAGTTACTAACCTCCCTTGATCTATTGTATAGCCTCTTACTGCAAGAACTATCATTGGAGGAGCTTCAACTACAGTTAGTGGAGCAAATACTTCTCTGCCGTAAGTCATTGAGTTAGGCCTATCGTCGACAATTATTGCGTGAGTCATGCCTGCTTTATAGCCCATAAAGCCCAGTAGCACTGGCTTAGGAACACTTACTTCAGGCCATCTCCTTACTCTGGGAACTATTCTTGCAGCTCTCTTCCTTGGCCTAAGTCCTAGGCTTCCACGCCTCGGCGCTTCCTTCTTCCTATGCCCCATATACTACACCTAAGCACTCGTTGTCTAAGCTCCTGTGGGATTATTAAGCTCTAATCAACTAACAAGTTTATAATTGTTAGCGTAGAGTGTAGAGCTTCCTCACTTCTAACGCTTACAGTTCCCTGCCTAGGCAGAGTGTTTAATACAGCGTCAACGCATTCATCCAGGCTCCTATTAATTGATTCAAACATAGCATATAGCCCTCTATACGGTGAGCCGAATAACACTGCGATGCAGTTCCTCGCCAACAACTCATTCCTTAGCTTCTGCAAGTAGTCTAATGACAGCTCTCTGCCTATTCTGCTTGTAGCTATAACGTAGCATTTTCTCCTAAGAGCTTCAATCTCTCCAGCAATGTCGTCAGAGAACTTGAGTACAGGGCCTGTATATACCTTACTGCAGCTCTCATCACACATGACTTTTAGTGGGTTCACTGACTCAACTTTAACTACAACTAGTTCACCTGGTCTAGGGCACTCATCTATGCACTCAGCTACAGCGTCTCTACTTAAGCCTATGCTTACTTTAATGTTTCTTAAGCCTATTACTGACTTAACTAATCCAACTCTATACTCTTGCTCTCTTGCATTTCTTTTAACGTTAAAGACGGCTAATCTAATTGGGTGGAGCTCTCCAACGTATTTAAGCAATGGATCTATGGGCACAAGCTTCTTCCTCAAGTAAGGAGGTGTAGTGAAGTACTTGTATAGTTTCTCCATAAGTTCTCTATCCTTTCCCAAATCACCTTTATAGAGAGGATCTTTAA
Organism: Desulfurococcaceae archaeon; assembly: GCA_038879595.1. Lineage (GTDB taxonomy): Archaea > Thermoproteota > Thermoprotei_A > Sulfolobales > Desulfurococcaceae > JANXDZ01. The sequence goes on along the minus strand of JAVZTI010000003.1, from coordinate 20,489 downwards.
AAACTACTAATTCATCTACTCTAAACATGCATGAAGTCCTAAGTACTTCGTGGAACTTAATGGTCTTCCTCCTTAAATCCCCTACATTGGATAAAGTGGAGTCAGGTATATAGACTGATAACTTCCTATTTCTCTTAAATAAACTCCCTAAAACTACTTCTTCTGAGTCTTCTTCCTCTCCCTTTCTGCGCTCTCTCCACTGCTTGCCGGCATCCTTTTCTCCTTCACTATGAATATAGTAGTCCTCTGCCTCCCACCCAACAGTAACCACCTCTCTCTAAGGTAATTTAACTAGTTTTTAAAGTTAAAGCATTAAGCAAGGGCTTTAGTTAATTAACTTGAAGCAATCTTCACCTATACATAGAGCCTGATTAAACTATGGTGTAAATAAAGTTGTGAGAGAACAGTTACTTAAAAAATAATTAAGTTATGGAAGGATATATGCCTTAAGACTTCTTCCTAAATATGCTGAACGCTAGTAAGGCTATTGCAATCACTACTAGTACTGCATTTACTGCTCCAAACATTGTTACAGAGCTACTTACTCCAGCAACAGCATCCTTTACATCTTTAGAGGCGTCTTCAACACTTGATTTAACGCCGCCTACATCAGTCTTAGTAGCTAAGTTTGGCAGAGCATTCTTAATGTCTGTTGCAAGGCTCTTAGTGTCAGTAGCCAGGGACTTTATGTCGTTTACCTTTGAGTCAACTCCACTGAGTGTTGCAGCTAATCCATCTAGTTTATCTGATACTCCTCCAACACTAGTTCGTAGAGCATCTATTCTACTAAGTATTGTACCGGTGTCTACTGGAAGCCCTGCTTGAACTAATGCTTTAACAGCATCTATTGAAGCAGTAATGTTGCCAGCTGACGTAGTTATCAAGGCCTTTACTTCACCTGCTGAGCTAACAACTAGATCCTTGATCTCTGCCTGAGCATTGCGTAAATCAGTTAAGTTAACGCTAAGAGTCCCTACAACAGTCTTTATGTATGCAACATCTCCAGCTACACTAACGAGAGTAGCGTTGAGGGCATCTAGTTTAACTCCAATAGCTGCCACTACTTCATTGCCTTTAGCTATGATCAATTGAGCGAGGCTAGCGTTAACATTGCTCAACTTTAAAGTCATGTTGTCTCCAAGAGCGTTGAGAGCACTCAACAATTCTCCAGTCTTAACGTTGACTACACCTATTACTTCATTGCCCTTAGATATAATTAATTGAGCGAGGCTAGCGTTAACATTGCCTAACTGTATGCTTAATGCATCAACTTTATCTCCAACAACGCCTACATCGCTTCTCAACAAGGTAACTAAGTAAACTATTTGATCAGCTGTTAACTGCAGCCCTGAAACCTGGCTGCCTAGCTGCATTAACAATACGGCTAAGTCATCAGTAGTATTTCCAAGTACTGTGAATAATGCAGTGAATGCTGGAACTCTCTCACTTAAGGGCCAATCGTAGTAGTATATTGGGTCATGTGGATATAGGGCTACACTATGTAGCCCTGGAGCTAGCCCTGCTGCTACTAGCTCTACGTACAGCCTCCCAACTTCATCCGCTATCACATTAGTCATGTACTGATTGTCAACTACTACACTATAGACTTCTTCAGTATCTATAAAGCTGCAGAAGCCTGTGCCTATTAAGGCAACAGTGCTTCCATCGAGTTTAACAACGCTTGGCACAACAACTATCTTTGGTTTAACAATAAACTCTGCTACAGTTGCATCACTAATCCTTGAACTATGTACAGTGCCTACATCTTTGTACTCTCCTTCACTACCTATATCAGTAGTTACAATGATTAACTTAGGGCCGCATGTAGCGTTTGGAACTATTATTGTAAGAGTCCAGTTAGCTGTAGTTACATTGTACTCCTTTACTAATAGAGCTGTTGTACTATTCACTTGGAACCATATGTTTATAGTTGTATTTACGTAGTCATTGAAGAAGTATCCATAGATCTCGACGGGATCGCCTACAAATCCCTCCTCTGGGCTAATTTCTATGTATGGAGCAATCTTTACAAATACAGTGAACCAGTATTTAAATCCATTGTTATCAGTTATAGTTATGTTGTATTTCCCAGTAAATGGCACGTCTGTCGGTATCTTCACATTGTAAGTCGCATTACCGAATGCTCCAAGGGTAACATTTGCGAGAACTTTAGAGTATCCAAGAGTAACGTTCTCTATAGCTGTTACAGCCCAACCTTTATAAGTAAAGTTCCCAATGGATACTGGGTACTGAGCACCGGTATCGCAAACTATAATCCCTGAATAGTCTCCCTTATGATCTACAGTTACGCCATTGAATTTGGCTACTCTAGGCAATTCATATAGCGGTGGAAGTAGAGTTAAATTACCTAGGCTTGGAGAGTAGACAATTAAATCCATTTTCACTGGGCTGTCTGGTGAAGCTAGCTTAAGGTCTGGAGTGAGTACTGTAGCACTGAACTTAGCCCAACTCCAAGTACCTCCAGTGTGTTGTGTAGGTGCCTGCATAACTGTTGGTGAATAAGTGCCGAGGTTTATGGATTCAGCATCGTATTTAACGTATATTGTGTGGTTTTCAACAGGCACAACGCTTCCACTAACTGTTATTGGCTCATTGGGTATGACCCCAAGTCCGTCGCTGAATCCAAGGTTGTTGGCAGTTTCATATTTATAGCTAGGTGTAAACATTAATCTATTTGTTGAAACACCTACGTCAGATGAAGGTATGGCCGTCCCTATAGCTGGGTTAACATCTGTAACTTTTATCCAATAGTATGTTGATCCAACGAACATTCCCGGCAGTTGAGTTATGTTAACCCATCCAAGTCCTACAGAAACATTTACTTTAGCTATAGCTGTTCTAAATACGTCCAATACTTCGAGTTCAGGAGTTTTAATATCAGTGCCGTATATGTCGTTGATGTATATTCCACCTATGTAGACAGCGTCTCCCGGCACTATTAATGCACTTCCATCAGTTGAAAACCATATCCATACTAATGCTCCACTTATAGTCATACCACTAAAATCTATAGCTAAGTACTGGTTATCAGCTAAAGTAGCTGGTACTTCAAGTGGATCTCCAAAGACGTCTGTTGTTCCATCGAAGAACCACACTACTGGCCTTCCAGTTATAGTTGCATTAACTACTTTAATAGAAGCTAAGGGCAGTAGTAGTGCTAGAGCTAGTAGAGCTATGTACATGTATCCAAGTAGTTTATTCATACAGCTTATACCCCACAATTATCCTTACTGTTGACTTTTAGGAATGAGTGTAGTATATAAAGGATAACTCTCTTAAACCCAAGTACTAAGACCCCCCTCGATCCTGGGGGAAAGCAGGGTGTTAATCAATTTTGTAAAGTATGTTGAGTTAAGTAGAGCATCATTAAGCTAATAGCATATAGCGATGAATTGCCATCATTATTTCACTAGGCGTAACCTAGTAAAGGCTTGCAGTAAAGTTCTAAGAGGATGAGGAGTCTTCTTAAGCATTGAATGGGAAACACATAAATATTGTTAGTGGACTTAGTAAATCCATAGTCCGCCGTTTCTCTGTGGATGGCTGTTCATTAGCTTTCACGTTCTTTCGTATCTAGCCTCCCAGCCGTCCACTTCTCAACGGCTCCTTCTTCCCCAGCCCCGCCTCCGGGAGCACGTCTCCTCCGGTTGCCCGTGGTTCACCGTATGACGGGTCGTGGCTCAGCTTCAGAGCAAGATTCAGAGAAGAGTACGTACCGCTCATTAAGGAGCTATCCGAGCTGGCTAAATCGAAGAATTGTAGCTACAGTGCAAGAGTTATCTTCAGAAACGGTAGAATGTACCTCCACTTATCCATGCCCGTAGAGCTCTACTTGAAGTACTTTAGGAAGGGTGAAGCCAGAGGGGATCTGGTGGCGGGCTTCGACTTGAACAGCGATAGAGTAAACATGGCTATAGTGGATGAGTACGGAAGAATAGTGGATACGAGAACAGCTCGGTTCCCCGAAGCGACATCACATGGTTTTCCGAGAAACAAAGCTAAAGTTGCTAGACTTCAAGCTCTCTCTAAACTAGTTGAATACGCATACCACCACGGAGTTGGGGTAGCTGTGTTCGAGGACCTCGGTGGAATCAAGCATAGAGAATTCACTGCGTCTTCCACAGTTAATAGAGAGATGTCTAAGTTTGCGAAGAGACAGCTACTAACTCACGCAATAATCATGAGTCTAAGGTACGGGTTAAAACCTGTTCTAGTAGATCCCAGGGGGACCTCCAGCTCACCTATGCTCCGCGTTATAATGAAGGAGTATGGTTTAGATAGACACACAGCATCAGCATACCTCATAGCACTCAAGTACATTCAAAACAGAAAGAACATGTACAACTCCAGAGCATACTATGAATGAATATCAAAAAGAAAACAGCCCTTAAAATGGAGAGAGGAGTTAAGCATAGTGTGGGTGTTACTATGGGCTGTAAACACGGTAAATACGTATACGTTAGGAGAAGAGATGGAGTCTACGTAAAGCTAAGAGTATTGAAGAGTAGGGATGCAAGTGACTCAGGCAAATATATAGTTGTTGGAAGCAGAGTTCTAAAACCTCCATACAACTGTGAAGTAATTAATGAAGAAGACTTACCTGATACAGTGAGAGCAGAGATATATGGATAAGAATATCGAAATCGCTCTGCTCATACAACTGCTATAGCTATAAATACGAGAACAACAAGAATCTAGAGTGACAATGATGAAGCCGACATAGCCGGAGCAGTGAAGAGGGGTTGATTGGCTGAGCATTCTCTAGTTAGCTAAAGCTTACTCCACTCATAAGAGAATAACGTATTTAAGGGCTGGCTTTTTATCAGTTTTAGCAGTGTGGGCCCGTAGCTCAGCCTGGTAGAGCGGCGGGCTCTTAACCCGTAGGTCCCGGGTTCAAATCCCGGCGGGCCCGCTAAACAATTAACTTAGGGTTAGCATAAAGTGTTGAAGAAAATCTTTGACTCGATCTACGCTGTTAGCGATACAAGAACTCTGTACATTGATGGAATAAATGTACTTGTCTTAGCTGATGCTCACTTAGGTTTTGAGGAGGATATGGCTAGATCCGGTTTCTTTATTCCTAGAGCACAGCTACTTAAGGCCATTAATTACGTAGAGAAGGCTCTTGGCTACATAGGTGAAGTAAGTAGAGTAGTAATTGACGGCGACTTAAAGCACGCTTTCGACAGACTCCTTAGGCAGGAGAAACTGGAGGTTAAGCAGTTTCTTGACTACTTAACTAAGGAACGTAGAGTAAAGGAAGTAATTGTTGTAAGGGGTAATCACGACAACTTCCTCCCAATAGTACTTAAGGAATACGGAGTCAACTTAGTTGACTCCATAGAGTACAGTGTGGCTGGACTAAAGATCTTGTTGACACACGGCCACAAAGAGCTTGACTTAAGTCATGATGCAGTAATCATTGGACACGAGCATCCAAGCATAAATCTAGTTGATTCACTAGGCCTCCTCATTAAAGTACCCTGCTACCTAAAAATGCCTACAGATACTGAAGCAACAATACTAGTTCTTCCAGCCATAGGAGCTTATCAAGCGGGAAACTCAATTAGCTTAGTGAGGGAAAACTACTTATCACCAATAGTGAGGAAGTATGCAGTAATTGAAGATGGAGTGCCAATAGCTATACTAGATGATCAATTGATTGAGCTCCCTGAAGCAAAGTTTATCTTAAGAAGCCTAAGCACTCATGTTCATTAAAGAAACTTTTAGTTAATCAACTTCCAGCAAGTGCTAACTTATAGAAAGGATTCATTTAACTATTAGTAAAAGATATAAAGCCTCAGGATAAAAATATTGTAGTGATATGCTATGAGTGAAGAAGTAGTTTTTGTTAGACGTGCTTCTGGACTCGTCCGAGAACTAACGTGGTTTGATGTAGCTATTTGGGCTTTAGCTGTCCCAGCAGCATCAGGAATGACGTATTATGCTGTGAAAGTTGTTGGATACCCAGACATTTATGGAGCAAACATACCTTTAGCCTTCCTCTTAGCTGGACTATTCTTCCTCCCAATAGTCATAGCCTTTGCTTTAATAACTACATCGTTTCCCCGAGCGAACAGCCTCTATGTATTTACTTCAAGAGTCTTACACCCAATACTAGGCTACATCCCATTCTGGTACTTTGTTGCAGCTGGCTGTGGAATAGCTTCCGGCTTCCTATTGTTTTTAAGCGTTAAAGTCCTCAGCGGACCACTTACTGTAGCAGCTGCATTAACTAAAAGTAGGGAGTTGCTGAATGCAGCTTCAGCACTAGCTGATCCTAATGTGCAATTCTACGCTGCATTAGCATTAATAGCTATTCTATGGGCTATGAACTACCTTGGAATAAAAGTGATCAAGTGGACTATGAGGTTTATAACAATAATACCCCTCCTCATAACTATAATTGCTCTAGTGCTTCTAGCTTCAGCTGGAGTCAATGGCGGTTTAAGCAAGTGGGATTCCTTATTTGGAGTAGGCTCCTCAAGCAAGATCATGGAGGCAGCTTTTGAAGCAAAGCATGGAGTTGAATCAGCTCTTACTCCAGTAGATATATTCACTGGAACATACAATATGTTGCTGTGGACTATATGGGCATGGGTTGGTTTTGAAACAGTTGCATTTGTTGGAAGTGAAGTAAAGGATCCATCTAAGAGCTATCTAAGGGGGTACATCATAGGCTTCCTATTCATTATGGCTCTCTACTTACTGAACGCAACTATAATTACGTGGTCCTTTAACTACAACTTCATTGCTGCTTACTCATACTTAAAGTATGAAGGTTATGAAGGAGTATTAACAGAGATACTGGGCTACCCTGCTCCAGAGGCCTCTGTGCCATTCTTAGCTTCAGTAGTTGCAGGTAATGCTGTTTTAGCAATAGTGTTAGGCATAGCATACTTCCTGTGGTACGTCAACACTGTAGTTCCATCATGGGTTGCTGCAGTTAGAGGGTTCTTCTCCATGGCTTTCGATAGAGCTCTACCTGAAAAGCTTGCTGAAGTATCAGCCAGGTGGGCTGCTCCAACGTGGGCTAATCACTTAACTGCACTGCTGGCTGCTTTTGGAGCATTAATGACTTACATGGAGAACATGGGTTCAGTTTTTGCAACAGCACTCATATCATTCATAGACTTCAGCAGCCTTATATTCATATGGCCAGTTGGCTTAGCATTAATGCTCATACCTTGGTGGAGGCCGGAACTATTTAAGAGAATGACTTTCCCCTCAAAAGTCTTTGCTTCAGCTGTTGGCGCAGCAGTATTTGGAATAGGCTGGTTCTTCATGATTCTAACTGCATACAGCGATCCACTAATAGTGATGATCAACGTTACGGTGGGTTTAATAGGATTAATAACGTTTGTAGCTATGTCAGCTAGAAATAGAGCTAGAGGCATAGAGCCTGAGAAAGTATATGCTCAAATACCTCCAGCATAGCGTTTAGGTGGTTTAACTGAAAAGAATATTTTTCTCAGTGGACGTTCATGGCTCAACAATTGTGTGGAGGAAATGGATTAAAGCTGCTGAAGAGTATAGAGCTGATGTCTTAATACTTGCTGGTGATTTAACTGGCAAAGTACTTGTACCTATAGTTAAGCGAGCCGACAGCACTTTTACAGCAAGATACTTTGGGAGGAGATGGGTCATGAGTAGTGAGAGTGAAGTAAGGGAATTCGAGGAGAGGCTTGAAGGTGCAGGCGCATACTACATTAGGGTAGATGAAAGAGAGCTTGAAGAAATGAAGAACAACCCGGACTTAGTGAGTAAACTCATGAATGAAAAAATGGTTGAAAGACTGAGGCTTTGGCTGCATTTCTTAGTAAAGCGCATAGATACTGATATGATTACGACAATAGTTATGCCGGGTAACGACGATGAGTACTTAATAGATAACGTTATAAGGGAGTTTGAGGACTATGGAGTGATCTACCCGCTGGATAAAGTCCTTGAGATAGAGGGACATGAAGTCATATCATCGCCTTACGTTAATCCAACTCCATGGAGTACTCCAAGGGAGATGGAGGAGAAAGACCTTGAGAAATACCTTGAGAAGTTAATGTCAAAAGTTAGGAATCCACGCACCTCAATCCTGAATTCACACTGTCCACCCTACGGCACACACTTAGATCTTGCTCCAAAGCTCGATAAGAACTTAAGGCCGGTATTCATAGGGGGAGTGCCTGAGTATGTACATGTGGGGAGTAAGGCTGTGAGAAAGATCATTGAGAAGCACAAGCCTCTAATAGGCCTCCATGGCCACATCCATGAGTCAGGGGCTATGGATAGACTTGGAAACACAGTAGTCCTTAACCCAGGCAGTGAGTATAGTGAAGGCGTTTTAAGAGGATTCATCGTTGAATTAACTGATGAAAGACTGGTGAATTACTGGAGGGTTGAAGGGTGAATGAGCAGCATTCATAGAGCTGTAGCGCTAAGCCCAGAGGATTTCATTAAAGAATCCATAGGTATAGTTGAGAGAGCTGAGAAGAAAGGCGTGATATTAAGGATACTTGGTGCTTGCGCTATATACATTCACTCACTGCATGAGCCTAAGTCTATAAGCATTTACACAAGGCTTGGGAGGCTTACAGGCCATCAATTATTCACAGATCTAGACTTAGTTGGCTATAGTAAGCAGAGGAAGGATGTAATAAAGTTCTTTGAGGAAGAACTTAAGTTTAAGTACGATCCATTAATTAAAGCGTTGTTCGCTAATAGAAGGCTCATATACTATCACCCACTAGATCTATACTATGTAGATGTATTCTTCGATAAATTAGAATTTAACCACGACATAGTGTTTGGAGATAAGCCTGGGAAAGGTAGGTTAGAGCTAGACTATCCAACCATAGCCCTAGAAGACATAGTGCTTGAGAAGCTTCAAATAACTAAGATCAATCAAAAGGACTTAGTAGACCTAACAGTGCTACTACATGGACATGATTTATGTAGTACTAGTAGAGAAAAAGAGTGCATAGATGGAGGCTATATAGCTACAATACTATCCAATGACTGGGGCTTCTGGTATGATGCAACGACTAATTTAGGTAGATTATTGAACTTCATTAACTCTAAGGTAAATGAAGGAAAGTTAAGTGCTTCAGAAAAAGAGATCATAGAATCTAGGGTAAACAAGTTATTAAACATGGTTAATGAGAAGCCCAAGACTAAGAATTGGATCAAAAGATCTGTTGTAGGAGTAAGCAAGCCTTGGTATAGGGAAGTAGAAGAAGTCGTTAGATAAAAACTTAAAATAAAGTAAGCAGTTAAGCATCTTCACAGAGCTTGCCTAAGGAGAGCGTATAGGGATAAAAATGTTATGAATTTAGCTATTTCTGAACTATTGGAGCCCACACTCTATCGAAGAATATGTTCTTGGATGTAGCACTTAAGGGTATTCCAATTACTACATCTGCTTTAAGGAGCCCAAGCTCTTTTGCAGCAACACCTACTGTAAACATTACTCTATTGTCTACGTTTAGCATTGAAGCAGTTTTAACTGCTGAGCCAATGGCTATCCCTAAGTTAATTAAGTTTAAAATGAAGTTTTCAGTAACTCCAAGTTCTTCAATTAACTTATTGAATCCTATGTCGACGAATTTGCATCCAATTAACAATACTGCAGTGCTGTCCCTAACGTTTCTTGCATCTCTTATAAAGAAATCGCTGTATTTAGAGGCCAGTTCCTCCATCTTGCTTGCTAAAGCCTCCAGCTCCTCCCTATCATAGACTATTCTTGTCAATACGTTGTCTACTCCACGCGCCTTAGGAGCTGTTTTAGCAGATATAGCCATAAGTTTTGCAGCTAGTAGCACTGCCTCACGTATTAGGTCTTCTTCACTCAATGCACTTACACCACTAGAGACTATAAGCATGATTTATTAAAAGCATTCTAAAAAGTTAAGGCTTATTACATACTTCTTCATAGTGTATTCTAAGGTGAATAGTTTGAGGAACTTTTCTTTAAAGTATTCAAGTGTACAACTTTACTTCGGTGAAGGAGTTTTCAATAATGCAGCAGGCTTTCTTAAAGGCTTTGAGAAAGCATGTGTAGTGACTAGTAAATCTGCTGCAAAAATATCTGGAGCCCTTAGTGACGTAAGTAAGCTTCTTAAGGAACTTGGAGTGCAATACTTCATACACGACAAGATCTCACCTAATCCCTGGGCTAGTCAAGCAGAAGAACTAGGCCACGTGCTCTGGAGTGAGGGAACCGACCTAGTTATAGCCATAGGGGGCGGGAGCGTTATTGATGCAGCTAAAGTAGCATCAATCATAGCTCTCAGTGGCGGCAGAGTAGTAGACTATGTTTTAGGGAGGAAGTATAAGAGAATGCTGCCACTTTTAGCAATAAATCTTACCCACGGAACGGGGAGTGAAGTGGATAGATACGCAGTCCTCACATTAGATGACTCTAGGGAGAAGCATGGAATTGATACAAGATACCCTGACTTAAGCATAGATGACCCTACATACACTAAGACTCTTAGTAAAGCTCAAACAATCTATACAGCCTTGGACGCCTTTTACCACTCGTATGAGTCAGCTACAGCAATTACTGCTAATCAATTAGTGGACACTTTATCTAGTGAAGCCATATCTATAGTGTCCTCAACTCTACCTGAATTAATAAATGACCTCAGTAACACAAGCCTTAGGGCAAAGGCCCTCTATTCATCAATGATAGCCGGCATAAGCATTGATTTGTCATCAACACACATAGTGCATGCAATAGAACACGCTGTCAGTGGACTAGAACCTAAGCTATCCCACGGTTGTGGACTTGGAATACTCGGGCCTAAAGCAGCTTATTACATTCACAAATCAATGCCCGAGAAATCAGCTAGACTCCTTAAATCCATAGATCCAGGGTTAAAGCCTTTAAGCGAACATGCAGAGAGAGCTTTTAAAGCAATACAGTCTTTTCAGGAATCAGTAGGATTTAAGGAGAGGCTTAGCGATTATGGCTTTACCGAGAGAGATGTTGATAGAGTTGTTGAATATACTTTAAGGAGGCTGAAGTACATGATTGTTGACGCTCCATTCAATGTAACAGAGGACGTTGTTAAAGACGTGTTTTTAAGCTCTCTTTAGAGCATCCTTCAATTAATTGAGCCATGTATGAAATAGCTCTCCTTACTTCATAGGAGATTTCAAGGCCTAAGCCTAATTCCTTAACTTGAATTCCTAGGATTACCGTTTCTAAAGCCACTCCTTGACTTCGCAGGATCTTTATAATGGCAGTTATGGGCACGTTATGTGTAGTCACAAGGAACTCATTACTTAACTCTCTTAAATCATTAATTATAACTATGTCTCCAGGGCAAGCGTTAGGAACCATTACTGCATCTACAATAGCTACTCTCTTAGCGTTGCCGTTAATGAGTTCTTCAATGCAGTTCTCTAATCCATATTCACACACTACTGCAGGAAGACCTCTCTCAATCAGCTCTCTACAGAGCTCCAAGCCAGCTCTATCATCCTGCCTTAACGGACTTCCAATGCAAGTAATTAAGTAATGTGCTTTAACGTATTTACAGACTTCTTCTTCTAGAGCTCTACTGTATTGTGGAAATACCTTCATAAGCCAAGCTTCACCAAGACTTTATCGGCTAGACTCATGACTTTGCTGAAGAAGGAAGTGCTTTTAAGAATCCTTACATCTCCAATAGATCTTTCAATAAATGGATCGTAAGGTATTCTCCCAATTACTTCCACTCCATACTTACCCGCAAGATCCTTAGTTGTTCCCTCTTCAGTGATCACCATGTTTTCAACAACTCCTATTGCTTTAACTCTGCTTTCAGTAAGCATCTTCAGCAATTTTTCAATTGAAGCAATTGATAGCCTACTTGGAGTAGTCACTATTAGTGGCCTTGGCTCACTTACGTAGCTAACTATGTCTAATACTTCATCAGATATCCCTGGAGGAGTGTCTATAAGTAGCAAGTCCAATTGATTCCAAATAACTGTGGCCAGCATTTCCTTAATTGCTTCATCAACATCTTTTCCTCTTAGCGGCAAAGGATTTCCACTACTGTAATAGCATATAGTCATGAACTTCACTCCATTAACTAACGGCGGCACCACTCCTTTCTCTTCAAGAGGTTTTAATTCGTCAAGCTTTACACCTAGAACTATGTGTGAAGAAGCATTAGTTACATCAAGGTCTAGTAGGCCTACTTTACGCCCTCTTTCAACAAATGCTAAGGCCAACGATGATGCAATTAATGTCTTACCCACTCCCCCCTTAGGACTCATCACTGGAACTACTGCTTTAACTCCCTCCAGTCTTTTACTAATGACTAGCAGTCTAGGATCCACTACTGCCCTCCCTCCTCAAACACTACTTCTACTACTTTTACTCCTCTGCCGCTCAATATGTCATAGTCCCTTGAATTGCATTTAGGGCAATTAACGTAGGAGTGAATGACTTCAGGTATGAAGTGAATGAATTCACTTACTTCAGATCCAAGGGATTCAAGCAAGGGACTCCACTCAAAGCCGCACTTCCTGCACTTCAACAAGATCTCCTCATTTAAGTACTTAAGCTCATCAACTACTACATTACCTTCATTCAACAGTTCCCTTAGCGCAAAGTCAAGGATCTCTTTGTCGACTGACTGCAATCTACCTATAGATAAAACAAGTCTCTTCACATTCCTCCCTTTAGAAATCCTCACTATATACATAGCAATAGCTTCAGCTAAAGCCCATTCATGAACCATGTTCTCCCCCATGCTATAAGGGTTTCCCGAAATACTTGCTTTTAAATATATGTGATTTGCCTAGAGATTCTCCTGTATAAATTAAGCCTTCATTCCTCAACAGCAGGAACTCGCTTAATCTAAGGACACTTCATTTGCAGTAAGATTAAATACCTAAGTCTAGTGGAGCATTACTGCCAAGTAGGAGCAGCATACTTAGATTCATAGGTTTACGCCTTAAACCCCATGATCATGGAGTATGAGGGCGAAGCAGTTTACGAGCTACTGAAGTTCTTGCATTAAGTATTGCAGAGTCGTGTAGTGAGAGTACTTTAATTCAGCAGCTCATTCATTGCTTCTGCATAATAGAGCGATCAAGATCTATATCTGTTAGTAGAGGCGGATTTTCAGCCCATATTCTACACGTTCCTTCACTACCGACCATGCATGGACCTATGGGGTTTTCAGGAGTACAGGCCGTCATGAATAATGGACAGTCAGAGGGCTTGGCTAATCCTAAGACTATTTCACTGCATTTACAGCCCGGCACTATGTCTTCAATAGTTGATGAGTCCTTTAAGCCTAACTGGCTTGCAGCATCATACTCCCTGTACTTGTCCTTAAAGACTGCCCCGCTTTCCTTAATTACTCCTATGCCCCTCCAGTAAGAATCTGCCCTCTCAAAGACTTCATTCATAGCTCTTAATGCATATGTATTTCCTTCAGGTTTAACTACTCTAGCGTATTCATTAATTAAAGCAGGTCTATCAACTAAGAGTTGCTTTAAGACTACTAGTACAGCCACTAAGACGTCTACAGGCTCGAATCCAGCAACTACAGCAGTGACTCTGTAGTCACGAGGTATGAAGCTCCAGGCACTTGACCCTATTATTGTTGAAACGTGCCCAGGAGCTATTACTCCACTTAAGTTTACTTCTCTAACTTCATCGAGTAAGTACTTCACTACTGGAGGCGTATACCTATGGGCTGCGAACACCATAATGTTCCTCGGCACTACATTGCTGTACAGTGGAATAGCTACTGCAGGCATTGTTGTCTCAAAACCTACACTAAAGAACACGTAGTTTTTCGAAGAATTCTCTCTAGCAATCCTTATTGCATCAATAAAGCTGTACACTACTTCCACTTCCCCGCCCAAGGCCTTTGCTTGATATAAGTTCTTCACCTTCGAGTTTGTCGTCCCAGGCAGCTTATATGCATCACCGTAAGTAAGGATCTTGAAGCCCTCAAAGCTTAGCTTAACCATGTAGTCTACGTATAGTCCAGGAGTTATGCAGACAGGGCATCCTGGGCCTGCAACTAAGCTTACTTCCCTAGGCATAAGGCTTCTCAATCCATAGTGTACAATAGTCCACTCATGTGTGCCACAGAAGTCCATTATGTTAATAGAGTTAATTCCTTTTTCAGAAAGCCTCTTGGATGCTTTATTTATGAATTCAACTACTCTAGCTGAACTATCACATCCTTCGTAAATCCTCTTAACTCTAGCCGCTAAATCCATTAATGACACCGCTAAAGATACTAAAGACTAAGTTCCCTTTATTAAGTTGATTAACTAAGTCAATCTAGAACTTAGTGTAAGCAGCCTTAATGGTGGAATTGAAGTGAATAAGCACTCCGGGAAGTTGAGAAAACAATTGATTAATGGAATTACGTTAATTGGATTTACGTGCTTAGCCATAGCATTGTTTTTCTTAATTGGTTACACCATTGGCTCAGGCTACAGCTTTGAAGTTAAGTACTTTGTGTCCCCTAAGCCTCAGAGGCTATCCATAGTTAATTTCTCAAACCCCTTGTGGAAGCCCATAATGATCATTACTGGCCCCAATTGCACTCAAGTGCGCCTTAACGAAGGAGAGAAAGTATTGTTCCAATTAACTATGCCTCCATACGATGGGCTTAATTGTTCATTAATTCCGCCGAGTACTTATGAGTGCTTTGGGCCAGGCGTATACTACGTGTGCAGCAACATAGCTATAAGTGAAGTAGTTGTAGGAAGTGAAGTATCTAGAAACTACTACTTTGGAGAAGCATCAGCGTACTCAACTAACGTAGTACTGTATGGATATGAGTTTTCACTATTTACAGCACTAGTGCTTAATTCCATGGCGTCAGCAATGATGTCAATGCTTTCACTACGCTTACTAAGGAGGGGAAAGTATTTGGCTATCCTTATGCTAGCCATATATTTAGAATCCATGGTGTTAGGATTCATTGATGGCATTAAAGTTATCCCAAAGGATCTTGAAGCCATGACTAAGTACTTAACTATGAACTTATTCATAGGCGTAATTGTTTCATCATCCATACAATTAGCTGTCCACAGGTTCCTAGGATTAGGTAAAAAATAAGTCGTGGAGGGATCTAGATACTTAAGGCACTAAGAGTCACCGGAATTACTGCCATGAATTATTGAGGAAAATGAATTAGACTAAAAAGTTACATTACTTTATATTTGTCCCCTTTAGCGATGCAAGCCACTCCACACTTGCCTTTTCAACAAAGGCTTTACTTAACTTAATTGCATTAATGATATCGTTTAAATCCAGTACTTCTACAGGTGAGTGTATGTACCTTGTTGGTATTGATATAGTTCCAGCAGGCACTCCCTCTTTATTCAATGCTATTATTGATGCATCTGTTGTACCGCCTGCAAGGAGCTCTATTTGATATGGTATTTTGTGTTCTTCAGCAACAGCTATCAATTTATTAACTATTTCAGGATGCGCTATAAGTCCGCTTGCCCCCCTTCCATCAGCTACTTTTATGGCTGGCCCCTTTCCAAGCCTTGTGCACCACTCGTGTTGAGGTGTATCCGGTACATCGCTTGCTATAGTTACATCAAGAGCTATAGCTGCATCAGGGGATATGGCGAATGCAGATGTCCTAGCTCCCTTTAAACCAACTTCTTCTTGAACAGTTGCTACGGCGTAGACGTCTGCTTCAGGGTTTTCTATGAGTTCAAAAGCCTTAATTAATACTACTACGCCGCTCCTATCATCAAATGCTTTTCCACTAACACGATCGTTGTTTAAAGAAACGAGTTCTCTATCAAATACCGCTATGTCTCCTACTCTAATCCCCATTTTAGTTACTTCATCCCTTGATCCAGCGCCTACATCTATAAATAGCTCTCTGAATTCAGGGATCTTTTGAGCTTCCTCAGGCTTAGCTATATGCGGAGGTCTTAGCCCAACTACACCTCTATAAATTCTCCCACTTCTAGTCCTTATGAGTACTCTTTGAAAAACAGTTGCTCTCTCAGTAATGCCACCTATGGGTAGTGCTCTTAGGAATCCATTGTCATCTATAAATGATATGAATAGACCTATTTCATCCATGTGTGCTGCAAGCATTAACTTCCTTCCACCAACGCTGCCCTTCTTTACAGCAACTACGTTGCCCCAAGTGTCTACCCATAGTTTATCTGCTACAGTTCTTAAGTAATCAACTACTAATCCCTTTACTCCTTCTTCATAGCCGCTTGGCCCTATTGCTTCACAGAGTTTTTTAAGTAAGTTTAGAACATCATCTCTTGAAATTTCTATGCTCAAGACGTGCACCTCTTTGCTGAAAATACTTCTTGGGAAATAAAAAGTTTAGCGCCCCACTATTGGTAAGCTATTTAAAGTGCTGCTTCACCTACCAGGTGTGAGGGAATGAATTTAAGTTGGTTGAGACAAGAGTTGTTAAAGTAGATCCATTTAATCCAAGTACTGAAGCTATTGCTGAAGCAGCTGAAGTACTGAGGAGAGGCGGCTTAGTGGCTTTTCCAACAGAGACAGTCTATGGACTTGGAGCACTCGTCTACTTGAGGGAAAGCGTCCTAAGGATATTTAGAGTTAAGAAAAGGCCTCTTGACAATCCACTCATAGTCCACATATCTAAGCTAAGTGCTTTAAGCCTAGTGGCTAGAGACGTGCCTGAAGAGGCTTTAATAATAGCTGAGAAGCTGTGGCCAGGCCCAGTTACACTAGTCCTTTGGAAGAGCGATAGTATTCCAAGTGAAGTGACTGCTGGCTTACCAAAGGTCGCTGTTAGAATGCCAGCTCATAGAGTAGCCCTTATGCTTATAGATAGCGTTAATGCACCAATAGCTGCTCCTAGCGCTAACTTGTCTGGCAGGCCATCGCCTACTTCAGCTGATCACGTCATTAAGGACTTTTATGGATCAATAGATTTAGTAATTGATGCAGGTGAAACACTCCACGGAGTTGAATCAACTATAGTAGATCTAACTGTTAAGCCACCACTACTTCTAAGACCTGGGGCTTTATCTGTTGAAGAACTAGAGAGAGTTCTCGGCATAAAAATAGCTATTCCACCATTTGCTAGAGGGCTTACTGAAGCAAGTAGAGCGATAGCGCCAGGAATGAAGTATAGGCATTATGCGCCGAGAGCAGAAATGGTTTTAGTTGAGTCGAGGAGTTACGACAGCTTAACGAAGATCGTTAACGTAGTTAGAGACATAGCGTTAAAGAGCGTGCGTAAAGGAGTCAGTGTAGGCATATTGTGTAGTGATGAAACATACAACTATTACACTGACTTAGGAGCAGTGGTCAGAAGCCTCGGCTCTAGAAGCAATTTATTTCAAGTAGCTAAAAACCTCTTTAAGTCAATGAGAGAGCTAGATGAAGCTGGAGTAAGCTTCATAATAGCTGAAGGCTTTGAGGAAAAAGGGCTAGGTTTAACAATAATGAATAGACTTAGAAAGGCCTCTGGACATAACATTATTATGGCTGATCAATAAACTTTAACTAAGATTGCATAAGAATACTTATCCTTCTCCATTTGAAGAGCCTGTGATTCCTTAAAAACTGCGTCCATCCATGAAGGCAGTTTGGAAAACTTACAATTGACCTCTAGAGAACCCCCAATATACATTCCTATAAGGGAAGCAGTTTGTATTTATAAGTGGGCCCGCTGGGATTTGAACCCAGGGCCTCCGCCGTGTCAGGGCGGCGTCCTAGCCAGGCTAGACGACGGGCCCCTACTTACTGTAGTTTTTCTTTAGTTGACTAAATGTTTTAAATATTTTATCGACATAGCGTGGACTTCAATAAGTTGGTAAATATTTGTAGGGCTTAGGTCTTTTAAATACTTGCAATTATGAATAGCTGTAACTATCTTCATCTCTTGCTTCCCCTCCATCAAGCTTCATCCTTCACGGCGGAGGCTCTTTAGAGATACCCTGGCTGTCCAGCATATGTCTATATAGCCCTGAGCCTTATGTTGATTGCTCCAGCAGAGTCTCTATAAGTTATGTACTACATGTCTTAGATGTAGTAGCAAACTGAAAACAGCTATAGCAACAGAATCCTCTACTGTAGTAACTGTAACACTGAGGATAAAGATGCAGTAATGTGTATAAACATGTTCCTCAGGTATGCAAGATGTAGGGGGTTTAGGGATGCCCCTAAACGCCTCTAAGCCCAGTGAAAACCCAAGAGGGATAAAGGGAAAAATAAGGCAATGAAATCAACTCATATAAGCTAATATTAGAGCTGAATTCCTCTAAAAAGTATATTAGGAAACCCTATTGAATCACATTAATTGAGCCGGGGTAGCTCAGCCAGGTAGAGCGCCGGGCTGTTACCATGAACTCGGGTTTGGAACTGGCGGATACCCGGTGGCCCGGGGTTCAAATCCCCGCCCCGGCGTTTCATAAAGTTAAATATATATTGTTCTCTAAACAACTCTAGAGTGCCCGATGACTGTGGAATCCGGGTTAAAAGCTGAAGGGATGTTGATAAGGCCCGCATAGTTGAGGGATTACCGTATTACAGATGACTAAATGTTCTTTCTCCACAGCTCCCTCAAATGCTTTCTTTTAAGAGTATAGCTCTCCCTCTCAAGGAACTTGTATACAGTGCTATGCTTTCTGCCTCTTATGAGCATTTCTATTGCTTCTTTAGCTAAGTTCGCTGACTCATAGTCCCCTATTATGGCTACAGTGTCTTCATATATAACTATGTCTGAGCCAGTTAACTCCTCTATGACTCTTCTAGCTTTCCCCTCTTCACCTATAATCCTCCCCTTCACTCTAGCTAAGTGATTTGGCTTATCTCCTACGTAGAGCTTTAAGTCTATAGTCATAATTACATAGTCTTCATCAAGAAGTTTAAATGCTTTCTCAGGGCTGAATCCACTTGCTATAGCTCTAACTACATCACGGGCCTTCAATAAGTTTGCTAGTGGAGTACTTGAAGAAGCAGGCTCTATTATTACTGAACCAGTAGTTGAATCAACTGTAATTAGCGTTTGAGTAAGCTTCATTAACTCCTCCTTAACTCTCCCTCCTTCACCTATCAATACTCCAACTCTCTCTAGTGGTATTTTCTCATAGAGCCTCGTTACTCCAGGGATAAATCCTCCTTCACTCCTCGACAAGATCTAACCTCCTTTAATATATCCCTAAAGTCCGCGATTTCTAAGCCGGCTTCACTGTGGAAGAAATCATATATGTTTCTTATATCTCTAACGAGGAATTCTTCTGCATGAGGGTGATCTATGCTTACAGACTGACTAACGTCAATTATTACAGGTATTCCGCCAGGCTTAACCATGACGTTGAACTCTGATAAGTCTGCGTGAACTAGCTTAGCTAAGCAATACATTTTCTTAACGTCTTCAATTAATAGCTCATACACTTTGAATAGTTCCTCACGGCTAAGCTCTCTCCAGACTTCTTTCAGCAGAGGATACCTAAGGCCTTCTTCACCAATAAACTCCATTACGAGAACGTTGTTGAGTACAGCAATAGGTTTTGGAACTCTTACACCTACTTCATACATTCTCTTCAAGTTCCTAAACTCCTTCTTAGCCCACAAGTATATGAGTCTCCTAACTCCTCCAAGCTTAACTCCATTGAATCTCGGATCACCTGCAATATACTTAACGATTCCTTTCCTAAACTCCGCCGTTGAAGTCAGGTATATTTTAATAGCCAAAGGATCTTTGTTGAATCCATATGCTAAGTAAACGCGGGCCTCTTTACCAGCACTTATTACTCCATTCACTCTCCTCAATACTCTCCTCTTCATTAACTCGTAAATAGTCATAACTGTCTTAGCGTCAAATACTTCCTCCACTGTTTCAAAAAGATCCTTATCCTTAATTCTCCTCTCCTTAGATCCTTTGGAGAACTCATTTGTCAAAACGCTCCACTCAAAGCATCTAAGAACTCCTTAGTAATTATCTTCATTTCAAGAAGTTTCTCTATGTCATCACTGCTGTATCTACAGACAACATCGCCTCTCCTAGGATCTATATCCCATAGGGACACTAGAATTATATCGCCTTCCCTAAGCCACTCCTTTCTCCTCATTTTTCCAGGTATCCTAATCTTCCTCTCCTCCCCATCGTTACACCTAGCTAACAAGTAATTTGCTCCAAGGAACTTAGTTACTCCACAAATGACTTCTCCCTCTCCTGGAAGCAGCGGTTCTTTACTCAGTTCTTTCTCCTCCCTGCTTTTCTTAGGCAACTAATCCACCTCCTCTCTCACTACATAAGTTCTTCCACCTATAATATACCCCTTTACTCTATCCCCATTCTTTAAGCCAACTAAGTACTTATTGATGGGGTATTCAATTAATTCCCCTGTTTCTTCATTTAACAAGTAGAGTGTATTTAAAGATCTTCCTACTACAGTGAAATCTTTCTCAACTACTTCACTTAACTTCTTTACTCTCCCACTCCAGTACTCCTTAAATGGAATAGATCTTTTTTCACCACTTT
>JAVZTI010000002.1:42411-119929 GCA_038879595.1 Desulfurococcaceae archaeon | reverse complement strand
TTATCAATAGATCTGCTCCAGGAGCAGTTATAGTAGTGTAGCCTGGGCCATAGTTTCCAGCTGCAAAAACTATTGTAGCATTATGGCCTATAAGCATGTTTACTGCAACTATTTGGCCAAATACAGCACTCATATAGTCCATGCCTTGTGCTTGGTGAGCCCACTTAGCTAAGTTTATGTATGACCAGCTATTGCTAACTACATCTGCTCTTCTAACTCCAGCTGGAATTGTGTATAGAGCCTCTAATTCAGGGTCATATACCCAGTCCCAGCCGGCTAACCAGTATTCAGGCGGTATGAGGTCTCCAAACCAGAATCCAGTGCCTCCAGCCACCTTAACTTTAGGAGCTACTCCATACAGCTTATAAAGTGCTCCACCATAGTATGGAGTAGTGTAGTTTAACTTACCTCTCGCTCCAATGACTGTAGCAACGCTAGTCCCATGTCCATGGTAGTCTGTGAATAAAGCAACGTACTCTCCACCAGGATCTAAGCCTACATAGACTCCCGGCTCACCTGGGTAAACATATGGGTACTGCACAATGGATTTAGCTAATCCATAGCTATCGAAGTAGTATCCACTTATTACTCCAAGAGAGAAGTCTAGGACTCCATCGCCATCGAAGTCTCTTCCAACAAGCTCACTTCCTCCAAACTTGAAGACTGGTTCATCAGCAAAGCTATAGTCTAACCACGATGGATCGGGGATCCTCCAGTAAGCTCTGCCAAGCACGCTGCTCTCAAGACTCCTCATAGTTGTTGAAAGAGAGTAAAAGGCTGTTGATAAGTCGAATACAACTGCATCATATACTCCAGGAGTAGTAGTATCAATGAGTACTGTTGGCACTAGGACTCTTACGTAGTAGCCAGTGAGGCCGTCCTGGAAGAACCACTCAAACAACCCAAACTTATATACTCCACTTAAACTCGTTAAATTCCCTACATACCAGTCGACCGTTACGCTTGTTGCATATAGCCTAAGGACTCCATAGTATCCTGAGTACATTGTGCTAAAGTAAATTACTACTGCACCACTAGTATTGAGGTATCCAGTGGCGTTTCTAACAGCTACATTCTTTGTAAGAGCTAAGTGCTCGTCCATAACCATAGTCATGGGGAGTCCATTTAAGTCCCTGGCCAAGGCATCAAGACCAAGCTCTGGATTAGAGTAGTCTATGCCTGTATCCACTACTCCTACAACAACTCCTTCACCAGATACATTATACTCCCTCCAAGCATCAATTACTCCCTGGACTTTAAGTCCACTGAATAAGCCTACTTCACTCCCCAACTGGCTTGATTCAACAACTCTATCTTCATCTAGAGCCATTGCCCTAAATCTATCGTTGCTTAATCCAAGTAATTCATCAACCCTCGGTGATGGAATTATGGAGTATACGTATGGGTTCTTAGCGAGCTCTAAGACTTGATCCCTTGAAGCTGTAGCGTAAGCAACTACAGCTCCATTAGGTAGAGGTATGTAGTACCTAAGCTTGGCAACTGTAGACTTAATTAATTCAATGGCATTTCTGCCAGCCACTATCAATACAGGCTTACATGAGCTGCAGCCTACATTAATTACAAGCGGATCTCCATACCCCACTGAATCGGCTGATACTACTTTAGCTTCATCAATTGAGTAATATTCGTTAAGAAGCTCTAAAGATATCTTTTCAAGAGGATCTATTGGAGCTCTATAACTGCTTGAACTAACGGCCGCAGCCTGTAGTGGTATTAGTGATGTAAGCGCTATAGCTATTAATACAAATATCGACAAATACTTAATGCAATAACTCATGAACTCACCCTATACACACACTTAGAGCTAAAGTATAGTTATGGATAGTTAAATATAAACCTAATTCTAATAATGGCTTCTCAAAACACTAGAGCTGAGAATTGATATAACTCTACTTATAGTAGACTGCGGCGAAGCCAATATAGGTATTCCCGACGCCCCTCTATGTCCTCCTCCACCTAATTCTTTTGCAACTGTTGAAACATCTATGCTGCTGCTTCTTAAGCTAATGCTATTTGGGTACATGACTATGTATGCGTCAGCTGCAATGCCCTTGTCTATTAAGTAAGCCTGTACATCGCCTGCATGAACTCTTCTATCAATATTGCTTGATAATGCTACACTAACTTCATCGCTTACCCTAATGACTATTGTTGAATAGTACGCCTCCTCTAAAAGCTTTTCATATTCATGCTTCATTTCATCATAGAGCTCCTGAGCCCACTTAGGCCAAAGGTCGCCTGCTTTAAATGACTCTAGAGCTCTATACCTTACATCCCAGTTGAACCACTTAAGGATTCTCCTCCAGTAAGTCGTTAATTCATATCTATTAATGAACTTATCGTCATCTATAGCTAGATCAGTGAGTTTCGCAGAATACTCATCAGATAAATTGAGCTTCTCCATAGTTATTTCAGCTGTAACGCTATCAACATCATTAACTACATCAACTCCCAGCTCACCCACCCTCCTCCTAAGCTCATCCCCCCACTCGTGGTGATCGTACCAGTGGATTCTTATGTTTAGAGCTTTAATGTCTTGAACAACTCTTAAAACTAAGTCTACTGAGTCCTGCTGGGGGTTTAAGTCAAGTAAGTATAGGTCTGTATAAGCCCTCTTAATAGACTCCTTAGAGATAAAGTGCTTTAAGTTAAGTGATATAGCGGTAACTGAAGAGAGCCTCACTCTACACTTATCTTCACCATATGCTCTGCAAACTAATGCTGCTGACGATAATCCATCTAGATCCCAGTGAGATATGACGTAAGCTCTCCTAACTCCAGTATGATATCCACTACATCTATCACCCACCATAACTCCCGGCCACATCCCTTACCATGATTACCTGCATTTACAGTACTTACTCGTATATACTTAATTATTAAAATACTTTCATTAATCTAATTAATTCTTAACTAACGAGAGTTCATTGAGGCGCTGTAAGTACAGTGAATTGCTTTAAGTCAATGAATTAAACAATTACTTAAATATGAGTAATTGTGGGAAAAGCTCTACGCAATTCTTGGGTTAACGTATGCTTCAGCAACCCTTAAGTCAGCTATGAAGTCATCCAATTGAACAACAGCTATGAAGACTACTTTACCCCACGTCAATGGCTTCACTGAATATCTTATTGATGAGGAGCTGTGGGGCTCAACTCTAATGCAATTCACTTGACTAATTACTTCAGCCCCCAGCCCATGCAGGCTTGGCTTCAGTTTAACGACATTACTCAACTTGTTCTCAATGACTACTTCTACTTCACTCAGTACTCCCTCAATTAGAGGAGCCTCTACTTTCACTGAATCTATTGAGATCTTTTGCAATAAGCTAGTTACTATAGATTCAGCTTCCTTAAGCCACAAATCAATTATTAAAGGAGACCAGAACTCCGCCCACCAATAGTCACTGTCTAAGGCATGCCATAGAGCCCACCTGACTTTACTGCTTTCATCACTTCTCAATCCAATGGCTTCTTCATATACTTTCAGTGCTCTATACACTTTAGCTACTCTAAGCCAGTAATTCTCATGCCCCTCCTTCTCCCCCCTCCACTTCCTTGATGAACCAAGCCAGCTGTTCGTAGGTATATACTTCAATACTCTCCTACAAGGGACTTCCTCAAACATCTCCTTTAAGTTACTCAATTTTAAAGCTCCTTCAGAATTCAAAGTCAGTAAGTAATCACTCAGCTTATCTAAGAAGTATGCTGTAAGAGGTGGATTCTTTGAGAAAACCATCCAGTTCTCTCCATCGAGAGCTAGGACAAGGACTTTCGCCAAATGATTTAGAGCTCTCCTAGCTATAATGTATGAGAACTGATATGCATTCCTCCATGCATGCAGCTCCGTTAAGAAATCATTCTTAAAGCTAAGCATATTGCTCAGCTCAGTATCTCTAAAGAATACAATCAAGTGATCTCCAGTAACAGTGTTTAAAGCTATGTAGGGCTCCATATACGTACCCTTATCACCTATTGAAGCCTTGAAGTGGTATTCTTCATCTAGGACAGTATACTCGATCCCGTTTGAAGCATATATTGGTACTAAGCCCATTGAAAAACACATCTCTGGAGTCCATGCGCCAAGTGGAACATAACTTGAGCCAAAAGCCTTCACTGTAACGCTCTTTCCATATGATAGCTCTTCACTAACTATATCGCTTGCTTCAAGCCAGTCAAGTAAGTAGCCAGCTATAGTGTGTGCATAAACGCTAGTTAATACATCTATCTGACCTCTCTCAAGGGCTTCTCTATAAAGTGCAATAGTTTCTGAAACCATTCTTACATTAAAACTCTCTGGATCGTACTGCTCTCCACTCAAGAATTCAACTCCTTTCTCAACCGCCATAAGCCATTGAGCCAGGAGGCTTGGACTCAAGTTATAAGTAGACTTAAAAGACTTCTTTAAGTTAAGTAGCTTAGCGTGATAGTGGTATGGGCCATAGCCGTATGGAGCTAAGTAACCACCCCAGACGTAGACATAGGCCCACGGGCTATGTATCTTCCAGTTAGGCATGTAGTTTGGAGCTTGGTGATTATGCCACACTATAGTGAAGTATGGAGCCTTCTTTAAATCACTGCTTATAACTAAGTACTCAGCTTCATCAATTACTGCGCCATCCATTAATGCCTTCACTCTATGAACGCCGGCTTCATCCACTGCATCAACTGGGCAATCAAATACAGCTACTTCTCCTTCAGCTAGACTTCTTGAAGCAGAGCATAAAGTGTTGGTAGAGCCACTGGGCTTTTCAACTAATACTTCAATCATTAAGCTCTTCGATGAACCATTATTATGCACTACTACTTGAACTCCCTGCCTGCCCCCAGTTCTAACAGCTGGCTTTAGAGGAATAGCGTAAGCTTCAACACCCTTCATAAGCCTTTGATCTACTAGAGATCCACTCATGCTTAAAGCACCCTTGCATAGACTACCAATAGCTCTCCTCAAAAATAACCTTACTCATCCCGTAAGGCGTGCAAACTCCACGCCTTGTGCAACTGTTTCGGTTTTCATATCTGTTTATATTGATCTAAACATTTTTAAACATCCTGTACAGCGATATGCCTGGATGAGGGTTCGAGAGCCATTCAATGCTCTAAATGACGGCTCTCCCCTAGACACTCAAGATGTGGAGTGCCTGGGGTCGCCCTGAAAGCCCCTAAGAGTGATGCAAACCCAAGACTAATGCAGGGGAATAGAGATGAAGCAATGAAAACAACCAATATAAACCTATGGAGCTGAACCCCATTACTCAAAACAACTTTTATTCCATTAAAGCCAGTGATTTCTCGGTGAGCTACTTGCTTAAAACAATTGCAGCTTGTCTAACTATACTCATAATTGCTGCAGTGCTTCCTCCATACTTAAATCAATTACTGCAGCAGGAGCCTCTATACGTATCAATCATATGGCATTACCATCAACCATGGTACTACAGCACTAGTGAAGAGCACTTCATACTGCCCTGGGTTAGACTGCACAGCGTTGGAAACTACTATAAGATGGGCTACATATTGAGTAAGTACCCTGAAGTAAGGGCTACATTTACTTTCTCAGGTTCATTGATTGAGCAATTAATAGACTACGTGGACAGGGGATTAATGGATTTAAGACAATCGATCTCGTGGAGGATAGCTAGTGGAGAAAGCCTTAATGCTGTAGAGATATACAGCATTCTCAAGATACCTGGAGGGTTCTTCGACATAAATTGGGGTAGAATAGTTGAGAGAATTCCAAGGTATAGGACTCTAAGGGATCAAGCTCAAAGCGTCTTCAACTTATGTTCATCTCTACCTTTAACTGAAGAGGAATTCATTAAGTGCATTGCAGATCAGTTTACTGGAGGAAACTACAGCGCTACCAAGATCGTTGATTTAGCTGTCCTATTCAACTTATTCTGGATAGATCCATTGATCGCTAAATACGAGTACCCAGAGGTATATCAATTAATGCAGAGAGCTGCTAACGCTACTCTACCAGGCTTCACTAGAGATGACTTAAAGCTAGTGCTTAACGCTCACATAGACATCATGTCTAAAGTAATCCCACTCTACAGAGAGTTAAGCCTGAGGAATCAAGTTGAGTTAATACCAGTTCCATACAGCCATCCACTGGCTCCAATAATAACTGACTTCGGCTGGCTCGATGACTTTAATACTCACGTCAGTAAGAGCATTAAGTTGTTCCAAGAACTCTTCAACTACACTCCAATAGGTATGTGGCCAGCTGAACAAGCAATTAATGAAGAAGCCCTGGAAATAATGGCTAACAATGGGATCTCGTGGGTAGCCCTAGATCAAAGCATTTTAGGTAAGGCAGGCATAGATCACTTATCTGTGGAGAACTACGGTACTCCATGGTATATAGAGATCGGTGGAAGAAAGATCTATTTATTTTATAGAAACACTGAGTTAAGTAATTTAATAAGCTTTGAGTACAGCAAGTTGAGTAGTGAAGAAGCCGTAGAAGACTTAGTCAATAGGCTTATTCAAATAAGGCAGAGGTCTAGTGGCGTAAGGATTGTAGTAATAGCTTTAGATGGAGAAAATCCATGGGAGTACTACGAGGAGTTTGGATCAAAGTTTCTATCGCTTCTATACCAAAGGCTGAGCGAGCTCCAAGGCCTGGGAGTCTTAAGGACTATTACTCCAAGGGAATTCATCTACAGCTACGGATACATAGCTAAGGAAATGCCCTTAGGAAGCCACTACTACTTAAACTTAAGTAAATTAGATATAGCTGATCTACCGTACGACAGCTATGGAGATGCCTACAACTTACTTCCAAGAAGGCTTGTTTCAGCTAGAGTGCCCGAGGGCTCTTGGGCTAGTGGAGAACTCACAGTTTGGATAGGTGATAGGCAGGAGAATGCTGCGTGGATGTGGCTTAAGAAGGCTAGAGAAGAAGTGCTAAGTGCATTAAATGCTTCGAGCATGAGTGAAGCAAGCATGCGCAACCCACAAGTAGTTGAGTACTTACTGAGGGCTGAAGCAAGCGACTGGTTCTGGTGGTATGGATATGACGGCGGAGGTTCTCCTGAGACATTCGATCCATTATTTAAGGCATACCTAGTTAAAGCATATGAGTTGGCAGGCCTTAATCCACCTGATTACTTAAGAGCAGGTTTCTACCCAGACTGCAGGCCTAAAGGAGTATTAAACTCCGTTGTTCCAAAGCCTATTGAATCAAAGCCTAGAGTAGATGGAGTTCTAGAGGACTTGTGGATTAATGCTGTTAAGAGTGGAGCAGCATTAAACATAAGCATTGGGCCTCAAGTAATTCAATCAGTATACGTAGCTCTAGACAGTGAGTCAGCTTACTTTGCTGTAATCCCATGGGCTGCCGACTCATTAAGCAATGCATCAATAAGCATATACTTCACTACTCCTAGGAGAAGCCTTAGCCCATACAATCCAGGGTATAACGTTAAACCAACTGCTTATACAAAGGATCTTGGGATAGGGCTGTTCTTCGAAGTTCTAGTGGACTTAAAGGCCGGCTTTGCAGTAATTAATGCAGCTGATGGAGCTGGTGGATGGATTCAACTATACAGAGTCCCAATAGGGCTAGGAGAAGTAGTTGAATTAGCAATGCCGTGGAGCTACATAGGTCTTCTACCAGGAGATGTAACTTACTTAGCGATAGCTGTCTACGTAAATCAATCCCTCGCAGAGTCTTCAACTAGAGTAGGGCTAGTGCATCAATTGCAGTTGCCTAGAGCTGTAGCTATAGCTCCAGAAGCCAAAGTTGTTTTCGAAATGATAGACCCCATTGGAGATGATGATGGCGCTGGAGGCTATAAATACCCTACAGCTGCTGTATTCACTCCCGGCGTATTTGACTTAAAGTCATTTAAAGTCATTGATGCAGGCGATAGAGTAATCTTTGAATCAGCTGTAGTTAATTTAGGCGGCAATCCATGGGGGGGGACCTAATGGATGGAGCATGCAGTACATACATGTATACATACATACTGCGTTAAACGAGCTTGGGCGCAACAATACTTTCGGATTAAACATAAATATAGCTGAAGAACACTCATGGCATATGGCTATACTTATAGCGCCTGGGTGGGGAACAGATCCTGTGCCCATTGGGGAGAGGACGGCTCTATACTACAGCAATGGCAGTGTGATTCCTCAAAATGGAGATCTAAGGGTTTACGCCGATCAATCTTTAGGATTAATTGTAGTTGAAGCATCTAAGGGAGTTCTAGTCAACGTAGAGGATATTGATAAGTGGATCTACGTAGTTGCTTTAACGAGCTACGATGGCTATGGAAGCGATCGAATAAGGCCATTCAGTACTTCACCTGACGTATGGATTGTTGGAGCTCCAGACTATTCTTTGGCAATAGCGGCTAACGTCATACCTAGAGTAATGGATCTTCTGGCTCCTACAGCTGAAGAGCAGTACAGCATGCTTAAGTCGTTTAATGTGACTTTCATTGATGCACAGCTTGTTGGAAGGCCTGCAGTCGTTAAAGGCTATGGCAGAGCAGCTCCACAACCTACGGTAACTACAATAGTGACTACTGTTGCACTAACAACTACATTAACTGAAGCTACTACAGCTACTAGTACGCTGACTATTCGTGAATTAACTATTGCTGCATCAACTACTACTTTAACTGAAACTATAACTGAGATTGCTCCTCAAGAACTGAACATACCTCTATCTACCGCTCTAGTGTTCACTGGACTCTTAGTGGGTATAGCTGCAACATACTTATTTATGAGAAGGAGGAGTATTGAAAAATAAATATTCTTTTTTACACAAGCACACATAGGCCTCGGGGAGCCTCTGTGGCTAAAGTAGCGCTTGTAAATGTTGTAAAGAAGTTTGGGAGAACTATAGCAGTCGATCACGTGAGCTTAAAGATCAATGATGGGGAGTTCTACGCCTTCCTAGGTCCATCAGGCTCTGGGAAGACTACTACTCTAAGGCTTATAGCAGGCTTAGAGACTCCCGATGAAGGGGAGATCTACATTGACGACAGGTTAGTCAACTACGTTCACCCAAGGGATAGAGATGTAGCAATGGTCTTCCAAAACTACGCTCTATACCCACACATGACTGTCTACGATAACATAGCTTTCCCACTAATGGCTAGGAGGAAGCAGTTGAAGCTTACTATTAGTGAAGTAAGGAGCATGGTTTTAGAGGTATCTAAGCTACTTGGAATAGAGCACTTGCTTGATAGATATCCATCACAGCTCAGTGGAGGGCAGCAGCAGAGAGTTGCACTAGCTAGAGCTCTAGTTAGAAGGCCTAAGGTATGGCTACTGGATGAGCCGTTAAGCAACCTTGACGCTAAGCTAAGGCTTTCAATGAGAGTTGAATTAAAGAAAATGCAGAGAACTCTCGGCATAACAACGATCTACGTTACCCACGACCAAGTTGAAGCAATGAGTATGGCTGACAGAATAGCAGTCATGGAGTGCGGCAGAGTCATGCAAATAGGAACTCCAGACGAGCTATACTACAGGCCGTCAAACGTATTTGTAGCTACTTTCATAGGCGCCCCTCCAATGAACCTCATTCCCTGCAGTATAGTTGAAGGAGAATCAGTTGAATACACTGTGCCAGAGAGAAAGTCTGGTGGAATAGCTGGTAGTGGGAGAGTTAAGACAAGGTTCTTCATGGAATGCCCTGATTTAAGGATACCAATAGATCCAGAGGTAGCCAGCACTATATTAAGGGAAGCTGTAGAAAACAAGCTATACTTAGGGATAAGATCTGAGCACATATCTATACTTAGGGATAGACCTCTTGAATCCATTGGAGTAAGTAAGGCAGTAGTAGAAGTAGTAGAGCCTTTAGGTTCTGAAAGCATTGTGACTATAAGGCTTGGCGGAGAGACTCTTAAGGTACGTCAACCGCCTGGAGAAAAGTACCTCATGGGTGAAGAAGTCTACATAGACATAGACTTGAGGAGAGCCCTAGTGTTTAATGCAGTTAGTGGAAGGCTAGTAATTTAGCTTAGGTATATATTCTAAATACTACTACATACTATATGTGTAAATTGTTAAGGCATGGAGGTGTACGTTATGGGTGAAGCTTTAACTAAGATTCAAGGCATATTAATAGCCTTAATAGTAGTTATAGCAGTAGCAGCAGGAGCATACTTCCTACCCCAATTGCTGAAGCCTACAGCTACTCCAACAACAACTCCAATTACTTCTCCTACAACAACTCCAACGACTACTCCTACAACCACCCCAGGGTGGACTACTACACCTCCCACAACTACTCCAACTACAACTCCTCCTACTACAACGATTCCCCCTGGAATGGCTTTAGCAAGCATTGGTGGAGTAGATGTAAGAGTTCCTGAAGAATTTAAGGAATTCATAGATAAATGCAGAGTTGGGGAAACAGGTACCGTCACTATATACCTTGGTACAGCAATGATGAGTTTTGAAGCATCAATAATTGAGAGCATCATCAATAAGTTCCGCGAAGAGTATCCATGCATAAAGGTGGAGTACACTAATTACGCAGGCCAAGATCAATTGAAGGCCGCTGTAGATGCTTCAAATATAGTTAGGAAAGTGGGTACAGGGCCAGACATATTTACGTGGGCACACGATTGGACTGGAATGTATGCTGATAAAGGCTACATAGTTGCATTAGACGACATTCTCCCAAGGGAAACTATTGAAGACATCACTAGGAATTACATGAGTTCAGCTGTTTCAGCTGCTACATATAAGTTAAAGATATATGGAGTGCCGTGGGCTGCTGAAGCAATAGCTCTAGTATTAAATAAGGATCTCGTGCCTAATCCACCGAGGACTCTCAGCGAAATGCTTGCCATAATGAAAAGCTTTCACAACCCCTCTGAGGACAAGTATGGCTTAGCTTACCAAATAGATGCATACCACGTATATCCATGGGTGTCCTTATTCAATGGCTACTACTTCGATGACTACACTCTCAGCATTGGTGTAAATACTACTGAAACTAAGAGCGGCATAGAGTTCTTTGTGAGAAACATATTGCCTTACCTCGACTATAGAGACCTAGGGCACGAGAATCAATTAACTATATTCACTGATGGTAGAGCGCCAATGATAATAACGGGCCCGTGGAATATCCCTAGGATAAAGAGTGCATTGGGAGAAGAGAAAATAGCTGTAATCCCAATACCTAAGCTAAACGATACACATGCGCCGAAGCCATTTTCAGGTATAAAGCTGTTTTGGATGACTCAGCTCTCACTGCTGGGCGAACAACCTGAGAGGAAATACGCTAACTTACTCTTCATTACTTGGTTTACGCTGAGCGATGATGTATTAACGACTTTAGTGAGTCAGGCAGGCTTCATACCAGTTAAAACTGCGTTGCTAACTAAGATAGCTAACTATCCAATAGTCTATGGGTTTGCTCAAGCAGTATTCAACAGCGTGCCTATGCCGAAGGATAAGAGGATGAGCGCTGTTTGGCAAGTGGGAGACTACTTAAGCGCTATCATAACTGAGTACACTAATGCTAGAGTGCAGGGGAAGAGCGTTGATGAAGCAGTAAGCATTGCTGTAGAAAGCATTGGCCCTAAGTTAGATGAAGCCTACTCAATCATAGTTGATACAATTAAGAGAACTTACGGAGGCTGAAGCAAGTAGAGGTTGATTTAGCTAAATTAATACCTCTTTTTAAATATATTCAATGGTGAGTGCTTTGAGTGAGCGTAAGGCTCTTTACCCAAGGAGCGTGGCATTACTGCTCATAGTTCCAAGCCTTGCGCTATACTTATTCTTCTCCATATGGCCGATAGCTTATTCAACGGGCATAGCTTTTACAGACGCTAATGAGTTAAACATAGCTCCAGATCCATTTAAAGTAGCTGACTTAGAGAATGCTAAGAAATGCGCACTAATCGTAAGCAGTAGCGAGGACTTACGTAATTCAGCTCTGAACTCCCTAAGGCAAACATATGTCTATTTAGATTTAGTTGAGAAATCCCTCATTAAGTTGAGGGATTCCTTAAGTATTTTTAAGCAATTAAATCCACAAGAGCTGATCGAATATAAGAACGACATAAGCTCTTCACTAGCTTACTTAAGGACTGCGCCGAGAGGCATTGTTGAAGCATTCAACTGTACATCAATTGGTTATCCAACTAAGGAGTACATAATTGATCCAGCTTTAGAAGGCAACATTTCCCAAGCAGTTGGATTCATTGGGGAACGCATATCAGGCAAATTAGAGGAAATAGCGTTTAGAATAATTATTGGAGAAACAGTCAGTGAAGCCGAAGTTAATGCTTTAAAACTCGACGTAGATCATGCTTTAACCATGGTTAAAGGAATTGAAGAATCCATAGAGTACGCTGCACTAGACTTCGATGAATTCATAAGTAGAACT
The DNA here is from genome assembly GCA_038879595.1 of Desulfurococcaceae archaeon. Classification (GTDB taxonomy): domain Archaea; phylum Thermoproteota; class Thermoprotei_A; order Sulfolobales; family Desulfurococcaceae; genus JANXDZ01. The sequence goes on along the minus strand of JAVZTI010000002.1, from coordinate 107,539 downwards.
ACGGAAAAGTTTGATGCTGAGCTCAGCAGGCTTCAAATGAAGTTCATTGGGTTAAGTAACTTCAATGAACTACTGCGCGATCCAAGATTTATAAACTCTATAACTAAGACTATTCTTTTCACCATTACAAGCGTTCCACTAAAAGTCCTCCTTGGAGTTCTTTTAGCCATTCTCTACTCCTCACCAATGATCTATGGGCGAAGGATTTGGAGAACAATGCTATTAATACCTTGGGCTATACCAATACTGCTCGCAGGCTCCTCATGGAAAATAATGTTTCTTCCTGGAAGAGGGCCTTTATCCATAATGACTGGGCTTGACTATAATAACTATGAGTGGCATGCATTCTTAATATACAACTTGTTTGAAGCATGGCTTGCATACCCATTCGTTATGACTGTAACTATGGGCGCTCTAGCTGGAGTCTCTAAGGACTTAATTGAAGCCTCCTACATTGATGGAGCAGGCGCTTGGTTTAGGTTAAGGAAGGTTTTGTTTCCCCAAATAGCTGGGCCAGTCATCTTTGCATCAATACTTACTACTGGAGCCTCACTACAGGCATTCATGGTTCCACTGCTCATAAATGGAGGCGGCCCTACTCAAACAATTTCCATACCCTGGGTGGGCAGTAGAGTGGGCAATGTAAATGAAATGATGGTGCTCTTCGGGTACAATAGAGCTTATAGAGATAAGAATTATGGTTATGCAGCTGCAGCATACATTATAGTGATCTTAATATTGATGGCTTACATAGTGCTGTGGCTTAAGTTCACTAAAAGCAGGAGGTGAAGAGTGTTTGAAATCATACCTAGCTGTATTCAAGGAAAGCGCTTCATTCCTTGCATCAAGGTATGGAGTGAGCATAGTTGCAACAGTTCTTGGAGTACTAATAGTATTCGCACTCCTTTACCCAGTGCTATTTGTTGTAATTACTTCAATACTTAGAGGAAACGTCATAGCTAGGGGAATTGAGGACATCTACAAATATGGGCTATCCATAGAGCACTATGTTACTGCTATAACTGACCAGGCTTTTTACAGCTCCCTTCAAGTAAGCATATTGGTCTCTGCTTTAACGATAATTACGTCACTATTAGTAATTACTCCAGCAGCATATGGATTCTCTAGGTTTAAATTCTGGGGGAAAGATACAATGTTGTTTGCATACCTAGTTATGAGTCAAGTTGGCGGAGGCTTTGGAGTAGCAGCAATAGTAGCTCTCTTCGTGTTCCTAGCTAGGTTACACAGCATGGGGATACCAACTCTTGGAAATCCATTTATACTGCCACTAATATATACTGCTAACCAAGTCCCATTCCAAACCTGGCTGTTAAAAAGCTACTTCGATGCACTGCCGAAAGAACTTGATGAAGCTTCATTCATTGATGGAGCTAGCTGGAGTCAAATAGTTTTTAAAATAGTGCTGCCAGCATCGAAGTCAGCAATGATAATCATAGCTATGTTTGCATTCATGGCTGCATGGGGGGAGTTCCTCATAGCAAGCTTCCTTAAGGTAAATACCTTAGCTAAGTACATTTATGAGACTGCCGTAGGCCCCGGTCAACAGATAAATTGGAGTTACTTCGCTGCTCAAGCAATATTATTTGCACTACCCATAGTAGTCCTCTACGCTGTTGCGCAAAGATACATTGGTGAAGCAATGAGGTATGGAGCAGTCAAGGGCTAACTACTGTAAGCTCTAGCCACTTCAATGGCCTTATCATATACTTTAATCATTGCAGAAGCTGTTTTCTCCCAAGTGAATTCACTAGCCCTCCTTAAGCAACTTGCTCTAACTTCAAGCGGGGCACTGGGGTTCTTTAAAACCAGGTTCCTTAAGAAATCATCGCTTATTCCCTCAACTACCCTCCACCACTGCTGAGTACGTGGTTTATAGTGAGAGCTCTCCATGAATAAAGCCATGTCGCTTAAAGCAAATGCTAGTTCTGAAGCAGAGTTTGGAGCTATAAGTACTCCTGTGCCGTTTACACCAGACTCCCTTATGTCCACTACTACTTCAGCTAATCCTCCAGCTCTACTTGCAACTACTGGCGTTCCAGAAGCCATTGCTTCTAATGCAACTATTCCAAAAGGCTCAAACCTGCTTGGAGCTATGAAGACATCGCTAGCTAAGTATGCTAACTTATATAAGGCACTTGTATAGCCTGGTATTACCCTGAGATTGTCTGAGAAGATTATTGATGCTTCAACGAGTGGTTTAAGCCCCCTCCACCCGCTGCTAGGTATTGGAATTAGAAGAAGCTTTATCTCCGGCACACGATACACTACATCCTCTAGGCTGCGTATAACTAAGTCGTAGCCCTTTTGCTCAACAAGCCTCCCAGTCATCAATGCTAGAGGCCCAGCAGCCTTAAATGAATGCACTCTCCCCCCTGGTTTAAAGGGATATATGGAGTAACTAGCTAAGATCTTTGAAACCTCAGGATCAGGTATAATGAGTTCATCCCCGCTCAGTAGTTCAAGTGCTTTAAGCTCTAGGAATTCCCTGAAGACCTTCTTATCAATATTTAGATCTCCAGTAATTTGATGCTTTAATTCAGGGTATGACTTAGAGACTTCATTAACTAGCTCTGCATAGCTCCAATCCGTAGCATTATATACATACCCTACTTTATAAGATAAATCTACTCCAATAGCTCCCTCTACATGGAATGCAAAGCTCTTGCTAACAGATACTACATAGTCAGCTATTAATGCAGCAAACCTCTCAATATACCCACGGCTTAAGTTCACTAAATCCTCCAACCTTGCCTCAAGCCTATTGCCCATATAATTGATCCTTAAAATTCTCTCACGCGGTATAAGCAATTCCTCCAGCTTCTCAAGTGAAATAGATTCCTTAGACAATAGATGTATGTGGTAAACGAATGCTGGATAGAGATCTAGGGAGTTGAACAGGATCTTTAAGGCTATAAGGGGTGGGACGCTGTGCCAGTCATTGCAGTGAACAATGCTTGGAACAATGCCTTCCTTAATGGCGTATTTAGCGTACTCCACTACTCCAAAAGTATATAGATACACCTTATCCCAGATGTTTTGAGTATATATTGTTGGCTCATCAAGGGCTCCACCTGAGATCACTACATGCGGTGGATCTATTTCTCCACAGCTATGAACTCTTACTTCAACCCCCCTCACCTTAATTGACGAAATTGCCTTAGCTAAACCCATTGATTCAAGTTCGCTCACCCTACCGTGGCCTGGAGTTATTACAATAGCTTTAAAGCCCATTTTATTCAGCTCTCTAGCAATGCTTGGGGGAACTTCCCCTAATCCACCGTACTTCCTTACATACTTTGATTCAAAAGACAGAATCCATGTAAGCTTATTGAAGTTACGCACTTCATTAAACGCCTTTAGTTCAGCAACTGGAAGTGCATTGCTAGTGAAGATCACTCTTTAACACCTCATCAATGCCTTACCGTAAGCTTAATTAATTGGCTAAACTCATCGCCTGGCTTTAAGTAGAGGTTGTATACAGGCATTACTCCAAGCCCCTCAAAGTTCTCTACAATACCTTTCTCAGTTCTAGCAGGCATAGTTAATGGAGCTATCCAAGTGCTCGTCCTAGAGCTCACTTCAATAGTTAACGCTCTTGCCGCAGGACTCACTAAAGTCACTGCACTGGCTTCACCACTATACCATTCATTAATGCCTTTCTCAACTCCATCTACGCTATACTTAACTGGAGCATCTACATCAAGTGGGAGTTTTGGCGCTACAGTGAGCTCTAAGCCCAATAAGCCTTCAATAACTCCGCTGCCTATGTTCTTCAAGTTATACATAGCTGTTAAAGCCGATCCATTGACGACGTACTTCTTCTCAATGAGTACTTCAATGGGGCGACCTCCCGGTGGATAGAAGCAACCAATTCTCCTCAAGATTACTCCATCACTAGTTGCTGAAGTAACTTTATACTCTCCTAAGGCTAGATCGCTTAAGTCTATGAATGGAGTGTTTTGAATCCAGTCAGCTGGAGTAGCGTGTAAAGCCCATATGTGTTCTCTAAACGAAGTTCTTCTATACCAATCAGGCCTATAGCCTGTTCCATCAAGGTATGGCTCATAGCGTCTAGTCATAGTGTTTAAGTAATTGTGTTCAAAGCCCTTCTCCTTGTAGTCTAATTCAAACACTGTGCCTCCATCGCTTGGCTTTATGTAAACATTTAGCTCCCTGTTTTCAACTATTACCTCCATGAATCCATCGTAGTCAAAGTCTGTCCTTTCAATGCGTATGCTCTCCTCACTATAGTAATTCATAGATTCTTCAGCTATTGCTTCAGACTTAATGTAGTTCTCGTAAACAGCCTGCCTTAAGTGAGTTAAGTATATTCCTCCAAAGAGCCCGTGCCAGTAGGAGTCATTGCATTGAGCCATGTAGTAGTAGCGCCATGCCTCCCGCCCAACGCCTGCCTTTACAAGCTTTTCCCTCACCCTAAGCATCTTCTTATGCATGTTGTTGCTTTCAGGGTACTTGACTAGGAAGTTCCTGAAGAAGCCGTTGCTCCACTCAAGCATTTTATCATAGCTCCCTGGAGCTAAGTAGATCAGACCTCTAACGCCGTAGTTCTCCAAGTACTCGCGCGGCTGTGTACAGATTACTTCATGTCTCTTCTCCCTAAGCTTATTGAAGAATTCATTAAGCCACCACTTAGCCCACATAGGATCTCTCCACTCCCCAAACTTCTCTGCATCACTTCCCCACAGCAAGTACTTGTCGCCTAATTCATCCCCTCTAGAGGCCATGTATGAGATCACTTCATCTGGGTGCCTCCATGGAAGGACGTACCTTAGCTCAGTATCTATGAATAGTACTTTAAGCCTTCTACCAGAGTTCTCCGTAATCCATGCATACATAGATTCCTCTCTCCTACGGCCGCTTCTATAGAGCGTTGAATCATCTATCAATACGTACTCAATGCCGTTATCAGCTAGTGCTTCAACAATGCTGGGCTCCCAAACTCTCTCCGGAAGCCAGAAGCCCTTAGGCTTAAAGCCAAGCAGCTCTTCAAACAACTCCATGTATTCCCTAACTTGTGCATACATGTCTTCACGCGGTATGATGGGTAGAATTGCTTCTCCAAGACTCCCCCCAAGTAATTCCACTGAGCCGTGTTGAGCTAGCTTCGCTACTTGGCTAAGCCAATCAGGGTATCTTTCAGCTAATGTAAGCAGTAGAGGTCCACTAATGTGGATAGATACCTTGACATCCCTATACCTATTCAAAGTCTCTAAAAGAAGCTTATAGCTGTTCTCAAAAACTCTTTCAAAAACCCTCCTTACCTGCCCCACTGGCTGGTGGAAGTGTATTACGAACATAAAGTTTACTTTAGCCATAAGTAAGCACCGTGCTTAATAAAGCTATCTACTTTAAAAAATAAAGCTTAAGGCTTTCTCAGCTAAATTTAGGTGGTTTAATGAGTTGTGGAAGAATATTGGAGGACTTATTCGGCTTTAATCCAAGGAGCATCATAGTCTATGGAGCAGGTGGTGGAGGAGACGCAGTATCTGCAGCTGTACTAGCTAAGTGGATTAAAGAAGCTTGTGGAGTAAAGACTTACATAGGTGGAGTTCCCTGGGAGAGGTATACAATAGATCCTGAGCCAGGCCCTGTGCCATTTAATTGCTTCATAAATTCCAGGAGCATTGGAGATCATTCGATAAGCATTGGGCCCTCCACTAAAGTCCTTAGAGCTGGAAGAGAGTTCACTCCACAGCTAGCTAGAGTATCGAGTGTAATTGGCTGCGAACTCTATGCAGCAGATCTTTGGAGTGGAGTAATAGGCTACTTTAAGGGATTAAGTGAAATAGCTGAAGCACTTGGAGTAGAGGCATTTATAGCCATTGACGTTGGTGGAGACATAATTGCTGAAGGATGCGAGAGAAACTTATGGAGCCCACTTGCAGACTCAATGAGTCTTGCAGCATTCTCTAAGTTCAATAATTCAATCCTAGTTGTAGCAAGCCCAGGAGCTGATGGAGAACTAAGCCAAGAAGAAGTATTGGAGAGAGTAGAGGTTGTAGCAAGAAACAATGGATTGCTTTGGATTAAAGGAATAAGTAGGAGTGAAGCAGAGCTATACGAAGAACTCCTTAAACAAGTTATAACTGAGGCAAGCAGAGTTCCACTAATGGCTTATAGAGGGCTATTTGGAGAAATACTAATAAGGGAGGGCTCAAGGAGAGTTAAAGTAAGCATAATGCAAACTCTCTCATTCTTCATGGATATAAATGTAGTCTACAGCTTATCGAGAACTGCAAAGGCTGTAGAAGGCTCTAGGACTCTTACTGAAGCAAACGAAGCACTGCATAAAATTGGGTTACGTACAGAATACGACTTAGAGAAGCTCTTAAAACACCAAGATCTCTAGAGCTGTGAAGAAGGTTCAACACTCTCAATGCATAGCTCTTTGAGAATAAAGGCTCGAGCTCTGTCACGGACTCTATGACGCTGCCGTCACGCTGAATGCGTACTATATACGTAGATTCTCAAGTTATTCAGTGGTGTATTCACATGAGTAACTTCAAGTGGAATCTCAGTAGAGTAGCTGTACCAGCTACAATCGTTGCACTGATTGCATTATTGATGAGTGCTACTTCAATTAATGCATGCTTCGACCCTAGTGACGCTCACTCCATAGAAGTACTGTTAAATAAGCCAGGGATCTTCCTCAATTCAACGCTACTTGAAGGCGCTCCAGGCGTCTTTAAAGTCAATGAATGCTACGTGTATAGAAGCGTTAGCAGCATAGTCGTAATAATTTACTTAGAGAAGGTCTTTAATGGAGCGCCTCTAGTGCCGGGCATTAATGAAGGCGAACCCGTAGAACTTTATCCAGGGATAAGGCTTGAACTCATGGACGTTGGGCTTGGAGAAAATCAAGAGCAGATCAATGAATCTATGGTAAATTATTACACAGATCTCCTTAAATCAGCGCTACTCATTGAGCTAGATAGGCTTAGAAGCACCGGCATTTTAGTGGGGCTATCAGACAATGACTTAGAGGGAATAGTGGAGAGCGCTTGCATGGGCTGCGCTGGATGGAATGAAAGGCTCGTATACTACACTAATGATGGAACATGGCGCCGATATAGTGAATTAATAACTAGTGGAGCTATGCGCGGCACTCTCATAAGATCATTGGGGTGCAGGTTTGAGCTATCTGAGGAATTGAAGAAAGCATTAGCAGTACAGCAACCTCCTTGGCTCTGGACACAGGCTTCACCTACAAGTAGGCCTAGCTGGGAGCTCAATGGAGTTGCTGTAGCTATATCTATAGTTGTAGGAACTGCTATAGCCATAGCGTTCTACATGCTGTACGTGAGAACTAAGTAATTAGTCATAGGTAACTCAAGCTTTTTTCCCCTCTACCTTAATTTCATTCACTAGTGAGGCAGAGCTTATGAGTTTAGATGAAGAGGCTTTAGAGGCTTATCTAAAGTTGCTTAGGTACGCTAAGCCAATCACGATCAGGGGGTTTCAGAGGCTCATGGGGTATAAGAGCCCTGGTAAGGCTCAGAGAGTCCTCAGTAAGTTGGAAAGACTTGGCTTTGCAGCTAAAACAAGCACTGGAGAATACATTGCATCTAGAGAACTCCCCATAGAGCTATCTATGTATACAGTGCTGGAGAGATTTGTCGTACCGAGGAGCTTTACATACGCCATATATTCTACTGTAGTTGTTGCAGCATATTCAGCTTTAGCTAAGCCATCCATGCATATTATTACACTACTGCTGGCATTAATTACACCGTATTGGATTGATGCTTTAAATGGTGTGAGAATCCTTAGGAAGATTTTGAAGAATAGGCAGTCTAAGTCTCAGCCAACTACTCCAAAGCCTTAAGTAAATGAGCTTCTTTTAGTGAATTCATTAGCTCCTGCGTCAGCTTAAGTCTTTCACCCATTGTTCAAGGTCAATCATTTTATATACTGTGGGTTTGCTAGTATAGTTGGTGGTGCAATGAGGTTAATACAAGTTGTTGGCAGGAATCTACCAGAGGCTTGGGAGCAAAGCCTCGTCAAGCTTAGTGAAGTCGGTGTAACTATAGATACTGAGTATAGTGAAAGAAGCATTGATGCTCCAGCCGTAATCATTGTTGAGGATCCATTTGCAGAGCCCAGAGTGCATTTAAAGGGAATTGTTGCAGGCTCTCTAAGAGGGCTCCTGGATTACGTTGATGAAGTTATTAAGGGCATTCACGACTACTTAGTAGAGAAAGTTGGCTATACATATCATGAGAGACTGTTCTCGTACAGCCTTCCAAACGGCACTACAATTGATCAAATAAGTAAAGTCATTGAAAAATTAAAGAACTCTCCATATACTAGGAGAGCGCAAGCAATAACTTGGCAGCCATGGAAGGATTTAGAGACAGAGCATCCACCATGCCTGCAGAGAGCGTGGTTTAGAGTTGTAGAAGGTAAACTAATTATGCATGTAAATATGAGGTCTCTTGACTACAAAGAACCTGTATTGCTCTTCCGCGATGGCATAGTAGATTTCATTCCAATTGGTGAAGTATGTGAAGAGGAATTATGGAAGGAAGCTCTTACTGCCACCATTGATGATGGCTTAAGCATTCGCTGGAAATCCATAGTTAATTGTATTAAGCATAAACTTAGTGAAAGAGAGAAGATCTATGAGGTAAGGCTAAAGTCTGGAAGATGGATTAGACTAAGCAAGGATCACGCCTTGTTCATACTTAAAGATGGAGGGCTGGCCCCTATTTTAACGGAACAACTTAAGGTAGGAGACCTTGTAGCTATACCGAAAGATGTACTTCACTTAAGGGAGCAGCCTAAATTACTTGATGCGCAATTAATGCTGTTTAAGAAAAACAGTCTTTCAGACAATAGTAGATCATATTTACGGGCAATTAATGTTGGAAGAGCAGAAGCCGTAGAGGTGAAGCCTATACTAAATAGCATGTTCGAAGAGGAGGGTTTAAAGAATGTGCATAGCGCTGTTTGGAACTCGAAATCAATTACAGGCTTGCCTACAGAGTGTGAAGATGAAAGCGTTGCTCACACACATCTATACGATAAGTCAATGCACGTTGGATGTAGGGCAGAAGTTGAGTTGATACCATTAATTACTGATGTAGCATTCGACGCAGTTGTTGAAATACGTGAAACAGAACCGACTACAAGTTACGTTTACGACCTATCTGTCCCACCTTATGAAAACTTCATTGGTGGGCATGGAGGTATAATGGTTCACAACAGCAATGATGCATTTAAGGCAGCATACATGAATATGTATGCATTTACGGAACTTCAAAAGCTTATAGCTCAAAAGATCGGTGTAGACGTTGGCTACTATATGCATATAGCTGACTCATACCACGTTTATGAAAGAGACTTTAAGTGGTTTAATGTATTTGTTCAACAAATAAAGAGCGGTGAATCAAAAAAGAGATGGAGGACTACTCAGCAATACCTACAAATGGTGCACTCCTAAATCGAGTTATTTCTACACCAAAGTTTTTCTTTTCCTCCATCCAGCATAAGCCAATAGAGGCTCAACGCCCTTAATTACTTCCCTCTGCCACGAAGGGGGGTGGAGCTTCAGTTGTAACTGGGGGGTTTACAGGCAGTCGAATGAGAGTAATACCTGGCATACTCAGTTCATTTAAATAACGTAGGGCTCTTGCTAAAGTTTTTCCCTAATTATATCGATCAATGTATTAGTTACATACATTATGTCTAAGCCAGATATTATTCCAACGAACTTTCCATTTTCTTTAACTAATACGTGACTTATGTTTTGTTCTATCATCATATTTATTACTATGTCTAAGTCTTCGTTAGCGTCAACGAACTTCAGGGGCTTAGACATGACTTCCCTGACGGGCGTTTCCGCTGGATTCATTTTTTCAATGATTACAGCTCTAATGATGTCGCTTTTAGTAATAATTCCAATAGGTTCTTCAGAGCTTGATACAACTACTAGTGAATCCACTCCTTCAAATAACATCCTTCTAGCAGCTACTTCTAGGAATTCACTGTCTTTTATAACTCTTAGCTCAGGCACCATTACATCTCTAGCCTTGAGCATTAGCCTCTACCTTACAGCTAATTCTGGAGAAACTCTTCCATAGTTTATGCTTACAAACAGTATTTGACTCCCCCTAATAAGTGCTTTCCCATACTTTGTAGTTTTATTCCCACTGCTATCTATTTCATCGCAATCACTTAGCACAACGTTCATAGTTGGATCAACTAATTCTAAAACTCCCACATACTCGTTTCCATCCTTTAATTTAACTAAAACCACTTGGCTTTGAGCACTCTTCAAATACTTTAGTGGAGTCGGTATCTTTGTTGAGGGTCTTCCAGCAGTAGACACATTTACCCCTCTTTCATTAAATCGAGCTATCTAATGAGCTATAGCTTACACCACACTTATAAGGTTTCCTACTCTTCTCACTTATGCTAATGCTCTATATTAAAGGAGCTTGTGCTGAAAAGAGCCGTCATTTATTGTAGGAGGCTAGTTGCGTAATGCTATTATTATGCAATCATGGGATTCACACCCGATGAATTCAATCCTCAATCCAGTGCTTTGAGCTATTCCTGCAACTTCAGCTAGAGCTTCCTTAAACCTATGTTTAATGAATGATAAGACAACTGGAGCACCAGTCTTTGTTACTCTAAGAGACTCCATTAAAGCCCTCAACCTATCGCTACTCACTATGTTGTCCCATACTGTTATTAGCGTAGTTATTGAAGCAACACCATCCCTAATGGGGTTTGCTTGAGCCAGCGCTCTAATAGCTAGCACTCTATAGTCAACGGCTTTTTCAAAAACTCTCGAAATCATTTCACTGCTTGGCTCTATGCAAATGTACTTTTCTAATAGAGCCCCTCTACTCAGTAAATACTCTAAGAGGAGCCCTGTGCCGCATCCAACGTCAACCACTGTTCCACTTATAGTTATTCCAGAAGACTCCACGTACTTGTATTTCCCATACTGCTCCTCTCTATAGAGCTCATCGTAGCTAGAGGAAGTAGCTTCATAAAGTTCAATAGAGTCAGCTTCACTTCCTTGAAAACTCGAGTATACTTCTTGATCCTCCTTCAACTTCTTCAGCCTTCAGCCTCCAAAGCTTCCTCAAGTCCACCTTCTTAAACTCCAGCCCTAATTCCTTTAATAACTCTAGAGCTCCCCGAGATCTCTCTGGAGCTACAAGAATCCCTCGAGGCTTTACTCCACTTGACTTCTTATACTCCTCTACATATTTAAATAACTGTAGGACTGCTTCTCTATCAGCTCTCACTCTCTTTACTTCAATCAATACTGGATTGCCGTTTTTATCATAGCCGAATAAGTCTACTGAAAGACCTCCAACAACTTTTTCCTTCTCCACAATCCTTAATCCATCCTCCAACACTTCAGGATGTTCAAGGATTATATCCCTAACTTCACTTTCATCTAAGTACTTAGTGAAGCCCGCTGAATCAATTAACTTACATGAAAGCACTTTTATGGGAGGCGAAAGCTTTGCTACAAGCACTTCCCTAGGGTCATTTCTAACTGCAGTAATCTCAATGAAACCTCTCCCAGACTTGACTTCAATGCTGCTAGTGGCTGGCTGCCAATTAACTGGTTGATAACCCGTTGGCCTATGTATTAGCAAGGCTCCATCTTGTTTAATTAAAATTACTCTTTCCCCAAGGCTAAGGCTAGAGCTTCCTCGACCATAGTACTCCACAGTGCATGGAGCAATGATTACAGTAACACGCTTCAAATCTATGGACTCCTTGAGGAACTTGAGTGCTTCATTAATGTCCACGAACTCGCGGTACATAGAGCTCAACAAATTATATGTTTCAAGGCTGCCTTATTAAACTAATGCATGAAGCCCTTACTTTACATTAATGAGCTATGCAGCACTGAAGAGATCTCTAGCAGAAGATCTTGGTGAAGCTGCAGCCTTAATGGATGTGAATGAAGCTAAGTTAAGGCGTTTTCAATAAATCGTAGAGAACTATAAAGACTATAAGCCAAGTAGTGTAGTATGTTAAAACACCTCTTATAATTGTTTGAAAAAGCCCTTTAGCGCCAATCCTTAACGCTATTGGTATTGATGAAATGTAGGCTGCTGCACTCATAAGCCACGATATAGTGCTTGAATTCATTGAGAGCTTGACGCTATCTAGGCTGAGCTCTAATGAAGGGTTTAGTAGGTAGACTAAGTATGATAAGGCTCCAACTACTAAAGCTAGTGTAAAGCGCATGAGCACTACTTTATCCTCAATGCTTAACTTGCTGAACAGCTTTCTATACATTTAAAGGCACCAATTCCAGTATTTAGTGGCTGAGTTAAAAGTTTGAATTTAGTGAATGGAGATGCTTGTAAAGAAGGCTTCAATGAATGTTGTAGATGTTTTAGCTTGGATCAATACATCGGGTAAAGATGCTCTAGGCTCAAGAGTAATCAATGTATATTCAACTAATGACTCATGGATCTTTAAATTGCTTACTTCAGCTGGGAGAAAAATGCTTAAAGTAGAGCCGGGTAGAAGAGTGAACTTCTCTATTACTGAAAGCGCTGTACACGGAGTCAGCGGCATTACTCCAGTGCTTAGAAGACACATACGCGGAGGATTGATTAAAGCAGTCGGCATGCTGGACTTTGATAGAGTAATCTATGTGGATATCGCTAGAGGAGGCAGAAGCTACAGGCTATACATAGAACTCCTACCTAGAGGAGTCTTAGCACTAACTACTAACGAAGTAATAATTGCTTCAAGCAAATCCATGGAGCTAAAGGATAGAGTAATAAAGCCTGGCGTAAAGTACTCGCCGCCTCCAGAGCAGTTGAACCCCCTTGAAGCACCTCTCAGCAAGTTAAGGGAGTCTATGAGTAGGGGGAGGGACTTGATTAGAGGCTTAGTATATGGGCTTAAACTGCCTGGAGAAGTAGCTGAAGAAGTGCTCTATAGAGTGGGGCTCATCGATTATAAGACCATGGATTTAGGGGGCGTCAGCGAGAAGATTGTTGAGTCAATAATTGAAGGACTTAGAGAGCTCGTCAACGAATCCATGAGGGGTGAAGGATATTTAGTGAAAAGCAATGAGGAGTTCATAAGCTTCACACCCTATCCTCCAAAGCTATTCGAGGAACTCTACAAGCTATCCATAGTTAGAGTCAGTGACTTCAATACAGCCCTCGACTCATACTTTACAGCTCTTGAGAAGGAGATAGCAGTTGAGGAGGAGAGGAGAGCTATTGAAGGAGAAGTCGCCAAGATATTGAAGAGCATTAGTGAACAGGAGAAGCTCATTGAGGAGTACTTAAGTAAAGCATCTATGTACAAGGCTTACTTCGAGCACTTAGCTTTAAACATAAATGAAGTCAGGGAAGTAATTAACTGCATTGAAGAGGAGAGGGCTAAAGGAGGCTGGAACTCTATATTGAAGTGCAGTGGAGTCACTAGTTACAACAAAGATGCAGGGTTAGTTAACATAAAGACTTCTGGAGGAGTAGAAGTACCAATAGACGTTCGCTTAAACGCTGATGGAAATGTCAACAATTACTATAGACTCCATGGAGAGTACTTAGGGAGGGCTGAGAGAGCTAAGAGAGCTGTTGAAGAACTTAGAGCAAAGCTCCTGGCTCTCCAAAGATCCCTTGAGGCTAGAGCTAAAACTGCGGCAAGAATCATTAAGCCTAAGTATTGGTATGAAAGGTTCCACTGGATGATAACTAGCGAAGGCCTTTTAGTAATAGCTGGGAGAAACGCTGATCAAAACGAAGCTATTGTAAGAAAGCACTTGGAGCCATGGGATGTATTTATGCACGCAGACATTCATGGAGCTCCTGCAACAGTGATAAAAGTACGTAGAGGAGAAGGCTTTGAGAGAAGCATTCGTGAAGCAGCCGTTATAGCTGCATGCTACTCTAAGGCTTGGAGCATAGGTTTTAGTGAAATAGATGTGTACTGGGTTCTTGGAGAACAAGTATCTAAAACACCTCCATCAGGGGAGTACCTTGGGAAAGGATCATTCATGATCTACGGCAGGAGGAACTATGTGAAGCACGTAGCACTTAACATAGCTTTAGGAGTAGAGGAAGTCTACGACTCACTGTATGGAATTTATCGACGAGTAATAGTTGGGCCAGAAGAAGTTGTTAAGGAAAGAAGCCTAGTATACGTAGTTATAGCTCCAGGCGACGTTGACTCCAACGCTATGGCTGAACATCTAATGAAGTCCTTCAGTGAAATGCTTAGAGAAGACGTTGGAGTAAACTTAAGTGAAGTAGCTGAAAGGCTGCCGGGTTCATCAAGGATCTTGAAGATCAGTAGAGGGGCATCCTCATGATGCATTAAGACGTCTTTTCACCCCACATACTTGCTCATTAGTGAAGATTCTGGGGCTTAAAAGGCTCTAAAGTTACTGTAGTGCTTCACTTATTAATTGGATAACTTATGTTCAAATAAAGTTTTTAAAGAGATTATCAACTTTTTAACTAAAGCTAATCCCCTTCATATAGGTGAATGCTTTGGTCGAGAGGAAGATAGTTGTAGAGGAAGTTAGAATTCAGCCCGTTGAAGATATGAGAGTAGAATTAGTTGAGAGAAAGGGCTTAGGCCACCCTGACTACATAGCTGATGCATCTGCTGAAGCAACGAGTAGAGCGCTCTGTGAATACTACTTAAGGAACTATGGCTTAATACTTCACCACAACTTAGATAAAGTGCTAGTTGTTGGAGGACAAGCTAACCCAGTTTTTGGAGGAGGCGAAGTATTAGAGCCCATATACATAATTGTATCCGGTAGAGCTACGACAAGCGTTCGAACGGATAAAGGCATTGAACCAGTGCCTGTTGGCACACTAATCATTAAAGCTGTAAGGAACTGGATTAGAAGTTGCTTTAGATACCTAGATCCAGAGGCAGACGTAGTAGTTGACTACAAGATAGGCATGGGCTCAAAAGATCTTCGTGAGCTATTCTCCATAAAGGCTAAGGCGCCTGCTGCAAACGATACAAGCATAGGAGTAGGATATGCTCCATTGAGTAAGCTTGAGCAACTAGTCCTCAGCACAGAGAGAATGCTTAACTCAAGGGAGTTTAAGGCTAAGCTACCAGCTGTAGGTGAAGATGTAAAAGTAATGGGGCTAAGGCTTGATAAAAGAATTGAGCTCACAGTAGCTGCAGCAATAGTGTCAAGACACGTACTAGACATAGGTGAATACATTAGTGTTAAGGAGGAAGTAATTGAATCAATATTGGATAATGCATCAAAAGTAGCTCCAGAGTATTCAGTAAAAGCCTATGTAAATACAGCTGACATAGTTGAGCGTGGAAGTGTTTACATAACTGTAACAGGTACTTCAGCAGAACACGGAGATGATGGAATGACCGGCCGAGGCAATAGGGCCAATGGGCTTATAACTCCCATGAGGCCTATGAGCATGGAGGCTACTGCAGGCAAAAACCCAGTTAACCACGTTGGAAAGATATACAATGTGGTTGCAACACTTATAGCTAACAGAATATACAATGAAGTTAAGAACGTTAGGGAAGTCTACGTCAAGTTATTAAGCCAAATAGGTAAGCCAATAGATGAACCATTCATGGCTAACGTAAAAGTGCTCCCTGAAGGAGATAGATTATCCTCCAACACTATCTCAGAAATAGAGAGCATAGTTGACTGGGAGCTGAGCAACATAGTTAAGATAACTGACAAGATTTTGAGAAATGAAGTCATACTCTTTTAGAGAACTCCTACTGCAACTACAGCTATATTTTTGTCCTTATAATTCTCCTAGACTCAATGTCCTCGCTTAAGCCCATGGATTTAGCTCTCTCCACTCTATACTCCTCCAAGATCTTGAGGATGGCGTTCCTTCTCTCACGTTCCTCAGACTCAATTATTTTCTTCCACTCGCTATTGATAACGTCTTCAACTAATGGCTCTACTATCACTAGTGAGCCAACGCAATAATGCTCATAGCTTCTTAAGTCTATTACTGGAATACGTGTATTTAAATAACGCTCAGGCGTGAGGGTAGCTATAGCTATTTTACTTGACTTCATTAACTCTAATACGTCGTCATTTATGGGAGAATCAGTGTATACTGCCCTAATTACACTACTTGGCTTAAAGTCAATGGATTTAATGGATTCTATTGTAACGCTACTTAGCTTTGGAATAACCTTAAAGCCCTCTATTAAGGCTCGTTCAAGCAGTTTTTGAAGTTGTGCATAATCTTTCTCAAGGGAGTTTAAGGCTTCCTCTAATTGAGAGATCTTTTTCCTCAACGACTTATTCTCCTCTCTGAGTAAGTTTATCTGCCTTTCATATTCATCAATTGGATTAATTATCTGCTTTAAATTCCTCAACTCCATCTCTAATCTCTCAATCTCACTTGTAAGAACCCTTGTCTCTGCTTGAAGAGATACTTTCTCTGCTTCAAGAGCTCTCAGCCTCAACTGCAGCTTTTTCAATGCCTTATTATCTCCAGTCCTATAGCTATGGACTTCATTTCTGCTGCTGACTTCAGATTCAACTAAGTCCTTTTGTGAGACAACTCTTTCAAGCTCCTCCTCTATAGCTTCTGCAATAGTTTTCCCATGAATTACGGCTTCCTTAACTCTATCCACATCTAGTTGAACGTTGAACTTACTTACGTAAGCCTCCACTTGCTCAAACTTATCTGCATAGCTTAAGAATGCCTTGTAAGCTGATGCTAGTGCATCCCTTTCATGGCTATCCGAGATCTTTATCCATGGATAGATCTTCCTAAGGCTCTCCAACAATAAGTCCTTTTCATCGTTGCTTAAGTCTCTAGAGGGGCTGTATAGAACTGCCTTAAATACGGATGCAAGCTTTTTAACTGATTCAGGGGGTGAAGCAACATCTGTAGCTACTACTACAGGCCTACCATACTGAGTCAATAGTAGCAGTATTTCAGCCCTATCTAAGTCCTTAGAGCTCTTAACTAATAGTGGAACTCCATTGAGATCGAGCACAGCTAAGCCAGTCCAAGTACCTGGATCTAGGCCTATTATTAAAGGCTTTGTACTCACTTGGGATTTTTCGGGAGCATTGAGAGGCTCAAAAACTATTCTAGAGCTATATACGGGCCTTACATCCACCTTAATGTTATGCGTCTTAAGCGGCTTTACTAAGCTCAGCACTTTACTCCTCGGGGCATAGACTATGAAAGTACTTCTACTTAATCCACCACTAGATCTAGTTATCAATAAGTCGTAATCTATGTTGTTTGAATCCAAGATAGACTTTATCTCCTTAGTTACCCTAAGTATTCCAGCCCTTATGTTCCTCACATACCTATCGTGACTCATGCCTCCCTTTGAAGACCCCCTTCCCCTAGATATAATTATTTTAGACTTATCTTCAACTAGCCTAACTCTATATCCAAGGCCCCTCTGAGCTGCTAAAGCCACTATGTATGCAGTCTGTAGAGGCTGAGGTTTGTTGTATACTTCTATGCCTAAGCTCTTTGCCAATAGCTTTACGTTTAATTTCTCACTTCCAACTCCAGCAACTTGCACTATCTCTATGTCTGGAGGCAGTAGTGAGAGGAGGTTGAATAGCTTTGACTTACTTGGAGCTAACTCATACACGTTGTCTACTGCTATTACTTTAGGAAGAGTATCCCACAAGATCCTGATCAATCTGCCTATGCTTACGTCCTCGTATTCATTAATTACTTCTTCTCCCCGCAGAATTACTATACTGTAGTGAGGTGGAGTAGAGGACTCTGGACTTCCATACCTAACGTCTACTCCTACAATGACTCTACTAGAGCTTTCCTCCACCTGTGACATAACTAAAAGCCCTATCTACACTTAAACGCACTCCGTAGATTTTATTGAAGAACCTCACTATATACTCTACGTCTCGCTTCAATAGACTTGGGGCACTTGGATGATCTTTTTCAACGTACTGCGGCCAATCAATTACGTAAGCTCTCTCATTTTCAACGCTAACTATGACGTTGTACTCACTTAAATCCCCATGCACTATCCCTACATCTACGTATGCCTTCCTAGTTGTTTCAAGTACATCCATTAGTGCTCTCCCTGGATCATTTAACTTAGGCCTCCTGTATAGCTCGACTCCATTTATACAACTTATGACTACTGCATGCCTATTCCACGCGTAGGGCCGTGGAACCAGGCCTCCAGCTTTAAACAATTCCAGCAATGCTTTATACTCTCTTTCAGCAGCTATTTTCGATTGAGCATACCAGTTTAACTGAGGATTTTCAACAAAAGACCTAGTTCTTTTAGTAGATCTAAAGCTCCTGCAGCCTATCCTAAGGAGCTTCACTATGACTAATAAACCCCCTGGAGCTCTAGCTCTATAGAGCTCGCTCTCCTTTCCAACGCCTAGCTTGTCTCCAATAGCTTCTAGAACCCCCTCCTTAACTAGAGTTCTTAAGGCAAGCATATCTAAACCTAAGTACGTTAGCCTAAAGCCTCTATAGCTCTCACTCCACCTCTTAATTAACTTTAGGTCGCGCAACTTCTCTAGTGAACGCTCCACTCTAGTTGCTGGCGCATTCACTAGTCTTTCAACATAATCCAAGGGGACGTACTCGTAGTTAGCCATGCCCCTCTCTACAGCACTAAGTATTGAGAAGTCCAGTGGTGTAAGCTGCCTATACACTGTGCCTAATTTAACCAGCTGCAACACCCTTACTATCAAGTTATTAAAGCAGGGCCTTAATAATAGCTTTAGGTGGTGAGAGGAGTTAATGGATAAAGGAACTACTGGAGGAAGCATAAGAGAACACGATTCTACATTAATAGTTCGCGGCGCTGACTACATAGAGAAAGTAGCTGACACCCTTAGATCTAGCGCTAGAATTAGAATACTAATTGAGCTACAGAAAGGCGAAATGGACTTAAGTAAGTTAGCGAAGTTAGTTAATCAAAGCAAGGCTAGCGTAAGCATGCATGTAAAGATGCTCTCTAACCTAGGATTAGTAAAGACTACTTATAAGCCGGGGCATCGTGGAGTAAAGAAAGTTTGTTGGACTAACATTAAGGAAATAAGGATACTGCTCAGCGACTTCCATTGATTTCCCACTCCTCCTCTACGAATAGGATTTAGCTCCAGTGAGTTTACATAGTTATTTAACACAGCCTTCATTGTATTGCTAGAAGCCTCGCGGAGTTCCTTAGCTTACCCCTTATGGAGTGTTGATGAGCTTCTCCTACAAGGCATGGAGATTCTACAGGAATAAGAATAAGACAGCCCTAAAGAACGGGGATTCCAGCTGTAAAGTAATACCTACCTACATACCCCAATAGTACTTCGCAAGCTTTTTCAAGTAATAAACACTAAGTAACTACTACACTGTTTTCTTTAAAATGCTTAGACATAAAAGCTACTCTACGGTGAGCGTCAATTGAATATCTCTAGCTTAATGCTGGCAATAGTTTACTTAGCTCTATCAATAATCCCAGTTCTATACAATCACTATGCTTCAAGAAATATTGCTGTAGGCAGCAGTGAAAGCACTAGAGATTTAAGTATGCATAGAGAGAACACGGCTCTAAATAATGCTTTGCCAAGGGGCTTAATTGTATTCATAAATAACTTAAGCGATGAACAGTTGAAGAGCGTTGCAGCAGCCATAGAAGGTATCTTGAGGAGGCGGAGTTATGGCGATGAAGAGAATCTTGAAGCCGAAGTACGTCATAGGTTTAGTTAGCTTTATATCGGGCATAGAGCTCACCAATATAGTTGTCTTAACTATGTTCGGCGCACTATATGGCTACGTGGGGCTCGCGTTATCAATAGCAATGCTCGCTCCATTCATCTACCTACAGCAAGCTATAGCAGTGTTTGGAAAGACGTTTGGCAAACCCCCCTCTAGTGCACTAGCCGACTTAGGTAAGTGGCTGCACTGGCTGTACCTAGATCTAGTGGTAGCTTCAAGCCTAATCATACTCTTCGTAAACATAGTGTCCTTCTCAGCTATAGCTTCATCAGTTATTGGAGGCAGCTGGCTGTACTACGCGCTTCTATTAACTGGATGCACTATGGCTGCTAGCAGTACTGATAAAGGCGGAATCTTAAGTAAAGCTACATACTTATCCCTAATCACTATATCCCTATACTTAGTGGTTCTTGCAATAAATGCATCAAAGTTAGGTACTGCGTGGAGTGAGCCCTCTGTAGACATAGACTTCAAAATGCTTCTAGTTCTCCTAGGGGCTTCAGCATCCCCCTACTCTCTATTGATTCAAGAAAGTGAGGCTAGTGAAAAAGGAGCTTACTTAGGCAGTATGTTAGGCGCCTTAATTTCCCTCGCAGTAGTTAGTGCATCAATGCTGACTCTGCATCCATCTAAAGCATTCTACGTATCAGACGTTGTAAAGCCATTCAACTCCCTTAGTTGTATAGCTAAGTACGCATACCTATTAAGCATAGCTAGCACAGTCTTGCTTTCAAGCATGTCAATAATCCTCGCCTGCTCATCCATAGCCTTAAGGACTGTTGGTCCAAGGGGGTTTAATGCATGTAAGTCCATTATAAATGGACTAGTGATATTAATGATAGTGCTTACAGCACTCATCAATAGAATTGAAGCAGGAGCTCCATGGCTTCTCACTCAAGCAGTAGTGGTGGGAACCACAATTGTTGGAGCCCTCACTTCACCCATGCTCATGCTCTTAGCGGCATGCTTCATGAATGCTTGGGTAAAAAGAGGCCTAAAGCTCTATGCATTCAACTCACTTATTCTATTAACAATGTCTCTAGCGTCAACGTGTCTTACAGCACTAGCCCTAACTCCATCCCTACTCTGAAAGACGAGGCTTTCAATAGCAGTCATTTAACTAAGTTGTTGTTATGACGCTTACTTGAGGAACTTCTCCTCAAAGTGCTTTAAGTACTGCACGCTCTGGCTTACATCAATGAAGAGCTTCTTCGCTTTCTCAACATCTTCTACGCCTATTACACTACGCCCCTCTGACTCAGCTATTATTCTCGCTGGCTGAAGCAATTGAACTGCATACCTTAAGCTTGTAGAACTCCCTGTTTCTACAAGCATTTTAAGAGCTTCATCACTTAGCGATACCTCCTCTTCTTCAGCTCTAATCTTTATAATCTCCCTTATCTCATCCTCCGTGTAAGGCCTTGTAGGTATTATGAGCAGTCTATCCAGTAAATCTAGTGGAATGCCGTGCGGAGACTCTATGTCTGTTCCCCTAATCCTCGCCATGCCTCTATTAGTGGCCAGTATTATGATTGGAGCCATCTCACTTTCCATAGATCTTGATAGGAAGCTGAATGCCTCTATATCAAGCATGTGGGCATCATCTATGAATAGTACTCCAGGTATAAGTTCCCCCCTCTTTTCCTCAATCCACTTCTTTACTGTAGCATCAACTTGCTTCCTAACTTCACTCGATATCTCCCTCTCTGTACCAAAGCTAAAGAATAGAGTTATTGAAGCTCTCTGAGCTGTGTAGTACAAGTCTAAGTCGTGTAGAGTCAGTACATGCACTATCTCCTTCTCCTTTTTCACAGGACCTGGCGGCATCTCTACGTACTTTGCTGCTTCAACGTCATAGTACTTTGCTTTTTCAACCCCCTTCACTCTGCCAGCTCTATGCACTCTACCAGTGTCGTGGTCAATCCATATGTAATCCCCTCTCTTTACTCCAAGCTCTAGGAGCTGTGCAGTTACTTCCTCTCCAACACTTAGAGTTAGCTCGTCATCCCTTGTTTGAAGAGTTATTCTAGCTTCACGAGGCACCATGACTAATGGATTAAAGGGATGCTTTACTCTAAGAACCTTTAAATCCTTAACTACTCCTTCATATACAAGCCTCCTCTCCCTAAGCCTTACTCCAATAGCCCTCCTCAATGCATGCATGAGTATCTCTGTTTTAGAGACTTCACTACTATAGATTTCTGAGCCACTCATAGCTACAAAAGGAGTATCTTCACCTAGTTCTCTAGCAATAGCTATTGCTAGAGCAGTCTTGCCAGTTCCAGGAGGCCCTACTAGAAGTATTCCTCTACCAGCTATCTTCCCCTCCTTAGCTAATTTAACGAATATTCCTGCAGCTTCTCTAGCCTCAGACTGCCCTACAAAACCTTCAGCTACTTTCAGT
This sequence comes from Desulfurococcaceae archaeon, assembly GCA_038879595.1. Classification (GTDB taxonomy): domain Archaea; phylum Thermoproteota; class Thermoprotei_A; order Sulfolobales; family Desulfurococcaceae; genus JANXDZ01. Next base: position 85,399 of record JAVZTI010000002.1, on the reverse strand, counting down.
GCTTTCCCCCGATCATCTAACCCAAGCCCTCTGATGTGGCTATGAGACCCTATTCTCCTAAACATAGCCCTACTAGTTGGTATTTCCTTTATTTCAGCCAAAGCCTCCACCCACCAGCCATTTTCCTAAGAGACACAATTCTACCAGCAGAGTTTTTAGCTTTTATACAAAAGCTTCATCAATGTATAGTGAAGTTAAACTATTAACTTATATTTTACGACGCATAATGTAGTATTAAGGCTAGGTGTTACATGTGTTATCTAAACATCCATTTGAAATACCTCCTGAAAGAAAGTTAACTAAGAACGAGGTGGCGGATGCACTTAGGTTATCAATAATTGCTGAACTTGATGCAGTAAACCTATACTTGCAACTAGCTAGATCTATTGACGATGAGAAAGTGAGAAAAGTTTTTGAAGACATAGCTAAAGAAGAGAAAACTCACGTAGGAGAATTCCTCGCATTACTGAAAGAACTAGATCCTCAGCAAGTAAAGGAACTTGAAAGAGGGGAAATGGAAGTAAAAGAACTGGCTGGTGGAAGCCCTACAGCCTCCGCCTCCAATAGTACTACTGGAAATAGCTTTGAGGAGTTAGTATCTAAAGAAGTAAAGAAAACACTGTTAAACGCTAGATTAGTCTCCAAGAAGCTGCCTCTACTTAAATTAGGTAGAGGTGTAGAAGCCGTGCCATTTGAAGGCATTATTGATGGAAGAGTGGAGAGAAGCGTACTTCAATTAAGTGAAGTCTATGCAAAGTTTAGAGTCTCTCAGAAAGCTATTGACTATGCTCAGAAAACAGGGCAAGTACTTGAAATGCCGGATGCCCATAAAGCAGCTCTTGAAGTAGCTTTAATAGAGGACAAGCACATTATGGAATCCCTTCTAGGCTGTAAGAACGCAGTAAGAATACCTCTCGGCAACTGGGATGAGCCAGGCGTGTCTGTAGCAGACGTGGCTAAAGCAGTTAATGAGCTTTTGAAAACCGGCGTAAGACGTCCATTAGTGCTATTTGTTAGCCCCGCTAGATACGTTAAACTGCTTTCAGTTAGTGAAAAAACTGGCGTAACTGATTTAGAGAGAGTTAAAACACTCGTAGATGAAGTAGTTTCTACACTCACTTTACCAGATGATAAAGTCTTACTAGTCTCATCTATGCCGGAAGTACTGGATGTAGTTTACGGAGGAGATGCTGAAGTAGACTACATAGGTCCTGAGGATGGCTGCCAAGTCTTTAGAGTGTGGAGTGCAATTGGAGTTAGAATCAAAGATCCAAGGGGTATTGTAATATTAGAGGGTTCTTCCAGTGAACAGCGTTAATGAGGAGCTCCTTAAATTTGCGGAAATAGAAGAAAAGTATGCTGAAGAACTTAGAGAACTCGCTAAATCACTAAAGCACCCTGTGCTTAGAGTAATATTCGAAAGCATTTCAAAGGACTCAGAGAAACACAGCGCATTTTACAAGGCCATTGCAACTCTAGTCTCAGAAGTCCAGCCATTCATTAGTGAAGAAGACTTGGAGAGAATTACGGCAAGTATTGAAAAACACATAAGGCTTGAATCACTCATGTTAGAAAAAGCAAGAGAGATCTTGCTTAAAATAGAAGATCCTAGGGTAAAGCTCTTAGCAGCTTCTATAGCGGATGATGAAAGCAAACACCACAAACTATTGTTAAGCATTAAGGCGGGGATAGCGGAGGCAGAAACTTTTACTGAGAGCATGCTGTGGGATTTAGTGTGGAAAGAGAGTCCGTGGCACGGCGCTCCAGGAGGGTGACTTTTTTAAAATTTCATAAATTAAATCTTTTTAGCTAACAATGTCATAGCGTTTAGGATTACGCTTACGTCACTAAATAACATTGCTAAAGCAGCTGCCTCTGGCTTAATGATTATGCCGTGGCTTACGTAGAGCAGTCCTGCTGCAACTGGAATCAGTATAGCATTGTAGATAAAAGCCCACGCGAGGTTTTCAACGGATTTTCTCCTAACAGCTCTGCTAAGCTTAAAGAAGAAAACTAAGTCCTCTAAATTACTTCTAGCTAACACTAGATCACCTGATTCCCTCGAGATCTCTGAGCCGCTGCCGACGGCAACTCCAAGGAATGATGATGATATGGCTAGTGCATCATTTACTCCATCTCCAACGAACATAACTCTCTCCCCCTTGCCCTGCATATCCTTTATTAGTTCAGCTTTTTCACTAGGCTTAAGCTCTGAAAAAGCAAGATCTAGATCAAGAATCTTTGAATAGTAGCTTACACTTACGTCAGTGTCACCACTTACAATACCTATTTTCAAGCCACGCATTTTAAGTTCTTTAATGACGTTTTCAGCCTCTGGCTTAAGCACATCACCTATTTCAAGTACTCCAGTAATTCTATCTCCTACAGCTATAAGGACAGCCGTAAAGCCATTACTCCCAATTTCTTCAACTAACTCTATGATTTCATCATTGTAGCTTATGTCTAATCTATTCATAAGTTCTAAGTTGCCAACAGCTACTCTAATGTTATTAATAAATCCTACAACCCCCATTCCAGGCATGTGGATAAAGTCAGATAAGTCTTCTGTTTCTACACTGTTCTCCACGCAATAATTTACTATAGCTTTTGAGATAGGGTGCTCACTTCTAGACTCAACGCTGCAAGCATAACTGAGCACTTGCCTTTCATCAATTGATTTCTCCGTCAAGTGAAGTCTTATGATCGATGGTTTTCCAAGAGTCAATGTCCCAGTCTTATCGAATAACACTGTACTTACTTCAATTGCTCTTTCAAATACATCTCCTCGTCTTATCAATAAACCGCTTTTAGCAGCTCTTAAAACAGCTATTGAAACCGCCATTGGAATAGATATCCCAAGCGCGCATGGACATGCAATGGCTAGCACTGCAGCTGAGAACATTAGTGCTAAAGCAAGTTCATGCTTTAAGAGCCACCAGTAAACAAGTGTAAAGACAGCGATAGCAATAACGGCCCAGGTGAGTAGTCCTACAACTCTATCTGCAATTCTCATTATTTTAGGCTTATAGAATTGAGCTTCTCTAACAGTCTCAATAATGTAGTAAAGGACTGTATCTCTAGTTGCTCTAGTTACTCGTATTTTTAAGTAACCACTAGTTAGAATACTGCCCGCTAATACTGGGTCCCTGTTATCGGCTTTTTTAAGCCTAGGCATTGATTCACCTGTAAAACTTGATTCATCTACATACCCCCATCCTTCAATAACTACGCCATCCACCGGTATGATCTCTCCTGCCTTAACCTCCACTATTTCTCCAGGTAGAATACTGGAGATGTCTTTCTCCCATACTCCATTGTCTCCAACGACTCTAGCCTTGCCGTAGAATGTTTTAGCTAGGTCTTCAAGCGATCCAAGGGCCCTCCTTCTTAATCTTTCCTCAAGATACTTTCCAAGCCCTACAAAGCCTATTACGCCGGCAGATGCCTCAAAGAATGAAGTACTGTGGAGGCCTTCACGCCACTCTATGAAGCCGAGAACGCTTGCAATACCTGTAATTAAGGTTGTTGAAGCAGATAGCGCTATGAGGGAATCCATTGTTGGAGAGAGCTTCGCCAAAGCTCTTAAGCCTTTTAAAATCACGTCAAACCCCATAACTACGGCTACTGTAGCTAAAGACGCTAGCAAGAGCTCACTCTCATAATGCGGCAGTAATTCATAGTACATACCTATAGTTGCATATAGCACTACGAATAAACCTATTGAGAAAGCCGCTAGCCTCCTCAAGAGCGGGAATTCCTCTCCACGCTCCTTACCTAAAATTTCCTGTGGAAAACCAATAGCCCTTATGCCTAAGCTCTTAACTCTACTAACTACTTCATTACTACTGATTGAGAGAGGGTTGTACGTTATGCTTACAAGCTTAGTTATAGGTGATGCACGGCACTCAATAACTCCAGCAATACTAGAGATCCTGGATTCTACAACGCCTACCTCGCTTTCATCTAATTCATAGAGGGCGAGCAGCACTCGTTCTTTAAGCAAATCATATCCAGCATCTCTTACTGCTCTATAAATACTTCTTAAACTGCATTTCTCAAGATCATATTCTATAATAGCATCCCCTGAAGATAAATCTACTTCAATGCTGTGAAAACCCTCTAACCTCCTTAAATTCCTTTGAATGGAGTAAACACATGTAGGGCAGTCTAAACCAACAACTCTAATTCTCTCCTTTACAAGAACCACTGAGAACCCCCGTAAGACTACTGAGGCATACCTATTGAGCCGTGTTTAAGGTAATACTCCGGGTCTTTTTCAAAAGAGTTCTTACAGCGCTTACTGCAAAAATAGTATACTTCTCCTCTGTAAATAGTTTTGTAAACAGCTTTCACCGGATCTACTTGCATTCCACAAACAGGGTCTACTTTAAAACGCAAATCAATCACTCTGTTATTGATAACAGTTACACACATTAATAAATTCTCCTCCGCATTGAAGATAGCTAAGTAATGCTTCAACATCCTCTTGCTAAAGAAGCCTCCAGTTACAGAGAGAGGAGTTAGGCAAGCCTTTAATAAGGAAGGTGTTTCCTTAAACATACGTAAAGCTCTTAAACACTGTGTAAAGGCGGAGGCCTGCCTCCACGCATCTCTCTATAAGCTATGTAAGATCCAATTAATGCAACTGTTGTTGAAGCAATTACTTGAACTGCGTCCAGCTCACTGCGCTCTACTGAATGTGCTATTGCTATAAGCCTTGACTCAGCGACTCCTACGCTATACATAGTGTTATTGAATGATTCTATGCGAGTGAAAGCGCTTGGAGCATTGAGTTTAATTACTTTGTTAAGCCCTTTATCCGTGTACAGTAGTGTAGCTGCAATATTAATGCTTCCTTCACTTGATTGCTGATAGCCCGTTAAAGCTACGTAGCCACCCACTATATGTAGATCCAGTGGAGTAAAGCCTTCAGGCACTTGAATGTAATCAACTGTGCTCACAGCTCCAAAGCTTCTTGCTTTAGCAACTCTATAGCCTCCACTACCCTTAACAAGGATCAAGAGGTCGTCCTCCAAAGCCTTAGCTGATACAACGTCTCCTACACCAATTGCCTCACTCCACAGAATTTCCCCAGATCCATCTAGGCACGTAGCTATCATTTCAACTCCCGAGCTCCTCCCTATAACGTAAATTAAGCCACTACTTGTAGTAACTACTTTAAGAGCCACGTCATCGCCTTCAGAGCCCCAAGTAATGCTCCAATAAGTATTGTCGTCATCTATGTTAATCCTTGAAGCATATAGCTCAAGGCCTTTTCCCACAATGTATCGCGTACCCACTATTACTATTGATCCATCTACGTATGGCGATACATCAAAGGCCCAAACAACTTCACTTAACTTTAAGCTCCTATTGCCTATTAAGGCTCCATAGGGGCTATAGCTAAACATAGTTACTTCATGCCTGCTGGAGTTTATGAGTGCTACAGAGATCTCAGTGCTTCTAGGAATAAGTTTAGTTAAGTGGGATTCATTTAAAGTACTCCAAGAGTTCCTCCAGGCAATATCTCCATTAAAAGAGATCTTGTATAAGCTGACTCTAGTTGAATCACTTAATGCAAGTACGTAGATTGAGTTGTGGTGTATAGTTAAATCCACTGGCACTTCACTAAGGTAGTATTTAACCCACTTCTCACTAACAACTATTGCTCCAGTTGATGCAACGTTAAGTAAGGCTAATGAAACACCTATTATTGCAAGAACTACACCTATTGCAGTGAAAACTCTATTAGCCAAGTTCTACACCAATGCCTTAGTTCAACTATAGTGTCCTAGCTAAATAAGCTTGTTCACTTAGGGGGAGCCTCATGTTTTAGCACTTAAGAAAAGCTTCTCTACTTCCTCTATCTTCAGTTCTGAAGCAGGCGATTCCCTAACTATTCTACCTCCAATCAATACGTATACTCTATCAGCTACTTCAAGAGCTCTCCTAACGTTTTGCTCAACTAAGAGTATTGTGACTCCAGCATTCCTCACATCCCTTATCTTACCCATTAGCGCTGAACCAGCCTTTGGGGAGAGCCCTGAAGTAGGCTCGTCAAGCAGTAGGACCCGAGGCTTAGACATAAGTGCTCTTGCTACAGCAAGCATCTGTCTTTCCCCACCGCTAAGAGTCTTAGCCTTCTGACTCCTCCTCCTCTCAAGCTCTGGGAATAGTTTGAATACCTCCTCAATATCCTTCCTTACACTTGGATCCCTTATCCTTACGTAAGCCCCCATGACTAAGTTCTCAGTAACCGTTAGCTCTGAAAATATGTTGCCTAACTGAGGAGCATAACTTAACCCCAGCTTAACTAATTCATATGGCTTTAATCCAACAATGCTCCTCCCTTCATAAGTTATGCTTCCACTGTAGACGTCGGCTAATCCAAACAACGTATTTAGTAGAGTTGTTTTACCAGCTCCATTTGGTCCAAGTACAGCCACTACTTCTCCTTTCTCAACCTTTAGATCTACTCCGTGGAGGACCTCTATCCTCCCATAACCTGACCTTAAGTTAGAGACTTCAAGCACTTTAACCACCTATATATGCTTCAACGACTTTAGGATCATTGACTACTTCGCTAGGCTTCCCCTCAGATAAAAGCTTGCCGTTGTGAAGCACGTATACGTAGTCAACGTAATCCATTAATACGTCAAGCCTGTGTTCAACTATAAGGAAGGTCAAGCCCTCCTCACGCAACCCCCTAATGTAGTTAAAGAGCTCTCTTGCAACTCCATAATCTACGCCTGCAGCAGGCTCATCAAGTAGATACAGCCTGGCGTTAGTCATGAGCCCCCTTATAGTCTCAAGGAGCTTTACGTGCGCTACTGAAAGCTCAGTAACTCTTGAGTAAATGTAGTCTCCTAATCCAAACTTCTTGAGAAGCCACACAGCCTTTCTTGCAAGCTCTCTCTCCTGCTTCTCCCACCTAGACTTAAATGGAGCATCAAGTACTCTTTCACCAATCTGAACTGGGGGAGTTACAAGAACGTTTTCCAGCACTGTAAGCGATGTAAATAGCCTTGGCACTTGAAACGTCCTTACAACGCCCTTAAGGAATACTTCATTCGGGTTCAACCCATCGATTCTCTCCATGGATCCACTGTTATTGTCCTTAAGCAATACCTCCCCTCTAGTAGGCTCATAGAATCCTGTAACAACGTTGAAGAGAGTTGTTTTACCGGAGCCGTTTGGACCTATGAGCCCTACGATGCTCTTCTCAGGCACTGATAGAGTGACTCCATCGAGTGCTCTTACTCCACCAAAGTACTTAGCTAAATCTCTAGCTTCAAGAATGTTAGGCACTCCCACTACCCCCCTCTACCAAAAGCTTTCTTGCTTCATCTACTGCAGGAGTCTTTAGAGGTCTTTCAGCTAGAAGCCCCTTAGGCATAAATAGAAGGACCATGACTATTAGGAGGCCTACGAACATCCACCTAATGTAGTCTGGAGATATTGCTGTAACTCCAATCGTTGGAGTAATGAAGGCTAAAAGCCTGTCCACTAGTGTAAACAATGCTACTCCAATTATTGAGCCAGTGAAGTTACCCATGCCGCCAAGTATTACCATAGCCCACACATTGAATGTAACTGCTGGAACAAACATGTCTGGGTTAACTGAAGTAAAGTAATAAGCCATTAATGCTCCAGCCATCCCTGAGAACCCTGACCCTATGAATAAAGTAAGGGCCTTTATCTTCGGCACGTGTTTGCCGAGGCACAGTGCTGCTATTTCATCATCTCTAACAGCTCTAAGCATTCTACCCATAGGTGAGTTAGTAAGCCTACTCATAGTTATGTATGTAAGTGCAACTAAGCCTAGTACTAAGAGTAGGAATAGGAATCCGCTTAACTTAGGGTCTCCAACCCATCCAAAGGGCCTCGGTATAGCGGCCAACCCCTTGCTCCCGCCAACTGGCTCATAGTGCCTCAGGAATATCCTCATTAATTCCCCAAAGCTTAGTAAAGTGAATCCAACGAATGCAGGCCCTACTCTCAGTATAGGGTAAGTCAGCAGGAAGCCTGCTGAACCAGCAGCTATAAAGGCTGTTATTAGCGACAATGCAAGCAGCCCAATGCTTAAAGGAGGGCTCTTACCTCCCAGCTCTATTAACTTAACTATTCCATCAATGCTGTACGGAGGGCATTCAAATGGATCAATGTTATTTAAGTACAGCGTTAAGTACGTAGTTAAAGTAGCTCCTACATATGCTCCAATGCCGTAGAAGACTACTTTCCCAAAGTTCGTTAAGCCAGCAAATCCTGCCTCAAGGTTTAAAGTTATTGCTAAAATAGAGTAGAGCCCAAAGATCGTTAGCCACTGCACTAGAAATCCAAGTAAATCGAATTCAGGCACTCCTCCCCGCCCTCCTAAACAATCTATATGGGAGTCCTCCTCCAGCGCCAAGCGGTGGAGACACTATTAATGTAGTTATTAGTGTAATAAACGTTAGAAATGGCTTATAACTTGTCTCAACTCCAAAGAATTGATTCAGTAGAGTTATCCCATAGTTCTCTATTGATGCTACAAGCACTGCTCCAATACAAGTCCTAGTCAAAGAACTTAAGCCACCTATAAATCCAACTGTGAATATCTGGAGTATCATTGAATCACCTGCTTCAGGAGTTATTGAGCCAGCATACGAAGTCCAGAGGACTCCACCCACTCCAGCTATTCCTCCAGCTATAAGCCAAGTTAAGTTAACTACTATGCGTTTAGGTATCCCCGATATCTCTGAGAGAATTGGGTTATCTGATACAGCCCTCATAGCTCTCCCCAAGTTAGTCTTCTCAAGGAGTGTGTAGAGTCCAGCAATTACTGCTGCAGCACTCAGCGACGTAGCTATAAATGAGCTGCTCAGCTTCACTGAGCCAAGGACTACTGAAGGAATCCACTCATAGACTATCTTTGGGTATGAGACGAAGTTAACTCTACTGAAGTACGTTGCTAAATCAATTATTGTGTAGAGCAAGTACTTATAGAAGATCCATAGCCCCATAGATGATATCATTAATGCAACAGGCTTAGCGCCTCTCTTACCCAAAGGCTCAAATACAGCAATGTTGTTTAATACAGCTATTCCTCCAGCAACGGTGAACGCTAAAGCCATGGCTAACAATATATTCCTATTGCCGTAGAGGCCGTTGAGCAGTATTGCTACATAAGCTCCGTAAGTTATGAAGTTTGAATGCACAAAGTTTATGACTTTAGTAGTCCTATAGCTTAAAGTCAACGGCACTGCAAAGATCATGTAGAGAAGCGAGTATTGAACAACCATAACTGTGAGGGAGCTCAGTACATCCCACGACACTTGAGGCATTTCAGGGCACCTTAAGCAAGCTCCATTAGGTGCTTGTGGAAGCATATGGTTGTATTAAAAAATGTAAATTGGTGAAATCTATTTAAGCTATTCGTAAGCCACCTCTATGAATACTATGGAGCCCCTTTCATATACTCCAACGTCTTTAAACTCATACTTCCCTTCAGCTGTCTTAACTATGGCCCATACTCCATAGTCTTGCATAGCCTTGTCTCCAGCCTCATCAAATGCTGTCCAGCCGCTGGGTCCATAGTAAGTCTTAGCTACTTCTACTAGTGCTTTAGCTATGGCTTCTCCATCATATGATCCAGCTCTAATTATAGCCCATCCAGCTAACTTAACTGCATCATATAAGTTTTCACAGAATACTGAGAGCTCTAAGCCAAACCTTTCCTTAAACCTACTGTTAAGCTCTATGTAGAGCGGGTTTGCTATGAATAAAGGCCTTGTTCCATAAAGCCTTACTTTAGCAGCAAACTCCCCTATGGATTGAGTAAGTAATTCGCTTGCTCCATGAGGTCCCTCAGATATAAACCACCTGACTTTTGATAAAATGGCTGATTCAGCAGCGTGAGACAATATGTTTGCTCCATCAGTATCAAAAGCTACTAGTACAACAGCGTCAAAGCCCTCGCTCTGCACTCTTCCAGCAAGAGCACTCACTTCAGCAGCATAGTCAGCTAAACCTGTTTGATATGGTTGAGATACAGCTGTTCCACCAAGACCTTTGAAGTAATTTATGAAGAAGTCTGCAAAGGCCTTCCCATACTCGTCGTTTCTATGGAAGACTATTACTTTTCTAGCTCCCTCTTGATAGGCTAGCGTAGCTAAAGCCTTGGCTTGTCCAGCATCAGATCCAACTGTTCTAAATATGAAGTCGCCCTTTAAAGCGAGCGTTGGAGCAGTAGATGATGGAGATATAATGACTATCTTATTTTCATCAGCGAATGCTTTAACAACCTTTACTTGAGCGCTTGCAGCAGGCCCTATAACTACCTTTATCCCCTTTTGAGCAAATGTCTGCACGTTCTGTAAAGCTTTCTCCTCCTTAGTTTCGTCATCAAGTATCTCGTAGTTGAACGTTACGTTTAATCCATATGCTTTAACTTCATTATTTAAGTCCTCTATGGCTAGCTTAACTACTTTCTCCCAGATCTTCCCTATTGAAGAAAGCTCTCCTGACAGCGGTAATGTGAATCCTATAGTATAAACTCTGCCCTCTCCAGTGGGTACTTCTCCAGGTCTAGGTGATGGAGTCGTTATTGAGAACACTCCATAGCCTGCTGCTAAGCCAATTAAAACGCCAATGACTAAGTAAATTACTTGAATAGGTATAGATTTAGATGCCACTTACATTCACCTCCTATAATTAGTCAAGACAAGAATTTAAAAAGTTTTAATAACTTTAATAACAATTCATAAATGTACATAGCGCAAAGTCTTAAATACATATGTCATAAGAGAATGCACTTCAAGAACTGCTTGAAGTAATTAGCTTCTTGCAAAATCCTTAAAAGAACTAGTATTCCGTTATCTATTGTTAGAATTAGTTAAAGCCCACCATGATTAGTAAGCGTTAAAGCATGCTTAAGCATATTAGCCTTAATTGTGAGTAGTGGAGGCATTAGTGAAGGAAGGCTTATGGGGATTGGAAATGGAGCAGAAAGTTAAAGTCAAGTTATTCTCCCTCTATGCTGATGCAGTGAATAAAAGCGAAGTAGAAGTATTGTTAAAGCAGGATGGGAGAGTTAGTGAACTCCTATACTCCCTAATTAGGGAGTACCCCGCGCTTTCCAAAGCATTTACAGTAGTTAAGCCCATTGTATTGATCAATGGAGTTCCCGCTTCAGAAGATCAATTGATTACTGAGAGTAGTGAAGTAGCTGTAGTACCTCCATCGGCTGGCGGTTGAATTGGAGCTTAGGAAAGTCATTAGAGCTGAAATAACTTTAAGTGAAGTGGATTTAAATGATGTAGTTAGAGAAATTATTTCAAAAACTACAGGCACTGGAGCTGGAGCACTAGCTTCATTCATAGGCTTTGTAAAAGGGCTCGTCAATGGATCCAAAGTAATTGAGTTAGAGTACATTGCTTACGAACCATATGCATCCAGGAGACTTCTTGAAATAGCTGAAGAAGAGTCTCTTGACGAAGACATAGCTGGAATCTACTTAGTGCATAGAGTCGGTAGACTAAAGCCGGGCGAACCAACTATATACGTATTTGTAGCAGCAAAGGGCAGGGAGAAGGCATTTAGGAAAGCTGAAAGAATCCTTGAGAGAGTTAAGAGAGAAGTCCCAATATATAAGCTTGAGAAGAGAATTGATGGAGACTACTGGGTTATAGGGGATGGCTTAAGAATACATAGAAGTAAGTTAACCGGTTCTTCTCAAGATACTTAAGGAGCTTCAGAGAACTCCACTGCCCTCCTCGAGATCTGAGACATTATTGCCTTTAAAACTCCTATCGACTTACGCCTAGATCCTTTACCAAGCTCTACTGCAATCCTAGTCCTGCTAACACTAACTCTACTAACTCTTAAGCCTTCAGTAAGTAGGAGTTCAATCACTTCATCGCTTGACACTTTTGGAGCTTTCTCAAAGCTCCCACACGGGCCCTTACTACACATAGCGCAGTAATCATTGTGGGCTGAGATATTGGCAGCGCAAGCTGATTCAAATACTTTAAATCCTCTCTCTACAGCTAGCTTCATTAGCTTAGACTTTAAGTCAGCTGAGTATATTGCTAATTGCTCTCCCACCTTAGGCTTTCTTGAAAGCCTTAACTCTATACTTGATACATCCAGGCCCGCTGCCTTCATTCTCAAGACGTTAGTATGCGTAACTCTAAGTGAGCCCAATACTACTTCTCTTACTCCATAGAGTTCAGCTAAGTTAAGTATTTTCTCGAACTCACGATCAGTTAATTCAGGAATTACTGGCCTTATAAATAAAGCTACTTTAAACCCACTCTTTAAAGCCCTTGAAGCCCCCTCCAACCTATCCATGGGGCTTGGAGCCCCTCTTTCAATGACTCCATGCTTCTCCAGCGTAATTAATGTGATCAATATGCTTAAGCACTTATCTCCATGCGCAAGTGCCTTCAATAATTCATTGCTTAAAGAGCTTTTAGTTGATACCTGGCTTGGCAACTTAAGGTACTTGTATACGCTTACAATGTATTCAATTGCTCTATCCACAGTTTCTTTTAAGAATGGCTCTGTAACAGAGCCGTATGCAGCTAGAGTCTTATTTGGAATAACGTAGGGGTTTAATGCAAGTGAATAGGCTAATTCAACTGGGCTCAATGGATACGGCTTAGGCATTGCTGGAAAACCCATGTCATATATGTAGCAGTAGGCACACATGTAGCTACATCCTATGCCTGTATGAATAGTTATGCCGCATTGCCTGGGCTTCCTAAATGCATGGGGGTCTCTAATAGCTTTAGCTACAGACTCCTCACTGAGCTCCCCCCTCAACTCTTCAATAATCTCCTTCTTTAATTCAAGTAGTTCAATGAAGGGGTTCACGGCTTACTTAACCTCTAAGCTAAACAATTCTCTAATCCCCTTAAAGCTTTCAGCTGAAGAAGGGTATTCATAAGTAAATCATTATTAACCCTAATTGAAGGTATGATAACTAGTCTGCAGAGGGCAGTGCATTGCAGGAAAACAATAACGACTACTTAGTGTTCTATAGGCCTGACGCTCTATCCATTTGGTTCGTGGACTTAGTTAAGGAGAGGCTCAACTGGTACTATAGTGTAATGAGGAACTTAAAGCCAGCTAAGTTCCTCATAGTTAAGAGAATTGGCGTAGAAGTAAATCCATACGATAAGTCTTTATCTACAGACGAGCTGTGGAGGCTTCACGACGATGCTGTAGGCGAATTCATAAAGATCTTTGGCTTAATTAAGAGAAGTGAAGTAGAGCTCAGGGAACTTAATGTACCTAAGTACAGCCTCCTTGATGTAAAGATAGAGCTTGCTAAGAGAATGATGGAGGAATGCAGTGTTTGTGAAAGAAGATGCGGCGCCAGAAGACTTGAAGGGAAGACTGGAGTATGCCTCATGGCTGATGAATGCATAGTTCACAGCTACTTCCACCACGTAGGTGAAGAAGCTCCTCTAGTGCCAAGTGGAACAATATTCTACGGTGGATGCAACTTCAAGTGCGTGTTCTGCCAGAACTGGGACATAAGTCAAGTTAAGGCGAGGAGCGGTCTAGTAGTATCGCCAATTGATTTAGCCAAGATCCAGGCTGAGTTAAGGAGGAGTGGCGCTAGAAACATAAATCACGTAGGCGGCGATCCCACTCCACACTTAGCCTTCATTCTCGAGAGCTTAAAGTACTTAGATGTAAATGTACCACAGCTCTGGAATAGCAATATGTACCTTACAGTAGAGTCAATGAAGTTGCTTAAAGATGTAATAGACATATGGCTCCCCGACTTCAAGTATGGGAGCAATGCTTGTGCTGAAAGACTATCTAGAGCACCAAAGTATTTTGAAGTTGTTTCAAGAAATCACTTAATAGCCTATGAATCAAGCGAAATGATCATAAGGCACTTAGTTCTCCCAAACCACATTGAGTGCTGCACTAAGCCTGTGTTAAAGTGGATATCTGAAAACACTCCTAAAGCATTAGTCAACATAATGGATCAATACAGGCCTGAGCACTTAGTATTAAGGAGCCCAGACAAGTATCCAGACGTCAGTAGGAGGCTTAAGTACTCTGAGATAAGTGAGGCATACAGGTATGCTGAGGAAATAGGGTTTAAAGTACACACGCATGACTTATGGCTGAAGCCGTGAGGGTACTCGTTGAACAGCTACACAGAGCTGTGGTTCGATACACACTACAGAGTCATTGCAGTCGATTGAGGAGATGGAGTGTTTGTCTCAATAGATGTATACATGAGTGGTTTCCCCTGGAGCATTGATGCAGAAGCCTGCTTAAGCAGCAGAGACTACTGCATCCTATACCACAGGGTTAGAGCTGAGGAAATCGCTAAGTACTATGGAGAGCTGGCTGGAGAAGCATTATTCTTAGAGATCGTTGGAGTGCGCGCTGGAGATCGATTGGAGACAACTGATGTAAGGATACTGTTTAGTAAGAATGCCCATTTATCTAAAAGCGATTTAGAGAACTTATATAGCTCTACGCTTAAACTATTGAAGTCCTATAAGTGAAGATTATTAAGTGCTTAAGCTCTAACTAAGCGTAGTGCATTAGTAACTGACTGGTGCTATAATGCCTATATACGATGTAACTATTAGAGAGCTCTTAAAGGCATTCAGCGATGTAAATAAAGATCTTGAGGTAATCAAGGGCTTTGCAGAAGGCTTAGACATAGAGTTCTTTAAGTTAACTCCGCTCAGCGACATTGTTTTTAAAGAAGTCTCAGCCTCAGATTCAAGCACTATGTATAGGAGCTATGAATACATGAGTCTTTACATAATACAGGGTGTTTCCATAAAGTACCCGAGTTCTTCTACAAGTACTTCACCAATTGTTAAGACAGGTGCAACACATGTTAAAAGCATTCACTTAAGTAGTGGAAGAGAGCCTGAGCACGTTGTTGAAAGGAAGGCCAGGATGTCGTCAAAGCTGCTTGAGCTTAAGCTAACTGAAGACTCTTTAGAAAGTAGTGAGAACTGCCTAGCTCTATTTGATGGATCGCTGATATCGTTCTTAAGCTTTGGAGTAAAGGAAGAGCGCCCTGAGTTAAGGAGCCTTTGGGTTGAGATAAGGGATAGAGTTAGGAGGTTGAGTAAGAAAGCTACTGCAGTATTTGTAGCTAAGACTATTAGGTTAAGCCACTACATCAATAAGTGGTTTAGAGGACTAGATGAAGCTAGAAGGTTTAACGATATAGCTGTCCTTGAGTACGCTAGAAGAGTTGGTAAACTACCTCTAGAGCCTCACTACGTGGAGCCTTTAATAATCAGTGATTCAAGTGAGCTCCCAGACCCTCTAGGTAAGCCGGGCTTCGAGCTTGATGGAATAATCCCTATGGCTGTAACTTACATTAGCTTAGGGTATGGAGCTCCCTACTATCAAGTAACTATTCCGGGAGTCAGGAAGCTAGAGGAAGTAGATATTGTTGTAAGGAGCTTAATGAATTACTCTAGGTCTGGATACCCAGATCCCTTGAGGATAGCCCATCACTTATGTAAACTCAAGGCTAGTGAAGTAAACGCGTTGTTGCTTAAAGTTGGGTTTTCAATACTTAAAACAGGCCGTGAACCCCTGGGTGAATTCACGTGAGCCTAGTACTTAAGGAAGTAGGCTTAGTAGGCGAAGAGTCTTCACCAAGTAGAGTAAGCATTAAGTCTAAACACCCACTGCCCGTAGGCACATACATTTACTTAAAGTACGAGGTCAGAGACCCTATTACTGGTGGAGTTTCAGAGAGAGAAGTCGTTGGTTTAGTTGGAGCAACTCAATTTAAGTCGCTTGTCCAAGTGGTCAGCGGACGCCCTGCCCCCGTGGAGGACTACCCGGAGCTTCTTGAGCTTAAGCGCGAGTCCGTTATGAACGCCATATTGATAGCTGATGTAACTAGTGGAGTGCCTAAGCCCCCTGAATACCCTCCTCCGCCTGAGACTAGGGTCTACTTAGCTCTGCCAAAGCACTTAAGCATTGTGTATAGCCAGGATCCAGGGGAGAGCATTAGAGTAGGTGCTTTAGTCGGCCATGGGGAAGTTGAAGTTAGGGTAAATGTAAATGCATTAGTAAAGCACTTGCTAGTGACTGGAGTAACTGGATCTGGTAAAAGCAACTTCATTGCTGTACTTGCAGATAGAATCGCAAGCCTCGGGGGCTGCGTAGTAGTGTTTGATACCCACGGAGAGTATAGAATTGAGAGTGAGGCTCCAGGCGGAATTGAAGTTATTCCATATGAAGCAAGCATAAACCTAGTTAAGACGCCCATAGGGCTCCTATCATCCTTCATAGTGCCTGAGCCGGGGGCCACTAAGCAGAGAAGGATCTTGAGGAATGCCTTGAGGGATTTAAACAAGGAGATAGAGGAGAAGGCTGCTAGGAACAGGCTTCCTCTATCGAAAGCTGTTGCAGAGCTCTACAGATCTAATAGATCTATTTCCAGGGGAGTTGAAGAACTCAATGGACTTAGGGCCTATAGAGAACTTCTTAAGGAGAGAATCTCAAGCCAAGCCTTAAGTAGTAGAGGTGATAAAGCTGCTGCTGAGTCAGTTATCGATAAGATAGACGACTTCTTTGAATGGCATAGAGTCAGCTTAGATATGCCTAGAGTGAGCGAGTACATTGCTCCAAGAAGGATCATTGATGTAGATGTATCTGGCTTTACCGACAGTGAACAGGACTGGATGCTTAAAGTAATTGCTGAAGACATTCTCTGGGCTTTAAAGGAGAGGGGTGGAAGCATTGTGCCGACACTGCTTGTCGTAGAGGAAGCCCACATATTCCTTAATGAAGGGAGATCCACTGTCTCTAAGGAGGCTATACAGAGGTTCGTTAGAGAGGGACGCAAGTTCGGCGCAATGCTAGCCATAGTTAGCCAAAGGCCTAGGACTCTAGATACAGCAATAGTATCCCAAGTGCAGAACTTCGCTTTCTTTAAGCTAGTTCAGTCAACTGATAGAAGTAAAGTAATAGAGTTCTCAGATATCTTAAGTGAAGAGTATGCTGAGTTAATGCCGACGTTCCCTCCGGGTCACGCCATACTGGTTGGTGAATGGGTTGGGAGATTCACTGTGTATGCACATATAGATAGGCATAGGGGGAAGAAGCTTGGGGCTTCACCTAGAGTTATTGATGCGTGGAGAAAGGCGTTGGAGAGATCCATTGAGGATGAACGCAAGTCTTTTGAAAAATCATCTTTAATACAGCTTTAGTTAAGAGAACACTCCTAGGTATAGAGCATGTTGCTGCTCCATGTTTCAGATACACACTTGGGTTCATCAAGGCCTTTCACTAGGCTTGGGCTACTTGAGAGGGAGAAGGATTACTACGATGTATTTGATGAAGCTGTGGAAATAGCGGTTAGGGAGGGAGTTGAAGCAGTAATACATAGCGGAGACTTATTCGATGACCCTAGGCCTCCTCCCAGGCCATACGTATATGTAGCTAGATCTCTTAGGAAGCTGGCTGAACGTGGAGTTAAATTCATAGTTGTAGCCGGCCAACACGATCAGCCGAAGCGCCGGGGAGCTTCTCCACTAAGTGTCCTCAGTGAAATGGGGCTTGCATACTCCTTTGGTGAAGCCCCAGGTGATGTAAGGAGTGGATTAGTTAAGTTGAAGAGCTGTGAACTAGGAGTGACAGGCATCCCCTATTTTGATAGACCTCAGGCAGGCAGCGTCGTTGGATTAATTAAACCCCCTGACTCAGTTAAGAAAGTCCTAGTGGCCCACATCCTCATTCAAGAACTTGGCTTAAGCAATTACTCAGTCTCCATAAATCAACTGCCTGTGGAAAGCTACGACTACGTGGCTTTAGGAGACTACCACTTATTCTATAGATATGAGAAATCAAGTGTTCCAGTAGTTTACTCAGGCTCTACAGAAGCCCTCGACATAAGGGAGTATAGGGATGAGAGATATGTTGTGCTAGTTGACTTAAGTAAGGAAACAGCCTCGTTTCAGAAGATAAAATTGGAGAATGTGAGGAAGTTCATTGAAATCAATGTATCAGGGTATAGCGAGCTGCTCAATGAGCTAAGTAAGTTAAGCAAGATGAGTCTCCCTAAGAAGCCCGCGCTGTACATTAATTTAACAAGGGACTTGAATCCCAGTGAACTCAGTAGAGTTAGGAGTGAAGTCAGGAAGCTTATTGATAAAGGAGCTGTACTAAGCTGCAACATTATTTCAAAGGAGAGAGAGCCTGCTGAAGTACATAGGGAGCATAGGGAAGTGGGGTTCAGCTTAGATAGAATTGTAGAGGGATTCTTTAAGAATCCAAGAGTAATTCAGTTAGTGCAGTCACTACTCAACTCATCTAGGGAAGGAGATGTAGAAACTATTGTGAATATACTGACTCAAGATAAAGCTCTACTTACTGAACTTGAGAAGCTGGTGAAAGCGAAATGATCATAAGATCGATAAAGTTAGCTGACTTCCTCTCACATAAAGACACTGATATTGACTTATGTGATGGAATAAATGCCTTAGTAGGGCCTAATGGAGCTGGCAAGTCTTCAATTATTGAAGCTCTCTACATAACTCTATTCCCAAGCACTCACACAGGGATTAGAGGTGGTAGAAAGGAGCTGTTGCTGCATAGGGGTTCTAGGAGAAGTCAAGTTAGCGTAGTATTTGAAGTTGGTGAACGAAGGTTTAAGGCTGTAAGGCATGTAAACATTGGCTTAAGCGATGAAGTGAGGCTATATGAGTTAACTAACGGAGAGGGGAGGCTTAGGGCTACAGGCTTTGAAAGTGTTAGAAGTGAAGTAGCAGAACTCCTAGGAGTACGTAGCTCCGAGACTGTAGGTGATTTAGTAAAGAACACTATCATAAGTCTACAGGATGAGTTGACTAGAATACTAGAGCTAAGTCCATCAGATAGACGTGAGGAAATACTTAAGCTCTTTGGATTAGACTACTTAGTTAACTCACTAGAAGTAGTTAAGAGCGTTTGCATTAAGAAGCAGGCAGTTCTAGCTAGTGAGATTATGGATAGAGAGCAGAGGCTTCAAAGACTTAAAGAAGAGGGGGAGAAGCTTAAAGCTGAACTACTTAAGCTCCAGAAAGACTATGACGTAAAGCAAAGAGAGTTGAGTGAGCTTAAGAGATTCGTTGAGGAATTAGAGCTTAAGAGAGCTCGTTTAAGTGAAGCCATTAAGTTAATTGACTTAGTTGAACAAGCACTAGCTTACCGGAGGCTCAAGGAGTTAGAGGGCGAGTTAAAGCGCTTAAGCCAGCTTAGCGAATGGGATTCATTTAAGTTAAAGGATCTTAGGGCTAGGGCAAAGGATCTTGAAGAGGAGATAGGTAGGCATCGTGAGAGAATAAAGCTGTACTTAAGCAATATATCAACTAAGCTTGGTGCAAGAATCACTAACTTAGTGGAATTAAGTAATGCCGTTAACTCCATTACTCTGCATTTAGAAAATATTGTAAGGAGCATAGCTAGAGTTGAGTCACTTGTAGAGCTATACGAAGTTTACTTAAATAAGATTGGTGAAGCAAGGACTTGTCCAATATGTAGCTCAATAATTAACGATCCAGAAGCAATAAGGAATAGATTGGCCGGTGAAGTAATTGCTTTAAGAAGTGAGTTAGAGAGGCTGAAGGCTGAGGAGGGGGAGCTTTCAAGTAAGAGAATTTACTTAATGGATGCATTAAATGAACTAAGAGCTCTCGTAAACTATGAGGAGACTGCCTCCAAGATCCTTAGTGAGTACATGGAAGAACTGGGGAGAGAGGAGGAGAAGGCATTAAACCTCTGCAGGAAGCTCAACTTAGATTCAAGTGATTTAGAGAAGTGCTGTGAATTACTTGAGGAGTTGAAGAATGAATTAGTTAGAGTTAAAGCTGAGTATGATAGTCTGAAGCATGAAGTTGAGTTAAGAGAGCCTTTGCACGCATCTCTAGATGAATTAGTCGTTAAGCTAGCTTCCTATGTAAAGGACTTAGGGACAGGCATAGATACTTCACTATCTTTAATCAATAAACAGTGGGTTGTAGAATCTAGATCTAAATTAATAAATGCTTTAAGAGTTATTGAAGAAGAGCTGAGGAAGAGCAACAGTAAGTTAAGTGATTTAAGCACTAAGCTAGGTGAAGTTAAAGGCATGTTGGAGAAAGTTAGAGTAAGGATAAGTGAAGTAGACGATGAGTTAAGTAAGCTGAGGAGAGAGCTTGATGAACTGAGAGTTAAGGAGAAAGCAGTTAGCGTACTATTAAGCTTCAGCAATAAGTACCTTGGTAAAAACGGCGAACTTGCAAAAGCCTTAACTACTGAAGCTAGGAGAGCATTAGAGGAGCTTACAAACGATGTATTAAGGCACTTTAAGCTTGGAGTAAGCTCAGTAAGAATTAGCGAAGACTTCAACTTAAGCTACGTAATTAACGGTGAAGAACTCCCAATAAGGAATGCCTCTGGAGGAGAGAAAGTAGGCATTGCAATAGCTTTAAGGCTTGCTCTAGCTGAAATGCTCATGAATAGAGCTCCGACTACAATAATTCTCGATGAGCCAACAATATACCTAGACGATGAAAACAAAGAGAAATTATTCAAAGTACTGAAGAACGTTGCAAACAACTTAAGGCAAGTAATAGTTGTCACACACGATGAAAAAATCATGGAGATAGCCGATAAAGTATTCCTAGTAGAAAATGAAGGCGGAGTAAGCTACGTAAGATCCATATAGAGCATGCTAACAATCTCATGCTCAAAGCCCTAGGCAGCGGTGGAGGCAATGCTCCACCTGGAGCTTAAAGTAAATGGAGACCAATGCCGTTGGATTCAACAGCTACCTATGACTCCATGCAAATAGCCTGTGAAGCGTGGGCAAGGCGGAAGTCCTGGATTCAAAAATAAAATACGATATGAATAAACACTAAGTAATAAACGCTAAGTATTACAACGAATATTCAATAAATAATTGAGGGGAACTAAGTAAGTATTGTATGAATGTTCATTTTCTCAGCTATCTTTGCTTGCTTTTCATCACTAGTTAATAAAGCATTTCTCCTGTGGAATGCTTGAGCTATGTAGAGTGAATCGTATACTGTTAAGTGATGCTCTATAGATATTTCAACTGCTTCATCTATGTACTGTTCTTCGCTCTCAAGTATTATAGCCCCGGCCTTAATTAGCTTTCTAAGAGCTTGATAAAGCTCCTTAGCTTTTGAGGCCTCAATTGCTTTCTTAAGACAGTAATGTCTCCATATGGCATTTGAAACCTCTTTTAATGCATGATCTAATGAATATACGCTTCCTCTCCTAATGTATTGTGAAATTACTTCCCAACCTGCTTCACGCAGCAAGTACTTTGCGAGGGAGGATGAATCAATTACTATCACGATCCCCCCTCACATAAGATGTTATGGTTCCACGAGGTACTTCGGGGAGTGTTTTTATTAAATCTTCAACTTCTTCAATAACTTTAAGTCGCTCCCATTCACGAATCTTCTCCTCTATGAATTTCCTAATCTCCTCTGACCAGTTAATATTGGGCTTAAGTAAATCCATCTTCTTCTTTAATTCCTTTGGTACACGAACAGAGATAACACTCAATTGTAGACACCACTATGATATGATTGTCCTACAGAAACTTAAATATATTGTAGAACGCAGAAATAAGACGTAGGCAGTCTTTAGCTTAAAGTTTCTCCATAACCCACTGATCAAGGGGTTTACTAAGGTACACTTGCGCCATCTCCTCAGCTCTCCCTAGGTTTAGAGTGCTCGAAGAAGTAGATCTAGGTTATACCGTTGACTACTCTATTCTTAGCTAGAATACCCTAGTGACTTCCTTGCCTCACCATATCTTCCTTCAGTAGTTAACGTCCTTAATTAAGGCTTAATGGTTGTCAGCTCTTTTTCTTAAGGTACTCAATGAGTGCTTTTGGCAGAGGTCCAAATTCCTCCTCATCGTATTTAGGTAGTTTTTCCAGTGTTTCTCTAAGTAGTTTTTCACCGAGTTCCCTTAAATTGTCTACGCCATACACTTGCCTCGATAGTTTAACTAAGGCTTCATCTATGCTAATACCTTTATTCAGGCTTTCAAGCAACTCCTTTCTATGTCTAAGCCTAATGTGCTTTACAGCCAGTTTCTCAGGACTTCTAACACCAGTTAAGTGTACGCCTAGAACTCTGTTGATAAAAACTGGTTTGTAGAGCTTCAATGGCGCTATTAGTGTATCAAAGTAGATGCCACCTCCGTAGTCGAGGTACTTGTAGGTTAACTTACTTGAATATGTGAAAAGCCAGTGCTCTACATGGTATGGATTGCTGCCGCATACATGGTGTAAATCACCACAGAGTAAGAGGTACTTCCAGTAAATGAGGTAGTGCCTCCTAGAGTTAAGTCCCTCAATTAAATCTCTAATTATGTCGACGGCGTATTCGTAAAGCACCATGTCTGCATCCAATGGCATAAGCCACTTGTAAGAAGAGTTCTTTAAGGCAGTAATCCTAGCAGCCACGAAGTCTCCTGGAGGAATCCTAATGAGCTTAACTCTAAGCCCATAGGATTCAGCAAGCTCTTCAACGATCATGGGCGTTCTATCACTGGAGGAATCCACTACTACGTACTCGTCTACAAGGTCTTTAACAGAAAGCACTGCTGGCTCAACCCAGTCCTCTTCATTATAAGTACACATTAAAGCTGAAACACCATTCCCTCTACCAGTAGAATCAGCATATTCATAGAGGCCAATGCGATATGCTAGGCTTGAGTAAATATCCCTCATTAGAAATGTACCCCTCCCACCCAAAATCCTCCTCATTAAAACCCTGAGCGAAAGCATAGTCGACAACCATCGCTGAGCACAGCTTTATCCGCAGTTACTTCACATACGCCTTCTTTTTAAACAAATTGCATAAGGCTTTAAGAGCTCTAGGAGCTAAATCTATATTCTGAATACTCCATAGGACTCAAGATAGAAATGCCCAATAAGTCTTGCTTCCAAAAACTTTACTCACTAATGAAGAGCAGTTGTAGAAGAGGGCTTCAACTAGGTTTAATAGAGCATGAAGTGGGGAGCGTCAACTCACTATTCAGTGTCCAGGCTATACTCTATGGATATAGAGTTACGCTACATAGTATCTAAGCTTCTCGCAGAACACTCTCTACTCATTTACCTGCTTGTTTCAGTCTTCCTTTCATTCCTTAAGAGTTAGAGCTCTTTGTAAATGTGTCCTAGTAAATCCACGGCAACTGAGCTTATGTTAAATCACTATTCAGTATATGGCGAATCTTTTACTATGCAAGCAACCCTATCTTCTCAGCGAGTGGGAGATAAGATTTGTCTAGCCACTCATAGTTCTTGAAGTAAATGATTTTAATTTCCCGCGTCCTCAAGTAAAGCTTGTACACTGGTTTATCAACCAGTTGGGAGACAAATGCATCTATAGCCTCCTCCCCGCAATCAACTTTTTTGAGTAACATGAGGGTAGCTGAGAACCTAAAGTACCTCTCTGGTACACCTACATCTCTAGGCCTAATGGATTTTGCCAAGGAAGCTAGCTCAAGCCACGTAGAGTTATCTGGTTTCCTGTTCCTGTAGAAGCCCATTAAGCGAGCCGGGATGTAGAACAATGCGCCTCTCTTCGACCGATTTACCAGTAGTCTATCCAAAGATATTGCAGTTCCTCTAAGCAAGTCTACAGATGCCCTTATTACTCTTCTAAAATCTCCATATCTCCTTTCACGTGCTGATATAAACGCTGGCATACATTCATTACGTCCAACAACTACTGGTATTACTGCGTTAAAGCCCACTCTAGAAACCATTTCAACGTCCTCTGCATAATTCAGATCTCTCCATCCACTCTTGTAAATTATTGCCTCGCGCTTAGCTGTAAACGTTCCCACAGCCAAGATCTTTAAACCAGTTGAAGCACTGTACTCTACTACTTTATGGAAAGCCTCATTGTATACTGTATCTAAGTCGAAGTAAGCAGTAGTGGAGTTTTCAGGGCATTTGCATAGTGCTATATGCCTGCCAAGACCTCTAGTACACTTATACCTATATAGCTTCAGGTTGTAGTCTTTTCGTAGCTCAAGTAGTTTCTCCCACGTTCCATCAGTGGAATACGAATCAACTATTGCTATTTCAGCATCAGGCATCCAAATACTCTTAATAGACTCCTCAATCCAGGGAGCGTTGTTATATACTGTACCGTAAAGACATATGTTAGCCAACTAAGTTACACCACATTCTTCAAGGTACTCGATAAATTTTTTACGGAACGTCTCAGCTTTAAATTCCTCTACTTGTTCTATGGATTTCCCCCTCATGATGCTTACTTGCTCTGAATCATTCTCCAGCTTCCTTATAATTGAAATCACATCCTCAAGCTCTGTGTAACCAAGGTCTTGGCTGATGAGCGAAACTATGCCGGTCCAAGCACCTCCATCTCTATAGACTATTGGTATGCATCCAGCTGACATAGCTTCAGCAACTGCTATGCCGAAGGGTTCTGAGCATGGCGGATGGATGTAAAACGTAGCATCTAGTAAAAGCTCCCTAAGCTCCTTCCTAGGTAAGTCCAGTAGAAACTTGAAGTTCCTTGCCCACTCTCCTCAATTTCTTGACGAATCTTGTTTAGGACTCTCTTACTTAATCTACTTGTAAGCCTCGTCCCAATAATACTTCCTATAAGGTACCAATCGTAGTCTAATAGTTTTGAAGCAATTCGTGGAAGTATGTGTAACTTTTTCCCAGGGCTGATCCTACACATCGTGACAATGGACTTCTTTTCCCCCACCATTATAAGCATAGAAATCTACATCAACTGGAGGGTACAACACTTTTGAATGCAAACCGCATGCTTCTTTCATACATTTTGCCATCCATGAGCTGACAATTAACAGCAAACGTGGCCTCCCAATAATGCTTCTAGCCTCATGTTTAACTAACCAGTTGTAAAGCATCCATCCCAAATTGTGGGACTTCACACTTTCAGACTTTATAGGATGAGCTTGAACATATACAACATCAACGTTTAAAGGCATGTTAGACGACGTATTCACTATTAAATCACCATCACTTAAAGAAATCGCTTTCTTAAGCAGTAATAACGTCCTTAACTTAATAAATCGTCCTGTTAACGAAAGAACTCTTTCTAATGGATCTGAAACCTCTATTGCTGGGTATACAAAAACTCTTGTTACACTTCTGTAGGAGCGAACTACTGTTCGTTATGTAGGTAACCTCAAAACTTCTCTCCCTCAAAGCTTTTGCAATCTCAAAACAACCCTTTCACCGCCGCCACATACGTTGGTGAAATGGACAAATACGACTTCATAACTACCCCAATACGAAATATAATGAAGAAGTACTTAAGTTTAGGTGGTAGAGTCTAAACTTAGTTGATAGCTTCATGGACTTAGATGAAGTCGTTTAAATAATGCAGCCTAATTAATAGTTGGGACTAGTTGAACTCATTTAGATGAGCCATTGTGAGACCTAACTGGACTACATATATTTAAACATAGAACTCCATAGATGACCTCTGTGGATCCGGAAATATAGAGATCTGTCTGTATGATGATTGCAAAAATTTGCTTTTATCGCTTCAGCAAAGCCTTTGTGAGATGGATAGAGGGGCAAGTGGTGAAACAAGCTTTTTGTTCACAGTATAAAAAATAAGCCCATACGTCTTTTACTACATTCCAAACCTCAACAATTACAGTTGGCTTACATTTTCCAAAGCTTTCACCAATTCTTTAGGCACTTCAAGTTCAGCGCCTTCAACATCTATCTTCATAACATCAATCTTTTCCAATTTTAGTTCATCAATTATGCTGTCTAAAGTTCTAACTTGAACGTTGATGCAACCTAATCAAGTTTTTAACGCTGTGATGGCCACACGAATCCTCAATAAATAACTTCTTCAGCTTACCTTCATCATTCTGAGCAGCTATATTTAGGGCAATAATGCTTTTCAAGCAGTTTAATGGACGAACATCAAATAATTTGGCTAGAAAGCTTAAAGACATGTGTATTAGACTGTTGAGAAGCAGTGATTACAGCATTAGTAGAGCTGAAGATAGGGTGAACAGTCTCCAGACTCTTAGAGTATGGGCATTATATAACCTCCGTGGATTAAAGCTACTAGTATTGATGAAATTTATGAAGATAGCAAGTGAGTTTGCATTCTCAATAATTGTTGGAGCAACTGCAGTCTCAAGAGAATAACAAATTATTTCTAAGTTCATAGATAACTCTTTAGAAGTTGAAGTAGGTGCAGTATTGGATGCATGCTTGTTGTACATGCGTCAATAGAGCATATAGAACCTACTGGCGTGCCATGGTGTTGATGCCACTGTGGTCACTTCTACTAGGAAGTTGGGGAATAGCTTCTCAAGACATATACATGAGTATACCTTAGAATTGAACATTAAAGGACGCGTAGGGATGTAGGTATGGTCTACACTTCAGGTATGGCTTTCGATAGGAGTTGTGGGTTAAGGGGGTTAGTAAAAGCATTAGTACTTGACGCTAACTTAACTCACGAAATTTCAGAAGGTATTTGGCGGCATATTAATAAAGGTGTTTTAGAGTTAATGGAGATGTCAGTGCATTGGAGTTAATGTCAATTGCTAAACTTTATTAAACTAGACTCCTAAACCCTTATTATGTTCTCGGTGTTTGCAGTGAGTACTCCGTGGCATTCTTTAACTGTTGAGGAAGTATTACAAAAGGTTAATAGTAGGCTGGAAGGTCTTACCAGTAGGGAGGCTGAGGAAAGACTTCGCATTTATGGACGTAATGAGTTAGTGGCTAAGAAGAAGAGGCCTCTAAAACTTCTGCTAAAGCAATTTGCTAACTTCTTAATAGGTATACTACTAGCTGCTACTGTTGTCTCACTCATTTTAGGGGAGGTTGTAGACGCTATAGCTATTTTGACGATAGTAGTGATAATGGCCATAATGGGTTTTATCCAGGGATTCAGAGCTGAGAGGGCTTTAGAAGCTTTAAAGAAGTTAGCAGCACCTACTTGCAAGGTCTTAAGGGATGGTGAGGAAAAAGTTATTGATGCATCACTAGTCGTTCCTGGAGACATCTTAGTGCTTAGTGAAGGTGATAGAGTTGCAGCAGATGCTAGAGTTGTTGAGTCAATTAACTTAGACATTGATGAATCATCCCTAACTGGGGAGTCAACGCCTGTTGCTAAAGTCGCCGAAATAGTATTACCGCCTGAGACTATGGTAAGTGATAGAAAGAACATGGTCTTTATGGGGACATACGTTGTTAGAGGCAGGGGGAAGGCTGTTGTAACTGCTACTGGAATGAATACAGAGTTTGGTAGGATTACTAAGATGGTTGTTGAAGCTGAGGAGGAGAAAACGCCCCTTGAAGTAGAGTTAGATGAATTCGGTAAGAGAATAGGTGGGATAATCTTAGGTATATGCGCCATAGTCTTCGCTATGGCGTTCCTCCTACAACACACTAGCGTATTAGACGCTTTGATGTT
This sequence comes from Desulfurococcaceae archaeon, assembly GCA_038879595.1. Lineage (GTDB taxonomy): Archaea > Thermoproteota > Thermoprotei_A > Sulfolobales > Desulfurococcaceae > JANXDZ01. Next base: position 57,940 of record JAVZTI010000002.1, on the reverse strand, counting down.
AGCAGTTGCTTTAGGAGTAGCTGCTGTACCTGAGGGTCTGCCAGCAATAGCTACAGCAATCCTAGCTGTAGGTGCTAGAAGAATGGCTTCTAAAAACGCCTTAGTTAGGAAGTTAGCAGCTGTCGAAGGATTAGGCGCCTGCAACGTCATATGTAGCGATAAAACTGGCACTATGACTAAGGCAGAGATGACTGTTAAAGTAATTAAGATGTTTAACGCTACTTACGAAGTCTCCGGCAGCGGTTTTGAACCTAAGGGTGATATAAAGATTGTTGCAGGTGATAGTAATAAGGATGACCTTAGATTCCTGCTGGAATCATTGGCTGTCCATACATCACCTGATGTTAAGTTAGTATATGATGGCGGTCAGTGGAGGATTATAGGTTCACCAACTGAAGGAGCTGCCTTAGTCCTCGCATATAAGGGATTGGGGGGCGAAAACGTTGAGTTAGCTTTAAAGGAGTATGAAGTCGTTAAGGTATTTCCATTTGACAGGTTTAGGAAGAGGAAGACAACGATCCATAGGTTCGGCGACAAGTACTTAGCAATATCATCTGGCGCGCCTGAAATACTCTTAGACATTTCGAGTAAAGTGAGGAATTCAGGCTTTGACGAAAGCTTAAGTGCTGAGATTAAAAGGAACATTATTGATAGCATAGCTGAGTTAGCTTCAACAGGTTATAGAACATTAGGCATAGCCTACAGATTATTAGATCAAGTTCCTGAGGCAGTAGAGGATGCTGAAAGAGAGCTAACCTTTATAGCTGTTTTAGGCATAATTGACCCACCTAGGGAGGGCGTTAAAGAGGCTGTAGAGGTATGTAAGAGGGCTGGCATTAAGGTCGTGATGGTTACAGGAGACCATAAGCTTACAGCTATGGCTGTTGGCAGGATGATAGGGTTAGATGTTAATGAGGAGAACGTCCTTGAGGGTAGGCAATTAGAGATGATGAGTGATGAGGAGTTCGCTAAAGTAGTGGATAAAGTAAGTATTTACGCTAGAGTAACGCCAGAGCATAAGGCTAGGATAGTCAGAGTGTTAAAGAGTAAAGGATATAGAGTGGTTATGACTGGTGACGGCGTTAATGATGCGCCAGCGCTTAAGATGGCTGATATAGGTGTTGCAATGGGCGTTAAGGGAACTGAGGTCGCTAAGGAGGCTTCTCAACTAATACTATTAGACGATAACTTCGCTACTATAGTTGAAGCTGTTAAGGAGGGTAGGATTATCTTCGAAAACCTTAAGAAACCCATCAACTACTTACTCACATGTAACTTAGGTGAAGTTGCAGCAGTCTTTGGAGCTGAATTAATAGGTCTCCCCCCAATACTAAGGCCAATACACTTACTATGGATTAACGTTACAACAGATGCTCTTCCAGCAATAGCATTGGGGTTTGAACCAGCTGAGCCGGGGATACTTGAAAGACCCCCTAGATCAGCTGAGGAAAGGTTCATCACTAGGAGAAAGCTAGCCTACTACATAGTTATGGGCACTATATTAGGCGCCATGGTTGTACTATTCTTCTACAATACGCTGAGTTATGGACTTAGATTTGCTCAGACAGTTGCATTTACAGCTTTAGTATTTTCAGAATTCGGTAGGGCCTTAGCGTCTAGAAGTGAGGGCATCAATGTATGGAGGTTGCCTTGGAATAAGTGGTTACTTCCAGCATTACTGATATCATTGCTACTTCAGTTCGTAGTAATTTACACATCAGTTAACGCTGCGTTTTCAACTGTCCCATTACCACTTGAGATGCTAGCTTATATGACTATAGTACCCCTAGTCATAGTCTTAGTTGATGAAGTGAGAAAGGTCCTTAAGATAAGGATAACTTAATAACTGTTCTAACTTAGCGTAAGCTCCCATTACGCTGTGTCTCCTCACTCCACGTCATGGGAGGCATTCGCCATGAACTGCTTGAGACGATAGATAAGAATTGAGAAAATGAATTCCACTAGCTTAAAAGATGCGTATAGAACAGAGGATATTCCTCAGCTATTCATTAGAGCAATATGTGTACTTAATGTTGTTAATGTAAGCAACGCCTCCATCAACATCTTTAATGCTCTTAATCCCTAGATCTCTCATTGCAGATGGGGAAGGCAGTCTATTGGAAGTGTTATTGCAGTACACTATAGCTAGAATAGCTCTTGTAGGACCTCTAGGTGGAATTGCTATAGTAAACCTCCTAAGAGAATGTTGGTAACCTCCTTAATTAAGCGCCCTAATGGGGTCTTGAAAACCTATGTAAAAACATTCTTTCCCCCAATTATGCATCCTACAGACCGCGGACTCATGACTTACTTCTACTATATATTCAAGCTATTATATAGATAGATGGTAAAACTAGCTATTCATGGTTTGGGTATTTGAATAAGCTTCACGATCTAGTCAATAGTTGATCCTACGATTAGAGAATTGGAAAGTAGTATCGGGGGGCTATATAGAGACTGCCTCAGACTTTATTTAAGATTGAGGAGTAGAGCGTGTACTCCATGAGTGCTAATCATAATACTGTATTGAGGCACTGCTATACTTTACTATAAGCAAGGTAATTAAGGCTGTAAGTGATCAGCCTTTTCTTGAAATAAAGTTTATGTTTCATCCTAGCGGGGTCCGTAATGACTTAGAGCGGGGACGGCGTTATGCAAGGTTATGGAGACTCATCAACATGAGCGAATGAAGGCTTATAAGCATATACTGATTGAACCTCATTCCTTCATAGTTCAAGTAAATGATGGAAGGCCGTGTGTTGGCGCTATAGGCGTGGATGCAGTACATCTGCACGCCTACAACGAGTATGTAGATGCAGTAGACTCTCCATTCACTTCATTTACGATAACTATGACTGCTCTTAAAGTACCTCAATTATAGAACTTAAGGAGCAAGGCTACACATGTGCTACACGTTGTTTCAAAAAGAGAGCTGAGAACCGAGAAAAACACACTGCGTTGAAGGTAAGGAATATATGAGGAATCCCACACTCAAAAGGGAATAATCGAGATCTACACTAATGGAGTCCACGCATAAATACATGAATGCAAGTATAGGTAAGACAAGACAGTGTTATATGAGAAGATTCCCCAATCCCCAACTAGCTAGGAATAGCTGTGAGCTAAGGATATATCCTGAGAGATCAAACCCACATAAAGTCAATTAAACAGAGCCGGGAGAATGGTAAAAGAAATAACAAGAAAAATTAAAACAAATAATTAAAAACAAAGAGAAGAAACAATAAATAAGATATTGAAAGATCTTCATGAAGTTCGGAATAGATTAAAGCAACAGCTACTTCGAAACTAAGAATTAAAATTGCTCAAGTTTCTCTATGAATTTCCTGCGGAATACATCTGATCTATATTCCTGGGCTCTTTCAATGACTTCTCTCCTTAACTTCTCCATTAAGTCATGGTTGTTTTCAATGCTGGCTATAATTGATGGTACTTCCTCTATGTTATTGTAGCCTAAGCCCTCATGTATTGGTGAAACTATGTCGGTCCAAGCACCTCCATCTCTATAGACTATTGGTATGCATCCAGCTGACATAGCTTCAGCAACTGCTATGCCGAAGTGCTCTGGGAATAAGGGGTGTACGTAGAAGCTAGCTGATAGCAGTAGTTCTCTAAGCTCTCTACGGGGGATGTTTAACTCTACGTGGAGGTTCCTAACATTTAGCTTCTCCACTTCCTCCTTAATTCTTCTATAAGTGCGTAGGCTAATTGCTTTAAGCGATCCTTTTAATTCCACAGAGCCCACTAAATACCACTCGTAGTCCGGCAGCTTAGATGCTATTCGTGGGAGTAAGTGTAGGTTTTTCTCAGGCGTAAGCCTTGAGATTGTTACTATAGTCTTCTCCTTCCTCCTACCATCATAGGCATAATACTCTACGTCTACCGGTGGATGTAGGACGTGGGCGTCTAAGCCATACACATTCTTTATGAAGCCAGCTGTCCACGAACTATTCGTTAAAACAAGCTTTGGTTTTCCAGCTAAACTCCCTACTTTACGTTTAATAAGCCAATTATATGCCCTCCAATACATTGTATTAAGTTCCTTTGCGCTAAGTACAGCTGGGTAGTGTATGTAGGATACGTGGACTCCTAAAGGAGCATTCGTACCTGTATCAATAACTAATCCATCTACTCCCAATGCTTTAAGCTCTCCATATATTTTTGAAATCAGTAGAAGCCTTCTATACCTTATGAAGCGACCAGTTATAGAGAGCACGTCCTCCAGCAAACTCCGAGTCTCTAAAACTCTATAGTTCCCCGGCAACCCGAATAACTCACTGCACTTCTTTAATCCTTCAGCTGAATTAGTGACGTAAACCACTTCTAAGCCTATTTCACTCAACGCCTTAGCCATCTCTAAGCTAACTCTTTCACCACCACCACACACTGTGAATAAGTGTAGTAAGTATGCCTTCAATACAGATCCCTGTTTTACTAAGACACTGAACTACATGCACATGGTTATAGCTGGAGTCAGTATTTATAGTTGCTTCACTTGTAGTCAAACCCCCTCTCCACTCTAAATGAGTAGGGCTTTCAGTTGCAACTACATGGTTAATCTATTAAGGTACACTAAGATGCAAAGTGCCTTGTGAAGCTGTTTCGTTTTTCATATTTGTTCGTATTGGTTGGTATTGATAGAAACGCTTATAAACACCTTATATAGTGATATACGCGGAGGTACTTCGATGAGGGATCGAGAGCCGTTTGATAATATAGATGGCGGCTCTCCCCGAGACATCTAAGATGTGGGGTGCTTGGGGTCGCCCTGAACGCCCCCAAGGGTTATGCAAACCCAAGACCAATGCAGGGGAAACAAAGATGAGGCGATGAAACCAACCGATATAAACCTGCATCAGAGCTGAACCCCTGGAGCTGCCTTAAACACCTCTAAGCATGGTGGAAACATGAGGGATGTGGGGAAAGAGTATGAGGCAATGACATTAATCAATATGAACTCTTATTGGAGTCCACCCTTCCTCTCACAGGGATACCTCGCAGTTATCCACTGTGTAGTCCGCGAGTTTATGCATTGTACTCCTCGTTTAGAGGCGTTTAGATGCCTCCCTATATAGTGGATCTATGAAGTTGTACTCCTCATTCAGCTTCGCTATTATACTCAATGCTATTAGTTTCTTCAAAGACTCATATAATACCTTGTCGTATACAGGTCTCCCCACGTGTGCTTCAACAAAGTACTTTACGTTTGACCAATTCTTGTACCCCATAGCGATGGCTTTAAGTACGTGTTTATATAGTTCTGAGGGTTTTGTTAAATTAATGAGCTCTGTTTTAGCAACTTTCACTGCTTCCTCCAGTACTTGGCCTAGTATGCTTGGATCCCTTCTTTGCACAGCCATGTATCCATAGAATGCAAGCCACCCCGGAATTCCATCTAGTTTTTCCACAACTTCACACAGTAGATCTCTTGGTGCTTTAAAACCAGCTTCGTTAAACCCCTCCTCCAGGAACTCCACTGACTTATCCCTCGAAAACCTCTCCAATGTAACTATACTTCTAATTCTACCGTAGAGAGGGCTAGTATAATTGTTGAATCCGAGAAATTCATGTAAAACACCTACTTCTGAGCCACTTAGAATAAACTTTACGTAGTGTAAGTTATCGTAAGCATATGCAATGATACTTCTAAAGTCTATTCTCCCATGGCCTCTTAAATACCTCAGCTCTTGCGCTTCATCTATTACAACTAGGAAAAACTTACCCTCTTCTTCAGCGTATTCATCTAGTTTCTCGAGAATAGAGCTCAGTGAAAGCTCTTTGCTTCTCCAATCAAACTCTACTCCTATATCGAGAACTCGAATGCCCTTAATTCTCTTTAAGTACTCCACGAGTCTTTCAACTAGCCTCCTCTGTTTATTAAAGCTCTCTGCAAGCACTCTATATAGTCCAGCCTTTGAGTAGCCATACTCTGATAGCTTTCTAGCATCAACATATATTGCTGGGTAATCACTTTCATTAATAAAAACTTTGAGTAGAGAAGTCTTACCAATTCTACGAACACCTAGTACAAGGATTAATGGAGAACTAGACTTAGCATAAGCCTCCAATTCATTAAGCTCTCCCTCCCTATCAAACAATTCCTCCCTCGCCTCTTTAGGCACTGGATCAAATAACACAATTGACACCCCTGTAAGTAACTAACACCCCTGTAAGCTAATAAAGCCTCACTTCCATGTCGGAGCTGTCGATGCTTCTTACACAAGTCAGCTAGGCCTTTAGGTTTCACCTGCGTTAAACTCAAGTGGAGAGAGGAATCTATGCATAGTGGCTGCGTGGAGTTAAGGAACGTAGTTGCGGTATAAGTGAGCTGCTATCACGCTGTTAGCGTAGAGCACTGATATCTCAACCCTCCTCTTTGCATCCTCAAGTAGAGTCAGTTTAACGCTCCACTTGACGCCTAGAGGTGTATTAATGTAGTTGAATGAAGTAGTTCCCTCAATTACTTGGTTAGTCTCTTCATTCACTAACATATACTTCAGCAATAAGTTGGTGTCCACTCTACTAGATATTACGTAGACATCTACAGTTATGGGAGAACTGCTAGTAGGCATGGGGTCCAGTATAGCGTAAATCGTTGGCTGAGGAAGAGGCGGCTGTAGAATAGGGGCTGGCTGCGGTGGAGTTGGCTGAGTTAATTGAGGATTAGAACAGCTCTTCTCAATGGACTGCCATGAGACAGCTGTTACAGGGACTTCTACACTACTTGTACTCACGTTTGCAGTTGCAGTAGTCCACCTGTTTTGGAAAGACCCATAGCTAATCCAAGGATCTTCTACGCTAAAGCTCCACGAATTAGACTCCACTAATGCTCTCACTGCTCCACTACTCCTACTGTACTCTACGCTTACTGGTGGATTAGAGTAGAGTGCGTAGCCAGCGCTTGAGACGTGAGTTATAACTATTGCTGGCGCTAGAGCTAGGGCGTACGATGCAAAGGATCTTGTTTCAACATCTACTGCTGCAATAGCAATAGGTCTAGAAACTACTTCCACTACCTCAAGGTTATCTCCCCCCAGTTTAAATAATTCAACTGTAAGAGTCATGTTGATTTGTGAAACAGGCTCTAAAACCACTATCTTTGCATACGCTGCACTCCCCGATACTGAGCCTCCATCAGCGTAAGCTATTATGGGCAGTATTATTGAGCCGTCAGGCATTGCATAAGCATCTACATACATGTACGCAAGAGTGTTGTTCAACAACACTAGCACAAGCGCTTTCTTAAATAAGCTCAATCCACTGGCCTCAACTGTAAGTAACGCTGTATACGATAGTCTGCGGGAAGCAGAGCCTATGCAGCTTGAGCTCCACTTATACGATGCTTTTAAGTATCCTCCACTGCTGCTCACAGCGAAGTTCTGTACAACGCTTACTGAAGAGCCTTGAACAACTGCATTAACTTCTTCACTGAAGTCCAGTGAGCCTCTATAGAAAACAATCATTGATGCTAGAGGGCTGTTTGCATTGAAGAAGCGGGAAGTTGAACAACTAGTTGAAGACGATTGATACCTATAGTAGCCGTGGTCGTAAGTTAAGTAAAGCAAGAGGCTATTGTTGAAAGCCCGCACATCCACAGGCCACGCCTTAGGCATTTCTTCAACTAACGTAGTCCTTCTCTCAACTCTAGTAACTGGAGGAATCCACGTAATTAAACTACCTGTATCAGTCAGTAGAGCTAAGGAAGCACTGCCCTCCACTACTAGCTGCGATACGCTGCTGGGCATGAAGCTGAGGCTACTCCAAGACCCTGGAGCCAGCGTGTAAGGAGTGTCATTAGAGTAAATGACGTGCGTAGAGTTATACACTACTGTGCATAGTACTCTAATTCCAACGCTTGGTGAAGCATATATAGATCCATTGATGTAGTCAAATGCAATTACTTCAGCCCTCCTCTCAGCTAGAACACTTGCTGCTTCACGCACACTTCTCACTGCACTCACTTGGTATTGATACATTACAGTTAGTGTAGTTAGAGTAGATGCTAACACTAGTGCTAAAACAACTACTCCAAGGGACTCCGACTGACCCCTCATATGCACCCCTAGGAATAGAGAGTGTCTTTAAGAAACAGGCCTACTGATACTTGTAGACCTTGAGGGAGGAGTCTACAGTGAATAAATTGCCGTGTTTAGTTAAAACAGCTAGTCCAAAGCCCGGCTCTACACTCACGCAAGTCCATGCATCAGGGCTTAGTGAAGCATTGTAGGCTACTTCCTTAACTGAAGTACAATTATACGCTAATACAAGCACGGCTACTGTGGATATAGATGACTTAATGCAATGCCCTTGGTTAACGTATAGGTTTTCGGCAATTCTTAAAGCCTCACTACTCAACGTGTTTTGATTTAAGTAAGCGTAGCGAAGAGCTATAGCAGCTACTTCAAGTAAAGCTAAAGCCATTAGAGCAACCAATATAGTGGCATAAGCCTCTGCCTGGCTCCTCAACCTTCATTCACCACTTTAATGAATACTACTCCACCTCTATCACTGTACGCTATTGGCCTACCGGGAAGTGTAATGACTATGTATGCACCTGGATCTATTCTCGATAAATTGAAGTAATTTATGGAGCCATCTAGAGCATAATACGATATTCTTGCATTCTCCCTGAATTCATTGCCGTAGTTGTAGAGGACTACTATGTAGTTAGTTGAGTTCCTAAAGGCGTAAGCTGATATGCTTGGCGCACTGAACTGAATGCTGCTTAAAACTCTCTCTCCTTGAGAGCGCAAGTAGTAAGCGGCTGCTCCTGCAGCAATTAGTAGAGCTATTGCTAGCGCTAAGCCAGTAGTTAAGTTAGATACTCCCCTCACAGCTACACCCATTAGAGAGAAGTTCTTTAAAAACTAGGCCTCCCCTTAAATAATGCCCCTCCCTACTATAAGGGATCTGTCTTGATTAAGAGGGATGGGGGGTACGAGTGGTTTAAGCTTCATGGAGTTAGCTTCACTATACTGCCATATGGAGAGAGGGACAGTGTCTTAAATGAATTCTCAGCTCTCTTAGCCAGCGTTAAGAAGGGAGCTTTGCTAGTGAGAAGGCTGTTTAAAGACTACACTTACGGCAAATACTTCTTCACTGCATCAGAGACAGACTTTTACTTAAAAGCACCAGCTGGTTCACAAGTGCTTTACTTTAATGCTGAGAGAGTGGGGGGCCTCAATAGACTGAGGGTTAAGCGCTTAGTAAATCCATTCACTCTCGAGCTAGAGGATGGCTCTAAAGCCAGAGTCCTAGCTGTATACAGCTATCCAGCTAACTTACCTGAGGGATTTCTATACACATTGTTTAATGAAGTAGTGGAAATAGCCATAGTGTTTAGGGAAGTAGAGCGCAGTAAGGCAATCTCAATAACTGAAGCTGCTAGGAGAAGGAGGATTACGTCAAGCTCCAGTGGAGTGGAGGAGGCATGGGAGGCTAGAACTCTAGAAGAACTAGTCACTAGAGTTTTAGCAGGCTCATCTCTATACGAGTGCTACTTACTGCTAACAATAGTGGACAGCGACTTGAGGAGCCTAGCCTCTAGAGAGAAGAGAGTTAAAGCAATGCTGAAGGGCTATGGTATTAATGCTGAAGCTCCACCTATGCAGAAAGATTTATATAACTTAAATACTTGCTCAGGGCTTTTATGCATTGAGAAACACTACGTTGACTCAGAGAGCATTAAAGCACTTTTCCCACTAATTGATGAAGAGCTCCACGATGCTGACGGCGTACTTCTAGGAGTGAGTGGAACAGGGTCTCCAGTACTACTTGACTTATGGTCTAAGCCTAACTTCAATTACATTATTGTAGGTGTAACAGGATCAGGTAAGTCTATGGCGGCTAAAGTATACCTTAAGCGCCTCAGAGAGCTTAGTAAAAGCATTGTGTACGTAGGAGTAGATCCTGAGTCAGAGTACACTAAAGTAGCGGGCCTCATAGGTGCTCAAGCAGTGGAAATACGTGAAGGCAGGGAGCTAGGCCTAGATCCATTGAAGCTCGTGAGGGAGAAGGCCTTGGAGCTTGGGCAAGTAGCTGACATACTCATAGATGTATATGATATACCGAGCCACTTACATGGAGTTTTGAGAAGAGAGCTATTCACTAGATCTGACTTAGTAGATGGAGTTGTTGAATTCGCCAGCTCTGTGAAAGACAGTGATTTAAGCAAGTACCTCCAGGGAGCTACTGTACCTCCAGACAACTTAGTTTACGAAGGCTATCCAAAGCCTTTAGCTGGCTCAGTTGTATTTGGATTAAGGAATGTTAGGAGTAAGCGCTTAAAGATATTGATTTCAGCTCTCATATCAAGTTATGCATATAATAGGCTTTTAACTAAAGCTCAGAAGAGTGTTTTCTTCATAGATGAAGCGTGGCTATTCATGGAGATGCCCTCAATAGTTAGCTTATTTGAAGGCATTGCTAGGAGGGGTAGAAAGCATGGAGTGGCATTCATATATGTATCTCAAAGAGCTGAAGACCTTGCTCGAACACCTCAGGGCAGGACGATACTAGAGCAGTCTGCCACAGTGCTATTGTTGAGACAGGAGACCCAGGGCCGTGATGCCATTAGAGAAATATACAAGCTATCTGACGTAGAATCCGAGTTCTTAGTGAATGCTCCCGTGGGCTCTGGAATACTTAAAGCAGGTAGAAAGAGACTCACAATACAAGTACTGCCAACTAAAGACGAACTAGAAGAATTCAGTACATCCATTTAGTGAAAGAACGCTAAGTAGTAAATAAAGCATGCTAGCATAAGTAATTCTGGTTAAAACTTAGTTTAAAGCTAGTTGAGCTACCTATATCTATGAGTTAAGTGATCATTGATGTGGAGATGTTTAAACCTCTATTCACAGTTAAATGCTATATTCACTGTTCTCATTTACATTACTGTCATGAATAGATGTAATTAAGACATTTCGCTTTTAGCCACAATACTCTCCCTCTGTTGTACACCTTATTATTTAAGAACATGCCTAGTAGAGGCGCGGATTATGCATAGCTATGCACTAAGTTTGAAGCTACAAATACGTCTACGACAAATTAATAGAGCGTGGGAAGATGCCGCAGGTAATTCAAATAACGCCGCCTGACATATACCTAGAGGAGTTATGCTTATCAAAACGCTGTTTGTTATTACTGGGTGAGAGAGATGGCTGATCATGGCTTCACAGGCTTCAAGTTCTTCAATAGGCTTATTCCCCCAATATGCTCCACGGCTGCATCATTTATAGCTCTATACGCCTATATGTACTATAATCCATTGATAACGTCGAATTCTACGTATGACTATTTTATTTGGTTTTCAACATTGCTGAGTCTCTACGCTCTGTACATAGATGTTAAGAGGTATTACAATAAGCCGTTCTTATCAACTATGTTGTTTGAACTTGTTGGAGGACTATTGATCGTTTCTGGGAGGGCTTTAAGCCTCTGTTACAATTCTTTTAGCTACTTTGGTTACATTGGTGCATTAGTTGGCGAGCTATATAATTACAGAGGATTCTATGCATCACTGTTGATCATGCCTGGGTCTTTCTATGTAGCGGCGGCTTCTACAGTGAATGCACTCTTCAATGGTCCAGTAATTGTGTTACAAGGATCGCCTTCCATAAAAGACGTTTACTCAGCAATGTCATCTTACATAGGGAGGCTGAGTTCATGGCTGTGCATCCACGACGTTAAGGGGCTCACGATCCTTGGATGCCTTGCATTCCTCTCAGCTTTTACATTTAGGTTTTTACCTGAGCTATACTGGTGGCCCTTCCTCATAGGCTGGGATACACCTGAGTATGCTGCTCACTTAGCTGATTTTGCGGAGAAATGGAATCCCTTCACTAGCTACTACTGGATGGGGTCTATGAGGAATACTCCGCCGCTTCTAAACATATTGCTAGCGCCGTTTACGCAATTACTGAGACCCTACTTAGTTTACAAGTACTATCCTAGCTTCGCATACGGAGTTCTCTCAGCCTTAGCGTCAATTATAGTAGTCATGGTCTACCGTAAGAGCTGGGGAGTCGGGCTTCTCGCAGGATTATCAACAGCTGTATTTATCCTAAACTTGAGGATTTCATGGGATTACCAGAGGCAATTATTGGGCTCCATCATTATGCTCACTGCAGTGCTCTACCTTGAAACAAGAGGAGTGATAGATGGATGGAGGAGTGCTTCAATTACGCTACTCCTACTTATATTGTGCGGCCTCAGTCATGAGGTAACAGGCCTTGCGGGATTTACGCTTTCACTTGCATTATTTTTGCAGGGGGTGAAGAAGGGAAATAAGTATGCTTGGACACCGGGGCTTATTGGCTTAATAACTAACTTTTCGCTGGAGGCATGGTATTGGGGGAAGCCATATAGTTATGCACCGAGCATTGGCTACCTGCCGATAGGCTTAACTGAGAGTTATGATGCACGCCAAGTAGTGGATTACTTAATAGCGGGTTATGGGTTAGTATTGCCGTTAATGCTTCCAGTATTAGTTAAGTACAAGAGATTGTATTTAAATGCAAGCGTTATAGCATTACTATTAGCCGGTATTTCTCCGTTAATAGCTCCCTACTCTAGCGTCGTGACATGGTATAGGTTTCTCATAGGCATTGCCCCCCTAGCATCAGCTCTAAGCGTTGTAGGATTAGTAGATGTCACTAGGGATTGGAGGATTGTTGCAGCTTATTACGTAGTGTTTTCAATCCCCGGTCTTGCTTTCACATACGGTTATAACTTAACAATGGATACACGTATTTTAAGGGAATTCCCATGGAGACTTGATCCAAGTCAAGCTAACCTAAAGTACTTGGATACATATGAGTTCTTTGAAAACAATAGACACCTTTATGATGAAGCAGTAATAATAGCTCATTCAGACATAGCTAGATATGTTCACTTAGCTATTAGAAACCCGGAGCAAACAAAGTTAATCTGGGTTAACACAGTTAGCAATGAAACAATATGCAGAGTGATCAAGGACCTAGGAGTTAAGAAAGCAGTTATCGTATTACCCCCCTGGAGTAACGTTACAAGTGTTGAAAAAGCATTGTGTGTAAATAGTGTAAAAACACTTGACGATGAATTTCCATGGATTCTATTGATTGAGGCAAAGTGTAGTGCATAGAGTTAGAGAAACTAGAAGAGCTAGTGAACACTATCCCATACTATTATCTCTGAGGTACTTAGTAATGGATTTATGAGTGGTTCTCCCGCCTTATTTAAGGCCCCTATTAATCCATAGAATATTGCTTTACCCATAGTAGTGCAAAGACTTATTTCCAACGTAAATGCGTGAAATTATTGAGCGAAGCACAGGTGACTTCATACAACCTCTTCAACTACATAGTGCAAGCAGGAGTACATGTGGCTCAGGCCTTAGGTTTCTCCACGTACCTGTGCGAAGAGCTTTACGAATATAGCTTTAAAAAGCACTGCCACATGCATCGAGTCAGCCACCATGATCTTAGCCATTAGTGACTTAGCGTAATTCACAAAAGATCCTCAAGCCCTCTATTAGAGAGCTCATCTAACTAAACTACGGGCGGCGCATAACACAATAAAACATTCCTAAACCACAGCTTATAGATAGTAGATAGTGGGCAGCTAAGTTTTACCATGAGTTTAATCTAGAGCTAGCCAATCTAGCTAACTAAATGACTATTAGCTAAGCTGAGTTCTCTAAGCTTTAACTGTTCTTAACAAACCGTTTTCCAGAATGTACTCTTTATCTACATCGTAGTATGTATGTAGATCAACAGTTGTTATTAATGCTGCAGCCCTCTCCCTCTCAACAATGCTTCTTATGTAGCTGTGAACAATCTTCATAGTTTCATCATCGAGGTTAGAGTATGGTTCATCTGCTACAATTAGCTTTGGTTTCTTAACTAGTGCCCGCGCTATAGCAGCTCTCTGCCTCTGGCCTCCAGACAATTGATCTGGGTAGCAGTTCTCCAATCCATTGAGCTCCAAGACCTCTACTACTTCTCTAACAATCCTCACTCTCTCACCCCTACTCACACCCATGATCTTTAACGGTAACTCAATGTTTTCATAAACTGTTAGCTCTGAAAGCAGCATACACTCCTGATCTACATATCCAACTTCTCTAAGCCTAGTTAAGGCTCTCCACTGTTCACTAAGCGTCCACACATCTACGCCTCTATAGATTACGGAGCCATTAATGGGCTTCATAATCATAGATGCTGCCTTAGCGAGCGTTGTCTTACCTACTCCACTTCTGCCGCGAATAAGGATGATCATGCCTTCACTCACCTCTATGTTGACGCCTTTTAGAACGTACTCATTACTATATTTAGCCCATACATTTACTAGTTTAAGCAAGGACATGTAGGTAGCCCTCATTAAACACAATGCTTCTACACTTAAGTAGATCGTTGGGTAACTTATAGAAGTCTACGGGCGTAAAAGGTATTCCATAGACATAGTTTTCTCTAGATAAAACAATAAAATCTCTTAACCCACATATTTCTCTAACCATAGTTAAGGATACGCTCTTTATTTCAGGCGTCATATAGCTATACTTAGGGTCTCCATACATAGTAACGTTTACTGCTAGAGTCTTAGTAAAGTACTTTAGAATAAAATCGTACTCTCCATACCTCCAGTAGAAAGTATATGGATCTTGGTTAATAGCCACCAGCATACTACACGTAGCTGAAGATACTGCTAGCAAAGTAAACACTGCTAAACCCACTTTACTGCACTTCTCACCTACATTAATACCTATGGGTATGAGGGCGTATACAAGGTAGTTAACTACTCTGTGGATAAATCCAAGAGCTTCAACCATGTATGTCAATATGTATAGGAATAGCGTTGCTATAGGAAGTAAAACAGCTTCCTTTACTCCATCTAAAGCCCTCACCCATGTTTTATAAGCTGTGGAGAACGCTAGTGGCGCAATGTAAAGTGCTAGTGGGATAACGCTAACAGGTGCTGTAGCAGTGTAGAAAAAGGATGTTAGCGCTGGAAGTGAAACTAAAGCTATGAGAAACCCCGATCCTAATTCACTAACGAATAGATAAGCTAAGTAAACAACTAATGAGTAAACAGTGAAGACCAATACATCATTTACTGAGACTACTATAGGTAGTCTAGCGATCGTAGATGTGTAAAGTATGAAGGCTGCGGCTAAGAGTAAAACAGCTAATAGACAACCACTGTTTACTCTCAGCAGCTCTCTGCCCTTAAGGAAATACGCATAGTTTACGTAAAGGTAGCTAAACAATATAGCTATAGACATAGCGCTCGCTAAGGGATGGCTCATTACGAGAGCTAATGATAGTATTGATAAAGGTAAAAGCAGTGGAATCCTCAGTTTGCTTCCACGCATAGCTATGCATAGCGCGAGGGGGGTTAATGCATAGCCGTAGAATTCCTTTAAGTAAGCAGATGTGTAAATAGTGAATGAAGGTATTAGCGATATCGCTAATGAAGCTAGTAGACGAGGCCTGTAGCTATGGCTAAACCTCATAGCAAGTATGTACACAGA
>JAVZTI010000002.1:23064-42401 GCA_038879595.1 Desulfurococcaceae archaeon | reverse complement strand
ATAAAAACATAGTTATTGAAAGCACTACTGTACCAGCATACTTGAAGAAACAATCTAGAGACATGCCAGTGACGAGAGTATAAACAATGCACTCCAGCGTTGAAAACGGGTATGCTGAGTGATAACCGTATTCACTAGTTAAAGAGTATATGCCTACACTTGGGTTTTCAATTATATGCTCTGCTAAGCGTATAAGAGGCCATACATCGTTAGAGAAGAAGACGCCTGTATATATTATTGGTGAAAGCCTAACCATAACTGTAAAGATGAGAGCTAACGTAAACAAGATCGCTGTATTAGCTTTCAAACTCCATCAGCCTCCAAGTAGATCCTAGTATGCATAAGGAGTAGTTAGATAAAGCCACGTAGACAGCGTCCTCTAAGTCTATCTTAAACGGCACATTGTAACCCATGAACGTTAGCCGCGGTGTTATGCCTAGATTTAAAACGCTAACTGATATAGCTATAGATAGGCCAGTCGATATAGCTGTGAAAGCAAGTAGTGAAGCCATGAGGGTTCTCCTTGAAACTCCATGAACTATGAATATCTCGAAGTCTCTGTGGAGAAAGCTTACTAATCCTAAACCAATTAGAGGTAAACCCACTAGTGTTACTAAAGCTATTGAGTAAGCTAAGTACACTAAGTAATCTCTGTAAATACCTAGCTTAACTAAGTATGCTTCCGTAGGATTTTGGACGCTTTTAAGCTCAACAATATTGCCTCTACGAATTGCTATAAGGAAAGCTCTTTTAACTAACTTCTCCACGTATGGTTCAACTCTCTCCAGCCCCAGAGCTTTATACACATCATCAATTACATCATTATTGTAGACGTAAACTACTACAAAACTGTAGTAGTTGAGTGAAACACCGCGGAGTCTAGCTATAGTAGCGTGGCTAACTCCAATACCTGGTCTCCCGCCAACGCCGCACACTTTAAGGAATAGGATTTCGCTATTAAATGGAGATTGAATAGGTATGAAGTCACCCCACATAGCCTTAATATTACTGAGCATCGCTTGATCAGGGTATGCACACGTATCATTAGCGTAGTTAAACTCGTATACTACAACGGGCTCTGCACCTAAGAGCCCAATAGTAATAAATACAGGTTGTATACTGACATCCTTGAAATCCCTAAGTCTATCCTCAATGTATTCAAGGTCTACGATGGATGTAAAAGGCGATACGGCATCACTGGATACAGTAATAGTGAATGCAGAGCCTCTGTCTATAGGGTAAAACACGTCGTATATTCTGTAAAGAGACTCAATGTAACCTATAGCGTAAAGAGAGAGCGTGGATAAAGCTGTTGAAATTAACACAGTGAATAGAATTAAGCTAGTTTTTCTACTAAGAATGTACGTTATGACAGTTGTTAAACCACTAAGCATAGTTAATCCTCCTCAATCCCGCAATCATGGAGGTTAAGAATGTGATGCATAGAGCTTTAAACACTATTAAAGCAACTGTAGCCTTAGGATATAACTGTGGAGTAAACCAGTATAAGTTCATAAACTTATGTAATGCATTAACTGCTACAATGGATGTTGAAACAAGGAAAAGCGCTATTACTGCACAAGCAGCGATCATAGCTGTAGTAAATCCGAGAACAACTCTTATTCTACTAACACCTAAATTAAGTAAAACCTTGAATTCATCGCTAAGGACTGTGCATACTCTTGATATAGCAACGTAGACTAAGGGTACGTAGACTAATAGTAGTGCAGTTAACCAAGCTGTAGACACCTCTACAACATCTTTCTCCAGGAACATTAAGGCATGCTTTAGAACACTCACATAGCTTACATTACATAACTTTACTCCACTTTCAATTGGCTCTAAGCTTAGCAGTATAACAGCGTTAATACCTCTGTGAACATGTGAAACACACCTCTTAAAGCCGTCTACAACAACTAGTTCACCACGGTGCTTCTCATACATATCCATTGGTATGGAAGTAAATTCGCAGCTCTCATTAACTTTCTCGAAGTACAGAGTTTTTTCCTTGAACAAGCTCTCTGGAATCACTATTAAAGGTAATTCGACGTCGCTTAAATGAGCAACGCCAGCTACTTGTATAGGAGAGCAATCATTGAACCCGTCTTGGAACACAAGTAAGTTTAATTCCTTAACGCCAGCGCGCTGAGACGCTGCATCAATGAATACAGGGAGGCTGGGCGTAGAGAGGATGACGGTAGATAGTATCAATGGAGCTGCAAGAGCAGCTATTAAAAACCTATGCAATCTCTTCCTCAAAATCGACAGCATCATTGTTGAAACGATCTTTGCGAAAACCATGGTTCACACTAGGTGAAGCATCCTTGAGAAATATTCAACGGGCAACACTATAAATGTTATAGAAAGAGTGTTAACTCCTCTTCAATAATTCTTTTAACAAATGCCTTATTCTCAGCTCCATTCTTTTAAGGTATATCGATAGTATTGCTAACATTAAGGCCTGAAATCCCGCTGTAACTAAGAATATGGCTATTAAGCCCTTTACATAGTAATTTATTCCCGTAAAGAAGTAGTTGTATGCTACGTATAGTCCTAGCACTAGCCCAGGGATAATAATTAAGCTAGCCGACATTAATATTAGTGTTACTGGATTATACCTCCACGCTAATCTAACAATATCTAATGCTATTTTAAATCCATCTAATATAGAGAGCTTCCTTTTACCCAGCCTCCTCCTATACTCTATCCCGCACTCACAGTATGGTATCCCCGACCCTGTGGCGTGAGCTGCTAGCTCTACCTCAATGCTAAAACCCCTCATTTCAAATAAGGCGTCTCGGAGTTCTTCAATATTTAGTAAGTACATGCCTGTGCAAACATCGCTTAAATTACCCCCTAATAGGACGTTGAATAGCTTTGTTAAAAACCAGTTGCCAAATCTATTTAAAACAGGTATGTTTTCCCTTCCATACCTTCTTCTACCGAAAACAAACGAGCAGCTCTTCTCCACAGCTTCCTTAACTAAGATTGGTATGTACTTAGCTGGATACGTGTAATCACCATCCATAACTACTACGTACTTTGTTGAAGAATGCTTCAACCCTGTTTTAACAGCACCGCTTTTCCCAACACCTTCTTGAACTACTACCACTACCCCCATATTCTTCGCAATGTCAACAGTTCTATCGACACTATGTCCATCGACAACGATAACGCGCTCCCTCGGAATACCTATGGATAAAACCTCGTCTAAGACTTTTCCAATAGCCTCTTCCTCGTCTTTCACGGGAATAAGTACAGTAACATCGCTTAAGTAACTCAAGAAAAACCCCTCAGATATAGATTCCAAAACTCATGAATTAAAAGATTTCGAGAAATGCTCTGCCTTTAGAGAGCCTCCGGGAATTTGCCCACTTAGAAAACATAAGTGAAGAACTTTAAATACTGTGAGTAATTAGCAAAGTTTATCAACTTTAAATGTAATTAAAGCTTTGAGTCTGGAATTAAAGCTTGCTTTAATACAATTGGTGTAATTAATTGAATCAAGTGCAGGAGTATGAGAAAAGCTTAGCTATGGGCTACTTAGTGATTGCATCCACTATAGCTTTACTACTTCAGAGCATTTATAGAGAGTACGTAGAGACTGTTCTAAAACTAATGTTTACTGAGGAATACAGTTACCTATTGGTTTCCTTCACTACAGTTACACTTGTACTCTACTTATCCCTAAACTACATGGGTTTTACGCATGAAGTACAGCTTAGTAAACTACTTGCATCAGCATTCTTAACTGTAACATCTATTGCGCTATATCAAGTTTCAAAACTAACATTAGAGTACTCCATACATATTCTCGGGTTGAGCTTTGCTTCTGCAACAATGTCAATAATGATGCTAGTCTTTAAGCCGGCAACAATTGGAGATGCTGCGCTAATTCTAACTCCTCTACTCACAGTGCCTATACCAACTGGTGTAATAGATGTTGTAACAACAAGGATTTCACGAACTATAGGCATGATAGCAGCTGTTTTGACGAATACTAAGTTTATCGATGTAGGTGCTTTCACTACAATTCATGTTGAAACAAATCAAGGTGTTTACGTATTTATTGTTGAAGCAGCATGTAGTGGAGTATTAATGATTAGTGCAGTAATAGCTGTTTTACCACTCTTAGCATACTATGCTGCTGTCAGCAGTGAAAAAGTACTTAAAAAACTCAAGGCATCACTGCTAGCCCTACTGATAGGGCTTTTAATAGGATTTATTGGCAACTTAGTGAAGTTATTGTTAATCATAGTGACTGCGAAGTACTATAGCGTAGATGCTGCAATGAGTGTTTTCCAATGCTCTCCATCAATAGTGTACGCATCAATATCTGCCTTCCTAGCTCACACTTTAATCAACAGATTAACGCAGGTAAAGCCTATAGCACCTAGGTCATTAGAAGCAAGTACTAGCACACCTGGATTGAAATGGAGGTATGTTAGTGGAGTACTAGTGTTATCAGTAGCCATTGCATTACTAATGCAGAGCTTAGTAACTGCAACTGCTGACACTAGTGTCATGTACGCTAATAGCATTGTAGTTGAAGTAAATAGCTTAGACGAAGTAGTGGAAAACCCAGCTGCACACTTAATTAGTAGTAAATCAAGAGTAGTTGAGTTAACACACGACTCATTCTTAACTAGAATTAGCAATGCTTTAGCAATGTATAAAATGAGCGTTGTAGTAGACAACGCCTTATACCACGGGTATCTAGAGATAGTTGATACTCCTGCAAGACTACATACACTGCAGCTATGCATAAGCCTACAGGGTTTCAAAGAGTTAAACTCGTGGAGTGAGCTCCGCGAAATGCTTCAACTAAGCTATATCGCCATGGAGAAGAATACTGGTAAATACATACTATCATATACACTGTTACCCATTAAGGTTAAAACGCTAAGTAATGAGCAAGTCCTCTATGCACGCGTTTCAATACTTAGACCATACAGTAGTGCTACAGACTTAGAATCTAGTGGGAAAGCATTAGTAGCAATGCTGAATATCAATGGAGAACACGTAGTGAACATAGAAAACAATGCTACGTACATTCTAGGCATTACTGGAGCAACCTTATTTACTGTTCTAATAACATATACTCTCACAGTTTACGCTTACAAATACATTCGATCAATTAGGAGAGGAGTTAAACGTGAACTCATTGGACTTTGATAAGACGAGAGAAGTGCTGAGAGAAGTTATCAATACTATTTCAAAAGTATATGTTGGTAAACAAGATGTAGTTAGATATGCTGTTTTAACTCTCTTCATGGGAGGACACCTGTTGATTGAAGGATACCCTGGAACTGGTAAAACCCTACTAGCTAAAGCACTTGCTAAAGCTATAAGTGGCGAGTATCGGAGGGTGCAGGGCCACTCTGATATACTTCCCAGCGATATCATTGGTTTCCACATGTATAGGCCGACGGGTGAAAGAGTATTTGTAAAGGGACCAATATTTACAAACGTATTGTTATTCGATGAGCTGAATAGAGCGCCTACGAGAACTCAGGCTTCACTTCTAGAGGCTATGCAGGAATACCAAGTCACAGTAGATGGTGTAACTTACCCTATTCCAAGACCATTTATGATTATTGCTACTCAAGTCCCGGAGAAACACGCCGTAGGTTCATATAGAATCATGGAAACCCTTGCTGACAGATTTACATTCCAGCTACCAAGCTATTACAATCCACCAGAAGAGGAAGCTGAAATAATTGCAAAAGCCGATGCGATTTTAACTATTCCCGTAGAGCCTGTGATAAGCCTCGACGATGTAAAAGCCGTTTTCAATTCCATACCAAAACTCATTGAAGTAGGCAACTTCATAATAGATTACATCGTTAAATTAGTGAACTACGTGAGAACACATCCGTCAGTTGCATACGGTCCATCGCACCGCGTCACAATAGATCTCATGAGGCTCGCAAGGGCATTAGCTGTTCTCGATGGACGTGAATACGTAATACCTGATGATGTAAAATCCATATTTGTAAACGTAGTTGCACATAGAGTTAAGTTAAAAGAAGAGTACGAACTTGAGGGATTAACTGCGGAATCTATCGCTCTAGAGGCATTAAAGAATGTCCCAGTACCAAAGTAGCTTAGGTAAACGCGTTTACAAGTTAGCATCATATGTATGGAGTTACCCTATTGTACTCATTTCCATAGCGTTGATCTCCTTATTCTACTTATATAAAGCCTCAGTTATTCCACCATACTTAGCCGCCATAACTGTGTTCTTATTGTTCAACATAATCATTGCACTTAGACAATCAATAGTGTACTTCTTCACAACTGCATCATATCTTTTAATTGTATTCATCTACATTTTGCTGCACTCCATTCCTATAGGCATACTTGAGTATGTAGTAGATGCATTGCTCATTCTAACCATGCTATTTACTTACGCATATTATTACTATGTGAGAGAATTAAAGGAAGTTCTTCAACCATGTATTTCATTCATAGTACTAGTTTCAACAATTACAGGCATATACCTTGGCGTTGAGCATCCACTGAGGTATGTGCTTTTAACACTTATTGATTTACTTGCATCCACTACTTTACTATCAATTAGTAGAAGTACTGTTTACCGATATACGCTCTCCGCATTGTTCTTCACAATAATTTACTCTTCACCTATAGTGAACATTAAGGCAAGTGCTTTACTCACCTTCGCACTACTACATTTAACTAGGAACAAATTTATGTTCAGCAGTGGCCGTGAACAATTGAAGTATGCAAACGTTGTTTTATGGTTAGACCTACTAGTTAAACCATTAGTGGTGGTTTCTACATGAATGTACGTCTCTTCGTCTTAGGTATGGATATGTTCATAGCTTCAGTGCTTCTAGTTGTCTATGGATTAACTACAGGTAGCACAGGGCTTGTTGGAGTAGGTGTCTCAATAAGCGTTGTGGGTAGTGTAATAGCGATATACAGTGCTGCACCTGGAGAACCTACGCTTGGAGCAATTCTTAGCTATACTTCAATGCTAGCGCACGCTGCTACAGCCATGGTAGAAGACTTAGATCTCTTAAGCAATAAAGTCTGTGTACACAGTGCATCTACATCAACGTTGATAGTGTATTCGAAAACAACGTGTCCTGATGCTCCTAACCCAGGCGTAGGTTTTGCTGGTGGTTCACCTTATTTTTCAATACCAGTTAGTGTATTTCAAGAGGTTGCGAAGCTAGAGGAGTTAAGCTCGCAGCATCTAGAAGACTCTCTTAACTCACTGCTGGTAAGTGAGCTAGGCTTTTGTAAAGCCATTAGAGTTGAGCAGAGAGGCGAACTACTCGTAGTTGATGTTATTGGGTTAGCTAAACCTCTAGTGAATTACACTAAATACCCTGTAGATCCAGTGGTGCTGCTACCACTAGCTGTTATCGCTAGACTTGTTGGTGAAGGCAAAATACACCTCGTTGAAAAGGAGACAACTCCTGAGTACACTAGGCTTATTGTAAGGGTTGAGGGAGTTGCTTAGAAAAGTAGAGCTCCTAATACTAGTATACGTTATACTCACAGCCTCTATGAATTCTTCACTGCTTACACTAGGTGAAAGCAGAGTTGATGCATACATAGCAGTAAACATACTAATGTACTTTATATCCTACGCTGTGGTTAGACCGTTTTCTGAAGCGCCATCCCTAGTTAAAGCACTAAATGCTGCACTATTAATAGTATTTACGATTATAGTGGCTTTTAGAGTATACGAGGTGTTAGCTAAGTAATGAGAAAACGCTACTTACTCACTATACTTTTAGCACTAATGGTTTATCAAATTCACATACCTATACTTGAGGGCTCAAGTAATAGCTCGGACTGCTTGTACCTACTTGCACTACTAGACATAGTGTTAGATCATGCTATTAAAGGAGATTCCACTGGTGAATTAATGGCGCAGCATCTTGTTAACGCAACAGTATCCATGGAACTAAGAGATCTACA
Source organism: Desulfurococcaceae archaeon (assembly GCA_038879595.1). Classification (GTDB taxonomy): domain Archaea; phylum Thermoproteota; class Thermoprotei_A; order Sulfolobales; family Desulfurococcaceae; genus JANXDZ01. The sequence continues at coordinate 34,445 of JAVZTI010000002.1, read as the reverse complement.
TGTTAAAACGTATAGAGCAATCATAGATTACTATAGAGTTCTCCATGAAATTAACGAAGGTTTACGTGATGTAACTCCACTGCTACGCAGCATTCAAGCAGGATTTGACTCTATAGAAAGATATGTTGGTAGGATTAGAGCTTGTAGCCACGACCTTGAAGTAGCCAATGCATTGCAAGCTTACGTGAACGTGAAGCTGAGTACTTTAAAGGAATACACATACAAGTTAATTGAACTACTATATGGAGCTCAAATAAGAGAGCACTATTCTATAAGTCCACTCAAAGATCTATATTCTCCAGGGGAAGTAATAGAGCTCGTTGCTTCAAAGAAAATTCAACTAGATGCAGTTGAGTTATACGCATGGCCAAGTCTTGTGAAGATAAGCTCGTTTAAGCCAAGTAAATTCAATGAAACACACTATGTGTTTAAAGTAGAACTACCACCTGCATCACTAATTGAATCGCTGGGCTTAACTCTTAGAGATGTACAGCAGGGTTTATTAGCGCTATACCTGAGGTTCATAAATAATTCCTATGTACTAGCAGAGTTTGTAAGAGTGCAGTATGAGTTGCCGAGAGTTCAGCTTAATTCACCAAGCATTGTTATGCAAGGCGATTCATTAAATGTTGCAATTACATCAGATAGGTTTTACAATGCGAGCTTATACTTCAATGACTTCGAGGTTGCCGCCATGCTTCTTAAGCCTGGCTTAACTAATCTCACAGTAAATTACTTCTCATTGAACTACACTACTGGGTTGAATAGAGTTAAGCTATGTGTAAATGCTACAATTGAGACGTTTTCACAGTGTCTTGATAGACTGGTTTACATTGAACCTCTTTACCCCCGTGTAAGAGTTATAGCTGAAAACATGTCTATTGCATGGCTTGGATATACAACGTTATTGATTAGCAATGAAGACCTAGAGGACCTTTATGTAACTGTCGCGAATTACGGTGAAAGAACAATTTACGTACCTAGCGGTGGAATTGAGGGGATACCTATTTACAGTGGGCTACTACCTATTCAAATTATAGACCTTAAGGTTAAAGTAGAACCTCTAGATAAATCATACAGCACTTTAGACTTAGACTTAAGTATTTACGTTATTAATATGCCAATCGTCATTGCATTAATCTTTATTTCCACCCTCATTACAGCATTGATAAGTGGGTATGAGCGGGGCTTTATGCTAACAATAGCTAGTGTATGGAGAAGAGTGCGGCAGGCACCGCGTGGAGCAGAAGCGTTCCTAAAGAGCACTGTCTTGAAACCATATGAGCTTGGCTTAAACTCACGTATAGCAATGCTGTACTATAGCTTCCTCAAGAAATTAAAGTTAAGACTACCTCTTGTTAATGAAACTCTTAGAGAACACTACGCAAGTACATTACACTACATACCAGAGAAGCTTAGAGGAGTCCTGTGGAAGTTTCTAATACTAGTGGAAAAAGACCTTTACTCAAGTAAAAAACCCGCATACCAAGAGGCTGAAGCCATATATCGAGGTGCTTCAAGCATTGTTGCCGAGGAGTAAAATCATAGTGTTATCCATTGCATTAGGGTTTTTCCTAGGCCTCTTTATTGTAGTCTCTTTACCATCAACTACGCCGTATAGCGTTGTTAATGAAGGATCCAGCGGCTTATCTACACTATACGTGTCGTTGAACGCTAAGTTACTGTATTCACTGAATAAACTAAGTGATTTCGACGGTGAAAACACATTGTTGATCTCCGCCCGCATTAAACCAGTTGGAGAATTCGAGCAATTAATTAATTTCACTAAAAATGGTGGTACTATAGTTACTTACGGATCAATGGAGCATGTAGTTGACTTCCTTAGAGAACTAGGCATTCACACTAACTTTAAGGGCTATGTTCGCGACGCTGTATTCAATGTAGGTAGTTTAAACACAGTCGTAGTGAATGCTACGCATATAGGAGTTGTTTTTGAAAACCCCTATACACTTGATGGAGACTTTAGCGATGTAAACATAGTTGCGTGGAGTAGTTTGTTTTCACACGTCGATGTAAATGGAAACAACTTCTACGACTTGGATGAACCAATAGGTTCATTTCCACTCGGTGTAGAAATAGCTTTGGGGAAAGGTGAAATAATTGTTTTATTCACAGAGCGCTTACTGGAGAACAGTTTATTGATACATAACTTAGACTTCATTAAAACTCTCGCTAGAGGTAAAACAGTAGTAGTAGATCAGTCGGAGATCGTGCTGTATCCAATAGAGGTTTTACGAGCTCAGCTAGCAGTTCAAAGAGATCCTGTCAATGCATATGTAGTTATTTCACTGATAGCATTACTATCTGTGGTGGCGTATTTTGTTATTAGGAAGTAGGGTTCTAAAGTACATGCTTCTAGTACTTGAAGTTACTGGTTACTGTACTGCTTACGCTGCAGCAAATCACGTTGCTCTAACTTTACTAGCCCCCTTGCTTCTACTGCTAGTAGAAAACTCATACGTAGTACTCATATCTGCGATATCGTACAGCCTTATATTAGTGATGTTGGTAAGCCAACCCGCAGCCTACTTGATATCCATTCCAACGGCATTGATAGCCACTACATACTTCATCCTATATTCAGGTTTAAAAGAAGTCTTAAAACCTATATACACACTCCTACTCATTCTTGCACCTATATACTTAGCTTCAGCAAGGACTATTCCAATAGCTCTTGCCTCCGCTTTATCACTTATGCTGCCAGTGGCTTACGAATACTATAGGCTGAGTAAATCTAGAGTAACAGTGATTTCGCTAAACTCCACTACTTATCTAAATGACTATGTTAATGTTACAGTTGAAGTCACGTGTCCCGGTTCATTTAAGTACTATATCCAAGTAGGCGATGAATTGTACAGTGTAAAAAATGGCGTGAACTATGCTTTAGATAATGTTAAGATTCAGGGTAGTAGACTTGGAGTAGGTAGGCAAAGCATTAAAGTAGCAATACTTGATCTAAGGCAGCTAGCTAGAGTAGAGCATGGACCTTACGTAATTGAATACACTGTTATACCAAAGTTCGCAGAACTATATAAGCACGCTGAAAGAGTTTTAATGGAGTATTCAAAGCATGTTTCACTGCCGCTTATCGCTAAGTTATTAATTCAGCTAACTCCTACTTCACCTATAACAACTGTAGACCTCTCTGCACTTAAGCCTAGTACTACTGGAACTCCATCTACGTTTTCAGCAGAAACGCTAAGTGGTGAGCGCCTTGTTAGGGAAGGAGTTGGAAAGGTAAGTGGTATGGAGTTTTTAGAGAAGCACCCGCAGGCACTTACAGCTTCAGTAATGAGAAGCGTGAAGTGGAGTTTAAAACAACGTTTTGAAGTTAAAATTACTTGGAGAATACCGCGTAGACTTATGGAGAAAATGATTCAAGCTGTAAGAGGATATATTGGAGAGTACTTAGGCGTTAGAGAATACACTCCTGGAGACTCATTAAAGCTAATTCACTGGAAGAAGAGTGCTCGTAGAAGTGATATAGTAGATTTAGCTGTTAAAGTCTACAGTGTTAGTGATGTAGATAGGCATGCTCATCCAGCAAGAAGCATAGTAATAGCTGATCTTACTGCTACAAACGTCGTTGAGCTAGATCTGCTTCTTCAAACGCTGTATAGCCACATACTTTCAAACGTAGAAACGTCAGTGAAAACGCTCAGTGAATTCTACATATACTTGATAACACCACGTGGTGAAACTTACTTCTTAAAAGGTAAAGCAGTAGATGTCTTACTGGGGCTTAACACAATTATATCTGAGGAAAAACTAATGGCGCTATATGATTACACTAGTTGGCCTAGACTTAATCCACCTATAACTCATGCGCTAGAGGAGGGAGCTTTAAGTAAGCTCATAGATTACTTTGACTCCTACGGGACTGCCATAGTAAGAGATCTAAAGTCCTACGGCATTGAGCGTGGAGCAATAGTACTCATTCATTCAAAAGCGCTTAGCTTCAAATACTACGTTATTTCAAGCGTCTTCACAAAGTATGGATTTGCTGTTGCAACACCAGGCATTGGTAAAAAGATGAGTTATTAACTCAGTATTTAACTCCATATTATAGTGAATGCAGCGGTGCTTAAAGTGAATAGGTTTGCAGCACTCATGCCGGTAACGTTAATAGCTCTTTTAACTACTTCTATTCCAATAATTCTTGCCCAGGGAGACATGCTTAGGGAAGTAGAGTCAATTATGAAAGACTTAGAGTACTTGCATAGGGGCGTAGATGTAGGGCCAGTTGTAGACTTGTTAAATAAGGCGGTAAGTGAGTACAGTAATGGGAGCTTTGAGAAAGCGTATGGGTATATTGAAGAGGCTAGAAGAAGAGTTGAGAGCCTTAAGATGGAAGCTGAGTCTACGTACATTAAAATCATGGTTGTAAAAGCTGTAACTGTAGCTAGCTTAGCTTCAATACCTTTACTAACATACTTCATGTTGCCAAGGTTATACTTATACCTCTGGTTTAAACTTCATAGGAAATGGATTGTTGGGTGATAGGATTGATCATTGATGAAGAAGTGTTTGCAGTAATGCTTGCAATATCCGTTGTTGCATCAACTGTTGGGATAGCAATAGTGCTTAGGCCAGAGACTGTTGAGCCTTTCACAGCGATTGGTTTATTAAACGAAGACTGTAGAATTGGCGACTACCCTACTGCAGCTTCAAACAATTCGTTTCTAAACTTATGCATCTTTGTATTAAATCACATGGGTAAACCTGTCTACTACAGAGTCATATACAAGATCGGTGATCGTGAGACTATACCAACAAATACTACGCCTTCACTGAGAGAGCCAGTTTTAACGTGGATGGGGGTTTTGGGGGATAAGCAGAATACAACTAAACCCATTGAAGTACCTGTTTATACACTTGAACCACTGCCCAGTACAGTAGCGCTAATCTTTGAACTCTGGCTCTACGACACTGAGTTAGCTCAATGGATTTACACTGGGAGATGGGTGCACCTCTACATGAATATTACTCCACTACTGCCGTGAGGTAGATCCCCGTGAGTTCAAAGCATGTTACTTTAGAAGAATACGTGTATAAGAAGCTTAAGGGAGGAGTTAGTAAATACATAGTGCTTCGTGATTTATGGAGGAGCATTCAAGAGAGGAAGCTGAAACTCAAAGACCCAGATCCACCTATAACATTAATATCCTATGTGTTTAGACTTGATTACACTCTTTGGTTTTGGACATCAGTAACTCTAGTTGCATTGACGCTGGGGTTAGTGTATGTAACAGAGTACATACCTCTATTCATCTCCGCTAGATACGTGCTTGGAACAATATACGTTCTATTTCTACCAGGATACTCCCTAATTGAAGCACTATATCCACGAGAAGAAGACCTTACTCCACTGGAGAGAGTAGCTCTATCTATTGGTTTATCGCTTGCAGTAGTTCCCCTCATAGGACTAATACTCAACTACACTCCATGGGGTATTAGGCTGCCATCAATAATTTCTTCAACTGCAGCATTCATCATTGCAATGTTAATTATAGCACTTCATAGAAAGTTCAACTTCATAAAGCTAGTCATTATCAATAGAGGTTTGCTGGAAAGTCGGTATAAGCGCTGAGATGAGGAGATAAACATAAATGCAAAGACGAGTTCTATTAGTGATGCCTAGGATTCAGTAGGCTCCTCCTTCATGCTATAGCATTTCTCCGACGATCTACTAACATAAAACAACATAAAAAGCTTGAAAACTTAATGCGCGAAATCCGCTGTCAATTCTCTAGATCACTTTCAAAACAGCCTTTAAGTCATTTACTTGAAGTGAGTGACTCACTAGTGTGAGTGAGTGGTTTACAGAGCTTACAGGAGGGCAGTGTTATTATAACGCTGTTATCGATCAGTTTGAGCTTGAACTTATTAAAGGCATTTACTCTTTCCTTACTCCAAGCATCCTATTAACTACTTCAATAAGTAGCTTTGCTGAACGGTTCTTTTCTCCTTTAACTAAGTTTATCAGCGAGACCCTCATTATTTCAATTAAGTCTCTAATATCGCTGTGTTTTGCTTCAAGCATGTAGAATAGCTCATTTATTTTCTCTACATCCCTAATTAAATCTATGTTCTCTCCAGAGTTCTTTGCTAATTCAACAATGAAGTCCCTCCAAGTTAGCCCAACCCTTGACTTTACTTTATTGACGAATTCGTATTCTTCATCGCTAAACACTACTCTTATCTCTCTACCCACGATTCCACCTACTGCAGAAGTGGGAGCACTCACTCATGTGAGTGAGTTCAATGAATGAAGACTGCCTTCATTAATTAACTCCATGACTCTCTTAGCTTTCTTCATTAATGCATACCACCGTGAGTTTGCTACAACATTCTTTACATCTCGGTACACTGGCTTTTCTCTACGCATCATTTTGTAAATGATGTATGCTAGCACAAGACGGGATCTTTTTGAAAGCCCGCTTGTATACCCCTCTTCATCTAAAGCCTTAACTACTTCCTCTAACTCCTTCAATAAGCCCATTTCCTTAAATAGCTCTTGGGCTCTTAGGCTTATCCTACGAGTCAGTGTTTTAACTCTTTCACCAGAGAATACTTTACTCCAATCAACTATGAAGCCGCGCTCCTCATACCTCCTATACTCCACATAAGCTCTACGTAATTTATGCAGCCTCCTACTCCTCCTATTGAATTCCTCCTCTACAGCTCGATCCTCCCTAACCACTTGTTCCTCTACCCACTCGCCGTGGGATGGGATGTCGTAGTCGTAGATTACTCCAACTACTTCACCTGTACCCTGATCTACTATATAGCCGTTCTCATAGTCGTAGATCAAGGCCTTATCGTTATTAATTGAATTCACCACATTACTTCAACTCCATCAACATCGATCTCTAGAGTTGAGCCCGAGGAGTTGAGGAAAACCCTCCACTTTCTTCCACAACTACCGTCATTCACTGCCTTCACGCAGCGCACATTGCTATACACCTCTATCAATGCGCTTCCTTCATCAACTCTATGCACAACTAGCCTCCTGAACTTAGGGTAGTAGACAGCATCGATCTTCTCCACGCTGCCCCACCAACTCTATTGCTCTAAATTACGTGCTCTCCAAGATCTTTGTATTAAGAGCTCTCTCAACACTGCTTAAGCAATCCCCGACTTCAGGGAAGGCCTTAAAGCTAGCTTTAACCCCCCTCACTTCATTAAAAGCATTAATCACATTACTACATCCCCTACTTCCCCTCCAAGCATGTGGAGGTGCAGCAAACACTTCAACTTCTAAAAACACATTGAATCCCCAAAGTATTTCCAGAGTTTGAAAAAGAAGACACTACGCCGAAACTAAAGCCTCGCACTAGGGGAAGGCCCCTTTATTCAAAGCTAATGCATTTAGCCATATAGGACGCTTACTCTCCACTCACATGATCTAGTTATAGGCTCTACATGCTTAAGGAACACTATATTAAATGACTCATTAAAGAGTGAGGAGTTCTCTACATCTACCCAACAGTTGAGCATGAGAACGTAATCAATAGTTAAGAGGAAAGAGAATGTAGAAGTCGTAGCTAAAGTCGTGGAGACTTTAAGGCATGCATTTAAACGAGTAGAGGTAGACGAAGACGCCGTAGAATAGCCATGGAAATGTGCGCAATGAATTACATAGATCTCGTAGAATAACGTTTTACAAAGCTTCTAACAATAGAGTGTTTTACATGAAAAATAAGTTGTGGATTTATCTAATTAACTTTCTGCATAGAATGTTTCATATCCGTAGACATCCGTTACTTCATAGTTTCCCACATTATCTATAGCGATCACGTAGAGCTCTATTCTAGCGATCTCTACTGGCACTTCAGTGACGTAGAGTTCTTCCCCTAAGCCATACCCTCCAATTGGTTCCATTACGTATCTTGTTGCAACATCCATTTCCTTGTAGATCCATTGGGAGTTGTTTATGCTGTAAACGAGCAGGACTTTGTATAAAGCACTCTGCTCATCATAGGCCTTGGCCTTAACGATTAGCGTCTCATTATATGAGACTTCAATGCTGCTTATAGTGGGCTTCTCTACATCAACTAACTTATATAGAGTGCTTGGACATGCAACTACGAATATCTCTCCATAAGCAATACTGACTTTAGGCATCCAGCTGCTGCCACTACACTCACTGAAGTAGAATTCACTAAGCTTGTGGAAGCCTCTCCACAAAAAGTATGCTTTGCTATCACCACCCTTTCCCAATACTGGCAGGACTATCACGTCTTGAGATGAGGCAGGCCTACCTCCATCTTCATTAACAGCTATAGTGAAGTTTCCTACAATACCTCCATTAAAGTCTAATACATAGAGGTTTCTCGGCCTTTCACCAATGCTTCTAACAGCGTATACACAGTTATTGCTTAACGCTACGTAGGAATTAGTGTCAACATCTCCCCCTATTCCAAGAGGCTTTTCCCAAAGAAGTTCTCCACTAGTTGAGATAGCCAGTATTTTTCCTGAGGAATCTACAGTAATTACTCTCCCTCCCCAATAGGATGGAGTCATCAATTCAGCATGGTGTTCGTAAACCCATAAGAGTTCACCATTCTCTAAATCAAAAGCGTAGAGCTTTGTTTTATACTCTGATGTAATAAACAGTTTTCCCTCTCCGCACGCTAATCCTCTAACATTCCCCCCGACACTCTTACGCCATAGGAGCTCACCGCTCTCACTAACTGCGAAAACATATCCTTCATCCCTTATGCTTCCAACGAATATCTTACCGTTAATTACTATGAGATTTGATGTTACTGAAGACTTGGAGGAAGCCCCCTCCTCAGACTCCAACTCCACTTTCCACACAAGTTCGCCACTGCCCTTATCTATTGCTAGGAGGTAGGCGTCTCCCTCATCAAGGTAAGATGATGTGCCTACGTATAGGTATTTTCCAATACCGTAGGTCTCCACAAACCTCCAGAGTCCAAGAGCCCTCCACTTGGAAGCAGGGCCGGGGCCTCTCACTGCCCTATGGGCGAGGTCGTCGGAGTATACTTCAACTCCCCATATGAGGTCTCCACTACTTCTGTCTAAGGCGTATACTCCCCCGCCATCTGCTAGGAATACTTTATCGCCTTCAACAATGGCTTCAGCGAGCTTTCCACCAATGTTTGCAGAAACATTGACTTTAAGAACTACTTTAGGCTTCCTCGGAATGCCTCCAGCATAAAACATGTCTGTTCTCACAGTGCCCTTCTCCACTAGCCATGGTAGTTTCTGTGGCAGAAGCTCAGTTGAAGGAGGCTCGGGTACTTTTAACGTTGGAATAGGCGCTATGCGTATCTCCCTCGGCTTTTCAGAAACTTCAGGGAGCTTCCAATAGGTTAGTAAGATTATGGAGGAAGTCAACAGTAGTGAGGCTAGAACAGCTATAAGAACTATTACCTTTATCCTCACAGTTCCACCTATTTTGAGAAGCCACCCAATTCCTAATTGCCATGTTCAACTATATATGTTCATGTGGAGAAGCATTCTTAGACAGTGTATGACTTATACTGCCTGGAGTTTAAAGAAGCGGAGTAGGGCTTTAGTTCTTCCTCAAGCTACTGCCTGGTGCTCTAGCCTAGAGTTATGGGGGTTTACGAGTTCAAGCTCTATAGAGACTGAAGTCAGTTGATCAATCGCTATATCACTGGCCTCAACTTACTAAAGGCGGCTCTAACTCACAGCTCTCTATCCTAAAATTATGGGGGCACCCTGAATTCCTCAAAACAGCAGCTTCAATACAGCAACTTAGCTAGTGCTTTAGAATTGGAGTGGAGTTAGCGCTGATCTACATTGATTCTTCAAGGGGCACTCCTTACACATGGGTCTTTTAGGTTTACAGTACTCTCTCGCTATTACTGTCATTGCTGAGTGTAGGAGCTTTAACTTATATAGATCTCCGTTCAATGCTTCTACAATGCTCTTCCTCATGCTCTCATAGGAGCTTACCGGCACTCCATACCTTTTGAAAACTCTAGTGGTCTGCCTTGACACAGGTATTGTCTGCTTATTGAATGCGTAAAGCGCTATTGCATCCACTGTTTCACGGCCTATGCCTACTGCTAGAAGCTTAGCTCTAAGTTCCTCCACTGATTCACTATTGCTTAGCGACTTAAATGCCTTCGCTAAGTTCACTATGGCTTTAGCTTTCCTGACTCTAAAGCTCACTCCTTTAAGTTCTTCAGCTAAACGCATTGGATCTACACTTGATAGTTCTTCAGGATTGCTTAAGCCTAAGGCCGTGAGCCTATTGAAAGCTCTTTCAGCAATGCTCCACTTAGTCATTGCAACTAATACAGCTGTTACAGCTATATGAAATGGATTATTGAATCCCGCCCACCACTTTAAACTCTCACCACTACTTGGATACCAACAGTGTTTGGAAAGCTCCTCCTTATACTGCTCTAGAGCATTAATTAGCTCCTCCAGCTTACTCCTAAAGCTCAATCACCCTCCACCTTACTTCACGAAATTACAACAGTAGCCTAGCTAAAATAAAGCAGCGTCAAGCAAATTGCTCATAGCTTCACTTACTCTATACATCCATTGTTGAGGCTCAATTAATCCCTCTACACTCTGCATCTTAATTAAAGTATCAGTAGCAAGCCTTAGCCTAAAGATCGTTGGGTGAATAAGCTCTATAGCTTAAGGATGCGCATGCTTTAAAGTTGAGTGTAGTTATTAGTCTTATTGAAGCTAGAGACGTCATGGATTGGGGTTTCTATTGAGTGGAGAACATGTTGGTAGGTTGAAGAGAAGAGCGCGAAGCTTTCTCATTGAAGCTGAGAGAGTAGATGACCCTGATCTCTCGCTTTTCTTCGCTGAGCAAGCAATTCAACTTTACGTTAAGGCTGTATACTTCGAGCTTTTCGGTGGGAGAATTAGGGGCCATAGAATTAGGGAAATGCTTGGGCTACTGGCTAAGTCTTTAGAAGCTGAGGGGTTTAAAGTCCATGCATCTAGAGTCCTAGAGTTCATCGCTCAACATAGGGATAACCTCATAATACTTGAAGAAGCATATTCAATGAGTAGATATGGCGACATAGAGTACTCTAAAGACGATGCTTCACTAGCCATACTTATCGCTAAAAGCCTAGTGAATCTCCTGGAGGAGGTGTGTAGAGACGTTAAGCTGGGTTAAATACCACTTCAATCACTTGAAGAAGTGGAGGAAGTATGCAGAGTCTATAGCGAAAGCAGCTAAAGACATTCTGCCGTCTAGCGAAGTCTACGTCATTGGAGGAGTAGCTGAAGGTAGAGCAACAGTGTTAAGCGACATAGATGTACTGATAGTCGTAGACAACATAAACAATAGAGACTTACTTAAACTGAAGATAGCCATAATGAATAAAGCCATA
>JAVZTI010000002.1:6170-23054 GCA_038879595.1 Desulfurococcaceae archaeon | reverse complement strand
TGAGGAAATATACAAAGGCTTCAAGATACGAATTCCATTAAATACTCCCTGAGACACTGCATCCCTGAAACTGTAGGCTCAATGCATAGTGAGAGTAGTTGAGAATGCGGGGAGCAGTGAGAGCTAGAGAGCTTTACGCAACATCCTATATTGCGTAATCAATGGAGACAACATTAGCTATAAAGCGCTGGGAACTGAAGCAAGGAAGCTTCCCCCATTATTTGAAAGTGCATTAATCTACGTAGAACTCGCTTCAATGAGCATTGCATACTGCTGCTCCACTTAGCTTCACGAACAATGTCTTCACTCTAGATCTTACTTCACTGGGCTGCCCTTCGTAGAGCTCCTTGAGTTTATTAAAGCACTTCCCACTAGTCCATGCATGGATTTCTGCAAAGTCCCTTACGCTTTCCTTAACCCAGTTATGCACTACCTGCTCTGGATGCGTATACAATTCATTGCAGCTCTCTACTTCTACAGCAATAGCTTTAGAGTATAGAGGCCTCCAGTTAGATTTATCAATGGGTATTGCAACAATGTCTGGCTTCGCCTTTAGATATGGACTCTGTTTAACTGGTACAGCTATGTAGCCCCTGGAGTAGTAGCTTAATAAAGCTCCTATAGCTATTCTATAGCCTTCTCCCCCAGGAGCTACTTGCCTAAGACCATTAAACAACCCTCTAACGTACTTTAACACTATCCTATTACCTTCTCGCACGACTTCTACGTAGCCAAGTGAGGAGAGCTTAGAGAGAGCTTCATCGAGCTCTCTACGTGGTGCACCTAGTTTAACAGCTAGATCTGTTAAAGCCACTTCCTTTGCTCTATAGACTTCGTAGAGTGCGAATAACTCTAGGGGCTTAACTGGATCAATGTACTTTAAAATGGGGTTTAGCACAGACTTTAAATTCAACTTAACTACTCCACTAGGACTATACTTATCCGTGTAGATATCCCTCCTCCTCACTTCATGCGGTATGTAGTCTAATTGCACTACTACTGGCGGAGGCTGCTGCTCCCCAGGCCTAGCTGTAACTTTAACTACAGCTCTCCCTATAGTTAGCCCTGTTAAAGCCTTGGCGAGAGCGTTTGCAAATGAAGCATCCATCATGCTTAAATGCCTTACATCACTTCCTCCAACAATGAACGATACTTTAACAGCGCAATTCGTTAAAATAGACTGCATTAATTGCTGAGGTATTTGACCTGTGTGCTGATGAGCTATAATTAAGTGCAGTCCATACTTCCTAGCCTCTGAGAGAATGACGTCCATAATTGGTAGATCTGATACAAATTGAAACTCATCAATAACTAGGAAAACAGGGCTTCGAGGCTTACTTAACCTAGCTCTCGCTAGAGCTTCAAACCACAGCTTAATGACTATAGTTGAAGCCACAAGCCTAGCCGTGCTCTCCCCAAGATCTGCTTTAGGCACAGAGAATATCGTTAAAGATCCTGGAGACATAACTTTATCAACATCTATAGTTGTCTCAGACGTTAACTTAAGCAATAGTTTATCGTGAGCATAGCCTTCAAGCCTGCTCAATGCACTAATAAAAGTCTGGTCATGCATGCTTTGAAGAGCCTTTAATTGAGATTGCCACTCATAGCCCTCTACATCTAGATCAAGTTCTCCTCTATACAGAGCTAGAATAACGTTATATAGATCAGCCATTGTAGGGCTATCGCTCTTAGAGTAAAGAGCTCTTAAAATAACTTGAAGTAAGTACTTAACGTTTACAGCTGTCTCCATAAGTTTTAGCACTTCCTTAAAAATCCCTAAGGATATATCTATGGCAATTGTAATAGCGTGATCCCTGTCCTCAATTTTCGGTAAATCAAGTGGGTTTAAGCCAAATGGAGACTTAATTGGGTGGAGGTATAGAGCTTCAGGTACTTCCTCCGCTAGTTCTCTAGCCATGTCTCCATGCGGGTCGATAACTACTACAGACGCTTCTCTAAGCACCATGAGCTTGTGGACTAGTAGCTTAATGAAGGATGTCTTGCCGGAGCCTGTTTGACCTATTACGTAAGTGTGCCTATAGAGATCATCTATGGATAGCTTAAACTCCCTTCCATCCTCTAAAACCCCGATCCTAAAGCTTCTCCCGCCTCTCTCAGGTATTGTTAGTGGGAGTAGAGAACTTCTTACAAAGCCTACTCTATGTAGCGATGGATCTGGGAGCTTAATTACTTCACGTAGAGCTTCCTCTGTGAAAACTACTCTGCTCCTCTTCCCAATTAAGCGCTCCCAGAAGCCTATTCTCGGCGGTGTGAGGAGCTTCTGTAATTCCTTAATGCCTCTAACTCTACTCCTCTCCCACGAGAGCCTAATGTTGCTTGAGGACTCCACGAGTTCCTCAATGAATTTACGAGTATTCTTATCTGAAGCCAATACTACTATCTTGCCTAATACAGCTCTCATTGAGCGACTCCTAAGAAGCTTAGCCTGCTCTCTGTAGAGCTGATCTCCATACTTAATTGACTTGTTCATTAGCTTAGAGATCTCTCTCATAAAGATCATTTTTAACACTGAATCTCTTGAAGCTGATATGCAGACTCCTCCCACTGCTTCAAGGGAGTTGACGAGTCCAGGTATGTCTGAGACTACTGCATCAGTAAACAAGAAGTCAAAGCTATTCTTTAAACGAGCATCTGAGGCATATAATTCACTGTTAAATAATTTAAGGATATCCATGTAGCTTGCTCTACTTACGCCAAAGTAGTTTCTAAGGGTGTCAGCGCTAACAGAAGTCTCTAAGTAGATGTGCATATTCTTTGAGTCACTGACAATGCATAATGTGAAGCGCGGGCCAAAGACATTGATCATTGGTTTAGGGGCTCCCAACCTAGGCAATATCTCTACAAGCATGTGCATCGACTCCTCCCACGAGCTTCTTAAACCCTACATCATTACCTAGCTTCACAAGCCTTAGTAGTGCATTAGAGTCTACTTTCACGCATTGCTTCTTCAGGCAGTTAGCTAATGGGTTTAAGAAGAGGAGTTTAAATGCTAAGTCCGCTGAAGCAGAATTCATGTAGGAAAGCATGAGGGAATAGACTTTGCTTGGAGACTCCAAGAATAAATCCATTACTCCCTTACTATAAGCTAGCTGCGCCGCGAGATCCAGAGTATTTAAAACGCCTGGAACCCTGCTCTTAAGGTAAAGCACTATGGACTCTACGCACTCCTCCATTAAACCCCTAAGGTAAAAGCTCTTTTAAATAGGGGGAGGCTAGGCTCCCCGTCCTGAGGGGTGGGGCTTTCAGTTGTAAGCATAGTTGATAGCTTAGCGAGAGCCCTACTTCAACACAGTTTCTTCCTGCCTTTAAGCATCTCTTTATATACTGGGTCCTCTAAATCTTCTTCACTAAGGACGATGATATCTATGGGTACTGGTTCTGCCCTCAAGCTGGAGATGTACTCTGCTATCTCAACTGGATCTCCTGCTTCAACAACTACAACAATATCGAAATCGCTTGAAGGTATGTGATCTCCATGCGCTCTTGAACCAACTAAGTAGACTTCTTTAATATACCTACTTCTACACACTCTGTCAATAAATCCTCTGAACATCTCCTCTCTAAACTCTATATTGCTGTACGCTCTCCTCAATACATTGTATCTATTGTTGCTAGGGATCTGCAATGCTTTTTACCCATTCAACAATCTTCTTAGCAAGAGATAAACATCTCTCAGCTCTAGCTCTTGTATAAGTTATAGCTCTTCTACCCGGATATTGAGAGAGAGTGTAGTGAGGTGTTAGAATTTCGCAAGCAGTAACTATGTCCTCGCCTACTTCAACCCCAATACCTTTCGTAACATCAATTAACTCTACTAAGTCATGTGTATAGGGATGAAAGCCTGTGGTAGAGACTATCAAAGATTTTAAATAGAATTCTGCTGATTGATGAGCTTCAAAACACGTGAGCCAGAAGTGTCCTTCAGTTAAGTGTTTTTCAGCATCATTAAGAAATACTTCAGCTCTTTCAACCCATTCAGGAGCAAACTTAATGCCCTTCAAAAATCTCGCCTCGAAGCTCTAGATACATGCTGAAGTTAATAAGTACTTGCAGCCACGGTGACGGGGGAACCCAGGGAATGTAGCCTGTTGTGGCTATAGGCACAAAATCTCTTTTCATACTGCCTATATAGCTTTTTTCCAATAGGTTTTCTTCAAGTACGTAACGATAATGTATGACCTATCATAAGCATATCCAAGTCGTATTCAGCTTAAACACCTTTATCACATGTGGCTGGTATGTCTATAGTTGAGAGAATTTTGACTAGGCTCTGTGTCTTAATGTGAGTGCCGCTATTTATTAACCGTCATTAGTACTGCCAACGTCATCAACTTATTTAAACAACGTAATATAGATACATAGGGAATCAAACACTATCAATGGAACGGTATTTCGAAAACAACCTCTCGTAAAAAATCCTTACAGCGATCGCTGCAATATTTTTGATCTCAACATTGAGAACACCTTGTTAATTGCTTCCTCGACATTAATGTATCCTAGTAACTTCAGGAAGTACTTGTTTATCACTAAAGTTCGCCATGTCAATAGGTATACGTGATGTAATCATGTTCACAAAGATGTGGTGGAGGCGTCGGGAGTAGTTAAGAATTACTGTTTCATTGCACACATCGTATTAGTCGAGGAAAAGAAGCTAACCTACGTAATTGCTGGGATCCTTACAATGCCTGTAAAGAAGGTGTTAGAACGTATAACAGCTGGGCCAAAGTGAATGCTCCATTTTAAGTGACATTGTTCTAGTAACTAACGGTGGTTATTCTTTAAATAGAGACTTATATCAAAGTGAATAGCGAAATTACGTGAACAGTTCTTTGTTTGAAGGTATGAGCAATCTTGAGAAGGAATACTTCAGGAATCAGCTTACTCAGCTGAAAACGTTGAAAATCCGCTGAGTTCTTTTTGACGTTTATGGTCTTTACGTGTTTGAAGCACTTATCGAGCCTAAATCTATATTAGGCAGTTATTGCCTCAGATTTATAAGCTTTAGTCACGTATTGTGATAATGAGGTGCTAAAGTGTGAGTTGGAGAATTACTGGTCTATCTAACCTCCGTAGAGTTGTGCTCGTCCAGCTCGCTAAGGGCGCAGGACTAGGACTCGGTATCCCTGCTTCTAGGCTCATTCGCATCTTTAATCTCAACGGTGGTCTCACGTATAGGTTTCTCAGAGAGTTAGAGTCTGAGGAAGTAGCAATGCAGGTTTCAAGGAATGTGTGGACTCTCAAGGACACCCATAAAGCCAGGGCTTTGGCGGAGCTAGCTCTCTCAGATTGGAGGGGTCTCTACAGCTACTTCCCCGAGACGGTGCCAGACGTGTACTACTACATGCCGGATATCCCAACAACATGGTTTGGAGGCATGGCTTACAGAGTTGTCATTGCAGACCCCGTGCTGGAGGGCAGGATTAACCCGCCAGGCGAATACAAGGTTGTATACACCTCTCTGAGGAGTAGGAGGTTCAGGTTCAACTGGTCTCTCATGATGCCTGTAGGTGGGAGGGAGCAATCTATAGCAGATCTACTTAGCTATGACCCGCTCTGGCCTGTGGAGCAGTACATAGTGTGGTACTATGGGGATATAGACTTAGACGAGGTTGCTAGAAGGTGCTCTCCCTACGGGCTAAAGAGACTGGCGAGCTTCCTATCTTTCATGAAGATGTCGCTGGGAGTGCCCAAGGCTATGGAGTTCAATTACCTAACACTGTTAGATAGAGATGTGTACGAGGAGTTCCTGCCGAAGTACTTCTCGTGGGTATTTGCGAACGGAGTGGATATTACGAGAAACATCTGAGGAGGTTGACGTGCATGCAGGTGTCTAGAGATAGTGAGAGTGAAGAGCGTGAGGAGAGAGAAGCCTTCCGCAAGCTTGAGGAGGACTTAGCTAGGAGTACTCCGAGTATAGAGGAGCTTGAGAGAGCGCTAGATAGGCTCGCCAGAGACGTGGAGCTCGCGAGGGATGAGAAGAGCGCTGTGCTGCGAGACCTTGAGAGAGTATGGCATATTATGAGGCTACTGAAGCTGTTATCAGAGTACTTCGGTGACCTTATATTCTTCGGGGGAGGCGCCGTAGTAAACTACATCTACTTGGTTAACGTAGGTGAGAAGCCTAGGTTCACCTTCGACTTGGACTCGGCGTGGAGGAGACCCGCTTACGCTAAGCGCGACGTACTCCGGCACTTCCCGCTCTTCAACAAGTGGCTAGCTGAGATGGGCTTCGTGCTGAGAATCCCAGTTGGTAGAGGTAGGTATGGATTCCTCGGCATTGCAGAGTACGACGTAGAGAAGGACTACTTCCCAAGCATCTTATCAATGAGGATGCCTGTCTTAACGAGGTACACTGGCGAGGATTTCCACAGCTTCCTCGAGATAAAAGACCACGGCACCTTAGTAAAGCTTAGGAGAGCGTTTGAGGAAGTAATTGGGGTAAGAAACCCGAAGATAGACTATGTTAGGTTCGAGATAGCTTTAGGCTTGCGCGAAGCCTCAGTTGTAAGGGTTGAGCTCAAGGACTTGTTTGGCAGCACTCAAAGTGTTCTAGTTACAGAGCCGGAGCTACAGCTGGCATGGAGTATCACTAATAGAATCGGTAGGAGCTTTGATGCACCGGAGCTCGCTCTACACGATATCCTGAAATCCGCCCTAGACCTGAGGCTGTCCAAGTACCTTAGCGTAAACAGAGTTAGAGACTACGTGCTCCGCACCGAGAAGCCAGAGACCATAAGAGCTAACGCAGCATTAAACCTACGGTTACTAAGAGAGAAGGGGTTTAAGGAGTGGGCTGGACACCACTATGTACTAGTGAGAAAGGTTACGACACTAGAGGATGTCATAAGGAGTGCAGAGATCCTGATTGAAAACATGCCGGGGACTAGTTGAGTCAACTATTAAGAGTCATGGTGGTTAATAATAGGGTTCAACGACAACCTCCTCTCCGCCCTTAAGGGGCAAGAGTTCTCCTTAAGTAGTGGGGGGTTTAAGGCTACATACCCTCCTCGTGAAGTATTCAGCCTTGCACCCAGTCTCGGACGTGTCTCTACCCTACATACTGTGGGACTCAAAGCTATGGTTCTCGTTTCAACTCTATGCATATATCTATGAGAATAGTGTGCAAACCTATTCCTCAAGTACTAGAGATGTAGGGGTCTAGGGATGCCCCTGAACACCTCCAAGCCCTATTAGGACCCGAGCAGGATGCGGGGGGACAGAGATAAAGCAATTACGAACCGATACGGGAAACGAATTCGTTTCCTACGTAGTTATTCTTCTATTCCCTCTAGCAATAGTAGCTTGCTTGTGAAAGCTGTTAAATAGATGTAGCGGTATGTGTCATCCTCTGTAGACGTTAACTTAACTCTATAGATAGGGAGGTAAATTAACTTCTTGCCGTGTATTTTCAGTCCCTCATATAAGCTGTTTATAGTTGATGCTAAGTTAGTGGAAGGTATTTTCGGATCTATAACGCTACTGTCGTTAGGTTTGCCATGCTCAAGGTCTTCAGGAATAAGCTCCTCACAAGCTTCCTTTAATTCATCTGGATGAGGAACTGAAGAATAATAGACTTTCACTACTCTACCGCTCTCACTTTCCTCCTCTTCGTATTCCACGAGACCGCTTTTTACAAAGTTTGAAAGCAGTTTACTCAGTTTCTGCCGATTCCACCCAGTGATTTCCTCGAGATCGCTGATGGTTAAAGACTCATCGCTCTCACTAATAACGTTGAGCAGTTCGGCTTCCTCCTTAGATACAGGTTTTATGTCAACCAAGGTGACTGTATCCTCATCTATTACCGGTAAAGCGCTCTATATAGCGCTAGCTAATATTTTAAGTTTCATTTTTCTCTATTTCTCTCGTGAATAAAACTCCTGTTTCCTCGACGTAGGTGTACTCGGATTCAAACACGTAGAATGGATAGTAGAGTAGCTCTACTTCACTTACCTCCTCAACTGGCTTAAAGAGCTTTTTCATCACGTACCTAGAAGCGTGTTCTTTAACTGTTCTCGGCTTTACTCCCGGTCTAGCATAGAATGTTGGGAGAGTTGTAATGTCAGTAGCTCTTTTAAGCTCCTTCATCATGTCGTTAATGTTGAGTAACTTCACATCTAGAACCTCAGCAACTTTCACGGCATCAGGAGTAAAACCGGATGCTGATACAACGTAGACTTCTATAGCACCAATGTCTTTAGCGACGTTGCTGGCTTTCATAACCCAGTCTTTGGGGATGGGTTTATCATAGTTCTTTACTTCTACTACTCCGTTAACGCCATGCTTGGAAATCAAAACATCAATTTCATAAACAGCTCCAGAATAACCTCTTATTTTAGCGTTTTTCTCGACTTTATATCCGAGCTGCTGGAAGAACCTCTCGACAACATCTTCGAACAAGTGTCCTTTCTCGTATTGAGTGAGAGCCTTCCGCTTTACTACCCGTCGAATTCTACGGACTCTACGCTTAGGCAACAGTTGGCACCAGTAGATTCTTTCCATAACGATAGGTAAAAAACTTAGTAGTAAAGCAGGCGGCTGTTTATCTAAAATAGGAAGCGTTTTCATTAATGCTGCTTGATCTCAATTGTGCTGGCGTTGTTCACTATTTCGACGCATAAAGCTTTAGACTTAACCTAAGCTTCTTAAACGATTACTTAAGTCACTCGCTTAAGGCGCTATATAGTGCTTGAGCTTGCCGTTCAGCCGCCCTTATCTGCTCAATCAATGGGAGCTCCAATTTATATAAGTACTTGTTGAATCCGTTGTCGAACACTAAATGGTAGGTGTGCGAGAATGGAGCTTTAATAGTGTTTCCACCAGGCTTAACTATGGAGCTCTTGACGCTGCTCTCAGAGATAACTAGTAGCCTCCCAACTTGCGTTGATTTAAAGAGAATCTCTACATTACTCCCCAACATGATTTTGAAGTTTGAGAGAGGGCTTGCTTCACTTAAGGCTGGAATGAAGTATCTTGAAGTAAACCCTCCTTCACGGTACTCCATAAGTCCCTGCTTCAAGTTATTTAAGACGTAGTTCAACAATCCCTTTAACTCTACATTCCTCCTACTGTGGTATATGAAGCCCTTATTCCTTAATTCAACACTAATGTATGCAGGCAGTACACAGTCCTCAACCACGCTTAATGGAGTTGTTAAGTCTACTTCCCCATTCACGCAGAATAACTTAGCTCTCACTCTCTCTGCATTAGTATCTATTCTTATAACACTGTACTCTGACTCGTGTTTAATGCTTATGCTTAAGGATGGAGTTGGTATGTAGACTCTCTTAACGCTTATACTGCTGAGATTCCTTGAGGCTTTAACAGCAGTATCTACTGCCACTACTTTAAGTGAGTCGGGGACTCTATCTACGCACATAGATTTACGCTCACCTTGGCTAACTTCAGAGCCTTCAACAAATACTTTAACTCTCCTTGGGGCAATTAATTCAGCTACATTTAATTCAACTAGGGATAGACCTCCACACTCGTGGAGCCCTGTACTGACATAAGCTTTAGCACTAGCTTTAAGCAAGACTTGAGCTGGTGGAGAAACTATTGAGGTATTTATAGAGCCGAGGAGGTGTATTAACTCAATGTTGAATGTATGTGCATCTAGAATGCTGACTCCCTCATCCACGATATCAATGGATCTACCGGGATCTACTCTCACATACCTATCGTTGCAGTAGGCTGTTAGAGGGACTTCAGAATCTAGCTTAACTGTGTGTAAGTCCTTGCCAGCTTCATTAGTGGACTCAATGAGTACACTTGCTTCACCTGGTTCAACTACACCACATAGACCTTTACTGCAGCAGAATACTCTGCCTTCAATGCTCCAGCACTCTGCATCTTCATTCTTAGGCGTATTTAAGAAGAGTTTGCCGTTTACATCGTATGCAGCTAACCCATGGCCGTAGTCTACTGCTATTATATCGCTAGCTGTTGCTACAGCTTCTTCAGGGAGCTGTTTAACGCAGTCTAGAGGGGTGAGAGCTCCTCCCTCAAGTCTATAGAGCTCGTTCATTACTTTAAAGACTGGAAGCTCTTGATGCAGCCCAATGAATTGTGCTTCTTTAACGACAGTCAACGGCCTGGGCATATCTGGGCCTAGTTTAATGACCCAGTTAGATGACTTAACTAATACAGTGTCTTCTAAAGCAGCTAGGTCTTCTAAAGCAGCTAGTGCCTTCACTGGAAAGCCTATTTCAATAATGCTTCCGCTAGCTACTACTTGGCTCCCGCCATTGCTGTAGTTAATGCTGAAGGATCTGTATCCAATGGATGCATCCACAGGCCTACCTCTATAGGCTTCATCTAAGACTTTAATTGAGTCATAGCTGGCAGTCACTATATGTGTGTATAAGCCATCGTAGACTGCTGCTATTAATGCGCCAGGAGTACTTGAGTAAACAACTTCTCTTCCCTCTAGAACTAGGCTATCTCCAGCCTCTACTCTAAACCCCTTTGCACTCCTCACTACAGCTACCCCGTGCTTTTCATGTGAGAAGCCCGCTAGTGCTTCACAGACGTATTTATCCCTATTGATGAAGACAGGGTTACTGCAATCTCCTACTCTATCTATGAAAGCTCCTTCTTCAATGCCGCGGAGAGTAATCCTTGGATGCAACGCTAAGCCTCTGAGAACAACGCTCTCAAGGTCATAGAGGGAGAGCACAGGGTTGTAGTTGAGTAGCGGTAGCTCAAAGAACGATCTAACTCTATATGGAAGCCTTAGCTTCACTTAGAGACTCCCCCCTCCCTTACTTTGCCTCCCCACTTAAGCTGTAGCAGTATGTCTAGCAGTGATGAAGCGATCAACATTGCTTTAGCTTCAAAACTCATGGAGCCCTTAGACAGTGCTGCTGATAGAAAGCATGAAAGGCTTATTATAGTGCTTAATGTAAGTGCAGATGCATTTCCACGCAATCCACTCCACATAAGCATTATTGAAAGAAATAAGTAAGCCATGTGTTTAACGCGAAAAGGCCCAAAGACTCTCTCATTAATGACTGAGAAATCCCCAATAGATACAAACCTCATGTATCGAGCTTCGTACTCAGCCATAGAGGGCTCCCTTAAAGAGAGAAGGAGCATTTAAATAGAGTCTATTGCTACTCCTCCCTTATTTAAAAGCAGAGGGCTTCCTATAGGGGTGCTGTATGAATGAGCTTGCTTACTCTATAGACATAGCGCTCAACGTAGATCTATTGATCATTAGTAGCTATGGATGCTGCCGAAGGAGTATCATTGCTTTTCCAAAAGCTTTCAGAGAGAGACTTATTCTCAGTGGTTTAAATGGTCTTTAGGGAAGTTGTTGAAGGGATATGGCTTAGGCTTTGGGAGGAGCTTAAACTATGCATACCTCTGCCAAGGGGCTTAAGCGACTTTACAGTAGCACTACTCATATCTACAGCAGCAGTATTCATGTATGGGTGCTGTAGAAGGCTTGGCTATGCTGCTTTAACAGCTCTCTGGGGCCTTGCCCTACTTTCAGCAATAGCTTACTGCACTGCTCCATAGGCTCTTCTTGGAAAGTTGAGTGGGCTGTGCATGATTGATGTCTGGCAACTCATATCCTATGGATTGTGGATAGCGATTTCAGCTGGCTTAGCTGCATTCATATACGGTGTAATGCTCAGAGTCCTTGGATTAGAGGACTACTTAAAGTACGTTAGCAGCGGCTTAGCAGCAATACTGACTGCAGCATTTGGATGGAGCATTATCCAGGCTCTCTATAGTGGAGTTACTCCACCAGTGCCATACGGCTGGGTATTTTATGCTGTAGCTGGAGCTCTACTTGTAGCATCAGCTATATACTTAGCGCTGGGGAGAAGTGAGGGATGCTGGAGCTTAATGGGAGCTCTATTAATAGTTGGAGTAGGGTTCTTCACAGCATCACTAGCTGCAGGAATTGATATTGGTGCAGGAGGCTCTATTAGTGTAACTCTAGCTCCCTCCACTACTCTACTCAAGAATTACGAAGAGCTTGAACTAACAATAATTCCTCAAGGAGGCAATCCACCGTATGAATCCACAGTGAATTGGGGTGATGGAGTACTTGAAGTAGAGGTTATTTACGATGAAGCAACGCTAGTGCATAAGTACAGTGTACCAAGTGATAAAGCTGCAGATTCATTCACCATTAGAGTAGACGTATTGGATTCCCAGGGTAGAAAAGGCTTCAACACTATGGCTGTAGTAGTTCAAAACCAGGACTACTGCCCCTTTGAGTGGCCGTGGAATGCCTTTTGCAGCTTCTATAGAGCAGTAAGCGCTGTCCTACCTGCAATTGATTTACAGAAGTTGACTGAATGCCCGTTGTTTCCGAGCAATGGGAAGCTCTACGACCTCTACCAATTCATTCTTGAGGTAAGCATGAGTGCACTAGGGCTATTCCTAGCCTTCAACATTGCTTGGAGAGTAATTAGTGGAGGAGACGTAGTTGCAGCAGTTGTAGAGTCTATTAAGGACTCAATAGTAGTAATTGCTTTAGCTTTTCTAGCGCCACACGTATACAATGCTACTGCAGGCATTCTAAATACAGTAGTGTATCAATTAGCTGGGAGAATCAATATTGGATGGGTATTCAGCTGGATAATGCTTCAAATAGCTCTTGGAGTAGCCTTAGGCTACTTCATTCCATTCATGGCTCAGTATGGAGCACTGCTAACTTTCACTCTATTCCTAGCTAGTGTAACTGTATACATTAGGTACGTATTGATACTCACAATAGTTGCTGCTAGCCCACTGCTGTCAGCAGCATATCTACACCCAGCATTTAAGGGAGTTGTTAGACATGTAGCGACTCTATTAGCAGGACTTATGTTAGCAGGGCCCTTAGCAGCTGTATTCCTAGTAGTATTAAACTACGTAGTTCCTGGACAAGACGTAGTGTTTGGAGTAATATATCCACTCATAGTTGGAGTACTGCCATCAATTCTAGGAGTCTTTGGAGCTGGAGCAGTACAGTCCCTGAGTAAAGCAGTGGTTGGAGGGCTTAAGCCAGTTAGTGGAGTATTATCAGTGAGAGTGCACAGTAAATCGTTTAGCGAATCAAATACTGCAACTACTTTAAATAAAGCTGAAGCTCCCACTACACCTAAAGTCATTAAGCTAAGAGTGCCTACAACTTCAATTACTCAAGCCTCAAGGCATGTAGAGGCTGAGGCTACTGCCTCAATGAAGCCGGGACCCATAATAACTCCAGGCATGGTTAGAGCAGCTGTAAAGGAGGCTTCAATGAAGAGAGGAGTCTATGAAACTCTAGCGGAGGCGCAGAGGCTAACTCCTGGAATAGCATTTGTTGAAGAAGGCCTGAGTGCAGTTAAGCAAGCATCTGGAGAAGCATTGGGGGAGAAAGTACATCCACTCTGGGAGGGCTTCAAGGCATTCACTAGTGAGTTATCCAGGACTTCGTGGAAGCAGTTAAAGACTAATATTAGAGGTTTTGCGACTGAGTATTGGCGGAGTATGCGAAGCATTGTGGAGAGGGAAATAGGAGTAAAGCTGCCTGAGACTATGCAAGTGAGTTTAAGAAAAAGCTCTATGCATGTAGAAAGCATTGATAGATATGAGCAAAGGAGGGCAATCCGCGATCTCTCCATTAAGTAACCGGCTTCATTTCAGCTAAAACTCCATTCTTACGATTTCTAGAACATGCGTATAGAAACCTATAGCATTCACCGTTAAGTAAATTCCAGTTATAGCATCTTCCTCTACATAACCTGGAAGCTCCTTTGCCTCTATTAATACTTCAAGTGCAATTAAATCCCATAGAGCAATGCCTGGATTTACAATAATGTTGAACAATACTTCTGCTGGAAATGCGTGAGCTATCTTTAGTAAAGCTCCACTCCGTTTTCTAACAATAATGTAGTCTACGCTCCTTTCATTGAGCTCACATATCGGGTAAAGCCGGGGTTTATCAGTCCCCATGTAGTGCTTGAAGACGTTTATGAACTCTCCTCTCTTCAAATCTAAGTCCGTGAGCCCTGGGTATACGTACTCTCTATCCTTAGAGAATATGTCGTGAAAACCCACTATTATTAAGTCTCCATCCCTCCTCAACATACTTAATATAGCTTCAACTGGCACTTCATCAACCACTCCAATGTTATAGTGAACAACTCTTATCGTCTTCACGTTTAATCACTATTTCCTACTTGAAGCTAAAGCCTTTTAAGATAGGGGGCATAAGTTTTCCCACCTAACTTAAGTTAAATAAGAGTTCTAGAGATCATGTACTTGAGTAAGATTCTTGGAATCCAGAGTTTACTAAACGTGGATTGGAGGTTATTGAGCGTTAGCGATATGAGCTTTTCCAAAGCACCTGAATATGCCTAGAGAACATTAAAACAGCTCTGGATAGCTGTGTGTAAGGCTTTAAGAAGCTAGGCTTTATGTATTAATAGCGGTTTTGCTTCTTTCTTCAATTCTTTAATCCATGTTGAGGTTTCACTATACCATTCCTCTGGGGAGTACACTATGACGTCGAGCTTGGGTTTTAATAGGTCTTTAACTAAATTGAGTCTATCTAGAGTATTTAGGGTTTCCACTCCATCTATGACAAGGACTATATCTACATCGCTTTCCTCTGTATAATCTCCTCTAGCTCTACTACCAACTAAATATGCTCCTCTAACTATAAACCCAAGTTCTTTAAGCCTTATGCTTGCCTCTTTTACAAACTCAACTGCTTTCTTTAAAGCTTCCTCCTGTGATTCTATTGCAGATTTTGCTTTACCCATTCCAACACCTTTTTAGCTCTCTCAACAAGATCTCTAGCCTTAGTCTCACTATAGAGTTCTGAAGGTATGGCGTTAGCAGCATTAGGGTATCTAGCTACAGTATAGTGTATTGTGAGCTCCCGCAGATCATCGAGTAGACCACCTATATCTAAACCAAGATCTTCGCGAATAACGCGAGCAATATCCAGTAAATCATGTCCGCGGTAAACCTTACCTCTAGACAGAAGAAGAGCTTTTAATGCTTTTTCAGCACACTGTTGAGACCAAAATGCTGCTGAATCCCAATCCACAGTCTTAAGATCATTAAGAGCCTTTCTAAGATCGCTTTCGGCCTGAGCAAACCACCTTAGCGCTTCATTCCTCAAAACTGTCCCTCAAAAGATTCTCAACTGCAATTATCATAGTGATACTGCAACTTAAAAATCTAAATGAGTTACTCCACTACCTATAGTTTAAAATTTATGCATCTCTAAACCATAGATACGTTAATGATACTTAAGCATAACATTAATGCAGCTTATAGATTTTATTGATTTTGAGGAGAAACCCTAGAGAAATCTACAGAAACCTACAGACAAGAAACAGCTTCCTAACCCATAAACCCTCCTCATAAGCTCTATCACACCTCTCCCTTTATTGCTGGAACAATACATCCAAGCTCAAGTATAGACTTCACTGCAGCACCATCATCTTCAGTTAAATGTCCTCAGCTCAACAGGGTGTGGAGGTAGTAAGCCTCATCAACATCTCACTACAGCTGGTGTTACTGTCCTAATGGATTGACCAATGTTTTAGATAGTAGTTTATAGATTCTCCTTATGGACAGTGTGTTTAGAAGCATTGTTTTTAGCTCAGCACTAATCGCTTCCTGCATCTTAGCTTTTCATAGTTCTTTCCAGTAGCTCTAGATAATCCGCTACTTTCTCCTCCATCGATCTCTTATTAAGGTAATTTACGTCTATTTTATCCCTCCACACAATGTAGAGCCAGAGAGCTTTGTCTCTATCTTCTGTTGCATTCCAGTATTTCCAGCCGGCTAAGTATGTGACTATTAATTCCTCAACAGGCTCTATATAGACATGGAGGTTCTCTACGAGTAACTTTGTTGGCTGCGCTTCCTTCCCATACGCTGAAGATACTACATCTATTGACTTTAACTGTAGGACTTCATATATTGGCAAGTATCCTCGACCTATTCTCTCCGAGAACTTTGTTAGGAATGATTCAATAACT
This sequence comes from Desulfurococcaceae archaeon, assembly GCA_038879595.1. Taxonomy (GTDB): domain Archaea; phylum Thermoproteota; class Thermoprotei_A; order Sulfolobales; family Desulfurococcaceae; genus JANXDZ01. The sequence continues at coordinate 7,050 of JAVZTI010000002.1, read as the reverse complement.
TTAGCAGCATTTACTCCCTCTACAATTATGTCAACATCCATAGTTCTATAGACTCTCCCAGTATATACTTCAACAGCGAATCCGCCGGTTATTATAATTCTACCAAGATTTCTTTCTTCAAGCTCCTTATTTAGCCATGATATGAAGTAAAGGTATCTCTTAGTCTCCTCAGAGATCTTGATGATTCTAGGTAAAACACTGTCCTTAAATAAGCTGTATAGATTCTCCACTAGATCCTCTACATCCTCAGTGCCAGCACTCTTCTCCATCCCTGCCACTCAACCACCTCTAAATACGCATTACTGAGTTCTTTCGCAAGGCCCGCTAACTTCAGTGAGCTACGTAAATCCCTCTTAGTAGTCCTAAACCTCCCTCTAGAGAGATAAACAATTCTGAATGCATCTCTAACTCTCTCAACACTAAAGCTCAAGCTTCCACCTCAACTGCTATGCTGTGTTGTTCAGCATTTTTATAAATACTGTCTTCAGACTCCCCATAGATCTATGGCTGAAGCACATTCTTTAAAAGTAGAGGGTGAATGAATTGCTTACAGAGGTATCCCTATTGAATTATTTAAAAAGATCACAATTATAGCAGTAGCATAGTGTAAAATAAAGCTGATGCAGCTGGCAGTAGAGTGGACTTGTTTTTACCTGTTGCAAGCTTGTTTGCCACATAGCCATAGGCTAAGCTAGCTGCATATCCAGCAACTATGTGTTCTGTTAGAAGAACTATGGACGTTTTAAGTACCATAGCTGTTATAACTGGCCCTACAGCTGACACAATTACTACAGTGATGAGTGATAGTGCGTAGCGCATCATACTCCTCCTACATTCCTGGATAAATACAGCAAAAGTCTCAAAAGCCCCTGGATCGCAG
>JAVZTI010000002.1:0-6160 GCA_038879595.1 Desulfurococcaceae archaeon | reverse complement strand
CAGTCTCCAACGCTCTTGAAGAATTGGAGGACTTCACTAACGTAATCTATTGCCCAGGGCTTCACACGCTTCTTCAACTCTCTCTCCAGCTTACTTGATTTAAATAAGTGGAGGCTGTGCCAAACCCTAATGTGGTTAAGCATCTCCTCCACCACTATGTCTACTCTACTTGAAAGTACTGCTAGCAGTGGATGTATGAAGCCAGGTAAGCCAAGCATTGCTGCTACTACAGAGCAGTAAAGTACGGCTTCTCTAAACCCCCCTAAGCCATTGTTTAACAAGCATACTGTAGGAATAGCTAGCGCTATAGATCCAGTAGTGAACAGTAGTGAAAGCATTCTATCAACCCCCCTATCTATAGTGACGAGCATTGCCAATGGATAGTCTGGTATAAGTGTTAGGGTAAGCGGTAGAGTAGATATCAATGCTATGGCTATAGAGTATGCTTGCGGACTCAAAGCTGTATCAACCTCATTAAGGCTCGTAAATTGAAGCATTGCCAGACCTAAGGCTAAGCTAGGCATTAATCCATAGAAAACCACCATTACTGTAGCAATCGTGCTCCGCAACTGTAGAGCTCTATCAGCTTCCACAAATGCTGTTTTCACAGCATCCATAGCTCTATCACGTATAAAGTGGAGTGCTGTGCCTGTAGACAAACTAGCTGAGTACTCTGATAAAAGCAGCCGTGCTTTACTTGAAGCCATTCTTGAGAGCATTTGCAAAGCCTTATTGTGCCCAAAGAACTCTGCTAAAGCTGTAAAGCGTTCCCCTAGAACTCGAGAGGCTTTAAATGCTTTACTGTTGGCTAATTGCTTAAGTAAATCAGCTAGCTCTAGGCCGGTCTTAGATATAGATGCAGCTGCCACCATTATGAAGGGAAGCTCTTGCTCAAGCCTCCTCCTTAAATTAGACATGCTTGTGAAGACGTCTAGAATCCTAAACCACATCACTAGGGCTGGGCTTATGGCTAAAATAAACGTTATGGGATCCTCTATGTATAGCACATGAAATAAAGTAATGAGCAGTATGGATGTAAAAGTAGTTGTTAAAGCAAGCCTAAAATCCCTCGAAGTCCTCACATACTTCTCAACGCTTGGATCCATAGTTATGATAGCTCTACGGTACTTTTCCTCAAGAGCTGACAGGAACTTCAATTCCTTCACCCAGAGACTTCAATGGGAACCTCGCATCGAGGCGCTAGCTCACTCCACCGCTTAGACTTCAATAACAAGCTGTGCACAGCAACATCTACACCATCCCTATGCCTATCCCAGAGAACTCTTGAAGCAACTGAATCCTCGCTCGACACATACTCTAGTTCAGCAAGCAGCTTGAGCTGCCTACGAGGCTTGTCGCCGTAACCCATGATTAAGACGTAGTGGAACATGCCTACTTGACTAGCCGTTAAGTTTATTGGAGGACTCATGAGTCTTGAGGCTACTTCCTCAGGGCTTGCACTGTGGAAAGTTGTAAACGCACCTAGGCCTACGAGCATTGCTTGACTCAGCACTTGCGCTTCCGCGCCTCTAGTTTCACCAACTACTATGAGCCTTGTGCCGCTGGCTCTTAGAGAAGCCTTTGCTAAATCAAATAAATCCACTTTAACAGCTCCCAGCTCAAACGCAGTGTAGTGCGTCCAGGGGCTCTCAAGAGGAGGATTTATTTCACCAGTATCCTCTATTACAATGACTTTCCAAGTCCTTGGAATAAGGCTGTATAGAATGCTTCTCAGTAGAGTTGTTTTCCCAGACCCCGGCGGCCCAGCTATGATTACACTGCCGCGTGCACTTATGACGAGCTTAAGTAAGTCTACTATTGCTTTAGGCAGGACTCCGGCTTCAACAAGTTGATCTAGGTGTGGCGGATAGGGCATTCTCTTGCGTATAACTACCTCAGGCCTGTTTTGAGATATTGTGGGGAAGACTAAGTGGACTCTATGCCCTCCATCGCTTTGAGGCAGCTGGGCATCAACTATTGGGTTGCTCGTCGAAATGTAGACATTACACTTTGTTGCAATTACTTGCTGTAACGCCACTACTTCCTCAATTGAGCTTAAAGCAATGTTAGTTGGAGCAAAGTCCTGCTCAGGCTTCAGTAATTCTACTAGTGAGTGCCTAACCCAAATTCTGCCAGCTCCTTCAATGCATATGTCCTGTATATATGGATCATCTAGTAGTACCTGTAGCTTGCCGTAGCTAAGCACTGATCTTAAGACGTAGAGTGCTTCAGGCACTCTTTCACGCGGTATTTTCAGCACTGCTGCCAGGACATCGCTTATGTCGCCCCTCCTCTTTAAGAGGGGCGTTATGTCATCTAACTTCTCGCTCACAAGTCTATATAGATCATCTAGTCCTTCAAGTGGTTTTACAGCATACTCATAGCGGCCTCCTGCTTCAACTATTTGTACTGTGAATGCACCTACGCGATAATGCGTTACAACCTGGACTTGGCTCAATGCAGTGCGCTCTACTTCTATAGGCACAGCCCTTCTCTCATGCTTTAGAGAGTCAGTGACTTTCTTTAATAGAGCGTTGAGCTTCATTAAAGCCCCTGGAGAAGGAGGGTGGTTGAAAAAAGAGGAGTGTGCTCTGAGAGGAGGGGTTTAGAGAAGCTAGCCTCCGACAGCCTTTATCCACTGCATTTGCCCACTCGATGGATCCTGCACTAATACGTTTACGTCCCTCACTGTTGTCCCAGAGCTTATGCCTGATAGCGTTATTGTGAATAAGGCATCTGATTTAGCTGAGACTGTGTATCCAGCTCCAATTGATGGCGATACTGATACACCTGGGCTTGCTGGATGCATTACTGTGCCGTTTGAAAGAGTTATGTTAAAGCCTGTGACGTTTATTGGTGATGGCATGTTATTCCTCACTATGAGCGATATGATTATACTGCTTGGAGTAGTGTATGAGAGAGAGTAGCTTGCAGCAGCCATGTCTACTCCTCCAAGCTTTGATATCTGCCCGCTAATCCACCCCCTTAATGCAAAGACTACTACTAAGCCGACTATTATTAGAGATATTATTACTACAAGCTCTGTGCTAACAGCTTTCATCCTCCCTTCAACCCTCATACAGTACACCGAGGAGGAGAGGGCTTCTTTATAAATCGGGAGCAGCTGTAGGGAGTCTAGCTTATCAGTCCTGCAATTACTGCACTGTAGAACGCCATAATTATTGCTCCAATGATTGCTCCAAATAAGTACTTCTTGCCTCTCTCGCCGTCGCCCATCACTATGTGAATAGCTCCAAGTATGAATGCTGCAGCAATTGCTACCCAGCCTACCCACATTAACCACGACAATAGGCGTTGAATAGGCTCAGCTATTCCTGGCGGTGGACTGGGCGTTACTGTCACTGGAGCACCTTGAGATCTAGTTAAAAGCTTCACACTCCATCCCTATTTAAAGTGCCAGCCTTATAAACTAGGACCTTCTTTAAAAGCCCGTGTTTCATGAGTGGGGTTAATGGTGGAAATACCTTGGGATAATTCATTTACTCATTCATCCTACGTGCGTAGTGTATACACATGACAAGCCACTCTCTATTAGAACCCCTCGTGAGCTCAAGTATGAGATGAAGAGGTACGCCTATGTTAACTGTGAGGTCGCTATCTTAGTTCAAAATATCACTCATCAAGCCTTCTGCGCTTCCTCTAGAAGCTTTGTTACTAACTGATGTACTAATGCAGCTCCATCAACAGCCTTTCTCGCATATGGCTCTGTATATAGCCGTGTTGGCGGTAGTCCAAGTTCTTCATCTCCATACATAGATGGCTCTCTTTCCCTCCGCAGCCACCTCGATATAGCGGCTAGCTCTGGTATAGCATCTTTAAACCACTGGGGGAATCTATTGCTGTACTCAATTAGTACAGGTCCAACATCGTGCCACTTCGGAGGCTCTATGCCAACAAGCCTTAGTGCTGCCTTAAGTAACAATTCTACAGCCTCCTGACACTGTCTTATAGCATATGCGTATGCTCCCTCCTTTAGTGCTTCTCTAGCAACCTTAATTATCCTTTCAGCTTCCACCATGTAGGATCTAGCCATTTCAAGGCTATTCAAAGCTCTATAACCTCACCAAATTTGAAGTCCTTCTTTAGTACAACAACCCATTTATTTCCTATTCTCCTTCTCTCAGCGCCAAGAGAATTCAACTTCTCCTTAACACTGCTGAGAATCCCTGATATGAAGTTGTCCTTATCGTATAGTACTTTTGCATCAAAGACTAAGTCTATGTATAGAGGCCTTATGGTGGAGGCCTGATCTTTACTTAGCACTATAGGTGAGAGAAAGGGTTTAAGGCTGCACTCACTAATATCCCTGAGAAATGGCTCTAGAAGTCTCTCAACATCATCTAGGAGCTTCTGTACACTATACCTATCATCGATGCGATCGAGTACAACTAGCAAATCAATGTCGCTATCATACCTCGGCTCTCCCCTTGCGTAAGAGCCGAAGAGAACTAGTGAAAGAAGGCTGTCGCCAAACACCTTAAGGAAGGATTCTATAAGCACTTCTCTAAGCCTATTCAAGATCTTGTCATTACTACACATATCCCCCCAATCAAAGGACACTCTTAACCCCTACAAACAGCTAGGAACTTACTAAAGATTTTATACCTTACTTCCCGCTGTACTTCGCCACGTTCAACTCCTTCCATAAGTTACTAACAGTTACCCTCAGCAGTGAACTTTACATAAATAGTATAGTATGGCCTTTAATGTACTACTAGTGAGAACTTAACGCAAGGGAATTAATGACCATTCCAACGCTATTTTAAATAGTACGCTGAGTTATTCGCGTTAAAATTAATGCCATTTAATCAATGATTATTTCATAGTGAACTTTAAGTAAGTTAGAAGTGCGGCGGCCGGGATTTGAACCCGGGATCTCCGGCTTGGGGGGCCGGCGTCCTAGTCCAGGCTGGACGACCGCCGCACTAAGTTCTTAAGTGAGTGTAGGGGATTTATAGGTGTTTCTAAAACTTGTACTGTAGATGATGAGGCTGGGGATTTGAGTACTCAATGATATGGGTCTTGAGTGCTGATGCGATGAGTTTTTATTCAATGTCTTCCACCAATTCTCCTAATGAGTGGGTGTAGTTGAAGTGAATTGCCTAGCTATAGGCATTCACATAGATGGCTTCATTCATGAAGCGAGTCGCTGCATATTGGTTTCATTAAATAAATTGATCGTTGTTTCTACAGGGCTTTTCAACTCTACTGAGCTAAGTGAATTATCTAAGGAGACTCTACAGCGCTACTTTAAACCTTTAGTTATTGCATTAATGTTCATTCTATGGATTATCCCTGCCCCCATTGTTAATAGACTTGATTTAAAAGTCTTTGGAATCCCCCTCCTCTGGTTCTACTACTTAGTGCTTTCAATAGCTATTTCACTTACTTTAACGCTCCTCTACGTTAAGTCAAGGGGTGGCAGTATTGGATGAGAGAGCTGTCGTTGCATCAACAATACTCTTCTCCATTACTGGTACTTCAATAGCCATAGGTGTTCTAGCGGCGAGAGGAGTAAAGGCTCTTAGAGCTGATACGTACATAGTTGCTGGCAGAACTCTCGGCACAGTAGTCTTCTTCCTAAATACAGCGGCAGTTATATACAGTGGATACACTTTCCTAGGGTTATCAGGCTACTCCTATACTTATGGAGCAGCAACTATATTTGCATGGGGTACTTCACTCCTAGGCTATTCACTAGGTTACTTAACTGCGCCAAGACTTTGGAGAATAGCTAGAGATAATGGACTTCTCACTCTCTCAGACTTCATTATGTGGAGGTATGGGAGTAGGCTTTTAACAATTGCTTCAGCACTAACGTCAATTATATTTCAGCTTCCATACATACAGCTTCAAATAAGAAGTGTAGCAATAATAGTTGATTCCGCTGCATACGGCTCTCTACAGTCAATGCACGTCTCAATAGCTGTCTTTGCACTAGTTATGGCGTATGTATTCATGGGTGGAATGATCTCAATAGCTTTAACAAACGTATTGCTTGGCGCAATAATGCTTGCAGCAATGCTTGGGGGGAGCTGGGCTATAATAATTAAGTACTTTGGAAGCTTAGGCGGACTCTATGAAGCAGTGGAGAGAGTTTCTGCACTGCATTTAGTTATGCCAGGCCCCAGAGGGGATA
>JAVZTI010000001.1:96757-198621 GCA_038879595.1 Desulfurococcaceae archaeon | reverse complement strand
AAACTATCAGCTAGAATAGATAGATACGACTACAGGCTGGACCTAGAGAATAGGACGCTTGTTCTAAAAATACATGGAAACAGAGAGGTTAAGCTAAGACTACTATCATCTAATGAAAGAATAGAGAAGTTCAGGGGTTGGAGTAACTACGAGCTAGCTGTGAAGGTAGTTGGAGACAAGGTCTACGTAGCGGTATACTTCAGGAGAACGGTTGAACCAAGGAGAACCAGAACCGTTATGACCGTAGACGTGAACTTCGACAACATTACACTAGCTGTATTCACACCTAGTGGAAGAATAATCAGACTCAAACGTCTTGAAACACCCCTCAGGAAGATATTAACACATAGGATATGGATTGAAAGAATTCAACGAAGATACGCTAAATCCTGGAGATTCATCGGGGGAGTTAGAGAAGCTATCAGGAAGCACGGTGAGAGAATAAGGAACATAGCTTGGGACTACGCTCACAGAGTTGGAGACTCCATAGCTGAACTAGCCAGTAGGTATAGCTCCACCGTAGTCTTAGAGAACTTGAATAAACTCAGGAGTAACGTGGATAGAGGTAGCAGTTTCAACAAGGAGCTCTCTCTATGGTTCTACAGGAGAATGCAGTTCACCATAAGCTATGAGGTTCTAGAAAGAGGACTAGAAGCTAGATACATTGATCCAAGCAGAACGTCATCAGCTTGTCCGAGGTGCGGAAGCATGTTAAAGAGTAACGGCGGTAGAGTACTGAGATGCGGTAGATGCGGATTCATAGGTGATAGAGATGTTGTTGCATGCATAAACCTGTTCTACAGGTACACAAGATGTGGGGTGCCCGGGGTCACCCTGAACGCCCCCAAGCCCGATGAAAACCCAAGCGGGATGCGGGGGAAAAGAGATGAGGCAATGAAATCAACCAACATAAACCCACATCAGAGCCGAACCCCTACAGGAGGAGAGCCATTCAGGAAAAGCATGGAAACAACTCGAGAGTCCTTAGGAAAGCTATGAGGAAGCTGAGAGAAGTAGACGTTAAGAAGGATTTGAGGAACAAAGTTGCATTGGTTGTGGCGAAGGTAGCTAAAGAAGAAAGAGCTGTTGTTGTTCTAGAGAAGTTTCCCAAGAGGTTTCAGGATAAAGCACTAGAGAGGAATGGGTTGAAGTCGCTGGATGCACACCGGCTTAAGCAATCAGCTATCAGAGGTATCCAGAAGCGGATAGCGGAGAAAGCACTAGAGTTCGGTGTAAGAGCAGAGCTCGTAGATCCGAGGAACACATCCGGGAAATGCCCTCTCTGTGGCTCCAGCATAGCTCCCGTGACGGGCAATGCCCAGAGAAGAGGCTGGAGCTCTAGGCTCGTAAAGTACGGTAAATGTGGGTTCACCCACGATAGAGACGTGATCGGAGCATGGAATATAGCCCTGAAGCTAGATGTGAGCCCTGTGCCGTTAGGCTCGAAGGGTGCCCATGACCCCCGCGTAGAGTGACTAGTAGTCACCGTGAACCGCGGGGCAGGAGGCACAACCCGTCCTAGAAAAACCTACAAAAACCTAGGACGGGAAACGGTATTCGAATGCTCAAGATGTGGGTTTAAGCTGGATAGGCGGAAGCTGGCATCTCTTAACATCTACTTCAAGTACTCCAGGATGTGGGGTTCCCCCACGGCTGTGAACCCGAACAATATGGAGGGGAGCTGTGAGTTGGGGTTACCCTGAATGAGTGGAGACCGATGACATGAGCACCGATGAAAGGTGCCCCGAGGTTGAAGTCAAGAACTAGAATCATGAAGATTGTAGAGGTTCTAGGCATTTGCAGCGACTTAGAGATCTCAGCTTTAGCTTTTATTAGAAATAGCCTCTACTTTGCTTCAATGAACTTCAAGCGCTTCCCTGCATCAGGGATCAGTATTGGTTTAATGAATTGCTCTCTATGCTCAACTCTAAATGTTCCCTCAATAACGACTCCTGGCTTTAGTTCTGTAAAAAGTATCTTAAATGATGATAGTAATGCCTCATAATTGTATGGCTCTACTACAACTCTATACATAGCTGGAGTAGTGTGAGGACTTAAGGCCTCAATTACTTTGACCTTTAGGAATTCTTCACGTGCTTTAATGACTCTATCGATGCAAGTGTTATATCCGTGCTCGTATGGCACTAGCCTTATTGAATATCTGACATTCATGAATGATCCCTGTAGAACGCTCTTACTTCTTAAAGTTACGTAGTCACTAAATGAAACCCACGGGTTCTTCTTATTCTCTTCTAAAAGCTCGCTTAGACTCAATGGCTTAAACACTCCAGCTTCACGCAGAATCATCAATGAGTCGTAGACTTTCCGTGACACATTATTGCAGTAGAACACTAAGTCTATATCTCCATTAAGGCCTATGCTCGAGCTTCCAGTGAAGTACACATTCTCATCAAGATCTATGTCTGCATATTCACTAATTAACTTAGCCATCTCCCTAGCTTTACCGAAAAGCCTAGTACTAAAGTACATTGACTTGCTTAACGGAATTACTGGCACTGCTGCATTAATGCAGCTCCAGTAAAATTCCTTAATGTATTTTCCCTTAAGCCAGCTAGGTATTTTTATAGATGGAATGTGTTCAATTAAGTACTTTGGGTAGGCAATAATGAAGCCCTCTGGATGTTGATAACCCTTTGCAACCCAGATAACTCCATTATATATGTATAACTCTCCCTCTAAGCACCTTGCATTTCCCAATATTTAAACACCCTTATGCTTTTAGAAGTCTATAGACATGGCTCCACCCATGTTTCCTGTAGTGTAAGGACGTAGTTATAAGCTATGCGTAAAGGGCTTTAGAGCACTCTAAGTTCTTCTCTTTATATCGTCAAGGCATTAAGATATAAGTGTTGCAGAAATCAATCAATATATGGTGAATGATTACTTGCTTATAGAAGTACTTATTTTAGGTAGAGGTGGACAAGGGGGGGCTACTGCCGCCAACATTATTGTTTCTGCAGCTATAATGGATGGTTTAAGGGCTCAGGCATTTCCATTCTTTGGAGCAGAGAGACGTGGAGCTCCAGTAAAAGCGTTTGCTAGAATAAGTGATGGAAGGATACTTAGACACGGAATGTTCAATGAAGCCGATGTACTGATAGTAATGGATCTAGGCTTGATAAGGACTAACTACACTAAAGAAGTATTTGTAAAGGATGGAGGGCGCATAGTGATTAACTCCCCAAGGGATGCAACAATAGAGTCTAAGTCCTTTAATCTACTTGGCAAAGCATACTTCTATAGAGTAGATGCTCGAGCAATAGCATTTAGGAATAGGCTCATTGTAGCCGGCTGGCCTGTAGTTAACACGCCAATGCTTGGAGCATTCTCTAAAGCAACTGGGTTAATTAGAGTAGAGAGCATTAAGAAAGCCGTTATGGAGTTCTTTGAGGGAAAGGTAGGTGAAGTAAATGCTATTGCTGTAGAAGAAGCATTTCATGAAGTAGAGGAATTTAACCCTATTAGTGTGTGAGTAAATTGACTAAGGTAGTTAAGTCACTTCACAAGATCCCTATAGCTAAACCAAGCATTGGCGTGTCAGGGAGAACAGGTACGTGGAGGTGGATGAAACCAGTAGTTGATTTATCTAAGTGCACTAAATGCTATCAATGCGAGATATACTGTCCAGACAACTCTATTTTAGTTGATGTATTGAAGGGGGCCATAGTTAACTATGAGTACTGTAAGGGGTGCGGTGTTTGCGCTGAAGTGTGCCCTGTAAAAGCAATAAATATGGTTGAGGAGGAGCACTATGGTTCTTAAGAGCTTGACTGGAAACTATGCAGTTGCTCTAGCAGTGAAAATGGCTAGAGTAGATGTTGTTGCAGCATATCCTATTACTCCACAAACGACTATTGTTGAAAAGCTGGCTGAGTACATAGATAGAGGCGAACTGGATGCAATAATGATCAGGGTAGAGAGTGAGCACTCAGCTCTAGCAGCTGCATACGGCTCAGCTATAGCTGGGGCAAGAGCTTTTACAGCTACAAGTAGCCACGGCCTGCTCTATATGTATGAATGGGTAAACTGGGTTTCTAGAGCTAGAGTGCCGTTAGTCATGGCTGTAGTCACAAGGACTATAGGACCTCCTTGGAATATTTGGACCGACCACAGTGATTACTACGAGCAGAGAGATACAGGCTGGATACAGGGATTTGCCATGGATGCCCAGGAGGCCTTCGATATGACTCTTCAAGCATTTAAGATAAGTGAAGATCCAAGAGTATTTCTCCCCGTTATGGTTGGACTAGATGCATTCATCCTCAGCCACACAAGCATGCCTGTAGAAGTCCCAGAGCAAGAGCTAGTTGATGAATGGCTTGGAGTTAGGACTCAGGGATTTATAATAGATGGAGGTGAAGCACTAATACATGGAGCTCTTTCATCGCCTGAACACACTGAGGAATTCATAGAGGACGTAGGTAAAGCCATGGGGGAAGCTGTGGAAGTCATAAGGGAAGTTGATTACAGTTTTGGAAGAACTTTCGGCAGAAGTTACGGAGGTCTTGTTGAGCTCTATAAGTGTGATGACGCTAAGTACCACATAGTATTGATGGGGGCATGGGCAGGTGATGCAATGGAGGCAGTAGATGCTTTAAGAGAGCAGGGGTATTCAATTGGAGTAGTTAGAGTTAGGTATACTAGGCCGTTTCCAGGTGAGGAACTATATAAAGCTTTAGGTTCATCAAAGGGCGTAATAGTTGTTGAGAGAGGCATAAGCTTTGGCTCCATGGGCCCCCTGTTTCTGGATCTAGCTGGCAATATGTTAAAGTATTCTAGGAAGCTACCATACATGAGGAACGTTATAGCTGGAGTTGGTGGAGTAAACATTACATATAGGGATTTTGAATATATCGCTAAGGAAACTATAGATTACATAGAATCTGGGGGAGAGCCTAGCGTAATGACTTGGTATCACGCCAGGTGGTCTAAATGAACAGTATCCCCATTCTACCAAGGGATATGAGGAACACTGTCTTGCCTGGGCATGCTGCATGCCATGGATGCCCCATACCAATGGGCCTTAAAGTTGTTGGAGCTGTATTTGGAAACAAGGTTATATTAGTAGTGCCTGCATGCTGTACTTCAGTCGTTCTTGGAATGCATCCAGGTACAGCTTTTAATGGAAGCGTCGTCCACGTAGCCTTTGCTAGTGCTGCAGCTGTTGCTAGTGGAATAAGTGCTGGACTATCCAGGAGAGGTGTAAGGGATGTCCAAGTAGTTGCATGGGCTGGTGATGGAGGTACAGCCGATATTGGTATGGCTAGCTTAAGTGGTGCTGCAGAGAGAAACGATGACTTCATATACGTGATGTATGATAATGAAGCCTACATGAATACAGGGATACAGAGATCTAGTGCTACTCCCACTGGTGCCTGGACTACTACAACTCCGCTGGGTAAGAAAGAGCCTAAAAAAGACGTTGCTAAGATATTGATAGCTCACGGAGTCCCATACGTGGCAACCACGAGCATAGCTTACCCACATGACTTTTACAATAAGTTAAAGAAAGCAGCAGGTATAAGGGGGTTTAAGTTCATATACTTACATGCACCATGCCCTATTGGATGGAGGTTTGATCCATCGCTAACAGTCAAGGTAGCTAAGTTAGCAGTTGAAACAGGCATGATCATTCTCTATGAGTATTATGATGGGAAAGTACGTTTATCAGGGCCCAGTAGACCACTGCTCGATAAATCTAAAAGAAAGCCCATAGTAGAATACTTGAAGCTTCAGGGGAGATTTCGTGAAATTAATGAAGAAGAATTAAGGAGTTTGGAAAGCTATGTAGAATCCTCGTGGGAGTGGATTAAGAAATTCATGCAGTAATTAAGATAATTCATGGAATGCATAAACGTAGGTGGCTTTATGCAGTTAAAACAGAGGGAAGTCATTTAACTCAGTGTTACTAGCACACTGAAAACCTTAATAGTAGTGGAGTTCACTTACTACTTTAGGTGGAGGCATTGATTAAGACAAAGATCCTAGTGACCATGGGGCCTAGTTCATCAAGTCAAGATGTAGTAGAGCTATTTATGAAAGAGAGGGTTTCTGGTATAAGAATTAATTTTAGCCATGGAGATCCAAATACATGGGATACTTATGTAAAGACGTTAATTGAGGCTTCTGAGAAATATGGGCAGTACCCGGCTCTCATAGGAGATTTGCCTGGGGCTCAAGCTAGAATAGAGGTTGTTGAGGCCTTCCAAGTTAAAAAAGGTGAAGTAGTTCCACTACTAGTGCGCAAAGAGGGAGTAGGAGAGAAGAAAGCTATTTTAATTGAGTCAGCTAAGCTCCTTGAAAAACTAGATGTAGGGGATGTAGTTCTCGTAGATGATGGAAGGCTGAAGTTCATTGCTAAAGATGTATCGAGCGAGGGAGCCCAACTCATATCACTTTCAGACGGTGTTATTGGTTCAAGGAAGACCATAGTAATTGAAGGTAAAGAACATGAACAGCCATTCTTAACTGAGAAAAGCATTGAAATATTGAAGTATGCTGTAAGCAAGGGCTTTACATACTTAATGCTCAGCTACGTTAGATCTCAAAGAGATGTAAGGCTAGTTAAAGATGTGCTGAGGAGCATTGGTGGAAGCGATATAGGCTTAATAGCTAAGATTGAGACTCGCAGTGCTTATGAAAACTTAGCTGAAATAGTTAATGAAGCAGATGCCATACTTATAGCTAGAGGAGACTTAGGAATGCACTTTGGCCTTGAGGAAATACCCAGTATTCAGAGCTACATTACACTAAGAGTTCGCGAAGTAGGGAAGCCTGTAATAGTTGCTACTCAGCTTATGGAGTCCATGGTGAATAATCCGCAGCCTACTAGAAGTGAAGTAGTTGATGTAATGAACTGTGTAAAGGAAGGAGTTGATGCAGTTCTATTAACAGGGGAAACAGCTATAGGAAAATACCCTGTTGAAGCAGTCAAGTGGCTTAAGAAAATCATTAGTACTGCTGAAAAAAGCCTTAGCATATCCGGTGACAGGAAAACTGTTCAGGCCGATATAAGGGAGAAATATACACTGGGCTTAGTACTTTTAGCAGAGAGCCTTGGGGCAAAACTCTTAGTTTATACTATGAGTGGATCTATGCCGTCAAGAATATCTAAATATAGGCCTCAAGTAGAGGTATATGCAGGTACATCAAGTAAAGCTATAGTTAAGAAGCTTTCAATATACTACGGGGTTAATGTATTATTGATAAATGACTCTAAGACTTATGAAGAAGGGCTAAACAACTTATATAGAAAGCTCTTAGAAGTAGGCGTATTAAGCTATGGAGATATAGTTATATTGACCTACGGCTCAAAGGATAGGCTAAACAATTACTTAAGAATATTCGAAGTAATATCAACAAGCGCTACGAGCATTTAGAATTCACTATAAAAACAATGCTTTAACTTAATCCATGAACTCCTCTACTTTACTACTGCAGCGCTGTACTATGACTCCCTGTATTTAAGAGCTAGGGTTTCCTCAGAGAGTTTCACTAGTCATAGAGTTATAAGTGTCTAAGCATTTAATATAAAGTCAAGAATGCTTGGTGAATGCTTTGCCTGAGGGACGTGAAGAGAAGGAAAAGAGAGGTAAAAAGAAGGCGGGTGGGCCTCCAACTGCTGCCGGCTTAATAAGATTCTATGAAGAAATGGATATAGGAGTTAAAATAAAGCCTCATTACATAATAATAATTGCATTGCTGTTCACCGCCATTATAATAGTATTTAGTAAACTCCTCCCTCCATAAATCACTGTGTTAAATTTTATTAACTTCTAAAGAGCACTCTGCATGAGCTGATGGAAATGGAGCTTAGAGCTATTCAAGAGATAATAAAGGAGAAATACCTTGAAAGAGATTCATCGAGAGGCCTCTTTGCTACATTCACTTGGTTTATTGAGGAGGTCGGTGAATTAGCTGAAGCATTGCTTAACAGCGACTATAAGTCCATGTGCGATGAGATAGCTGATGTATTTGCATGGCTTTTAAGCATTGCTAATCTAATTGGCGTTGACTTAGAGGAGGCTTTCAAGAGGAAGTACTTGGAGCAGCCTTTACAGCCTTAATGATTTTTACAGCCTTCTCATAGTCTTCCTCAACTATAGTGCCTGTAACTATTATATCTGCACCTGCTGAAGCTATTTTACTAGCTACCTCAGGCTCCCTTATCCCGCCTCCCACTATTACTACCAGCTCCTTAGTGTACTTCTTAACAATGCTTGGGAATGTATGTGGAACTGGTTGTGGAGCACCACTCCCCCCCTCTATGTAAAAATACTTCATGCCCATCATTTCAGCAGCTAATGCGTATGCAGCAATTATTTCAGGCCTATTTTCGGGTATCGGAATTACTCTACCGACGTGGGCTACTGCAGTAGATCCATACACTACGACGTATCCCGTTGGCAGAGCCTCCAGTCCATACTTTTTCACTAAAAATGCTCCTTGCACTTGAGCCCCCATTATATAGTAGGGCTCGGCACTATTCATTAACGTCATGAAGAGTACTGCATCTGCTTCAGGTGTAAGACAGTTTAAGTTTCCTGGAAATACTATTATTGGCAAACCATGCTTCTTTAATGCTCTCGCAGTGCTGCTTGCTTCTTCTGGTGTAACAGCTAGGCTGCCTCCAACTAAGAATGCATCTGTGCCAGCTGAAGCAGCTTCTTCAGATATCTTCTCTAAGTCGCTAATAGGCTTTGCTGGATCTATTAATGTGAAGTGTAGTTTTCCTTCACCTTTAAGTTTATTAATTATGTACTTGTGGATCCTTGAAGTCATTCCACTTACTCCTCTTCACTTAAAGTTCTTTCATACTTTACACTAATGCTTCCACTAATGAAGGCATCTACAAACTTTGAGTAAGCATCTACAGGTTCATAACTTAACGGCACGAAGAGCACGGCATAAAGTCCGCAGTTACCACATCTTATATGAGCCTCCTTATCGCCGGCTGCCTCCGGGCCTTCTTCGAAACTTATAGTTAGGCTTACTGAATCACAGTTTGGACATCTAAAGACCTTTGGAATTCTCCTCACTAACTTTACTACCTTCTTATACCTCTTTCTCCTTCTACCACCCACGCTGATCCCTCATTACTTAATCATTCTACTGCTGACCTCTTCTCTGCCCTGAAGGACGAGGATTCCTCCAGGGATTCATTGATTTGAAGCTGTTTCTTCCCGGTTTTTCTCTGAGTGTATTTTATGCTTTGTAAACCTTTATGTTCTTTTGTTTTTCCCATTGAGTTTATAAACATCTGGAGCTTATATCTCTAATGGCGCTTTTAAGGCTCTAAGAGCTGCTGAGGCTTTGAAGCCTTGTGCAGCAGAGTCAAGATATTGTAGTAGAAGAGACCTGCATCAAGGTCTATGAAGTACCATTCATCGAGAAACGGCTGTGCTTCTCCCAAGAGAGAGATTTAGCTCTGCGCCAAGCACTATTCATACCCATTATGGGCTTAGAGCGTGGATACATCCTAGCTGCTATATTTAACACATTTTTACAGCCTCTTGAAGTGCTCGAGCTATGCATATAGCTAATCACCATAGAGTAACTAGGGGCGTGAATCTCATAAAACCTCCACCCCCGTCCTAAAGAGCGGGGCTTTCAATTGTAACAACGTATGTACATAGGTGGAAGCCCTTGTCTAAAGTTTTTAGGCTGGGACTCTAACAACTATCTCTTACTTGAGTTGCAAGAAACTTTCTCAAAGTAGGGCTCACTCCATGGCTGAGCGCCTCAATCAAGATCTTTTTTAGGCAGTCGATGTCCGCGGTTATTACTCTATATAATCCCTCTTCCTCAGCTATCCTCTGTCCAAATATGTGTGGACATGCAATGGCTTTTCTTTCAGCAACAACATTTATTGTAAAGTACTTACATGAGCAATAGGACTTCGGTATAATTACATGATCTCTTTTTTCACCTACATAGAACCATAGTCCTAAGTCAACTTTAATTCCGCCTAACTCCACCAATACTTTAATGTACCTCTTTAATACTACTTGACTAAAGATACTCTTCTTTAATCTTAATTCCTTAGTTTCAATGCTTTCAACATAATCCCTTAGGGCTTTATAGTCCACTTATCTTACACCACTACTTTACAGTACGCATGGATCTGCTCTATGAGCTCTCGCTTATGCATCAACTCAGTATTCTCACTTTCCCAGCTTATCTATGTTCGTGTGAAAGGACTTTGGGGGATGAGTGGAGATTAAAGCTATTGTAGAGCTCTATGAGCGCGATCACGTTTTCTCAACAATTTCAACTCTATCAGTATAGCCAACGTAAACTTTACTGACTAATTTGTTTGGGAAAAGACCTGTTTCAACTACACCTATAATCGACTTTAGTGCTTTATTCAATGTATCTGCATCACTTATAGGTTTTTCATAAACTAAGTCTATTATTGGAAAGCCTTCATCTGTAATTATAGGCAGTAGTTTCCCTTTTCCAGCTCTAATTATTGGCTTAAAGAATCCATTTAATTCAAGTTCTCTAAGTATCCATGGAATTGCCTTACTCACTACTGCTACAGGTATTGGGGAGTACAGTAAGTATGGTGATTTAGTATACTTAGTGTAATCCACTATGTAGAATCTATGCTTAGATCTTGCTGCTACAATCTTTTCTCCAATAAATGCTCCTCCACGTCCTTTCACTAAGTCAAGCTTTGAAGAGACTTCATCAGCTCCATCAATGTAAATGTCTACGTAGTTCACTGCAGCTATATCAGCTATGTTCTTTAAACCTAGACTCAATGCATAAAGAGTTGTGTCAATGGATGTTGATACAACGATCTTACCTCTATGTAGTTCTCTCTTTATTAACTCATTAATGAAGTACTTTATTGTACTCCCGCTTCCTAAACCAATTACTTCAGCTGAACGAATGTAATCCTCAAGATCTTTTAAAGCTTCCCTAGATAACTTAATTCTTACCTCCTCTAAATCCATCGCTTTTCCCACGAGCTTATAAAAATATAATTACTGAAGACATATATTTATTCAATAAGGGCCCGTCGTCTAGCCTGGACTAGGACGCGGGGTATGGCGGGCTCCAAGCAGAGCTCGCTGCTCGACTCGGGATCACTACGGGAATCCCCGTGATCCGGGGTTCAAATCCCCGCGGGCCCATAATTGGGATGACCGGGCAGAGACAATCTGATGAGTGATGTAGGTGGAGCGACTGGGACCTTATACTAAGCTACGCTACAAGGTAGAAGTATCTTAAGGCAAGTAGAAGTGGTGAGTAGCGGGGGCCGGATTTGAACCGGCGACCTCGGGGTCTCTTAACACTCCTCAACGGACCCGTTATGCCTTACTATACTTAGGGCTTTAAAAAGCTTACTTATGTGTTCCATCAATGGCAGCTAGTCTGTCTACTCTCATCATTTACCATAGATCTATGTAATTGATGTGGCAGGGGCGCGGGGCCGTTGAGGAGTGCTTATGAGCCCCGCGGGCTACCAGGCTGCCCTACCCCGCTACTATACCCCCGCCGAATTGATGTTTCAATTCCAGGGTTAATAACTCTTATTGCAGGTGCTAGTGAATAATTTTTAAATTCACTAAAGCTTTTATTTAATTATGGTTGCTAAACCAGAAGTTGTATTTATAGATTGGAGCGAAGTTCATAAAGCTATAGCACAGCTTGCCTATAGAATAGTTAGTGATGGGTTCATCCCAAACGCAATATATGGAGTATTGAAGGGTGGAATTATACCAGCTAGACTGCTTGCAGACATAATTAATGTAGATAGCATAGGCTTCATAGGAGTCAAGTTCTATAAGAGCATTGGTGAAACTAGGGCTAGGCCTGAGCTCACTCAACCACCAACGCTTCCTGTAAGGGGTTTAAGCATCCTCATAATAGACGACGTAGTTGACAGTGGTAGGACGCTACAACTAGCCATTGATGAATTGACTAGATATGGAGCTCGCGAAGTTAGATCAGCTGTGATTTATTTAAAGCCGTGGAGCTCCTTTACACCAGACTACTACTATAGAGTAATTGATAAGTGGATAGCCTTCCCATGGGAGATCGGGGAGTGCTTAAGGGAGGGACTAAAGTTAAACTACTTTAAAGAAGTACGTGAATTAATTGAAGAAACTGTAAGACGTCTGTAGGGAGTGAGATTCATGGAGTATGCAAGGGCTCACATTAAGGTTTACGGCATAGTCCAGGGAGTGTTCTTCAGAAGCTCAATGAAGAGAGTAGCTGATAAACTTGGAGTAAAGGGGTGGGTTAGGAACCTACCTGATGGAAGTGTTGAAGCAGTAGTCGAAGGACCTAGGAATAGAGTTGAAGAATTAATAAAATGGGCTCATAAAGGCCCTCCACTAGCTCGAGTAGATAGAGTAGAAGTAGTATGGGAGCAATACATAGGTGAATTCAAGGACTTTAGAATAAAGTACTGAAAACGGCAACATACATAAAAACGTGCAACTATCTAAGGACTCGTTACAAAATATAAGTGCTGTGAAGAACCATTACGTGGTGTATGAATGTGGCTCAGCAGAAAATAGTAATAGAGTTTAGTGAAGAGTCGTGCAGCGGCGTAATTAGAGATAGAAGTCAGCTAGAGTTAATGAAGTCTAAGTGGTTTGGGAGAGATGAAGGGGGACAATACGTATTGAGCTTAGAGGAACTAGCTTACCTATTAATGAAGGGAAGAGCTGTGGTTAAGTGCTCTGGAAAGACTTACAGTGAGCTCGATAAACTAGTGATGGAGTACTACAAATGTTTTAGTGAAATGTTTTGGCCTAGGCTCATAGTATACACGGACTTAAGGGATCGTGGAAGGCTTCTTAAGCCTATAGGAGAAAACGCCTATTTAGTTAAACACAAGGACAATACTCTGAAGCTCCTCTTAGTGATGGAGGAGAAGATGCCTGTAGGCATTAAAGATGTAATGGAGCAAGTTGAGAAAGCTAAGAAGAATAATTTATCGCTAATAATGGCAATAGTGTCACTACAAGGCGATTTAACGTATTATGAGGTATCAGACGTAGAGCTATCTAAGTGATCTATATGGCTAAGTTCATTCAGCCCCCTCGTGGAACCAGAGATCTTGTGGGGGAGGAGGCAGACTTATTCATAGACTTAGTTAATAAGTTCAGCGAAGTTGCTCGCCTAAATGACTTTAAGCCCATAATTACACCAACTATAGAGTACTTTGATCTTTTCGCTAAAAAGTCTGGAGTTGAAATAATTCAATCAATGTATGTCTTCCAGGACAAGGCTGGCAGGACTATTGCACTAAGGCCTGAAGTCACTGCCAGCGTCATTAGGGCTTACTTAAGGAACTTATATAAAGAGCCGAAGCCAATAAACTTATTCTACGTAGCGCAATGCTTTAGATATGATGAGCCTCAGAGAGGTAGGTATAGGGAGTTCTGGCAGCTGGGACTAGAGATCATAGGTGATGAAAGCATAGCTGCTGATATAAATGTACTGCACACTGCTTCAGAATACCTAAATTATATAGGCATTAAACACTTTGTTCAAGTAGGCAACGTTGCATTCTACAGGTCATTCATGGACTCCATGGGGGTTAGCAGCGACGACCAAGACCTAGTGTTACATTACATAGATAAGGGATTATTCAATAATGCAGAGAAACTAGTGTTTGAAAAATATGGTGAGGAAGCCTCTAAAGTATTGAGAGAGCTGTATTACACAAGCATAGAAAGACTAAGTGAACTCATTAATGATTACAGGAGCCTTTTGAGGGAGAGATGCGACAAGATCTCTCAAGAGGCTGAGAAAACACTTAGCTTTACTGATGCACTAAAAAGTATAGGTATTAATGTAGAGTACTCACCACCGCTAGTTCGAGGGCTGGCTTACTACACAGGGCTTATATATGAAGTTAAGGCAGAAGGCCTTGATTTAAGCGTAGGCGGAGGTGGAAGATATGATGGATTAACCGAAGTCTATGGAGGCCCCTTTGAGTACTCCACTGGAATAGCTTTAGGCCTCGATAGAATAATGATAATGCTTAAAGAGAAAGGCTATGTAGTTAAAACTTCTCCACGTGTAATCGTAATAGCCTTAGGATCTTCTACAGAGATCTATAGAGAGGCAATAAATGTTTCAAGGGCTTTACATAGCTTAGGAATTGTAGCAAGCGTCTTAAGTGAACAAAGGGTATCTAAGGCTCTCTCATACGCTAGTAAGAAAGGCTATCTATATGCAGTGATCATCGGTAAAAGAGAGATTGAAACACAATCAGTGACGATTAAGGATTTAATAAAGGGGGAGCAAACGTCGTTACACGTAAGTGAACTAGTTAAATATTTCAAGGATGCTTTAAGTCCTTGACGTAAGTAAGCAGTTGGAATAAAGGCTTCAACTCAAAGACTTTTAGCTCTATTTTAGATTCACTGCAGATCAATGCATGTTCTTTCTCATTAATGCGCTAAGTTCACCAGAGAACTCAACTTCATTTCAAGTAAAGCTTAATTAAGCTACAAGCTATTAAAGATAATAGCCCGTTTCACTGAAGTGAGGTGATTAACGTGGTTGTAAAGTTAGAAAAAATCGATAAATACGTGTGGAGAATACCTAAAGGAAGTAAGGCATGTATGTCTACAGATGCAATAATATATGCTGACGACCACTTACTTGAGAAAATGAAGTCTGATCTAACGCTGGAACAGGCAGCTAATGTAGCTTGCTTACCAGGCATACTTAGAGCTAGTTACGTCATGCCAGACGGCCATCAAGGCTATGGATTTCCTATAGGTGGAGTGGCAGGTTTTGATTATGACGAAGGCGTTATATCTCCAGGAGGAGTAGGCTACGATATTAACTGTGGTGTAAGAGTTCTTTCAACTAACTTAAGTGAAGAAGATGTAAGGCCCAAGCTTAAGGATATCGTTGAAGCTATCTTTAGAAACGTTCCAAGCGGTGTTGGAGCTAGATCATCTAAAGTGAGGCTAAGCATTGAGGAACTTAATAGAGTACTTGACGAGGGAGTTGAGTGGGCTATTAGAAAAGGTTTTGGCTGGAGCGACGATCCCGAGCACATAGAGGAAGGAGGAAGCATGAAGGATGCTGATTCAAGTGCTGTAAGCAGTGTTGCTAAGCAGAGAGGCCACGATCAGTTGGGAACTCTTGGAGCTGGCAATCACTTTCTGGAAATACAAGTAGTTGATGAAATTTATAGCCCAGAAATAGCTAAGAGTATGGGCATAACTCACGTAGGTCAAGTAACAGTAATGATACATACTGGAAGTAGAGGGCTTGGGCATCAAGTAGCTAGCGACTACCTGATGGTAATGGAGAGAGCCATGAGGAGATATGGCATTAGCCCCCCAGATCGAGAGTTGGCAAGCCTCCCATTCCATTCCCCTGATGCACAGAAGTACTTTAAGGCCATGGCTGCAGCCGCTAATTACGCATGGACAAATAGGCAGTTGATTACTCATTGGGTTAGAGAAAGCTTTGGAGAGATCTTCGGAGTTGATCCTGATAAGATTGGACTTAAAATAATATATGATGTAGCCCACAATATTGCAAAAGTAGAAGAACACTCGGTTAATGGAAAGAGAGTTAAGGTCGTAGTACATAGGAAAGGAGCTACTAGAGCATTTCCACCTAACCACCCCGATGTACCAGCTGATTATAAGAATATTGGTCAACCAGTCTTAATACCTGGATCCATGGGTACAGCAAGCTATGTAATGGTTGGAATTGAAAGTGGAGCGGAAACATGGTATAGCGCGCCCCATGGGGCTGGGAGATGGATGAGCAGGAATGAAGCTATAAAGACTTATCATCCAATGAAAATAAAGGATGAGCTTGCTAGAAGAGGAATAGTACTCATGGCTGCAACTAGAGAAGTAATAAGTGAGGAAGCTCCAGGCGCCTATAAGGACGTAGATAGAGTAGCTCAAGTAGCTCACAGCGTTGGCATAGCTAAATTGGTATTTAGAGCCAGACCTATAGGCGTTGTCAAGGGTTAATAAGTAATAATAGCTTTTAAACATCAATGAGCAGTAATGAATAGCTCTTTAGTCCATAGCTATCTATAGCTCTAGCTAAGCTATCAGGTAGAGGTTTGCTTAGCTGACATAGATCTTCAATGGCTGCATGGATTGCGTAGAGGCATCTGAGAACAGTGTTTATAAGCTATATCCCTCCGCCATTATGGTGGAACTACTTTGACGGGGGTTGAAAAGCCTTTGAGAACCGCGGCAGATCATAGTCCCCCTTGCATTTACTTAAGCATCTTTTTTACCTACAAATGTTTAAGTCTACGAAGGATCGCGTTGGAGTAATTGTTGAGCTCATCTACAGTAAACCATTGTTGCAGTAGGCCGCGGGCTACTTTAAGTGAGGCAGCTACAGTTCCTCGAGTAACTGCTTCAATGCTTGTAAGCCCCTTGGCCATGTAATAGCTTGCTATGGCGAGCAGTACATCGCCGGCGCCAACGTCATCAACTGCTTGTGCTCCAATGATCAGAGGAGGTATTTTTATTACTTCTCCTTGGATAATTATGTATGCTCCTTCATCGTCCATTGATGCTACAATGACTGTGTTTCTAAGGCTTTTCGCGGCTTCAGCTAATTCCTTAACTACTTTGTTAAAGTCTTTGTTAAAGCAGAACTCCCTTAAGTTCCCATGCACTATGGTTGCTTTCTCTAAGAGACTCCACAAGTCCTCGGACCAAGAGCATTCCAGCCCTCGATCCTTTACCGACCTTACGTAGCCTTGGAGATCTATTCCAATAACTCTTGCTCCAACTCCTCTAGCAGTATTTATTAACTCAAGTGAGTCACTAACATTAATTTCTCTAAGTACAGGTACTAAGAGGACTAGAGTTGGCTTTAAATCTGAGACTACGCTTGCTAAAGTTCTTAAGTCATGTACGCATCCTTCAGCCTCCACTCCTAGCGCCTTGCCTTTACCTATAATGAATGTAGGCAGTTTCCTGCAATCCTTTAGCAATGCTCTTATGCCAAAAGTTCTAAGGAGATCTTCGACTAGATATCTGTGAGCTTCATCTAAGTGTGTTGCTATTACAACATGAGCTTTAAGGGATGATAATGCAATACCTCCGTAGAGTACTGAGCCTCCGAGCCTGACCCCGCCGTTAATTAAGTCCAGGGAGATGTTGCCTATTAACAAACTCTTTAAATCATTACTCAATTACTCAGCCTCTCGCATCATGTTGGAGAGGAGCTATATTATTTGAATGAGTAGGCTATAGAGATTTAAAGAGAGAATCGGTATTTAAGTTTAACGCATGCTACTTATACATCAAAGGGGGATATAGTGTCCAGTGAAAGTAGCGTTATAAGTATTGAGAGATTTAAGGAACTTAGTCCAGCACAATTTTTCGCAAGGTATAGGGAGGTAGCGGGCTTCTCAAACCCTGCTAGAGCTCTTTATCAAGCCGTTAGAGAGCTTGTTGAAAACTCTCTTGACGCTACTGAAACCCATGGAATACTACCAAATATAAAGATCGTCATAAGGCATTCAGTTGATAATCCACGCTTTTACACTGTAACAGTCGAAGACAACGGCATAGGCATACAGCCACAGTACGTCCCTAACGCATTCTGCAAAGTATTGTATAGCTCTAAGTATGTACTTAGGCAAACGCGTGGAATGTATGGTCTTGGAATAAAAGCTGCAGTACTTTATGCACAGATGACTGCCGGCAGCCATGTTGAAGTAATAACAAGCCCTGTCAATAGCGCAAGGATATATTACTTTAAGATGAAAATAGATCTTGGAAAGAATGAGCCTTTAATCTTTGAGAGAGGAAGCTGGAGGAAGAGCAGGGAGTGGCATGGGACCATAGTATCGTTGACTCTTGAAGGGGATTGGCCTCGGGCAAAGCAGAAAATATTTGAGTACATTAAGAGGACGGCTGTAATAACTCCTTACGCAAACATAGTCTTCGTAAGCCCTGATGAAGAAATAGTGTTTTTTAAGAGGAGCGTTGAAAAACTTCCTCAGCCACCCCTTGAAGTAAAGCCTCATCCATGTGGAGTGGACGTAGAGCTTTTAAAAGAGATCTTGAGGAGTTCCAGTGAGCCTGTAGTAAAAGTACTAACGAAGTCCTTTCAAGGAGTTGGAGACAGCACAGCTGAAGAAGCTCTAAAGATAGCTGGCATAGAGTTCAGTAAGCCTTCTCTAAAGCTCACAGATCAAGAGATAGTTAAGCTAGCGACAGTGCTTAAAGGAGTATCAATTGATGCTCTCTTAAGAGCAAGAGATTCTACTAGAGCTACTACTGTAATAGATATGTTGATCGAGCTAGAAGTACCTGCTAATAAAGATGTTTTAACTAAGTTACTCAATGAGTTAAATATAGATCCTTTGTCTGACCCAAGGAGTTTAAGCGATGAAGCCGTTGAAGCCATTTATAAAGAAATAGCGAAGTTATACCCGAAGGTAAGACCTCCTTCACCTAAAGCTCTTTCACCTCTTGGGGAGGACATTATTGAGGCAGGCCTTAAAAAAATCTTTAATCCAGATTTCGTTAAAGCTGTTTCGAGAAAGCCCAGGGTCTATCAAGGCCATCCATTCATTGTTGAAGCAGCTGTAGCTTATGGTGGAGGAATACCCTCATCTAGTGAACCTACATTACTTAGATACGCAAATAAGATACCCTTGCTCTACGATGAAAAGGCCGATGTATCGTGGAAAGTTATTGAAAAGATCAATTGGGAGCAATATAATATAGTTATGCCGGCTCCTCTAATCATACTCACTCACGTATGTAGCACTAAGGTCCCCTTTAAAGGTGTTGGCAAGGAAAGTATCGCAGATGTACCTGAAGTAGAGAGAGAGCTCGGTCTAGCCATTAAAGAGGCTCTAAGGGCTCTAAGGGATCACTTAGTTCGCAGAATGAAGGAGGAGTTAGCTAAAAGGAAGGCCTTAACTTTAATTAAATACGTCCCTGAAGTGGCAATCAATTTATCTAAGATAGCTGGAGGAGATGGAGTTAGAAGACTCATAGAAGACAAGCTAGTAGAGATCATAGCTAGGAAGACTTCTATTGACGCCAGTTACTTGAAGGAAATAGTTAAAAAGGTAAAGATAGGTATTTAGGTGGTTGAATGAGCCACGAAGTCTTCTCACAAATAGATATAGAGGCTAGGAGGAAAGGAATGAAGTTATTGAAGGAGAAGTTTGAGGAAGTTGTAAGGCAAATAATTAACAACGAGCCTCCTACACTAATAATTCCTAGGAGAACTCTAACTAATACAATATATGATCCTGAGAAAAAAGTTTTGCTCCTAGGCCCAGAGTCAATGAAGAGGAGCTTCATTGACTTAAATGAAGCTAAGAAATTTATGCAGACTACTCTCATGGCTTCAATAATACATGAGGCATTAGCTAACAATGAATATCCAACAATACGTGACCTATACTATAGAGGGAAGCATTCAATAGTTCTACATGATAAAGAATTGAAGGAAGTTGAATCAACTTGGGATGATCAGAGGGAGAGTGATGGAATAATAAGAGATCTAGAGGTATACTTAGGTTTACTTAGGGAAGAGCTCCTTATATTGAGTAAGGAGAAGGGCAAAGTCGTTGGAAATATGAGGATTAGGAGTGGGAACGATATTATAGATTTAAGCAAAATGGGGCATGGAGCATACTCCATTGAGCCAACTCCAGACTTCATAGAGTTCATAGATGTGGACGCTGAGTACGTCTTAGTTGTTGAAAAAGACGCTGTTTTTCAACAACTACATAGATACGGCTTCTGGAAGAGGAATAAAGCCATATTAGTTACAAGTGCTGGTCAGCCAGATAGAGCTACTCGAAGATTTGTTAGAAGGCTTAACGAAGAACTAAAGCTACCAGTATATGTGCTTTGCGACAGTGTACCCAGGGATGAAGTAGTTGCTTTAAGGAATCCAGAGACTGGAGAAGTAAGCGTGGGCCCTATTGAAGAGTTAGTTAAAGAATACTTCAATGGATATAGTATTGAAAGAGCTCTAGTTAACTTAGAAGTGCTCTCGTGGAATCCTGCAAGCAACTCTATTGAGTGGAGCCCTATAGCCTATGTTTATAGGCATAGGATCTTTGATAAAATGCTTGTACTAAAGACTGATAGTCGGGGGGTTATTAGAGTAACTAAGGCCCACTCGATCTTTGCACTACGCAATGGAGTAATTCAACCCATTCCTGCAAAGGATCTTCAGCCAGGGGATTACATATTAGTAGCAAAAAGACTGCCCCCTCTTCAGGGGCATGCCTTAAATAACGATGTGGTGAGTGAAGACTGTGCTTGGCTTATTGGACTCCTAACACTTAGGGGGAGTTTTAACTCGGGGTACTTGTACATAAACTTAAATGGCTTAAGCACTTCATTAATTGAAAGAGTGGTTGGTACTTTGCGTAAGCTTGGCTTAGATAAGCTTGTTGAGTTAAGCAATCAATCAATTAAGTTAGCATTCAATGAAATTAATCAAGGGCTTGCAAAAGTGATTAGAGAGGCCGTTGAAGAAAGAATCGTTACTAAGACTATAATCAATTCTCCTAATTCAGTTAAGCTGGCGTACATAAGCGGACTCATTGAGGCATCTAAAGGAATTAACAGCGATGGAACGATTGTTTCACTACACGACGGCGTTCTTGCAAAACAACTAGCGTTGATGCTTCTCTCAATCGGGGCTGAGCTAGTGGTGAATAATGATGGCAATACAGTGAAAATAAAGACAGCTCTTAGTAGTGGAAGTTATTCAGTATTACTACAAGACTCCCTATCGTCAGGCATTGATTTAGCTAAAGTTATTGAAGTAGGAGAAGAGGACTACATGGGCTATGTATACGACTTCGCTGTTCCAGGAACTAATTCATTTGTAGGAGGCTATGGGGTTATATACCATAATTCTGATCCTTATGGATTCTACATTTATAGTGTGTTTAAAGTTGGCTCAATAACTTTATCCTATGAGAGTGAAAGACTTTCTACGCCAAGCGCTAAGTTCATAGGTGTAATGCCCACTGACGTATTTGGAGACTCTATTGTCAGAGGAATTGGGGATTTAAAGAGTTTAGGAGAAACACTCTATGATTCGATGGTTAAACTACCTGAGAAAAAACCCTACCTTACTCCAGATGAAAGGAGGAATTACGTAATAAGAGCAAAAGTTAGAGATGTTGAGAGAGCTGTAGAGCTAGTTGGGTATGATATAGCGCTGATATGCCTTGATGATAGGGAGGTGAAGAGCAAGATAAAGAGGAAGGAGAGAGTAAACGGCTATCCATGGTTTAGAACCCCGGAATGGTTAAGAGAGGCATGTACTTTCTTTAAAACATTAGCTAAGCTAGAAATAGAAGCTATGGCTAGTAAGGGCTTGAAGTTCTTGGCGGATATCTACATACCTGAGAAAATACAAATCAATGATTGGATTGAGTAAAGCTATTAACTGGCCAGGTGCTTAGAAACAACTTCCTTTACAACTGAAGGCCTCACTCCCTAGGGCATAGATGGATGCCCCCAGGCTTTACACATTCACTTTACTTAGTGATAAAAGTAGTAATGTTAGAGCTTTATACTCCTAAACCACGGGATAGAAGCATTGCACCCAAAGTTGCGTGTAAAGCTAAATCCTTTAAGGAAATGTAGTTTAAAAGGAATTGCTTAGAGAAGCCTCACGTAGATGTTTCGGTTTTCATATAGGTTTATGTCACTTGATATTACTCTTCTACTATGATTAATGCGTAGACTCTTTTTCCGCGGAGGTGCCTTATCTTTTCCTTATCTCTTCCAAGAGGGTAGAGGGCTATATCATTCTTTCTGTATTTTATAATACTGCACTTCACGAAGTAGAATCCGTTTGCCACATCTCTCACCAAGCATAGAAAAACAACAGAAATATTCACAAACCATCTCTCGTGATTAAGTACCGGGGAGCTACCTGATGCGGGGTAGAGAGCTCATTGAAACGCTTAAGATGAGAGCTCTCCCCGAGGGTGGCGATGATTATGTTGCCCTAGTTGAATTCCTGAGGCTTTACCGTGATGCAGTCCAGCTAGTTGTTAATAAGATCTGGAACCTAGATAAGGTACCTTCAATTAAAGTACTGCATAAGATGTTCTACGGTGAGCTTAGGAGGTACGGTCTTAGGGCACACCACGTAAAGCAAGTATATACCTACGCTAAAACAATTGTTAAATCTAGTAAACGGAACGGTGGGAGAAAGCCAGTCCTAAGGAAATTAACAGCAAGGATAGATAGATACGACTATAGGATAGACTTAGAGAATAGAACACTTATTCTAAAGCTGCATGGAGATAGAGAGGTTAAGCTAAGACTACTAACATCTAGTAAGAGAGTAAAGAAGTTTAGAGGGTGGGATAACTACGAAATAACTGTGAAGGCAATTAAAGACAAAATCTATGTATCAATATACTTCAGGAGGAGTGTTAAACCAAGGAAAACCAGGACAGTTATGGCTGTTGATATTAACTTTGACAACATAACTTTAGCTGTCTTCACACTCAGCAGGGTAATGATCAGGCTCAAACGCTTTGAAACATCTCTCAGGAGGATCCTAACCCATAGGATATGGATTGAGGGAATACAGAAGAGGTATTCAAAATCATGGAGATTCATTAGAGGTGTTAGAAGAGCTATTGAGAGACATGGTGAGAAGATTAGGAACATAGAATGGGATTACGCACACAAGATAGGTGATAGAATCGCTGAGCTAGCTGATGAGCATAAATCAACCATAGTTCTCGAAGACCTAAACAAACTTAAGAATAACGTGAAGAAGAACAAAACATTTAACAAGAAGCTATTGCTATGGTTCTACAGAAGGATGCAGTTCACTATAGTATATGAAGTACTCGAGAGAGGTCTAGAGATTAGGTATGTTAATCCAAGGAAGACATCATCAACATGCCCTAGGTGTGGAGGTAAGCTTAAGAATAATGATGGTAGAGTACTGAAGTGCTCTAAATGCGGTTTCACAGGTGACAGAGACGTAGTAGCATGCATAAACCTGTTCTACAAGTACGCAAGATGTGGGGTGCCTGGGGTCGCCCTGAAAGCCCCCAAGGGTTATGCAAACCCAAGACTAATGCAGGGGAAACAGAGATGAAGAAATGAAGTCAACAGATATAAAACTATATCAAAGCTGAACCCCCTAAGAGAGTTACAATAGATAAGGGACTTAAGGATTATGTGAAGCCCCGATAACCCGTGCAATGATGAAGCTTAAGCAGAGGAGTTCTAAAGGCATATTTTGAAGTAAGCACTTCATGGAACCTCGCTTAACTCCTCCTAAAGTACTTCTTTATGTATGACATAACTTCTTTTGCTCTTGGACCAGCTAAGAAGTTAATCATTTCATCAGTTAGTCCGTATGCCATAGATATCTTTGCAGCATACTCTGGGTTATTCTGGAAGACAATGTGTAGGTATGGCAATACTTCTGTAGTAAAGCTTCTTTTAGACATAAGAAGTCTGCGTGAAAATACTTCAGCAATAGCTGTCCTCAACTCTCTAGCCCTTCTCGCTTTAAACACTAAGTCAAGTCTTTCAGGCCTAGTGAACTTAGCCCAGTGAAACTTAGTGATCTTTCTAGATAGTGCTACGCCAGGACCAGCCATATCCATTACATATGTAAGTAAATCCCAGTTCCCAGTCTTAACTATTCTGCCCCTATATACGTCAGCTCTACTGAGAGCTTCATAAGCTCTCCAAACTTCCTCTGGATCGCTGAAGTAAGTTGGGATGTGTTCATTGATCCATAGGATCATCTGCTCATAATCTATGTTGGACTGCAAGAGGGCGTTTCTAGCCATCCAAGCATACTTAGAGTTAAATAAATTCCTCAATGCTTCAAATGGAGCATACTCTCTATTCCTATATGCAGCCATAGCTTCAACTAAGGATACAGTCACTTTACCGTAGGCCTCACCTATAGCCTGTAAGTCGTTAATAGCGCTTCTTAAATCCCCCTCACTTCTATCAGCAATAATTCTTAATGCATCGTCTTCACAAGTTATCTTCTCTAAACCACAGATCTTCTTTAATGCTACAACTACGTCTGTATTCTTAAGCCTTTTAACTTCAATCATTTTTGCTAGATCTCTGAGAGGCCTAAGGTCGTGGGTCCAGGGGTTATTTGCAGTCATTATTATAGGCCACTTAGTTTCTTCAACTAATTGCAGTATAGCTTCTATTCCACCTTTATCAGCCATCCCAGAGAGTCCATCTATCTCGTCCAATAATATGATCTTGCCTTTTCCAAGAAGGCTTCTCTGAAGAGATGAAACTAAAGCTATTCTTTCAATATCTTCCCTCCTCCTAAAATCACTTGCATTCATTTCAATTAGCTCTAAACCCATATCCTTAGCTAGTGCTTCAACTAGGCTTGTCTTACCACAGCCAGCCGGCCCGTATAGTAACACTGCCTTCTTATCTATGGGCTTTCCAGACAGCCACTGCTTAATCCACGACAATAGTTCGTTTTTAGCGTTCTCTTGATCTAAGACTTCGCTTAAGCTCCTAGGCCTATACTTTATAGTCCATGGAAGCTTTTTATCCATTACAACACCTTGAATTTCTTCCCAAGTAAGGCTAGCTTAGCTAGAAATGCATTCAACTGTATTTCGTCATCAGAGCCCTCTGTAAGTCTGTACTGTATTTCGCCAGCATAATCAGCTATCAAAACTTTGAGTTCCTCAGGAAGCTTTAGCTCTGCTCCAAAGATCTCTCTATGCACTTGCTTAATTACGTCGAGGCCTGATAGACCGTAGTTTATCATTAATTCCCTAAGCTTGCCTCTAGCTCCAGTAAAATCGCCTGCCAGCGCTGATTTAACCATTTCTCTAACCTCCCTTGGGTGAGCTAGTCCAACTACTCTATATACGGATTCAACAGTTACTTTGCCTAGAGCTGATGAAGCCTGCAGTACATTGATGGCTCTCCTCATGTCTCCCTCACTTAACTCATATATGACTTCAAGAGCTTCATCCTCTAACTCAACTCCCTCTTTCTCAGCAATCCACTTAAGTCTACCCACTACATCGTCTTTACTAAGTGATGTAAACCTAAATACAGCACATCTACTCTGAATAGGTTCAATTATTTTACTAGGATAGTTTGCTATTAGTATGAACCTAGTGTTTATAGTGAAGAGCTCCATAAGCCTTCTAAGCGCCTGCTGAGCATCGGGGGTCATGTTATCAGCTTCATCTAAGAGCACTATTTTGAAGGGCACTTCACCGGACACCATAGATCTAGCAAACTCCTTTACTTTGCTTCTAATGACTTCTATGCCTCTCTCATCTGAAGCGTTTAGTTCAAGCATATAGGCCCTATAGTTATCTCCATAGAGATCGTGGGCTAAGCAGTGAGCAGCAGTAGTCTTACCAGTGCCTGGAGGGCCTGCGAATAATAAGTGAGGCATATTCTTCTCTTCAACAAACTTCTTTAACCTAATCACAGTATCCCTTTGGTTAACTATTTCATCTAGAGTCCTAGGGCGATATTTCTCCGCCCAGAGAAGTTCGTACTCTTGGGCTGCACTCATGCATTACACCTTAGTTTTAAGTGATTTAGAACTCCTTTATAAACAGTTGCACATACTCTACAGGAATTAAGGACGTGAAGCTTTAAGGGCAGAGGAGGTTAGATATGCTAACAGATAAAGGTGTTCCATAAAAGATTATAAGCTAGAGAGTTCAATGAATGAGCTGATGAGCGAGAAGCGCCTTAATGTATGAGTCCACGAGCTCCATGCAATGAAGACCCTAGGCCACGTTGAGTAAATGTGTGGCCCGGGTAGCTTAGCCTGGGTAGAGCGCCGGGCTGTGGACCCGGAGGTCCCGGGTTCAAATCCCGGCCCGGGCCTCTTCAGTTTATGAAAAATGCTTTAAATAAACTATCTAACCCAGTCCCCGCGGGGTTTGGATATCTCTACAAGTTTACGAATGGCACTTGAATCAAATCGTGCACGAGTTACATTTATAGTTATTTCCAAGAGGCTTGGAACGCTATCTCCATTGCTGCTCAGGGCTTTACTCTACACTCAGTAGTTATGGGTATTACAAAGCTTATGAACGTTTCCTTAATCAAGGTGAAAACAGCCTATTTAACGCTCTAATGTAGCTAAGCAAAATTAATTAAGTAGTTTTGCTTTAAGGCTTAATTTCTAAAGCCTTGGAAACACTTAATTGGTGGATACTATGAGTTTAACCATAGGACTTGTACAAGCTGACTACGGCATAGATCCTCTAAGCAACTATGAGAAGACTAAGGGAATTCTTAAGAAAAGCTATAGAAAAGCCGATCTAATTGTATTACCAGAATACTCCATGAGCGATCCACTTCAATTAGCTAAACCCGAGGAAATAGTTACGATAGCTGAGTACATCGAAGACAGCATTTATTTAAGTAAGTTAAGTGAATTGGCTGCAGAACTTGGGGCATCAATATTAGCGCACTTCATCGAGAAAACATCTAGTGAAGGAAAGCCGCTTAGCTCTAGCGTAATGATTCACCCTAGTGGGGGAATTGAAAAGCTATACAGCAAGATACATCTCTTTGACGCATATGGATATAGAGAGTCTCTACTCTTTGAGCGTGGGAAAAATGTATCGAGAAGCGCAGTTATCAAAGGCATAGTCACCAATATTGTAATATGTTTTGACATAAGGTTCCCAGAGTTATTTAGAGTATATGCAAGAACAGGCTCTGAACTAGTTATTGTACATAGCGGCTGGGTTAAAGACTTACTTAAAGAAGAATCACTGGAGTTCCTTCTAAGAAGCAGAGCTCACGAAAATACTTTCTGGGTGGCTGCTGCAAATAGATGGGGAAAGAGATATGTTGGAAGAAGCATGGTTATAGATCCATTTGGAGTAAAGGTATTTGAACTAAGCATTGGAGAAAGTTATGGAGAGTACACAATAGATAGAAGTAGAATCTATGAGGCAAGGAAGATCCTTCCAATAGTAGAACTAAGTAAGAATCTTTGGAAAGTGGAGTTAATGGACTTAAATAAAGTTGCTTTATAAAAACTACTTGCGTTTAACGTATGGTACTAGCTCTATTAGTAGTATTAAAGCGCTAATAGTTACCGACAAATATACAACTAACGTTATTGTTGTTAAGTCTCTAGTTACGCTTGACTCCAATTCGCTTAGCCTACTAAATACATTTGACTCTACTTCTGTTGCTACACTCCTTACCTCATTCATAGCCCTAGAGCTAGTCTCTCCTAGAGCACGCTCAATATGGGTACTTGACTCCTTTACATTCTTACTTAAAGAATTAACTGCTTCAGCTATAAGTAATGATAGTGAAGCATTTAACTTACCTAAGTTATTAATTATCTCTACAGTATTCCCTATGCTTAATAACATTGATTCATTTAAATTGTAAATGCCTATCGCTATTTGTTGGAGAGCTCTAAGGACATCGTTGTGTTGCTCAAGTAGTTTTTGCTTAAACAGAGACTCTTCTATGCATACTTCCCTAAAAGCTATTAATTCTCCATCCATTGTCCTTAAATTAATTAAGTGAACTCCACTAAAGTAGTCTGGAATGTTTAATTCAACTATTAATGGTTCAACACTCTTAGGCCTTACACTCGTTATGTAATTATCATCAATATAGATCATTATAATTGAATCCACTGGATGTCCAGTTATGTTAAGCCTTATTCTGCCTCCTTCTCTAACTCCCCGCTCTTCAGCAATGTCTATTCTAGTATTTACGTAAAATGCCCTCTCTCCATAGAATAGTCCTTCACTAATCAATATTACTCTATGAAGTCCTCTCTCTAAGTAGGGCACTCTTACCTTTATGATCATTGATTCATTCCTGCCTACAATGCTATCTAAAACAACTATATTGTCTATCAATATTGAGTAAGTTACTCCAGGCAATGGAGGGATTTCTATGGTTAATACTTCACCAACGTATACGCTAGTGGGTGTTACGGAGATGTTGATAGGCCTTAGTGAAGCCCATGCAATGGATCTAAAGAGTATTTCCTTTGCTTCATCACTCCAATGATCCATATTAGTCCATAGCTCAGGAGCTAGACCGGCTAATAGAACCCATCTAGTTCCATAGGGTGTTGTTTTTACCCCTATACCACAGCCCTTTATGCCGGCTGTCTCAGCTCCTATATATGCGAGTACTTCACCATCCCACTTGCTAAACCAGGCATAATCATAGTCACCTCCATATATAATGTAGACCCTTTCTCCAACTCCATATCCTTCTAATATCGGGTGCTCCTTGTTTACAACATAGTATACAGGGCCCTTGTCGTAATCCGAGCCAATGCTGCCTGGATTTCTATAGTAGTAATACAGTATGTTTATACCATATGGATATTCTTTTAAGTACCTATACTCAAAGTAATTGTTTAGAAACACTATGCCTAATCCAAGCTCATACGTTGCATTAATTAATCGTTCAAAGACTTCTCTATCAGGCCATAGATCAGGTGAGCCAATGTATTCTCCTGCAAGTACTAGCACATCGTAAAAGCCCAGCTCTCTATATAGAGTACTCCAATCCCTATATACATGTGCATACCACCCTCTGGATAGGAGAAACATCGTTATTTGCCCAGAGAAATCAATCATTACGGCTGCTCTAGGCTTCCTAATCAATGTCTCCTCTAAGTAACTAACTTCTCCTACAGATATTTCCACAATGTGATCTACGCTGTAATATCCACACGCATCTACTCTTACTCTAAAGACTCCTTCAGGCAGCCAAACCGCAAATGCCCCCGTTTCATTAGTAAACGTTTTTACGGGAGTACCTACAACAGATATTTCAGCTCCACTAATTGGCCGTCCTGTATCGCCTGCAGTAATGCTTCCTACAAGCCATCCGTAAGGCCTTCTTTCAAGAACAATGCTCAGTTCAGTGAACGCTGATATTGTTGGCCAGCTAAACTGCACTACACTTATGTCCATCCATTGGAGGCCTTCGTCTTTTGCACTCCTTATCCTCAGCGCGTGTTTCACTACATTATACAATAACCTCCTCATATTCTGTGAGTACTTCATGTCCTGGCCTTTCTCCATGTACTTAGCCCAGTGATAGCTTCCTCCAACACTCATAAATACCCAGCATTCTTCTTCAGAACCCTTGTTCCAGACAATAATGCTAAAGCCATATACGGTTCCTCCATAAACGATCTCCCCTAAGTAACTTAGTTCACCAACAGCTGGTTGGCGGAAACTCTGATATGCAGCATAATCAACTCTATCTGAGGGAAGTGAAGCTACATAGAACCTATAGCCTTCATCGAAGACTAGTCCATCAAATATGTCGCTACTAGGATCTAGAGCGTGAATCATGAGGCCTTCCTTATATCCATCGCTTCTATAAGCTGGAGACGGATATCCATATTTATTAATTACTTCACCGTACTTGTAGAGAACGTATCCTGCAAAGTGGTAGTATGCTCCCCATGAATCAAGGAATATGAGGCTAGTGTTCTCCTGATCCATTGCCTTAAGAAAGTTAATTAATGCGTCTGCTCCCGGATCTACGCCGAAGTAATTGATTACTATAGCTTTGTACCCAGCCTTGGCTTGCAATGGATCAAGGAGTTCTACAGCATAGCTGGGATATCCTTGAGACACTATGGCTTGTCTAATGTCTTCGCCGAAAACTTTTGAGTCCCTGGACATCACTCCAATTAAAAATGTTGTATCTATAGATAGCTTTTGCTCCCCAGGCAGTAGAGCCGCACTATACACTCTGGTTGCATAATACTTCTTTGACACCACAATAGTGTACACTCCAGGAGGAATTCCTTCTAACAAAGCTATACCTGATGAATTAGTTTTTACAGCTAACCCTAATTCTTGTATGAATACATCTGCTTCTATTACAGGTAGTTCAGTGAAGTACTCGTATACGTGGATGAAGAGTTTTGCTTGAGCGCTCAGAGGATATAATTGGAAGTCAACTACAACTACTTCTCCTTCCCCGACAACA
Source organism: Desulfurococcaceae archaeon (assembly GCA_038879595.1). Lineage (GTDB taxonomy): Archaea > Thermoproteota > Thermoprotei_A > Sulfolobales > Desulfurococcaceae > JANXDZ01. The sequence continues at coordinate 168,625 of JAVZTI010000001.1, read as the reverse complement.
ACTTGTTTAGAGTCATTAAAGTATCCTTCAGCAGAGGCCCTTAGAGTATACTTGCCTGGCTGAACTATTAATTGGTAATAGCCCTGGAGATTAGTTTTCGTAAATATGTTTGCTTCAACAACGTGGATAGTGGCGTTTGCCAAAGGTTCTCCAGTAACTTTATCTCTTACAGATCCAATTATTGTGCCATTGTATAATACTACATTAACTTCAACTTTTTTCTCATAGTAGCCAAATCTACTAAATACAATTGTGTAACGACCTGGATCTAGAGGTAAAGTGTAGTAGCCCGATGCATTAGTCTGAGTATATGCAACGAGTTTGCCATACTCATCGTATGCAAAGACATCTACATACTGAACGGGGGATTCATCAACGTTATCATAAACATACCCCTTAATGCCGCTTAGCTTAGCTATTTCAAGAGCTTTTTTAACGGCTGCATAAGCATCTATGATCCCCCATCCATACCTAATGTCTTGGCCTAGCGCCCCTAAGTCCAATGAAGTTGACTTCAATACTTCATATAGTCTCTCAGGAACATCCGCTACTTGGTACTTGTCCCACTTAGTTACTTGATATAGTAAGGCTATTAGCCCTGCTACATGAGGTGTGGACATAGATGTACCGCTCCACGCTGCATAACCTCCTCCTGGAATACTCGATAGTATTCTTACTCCAGGTGCAGCAAAGTCTGGCTTAACGTATGTCGATGGATACGTGTCATTGAAAGGCCATTCTGGAGGAATGTATGGCCAGTAGATAATTGCTCCGCCTGAAAAACTAGCTACGCCGTCATTTTCATCAGTAGCTCCTATAGCAAACACGCCCCATATATTTCCTGGGTTATCATGAGTGCCCGGTCCTCCATTACCTATTGCAGCAACTGGAATTATGTTCAGTAAGAGCATGTGTTTTACTGGTGTAAGGAATTCCACACCATAGTAGTTTCTAGCACCCCAGCTCATTGAAACAACGTGAGGAGGCATTTTAGTGTACACTTTTTCGCCTGTGCGCAGATCTATGTAGTATGGATCAGCAGCCCACTCCATTGCTGCAAGCGTTTGTGCAAAAGTGCCGCTGCCGTAGGGTAATGCTAAAGCATGCATGAGTGTTGCTCCAGGAGCTACTCCAATCAATATGTTTTCAGTATCGCCGCCTAAGGCTGTACCGCTAACGTGCGTTCCATGGCCATGAGTGTCTTGGGGGGACATAAGCATTGGCCTTCCTGATGAATCAAAGGCCATCCACCCGCCTGGATAATACGGGTTCCCCGGATCTAGCGTTAGCATCTTTCCACTAAGAGCTGGGTGCTCTATATCTACACCAGTATCTATAGTGCATATTCTTACCCCAGAACCGTTATAGCCCATCTCCCATACTTTAGGAGCGTTAATTCTCTTTATCCCCCATGAAGTAACTTCGCTAGCTACAGTGAAATTTTCTTCCTTTACGAATTCACTTATTTGGACCTCGAAGTTAGGAATGATCCTTTCAACAAGAGGGCTTTCAGCTATGTAAGGCAAGTAGCCTGCCTTAATCCTAACTAGCATCGCGTTGGCTATCCAAAAGCTATTCACTACTGCTCCTCCAAACTTAGATATGAGTTGTCCAATAATGCTTTGAGTGTTATAGGCATGCGATTTAAGAGCTCTTCTAACTCCATCAACTCCTTGAGAGAACTTTATAGTTAACAAGTCGCTGTAATCGTGGTTCTTAAGAATAACTACTACATCCCTTTCTTCATTGCTTTGTACTGCGTCAAAAAGCCCTGGATCAATTTTATACAAATAGCTTTGTTGCCACATAGAAGATGCAGAAATAAAGTTAACCATTAACAACATTAGTATCATTACAAGTACTATTGCTCTCAAATTCACATACATCACCCTGAATTGTAAGTCATAGTATAGGGTGAGAAAAAAATACTTTATCTTTTAGAGATCTGTCTTAGGACGAAGTGCCCTACAACTAGTCCTATAATGAGCATTGCAGCACCTAAGGCCATAGTCGTATTAACATCTAACAATGTTCTCGTGACGGCCTCCGTTTTAGTGACAGTAGATCTTTGCACTTCAGTTGTTGTATAAGTCAAGGTGTCTCTAATGATACTTGTAACTACGCTTGTTGCTTCAAGAGTTTCTGTAACAATTCTTGTTGTAGTAGCAACTGTTGTCTCGGTAACTGTGTTATTGAAAGTAAGGACCTCGGTCTCTGTAGTGGTTCGAGTCTCTGTAAGAGTTGTTGTCCTAGTCGTTGTTCTCGTAGCAATCATTGTCTCCGTAGTCGTTTGAGTAACTGTTACCGTCGTTAACTCAGCCGGTGGATTACCTGTAGTTGTAGCTAAATGAGTTAGTGGCATAACTAAGTATCCAAGCAGCTCATAGTTGTTGACGACGGGGCTTACATAACTTGCCCTAATGTATACGCTTGAGAAATTCATTGATGGAGTTATTGATCGTAAATCGATCCTAGACACATTGACTTCTTCAGGGAAATCCCTATAAACCCACAACAAATCACTAGGATCGTCTTCAAGTAAGTACTGTTTGTTCAGCTTAGCTATGAAGAAATCTCGGCCGCCTTCAGTAAATGATGCAGTGTAACCAGATACATATACGTAGTTGACATCGGATTTAACTCCATAAGCTATTTCAACCTCTGATCCACCGAAATGTATGAATGAAGTTACTTCACCTGTATCCTTATTTAGTAATGCAACAAATGCATCGTGTCTCCCAAGTTCTCCAGATGTATAGCTCTCAGTATATCCTGCTACATACACATAGTCATTATCTACGTAAATGCTGTAAGCTGCATCACCTCTTTCCCCTCCAAAGCTCTTTATCCAAACTAACTCGCCTTCAGGGCTGATTTTTGCTACAAGAACGTCAGGTATGCCTGCACTGTATGTAGCACCTGCTACATATATAAATCCATGCTCATCTACAACTACTTCCTCTAATCTATCGAGTTCAGGGGTTCCAAAAACTATAGACCACTCCAACATACCTTCGCTCGTCAGCTTTAAAACTAGGCAATCATAGCCTCCGCCCACTGTAAAGCTATTAGTTTGTCCAGATACAATTACGTACTCCCTACCGGACGTAGAGTTATACCATGTGACGATCCCCCAGCCATAATCATACTGGCTTTCTCCAGCCACTAAATTCCACAGCACTTTACCATCGCTATCAAACTTAGTTATAAGGACATCAGCTTTAACAGCGCCGAGACCCATGGTGTATCCAACAGCATAAATTGCATTATCTCTACCTACACTTATACGCCAAAATAGATCTAATGCTGATGAACCAACTGTTGTAAAGAACTTTACTGTGCCGTTTTCAAGAAAAGCAGTTAAGTAAGCATCTGTGCCTCCAGCTCCATAGCCAGTTACTTGTCCTACAGCATAAATAGTCTTTCCAACGATAGCTAGATCCCTGCCCATGAATGAGCCGTTGCCGTATACAGCAATAGTTCCAGCATTTTCACCATACCTACTCGCCTTCACTACAACGAGAGGTACATACCCCAGAGGCCTCCACGAGCTCGATTGACCTATTGTATAAACGTATCCCTGTTCGTTTACTTCTATACCCCACCAAGGATAATCATCCTCTGATCCGCCTAGCGTAAGCATCCATGTATTTGGATATGCTGTAGAACTGAGCTGAGCATATCTATACACATGACCTCCGCTAAACCCCAATGCTAAGATTATGGAGGCAGGAAGCAGTACTACTGCCACTAGTACCGCGAATCGCTTCATATAGACAACCCTATAACTTACCTAAACTTAGCAATGATGGATATTTTTAAGCTTATCTATGCTCACTCTTAACAGATTCTACATTCATAACCTCCTCTCTTTCCCTCTCTAAAGAAAGGGCGATATTCCAAGATATTGTTACATCTCTCATCATGAGCGCATTGTCGAGCATCGTGAACCTATAACTAGCGAATTCCAGGTATTCTACAGCTGACAGTACTCTTAGCAACGTAGCATAACGAATCATTCGCTACACTTATGACTTTCCCCCTCTCGCTCTTTTTAACTTACTTAGTGGATCTCGAGACTTCCGATATTCTATCCATAGTCTTTAACTTCATGAGCTTAGGAATAGTTGTTATGATGAAGTTCCTCGTTTAGAAATATATGTCATAGCGTCGGAGTTCATGTTTACATCATGACAGCTTTCTATCCAAGTGGTGTAACGTCTTTCTCAAAGGCTAGGTAAAAATAGTTCTAGTCCATCGATGAAGATGTTGAAGTGGTAAGGCTTGTTGGAGGGTTCAGTTCTTATATTGGTTTATGGTGGTTGTTTTCATTGCTTCATTTCTTTTCCTCTGCATTCCGCTCGGAATCTCATTGGGCTTAGAGTCTTTTAGGGACACCCCAAGGCTTCCGCATCTTAAATAGCTTTCAAGTATTAATTAGTGGAGAAATCCTTATAGACTCTACTAGCAGCAATGAAGTATCAACAAATGATGCAGACTAAAGCACCATCATCTGCCTGCATGCTTACGTCTCTCAATGCATAAGTGTTCCCATACTTCTTTGATACTCTATCTACTAGAACTCTAACCACAACTCCTCCCGAGTTCTTAAAGGTTCAATTAAGACTTAAAAAGATTGTCCTGAAAATAGATTCCTGGTAATTATCCATGTATGCTGTGCTTGTAGAAGGAGGTAAGACAAAGACTTTAAGCATAGTAGTCAATGAACATGGCCATATGCTAGGGCACTCTCTCAGCGGTTCTTCAGGTTGGACTACTGTAGGCTTTGATAGAGCATTAGAAAACTTAGTGGAATCAATAGTGGGCGCAGTTAGAAAGAGTTCCCTGGAAATTAATGAAATTGACATAGCCATACTTGGATTGTCTGATATAGATACAGAAGAAGCTAAAGAATACTTCGTTAAAAGGCTTAAGAGTCTTGGCTTATTTAAAGCTGATGCAATAATAGTACCTGACTTTGTCACTGCATACTATGCTGTAACTCTCGGAGATCCAGGAATAGCTGTAATAGCTGGCACCGGCTCAATAGCTTATGGAAGGAACTCAAGGAATGTGAGCGCTAGAGCCGGTGGATGGGGATGGTTTGGAGGGGATGAAGGAAGCGCCATATGGATAGCTATGAAGGCTATTGAAGCAGCAGGCAAATACTTTAACGGAAGAGGGCCTAAAACATTGATGGGGGAAAAACTGCTTAACTTCTTCAAAATAAAAGACCCCCTTCAGTTAATAAACGTAGTTTATTCAAAGGTTAGGGAAAACGTAGGCGAGCTAGGGCAATTAGCTAAGGTAGTTGATGAAGCTGCTGAAGAAGGCGATCAGCTTGCTCAAGAAATACTTATAAAAGGTGGAAGAGAGCTTGCACTAATGGCTAAAGCCGTATATGATAAGATCTATGTAGATGAAGACAAGTTCATAGTAGGAGGAGTAGGCAGCGTATATTCATCGAGGACTCTGAAGGATAGCTTCATAAATAGTTTAAAAGAGTACTTACCTAGTGTAAACGTTGTTGAACCCATCACACAATATATGCCTATTAAAGGCCTTGCCGCTCTACTTGCTGAAAAAGCAAACTTGTCTAGGAAGATAGCGGAGTCAGTAGCGGAATGCGTTCGTAAAATAAAGTGAAGTAAAGACTTTAAGAGCTGTAGGTCTTTTAGTATTTATTTGCGGAGATCGCTGAGATCTTTAGCTAAGTCAGAAGCTAAGTCAGATAAACCCAGCTTTACTGCATATTGCTCTATTTCCTTGCTTAACCTATCAATTAAGTAAAGCCTAACATTAATGCCTGTACAGCTAGCCACTTTATCAAGGAAAGCCTCTGCCTGCACAGTAGACCATATGTATCTAGATGCAAGACCTATTCTATATTCCTCTACTTTATTTATGTCTTCACTTACGTACTTAGCTAGCTTATCGCCAAACGCTACTAAATTATTCAGCTCAGATAGGAGTTTTAATGCAGTTTCTTTACTGAGTTTCTCAAGCAATAAGTTCTTAACTGCAGAGTACTTGATATGAGCGTATACAGGCCCTATATTAACGCCGCCTACATTATTCTCAGGCAGTATTTCAGGGTTTTCTAAATAATCGCCGGAGTGCACCTTTAAATATAGACCATAGTTCAGCACTAGCGATGAAAACGCCTTTACGGTAGATGGCTCAGCCTTATTGCCTGGCCTAACTTCAGTTCCAACATCTGTTGCTACAAATACCACCTTAGATTCATCAATACCCCTCCTCTTTAGCTCGGATAGGACTTTTTTAATGAAACTTTCAAGAACTTCCGGCGGTTTATAGCTCCACCTATCACTTCCTATTTCATATTCAACGCATTTATCGTACTGCCTTGCAAAATCCTCAGCATATGATATAAGGTCGGCTGTTCTATTAGCAGCAGTCTCAAGTTCTGCAAACCGATCACTTTTCTCCATATCTACTGTAGCATCAATGTGAATAAGGTTGAACCCTGCCTTAATGAAGGCTTCAAGGGATTTTAAAAAATTGTCTACTGCCTCGTGGTATGAGTAGTTTAAAGCAATGTGCTTATCCTTTAGCCAAGGGCCGCCGTGGTCGAGCTGTAGAATTATTGGGATTTCACTGCCAACACCTAGATCTTTAACAGCCTTAAATACGTAGGCCTTAAACTCTTCTGGAGTCCAGCCAGTATATCCTCCATCTACATCAACTTGATTTAATGAGGCTATGTAGATTACTGGGGCTCTAACTTTCCTTAAAGCACTTATTGATGCATAAACAACGTACTTTGATATTGGGGAAATGCACATAAGAGTCGCTTTCCTCTCCTTAAGCCTACTGAGAATGCGCCTCATTACGCCTACCGTTTTAGCGCCATGCGAACAACTTTCCTCATTATTAAATGCCATGCATATCACCTACTTAACACTAACTTCGCTGAGCTATAAATAATGCAGGGTGATACTAATGGCTTACCGATTTAAACCTCCTATGCAAAACTAGGATCGCCATTGAAATAGTGAATGGTGAGAAAGCAATAATTAATGGTATTACAGCAGGACTTAAACCAATGGATAAGGCTAGTCTTCGAGAGCACCTAACTCACTGAATTTGTAGAGAGCTTATATAAGTGGATACCTCGGCGGGAATAGAATAAATGTTATGCCTATTGCATAGCGGATCAGCATTAGGAAAAACGCATAGTTTATGAAGTAAGCAATGGATGCTGTGACCAGCACTATAAATCAAAGGTTGTTGTGTGCAACAATAGAAATCCTATATATCCCCAAGTCTGGGCACTTGTATAGAAACCACTGTGATGAGGGGCTTGGAGCAATACCGTTGAAAAATAGGTAATGCAGAAGCCAGATATTAAGGTTTATGAAGCACCATCTGCTGAGAAATGGCTCTCCACTAGATTTATTGATATTATCTGAGGATGAAGTAAGCGATCTGTTGTATGAAGAGATTCTAAAAGGCGGGGAAGGAATTTGTCGAACCTCGACCCATTTACGGCTTACTTAATGATGTTAAGGTAAGTGAAATGGAGTCTAAGCATACTATAGGTTCAATGTATGCCTTCCTTTCTAGAGGAGCAATAGGCTATTATAACTTTGTAAACTACTTTAGCCTAGGTGAATTGCTTGAGAATAGCTGCTTTTTTGCTTGCCAGCGAAATACATGGAGAAAGCTACGTAAGGGCTCTTAGTGGAAAAATAAGTAGTTGCCTCAATAATTACGCTGACATAGATGTGATTGACTTAGTGAATAAGGGAATGACTAATGTAGACTATAGTGGATATGAATACGCCGTTCTAATTCACTTAACCGGTGGAACAAGCAGAACCGCTAAGGAAATAATTGATTCACTAAATAGGCCCGTGATACTCATAGCTCATGGGGAGCACAATAGTTTGCCAAGTGCTCTCTCAGTTAGAGGGTGGGCTAGGGAACTTGGTAAAAGAGTTGCCTTAATATATTCTCCATCACCAAACAATTTGTGTAGAGTGTTTAACTTAGCTTATAGAGGTCTTAAGGCAGTTGAATACTTAGGGAGCCTTAACGTACTGGAAGTAAACAGCAATGGATCGCTTAGCAATGGATCTAAATCGTTTATTAAATTCTTTGGCGCTAAAGTTAAGGCAATTAGCTATAGGGAATTGCTGGAAGCGCTCACTGATGTAAGTGAGGGAGAAGTGAGTAAGGTAGTTGAGGAACTAAGTAAGGCAATTGACTTGTCTGGGGGGATAAGTACAGAGTTGAGGAATTCCATCAAAGTCTATGTGGCATTAAAGAAGGCTGTATTAAGTGGTGGAGCTAGTGCTCTCTCAATAGACTGCTTCCCAATGATTATTGAGCATGGCGTTACTCCATGTGTAGCTGTAGCTTTACTAAATGACTCAGGGATACCGGCAGCTTGCGAAAATGACTTTAACAGCCTTCCCCTACTAATATTAAGTTCATTAATTACAGGTACACCAGGCTGGATTGCTAACATAAGTGAAGTACTGCCAAACGGGTATGTGAGGCTATCGCATTGCACAATAGCTCTCAAACTAGGCTTCAGCTGCCTATTAATGAAGCACTTTGAGACAGGGAAGCCGTTGAGCATTTCATGCAGTCTTCTCCATAGAAGGATACTGATGGCTAGGTTTTCAAATAACTATAGAGCTCTCGATGTATATAGAGCAATAGTTAGCTCATCCGGCCTACTGAGCACTAATCAGTGTAGAACACAAGCCTTAGTAAGACTCCTATCAATCGATCCAGGCGAGTTCATGGATAGAGCCTCAGGCAACCACCACGTAATCATCCCCTGGATTAGGGGGGTGGATGAATCCATTAAGATCTTCTCATGGGCTTTAGGCGTTAAGCTAAACATGTATTAATAGCTGCAGAAACCTTATAGCGTAGCCCGGGTGTGCTTAAAGTGTTGTTAAGTGAGGAAGACGTTGTACTAAGAGTTATGAAATACTTAAGTGAGCGGAGCTTTGGAGAATGCCTAGGGCCAGGAGATGATGCTAGAGATATTGTGCCGCGCTCCCATAAATTAATCGTTAGCATAGATGGCTATAGCGTGGAGTCGGCTAAACTTCCATGGAGAGATCTAAGTGATGTAGGCTGGTGTTCAGTAACTAGTGCTGTAAGTGACATCGTGTCAAAGGGGGGATTCCCCCATGGAGTCCTTGTATCCATAGGAATCCCTAGGAGTTGGAGCTTAAGTGACATTGATGAGCTTTATAGAGGCATATTTGAGGCTTGTTCATTCTATAACTGTAGGTTGCTGGGTGGAGACACCAATTCAGCTGCTGAAGCATGGATAAGTGTAGCAGCAATAGGGTTTACAAGCAATGCCTATCCTCCAAGCAGAAGTGGAGCTCTTGATGGAGACTCACTGATAGTTACAGGGACTTATGGGCCTCAAGGAGTAGTAGCCATAGATGGATTTAGAGTGTCTAGTGAGTTAAAGTGGGTTGTGGAGGCTACTAAAAGGCCTAAGGCAGTAATTGATGTAGCAACAGTGATCTCTAGGTGGAGTAAAGCTATACATGCATCAATGGACGTAAGCGACGGACTCTCCTACACTCTCTACACAATGTCAATTAGTTCAGGTAAGTGCATTGAGTTAAGCGATCTCCCTTTATACGTAAAGGAGCTAGAGGAGCATTGCAATATGAATACAGAGTGCATTGCTGAAAGAGTTTTAAATGGAGGTGAGGAATATGGAGTAGCTATAGCTATTGACTCAAGGCATTTAACTAAGGTTTTAAAAGAAATGGAGGCTATGAAGATACCCTTTAGAGTAGTAGGTACTGTAAGGAATTGTGATAAGCCTAAAGTCACGTATAAGGGCATGCCTATAAAGGTTAAGAGATGGGATCAGTTCTATGGATGGAAGGACTCTGAAGATAATTATTAAAGGATCAAGAAATTACCTCAGGTGGACTATTGAGCAATGGTTTTATGAAGTCAAAGATATTGTCGAAAATGAATATGGAGTAAAGCTGCTCATTGAAGTAATTGATGGAGATGAAGAGTATCCATTAATAATGTACGGTGATAAAGTATTCTTTGAGGGGCTGCCTGGAGAAGAGGGGTATTTAATAGAGGTATTGAAGAGAATTGTTGAAGAAGCTTTAAAGCTAATCTATGAATAAGTCCTTAGGCCATCTGATAGCTGTATATAGATACCCTGTGCTATATAACAATAGCAATCCTCCCGTGAATAAAGCGTTTCTAGCTACTAATAGAATTCCTAGACTTATGAACACTATTAAAAATAGTAGTTCAAGCGGGATCCTTAAGCGCTCACCCTTTACTTCAAATACTCCTTTAGGTGTTCTGCGATATCCTATCTTTACTCTAAGTAACGCCTTTAGTATTCCTAAGAATACTTCAGGGGAAACAGCTACTGTCACAGCGCTTATTCTACCTAGGTTAATTATGGAGTTCAACGCGTCCTTACCTCTATGTGTATTTGAATCAATGAAGCTAGCTATGTAAAATACACTGATGAACAGCCATACTAGACCCATCTGCCAATAAGACTTAAGTGGATCGACTCCATAAATTGTTGATGTTACTGCTAAAGCTATGGCTCCAATGAATGTTAGTGCTACTGGTAGGTATTGAAGTAAGAATAAGGCGAGTTCAAATTTCTTTAAGAAGCTTTTCTTACAACTTACAATTAGCTTAAACCTTGACAAGAGTACATCTGTTGCTCCATAAGCCCACCTCCCTTGTTGTATGCGAAAGCTCTTAAATCTGCTTGGAGCGAGCACTCCAATGGATTCTTCATCAATGTACTCTACTGACCCTCCCATACAATGGATTCTGACCCCTATATCCATGTCGTCTTGAATGCGCTCCTCATCCCAACCTCTGAGCACATCAGTGAGTACTTCTCTCTTAAATAAGGTTCCTGTACCAGTTGGCATTATTAATAAATTCAAGGAGCTTCGTCCTCTATAGATGGAGTCAACTATGTAGTTCATTGAATAAGATATTGCTTGAGACAGTCTTGAGTCTTCATTAATTGTATACCATCTACCAACAACGCACCACGCGCCCTCCTCACTAAGTATCTTTATGGATTTATGGAAGAATTCTTCGTTAACTATGGAGTCTACATCCATTATGTATACATACTTTCCCCTTGATAAGTATAGACCTACGTTAAGAGCGCCAGTTCTATATCCTCTAGCTTCGCTTCTCCAAGCGTATTGCACTTTAAGTCCATTTGCACGCCACTTGTCTACAATAACTCTAAGGTTTTCTAAGAAGGCTTCATCATCGTCAGATACTATTATTACTTCCACTTTATCTATAATGCTCCAGCGATGGATTCTGCTAATGCATGCTTCAAGTAGTTCTAGAGGTTCTTTTCTCACAGGTATTACTATCGAGATCTCTCCATCAATGCTCCATTTCACGTTTTTTTGAATGAATCTTCTTCCCTTAAAGTAATAAGCGCTTTGGAGGAGCATTGTTAATGCACTTGGAATAACTACAAGTGCTACAGCCATTATACTAATAAAATTCGCTGTATCCAAGGCATTCTCTCCCCAGCTCTTTTACTTCAGACTTTATAGTCTAATGCGTTGGGGCTATAAAATCGCTTTATTTAAAGCCTCCATACTAGAGATGTGTTTAAATACATAAGTTGTATGAATAATGCTTAGTTTAAAGCAGAGGGGGGTTTAATGAAGTTAACTCTAACTATTGGGACTTCTCTAGCTTTAATAGCTATAGGCATCTCGTTAATAGTTATTGGAGCAGCTACGGCTTACTCATCATTTCTACAGTATACGCCAGTTCTTCCAAAGTCTTCAAGTCTTTCTGAAGCAGTCACTAATACTGCCTATGAACTAGTGAACTTAGTTGCTAAACTCGCATTCCTGGGCTTAGTTATATGGAGTGGTGGTATATCCCTAAAGTATGGGCTTAATGCATTAATACAGTTCACTAAGCCCATACCTAAGTCTGAGGGCGCTTAATCTTGTTTCAAGCACTTAAGTTAGGCTTTATATTATTGTCAGTTATGGTACTGCTATCTGTAGTTGAGCCATTATTAGTCTTTGTAGCAGAAGCCATAGAAAATCCTACCGGTATCTTTTCAGTAAACGTTATTGAGGCCCTAGAGCTAAATGAAACCCACAGCATTGTGAAACTAGAATTGAGATATGGGGGGAGCGTTAGGCTTACAAACTACGTAATTCGCCTAGCTGGTGGAGAAGTAAAGTTAAGTGAAGTAGTGAGAGGCTCATACTTCATTGACTTAGTAGTTGAGACAAGCAAGATTGAGGAGAAGAGGCTTGAAGTAGAATTCAATGTAGGAGGACTGTATAGAGTAAAGACTGTTGTTAAAGGAGGCTAGTAAATTGGAGCTTAAGAAACTAATGAAGGAAGTATTTTTAGGAATAATCTCCGGCGCTATATCTATACTGATATACGTTTACTTAGCTCCATTACTTATCTCCACTGCGACTAAAGCATCAATAGATGTCTCTTGGCCAGATGCCTTAGCTTATGCATCGCTATTCATAGCCCTTGGAATTGCAGAAAGAACTTCTCCAGGCTCAATAGCTGCACCATTGAGAGTTATTAGCAAGCTTATTGGTGCATTAGTGCTACTATACATAACTAACTATGGAAGACTCTATGGAGAGTATAATTATGCGGAGGGAGCAATCGCTATTGAAATAGACATCTCACCAATAATATATGTAGTACTTATATTGAGTTTAGCATACGGCGTGATAGATGCGTATACAGCTGTAACTAAACATGAAGAGATTTAGTGAAGCACTAAGTGAGATTAGAGGTGGTGGCTGAAATGGCTAAGGTATTAATCATTATTGGACCCGAATTTGAAGATATAGAGGTTCTTTACCCATTGTATAGGTTGAAGGAAATAGGCCTTGAAGTTGACGTAGCTGCACCAACTAGAGGAGCAATTAGTGGTAAGCATGGATATACCGTTGAAGCCAACCTAGCTTTAAGCCAAGTGAAACCTGAAGAATACATAGCTTTAGTAATACCGGGTGGACGCGGACCCGAGAGAATTAGAGCTACTTCAAGGGAAGAAGCCGTCAGAATAGTTAGTCACTTCGTAGAAAGTGGGAAGCCTATTGCTGCAATCTGCCATGGACCTCAACTACTCATATCAGCTAATGTCATACGTGGCAGAAAGCTAACAAGCTACCCAGGGATAGCTGATGATATTATAGCTGCAGGAGGAGAGTGGATTAATGAACCAGTTGTAGTTGATGGAAACATCGTTACGTCAAGGATTCCAGACGATATCCCACATCAGTTTAGGGAGTTTCTCAAACTACTAAGCACTAGGGCGTTCAATAAACATTGAGTCTCTTAAAAGCTCTTAAAATTAAAAATTAAACTGTTTCTCTCCAAGCAGTTTTAACGAGGTAGAATACTACTGGTATTAATGCTAGTGCAAATGCTACTGCAACGCCCCAGCCGATAACTCTTAAAATTTCTAGAGCGCCAGGTACTTGTGATAATATAGTGCTAACGCCAACATATGCAAAGACAAACACTATGACTGTGCCAATGATAGGCACCATCCTTTCATACGTGGCATGGGATTCTTTTAGTATTTTCGTTATAACATCAACGATCATTATGCCGGCTGCAATTACGAGAACTCCTAATATAAGGGCATATATAAAGTCTCCGTAAAGTCCAAGGACGTTGAGAGCTATTGTTATGAATACCGCTATGAGGCCTACGGCGATTAAGTTTTCAGCAAGGTCTCCGAGAGGCGCAAACTTCTCCTTAGCAACAACCTTAAAGACCTTGCCTACATACTTAGCTAGTACAACTACTAGTGCAAGTCCAAGTGTTAATAAAGCTATGGCAGCTAGTATTCTAGGCAAGTAATAAACTACTGTGCTAAGGATATCAGCTGCTACTCCAGTAACGCCAATCATGCTGAAGCCTATGGTGATCGCTATGACTATTACACTTGCCTTAACAAAGCCCCCAATCAAGGCTGATACATCTATGCCGGCACCTTTGAGAGCTATTCCTACATCAGTTGTTTCAAGAGGCTTAGATATAGTAGCCATCACTTTCTTCATAAGGCCCCCAATCATGTCGCTAATAACGTAGCCCACTATGATTATTGTTGCTGCAATAAAGGCCGCTGGCAACACAGTGGTTAAAGCATTGAGTAAAGCAGCAGCATTAAACATTAATGCAATGGCTAAGCCAAAGACGAATAGTACTAGTAAAACTTGAATAACGATCTGTACTAAGCTAGTGAAGCCTTCTTTTTCACTCAGCGGCAGTGCTATTAGCTTCGCAATATATTCTGCAGCTAAAGCTGCTAGTGGAATTCCTACTACTAAGACTATGATTCCGCCAAGAACGCCGATCAACGCATTAATGAACGTATTAATGAATGCTATAGCAGGACCTGGAAAGCCTGATACATTGATCGCTAGGAGGAATGAGAGAGCAATGATGATTGCCATTGCAATACCGCTGAGAACACCCCCGAGATCTATGCCTGCTTCTTCAATTCTTCGACCAATAACTGTTTTCTTTAAGAAACTCCAAACAGTCTTATCGAACACGAATTTAACTATTCTCTTTACTATAGAGCCTATTAAGTAGCCTGCCAAAACTATGATAATGAAAAGTATTATCGCCGGCATGGCTAAAATAATGTTTGTTACAACTTTAGTTAGGGAATCCATTATAGCTTCAACAATACCCATATTACATCACAATTATCACTATTTACTACTGATATCCTTTAAATAAAAAGCTTTTTGTTGTCCACAAGTTCTAGTGAGCTATGTATATGGAGTCTCTTCAGGTAATAGGAGTAGTGAATAAACTGCTTTGTTTAATTGATACTTATGATATCTGCATCAATGAATGCTCAAAGTCATTGGAAGGTATCTATTCAGTGAACTTTAAAGCTCTAGTGGGACATACTGATACACACAGCCCACATCCATAGCACTTCGCTTGATCTATGGATGCAGTAAGCTTTACTCTTCCACTAATGTTTTTCTCTAAGACTTTTATAGCTTCGTAATTACATACTTGTTCACATAATCCACAGCCTATGCATTTTACTTCATTAATTACTGGTGGAATAGGCCATGTTCTCATGGGTTTGTCGCTAAGGTACTTGAGGGCCACTCCTTTAACGTCAAGTATGCTTGTATACCTATGCATAATAAGCCATCTCTCAAGCTCTCTGAGAAGCCTTCCTATAGAGCTATAGCCTTCAATCAACACTATTGTGCAGACTTGCACAGCGGATGCACCAGCCATAAAGTACTCTACGATGTCTTCTCCCCTGCTTACTCCTCCAACACCTATTATTGGCAGCTTCGTGTGCTTGGCAGCCATAGCTACTACAGCAAGTGCTAATGGTTTAAGGGCGGGTCCACTCATCCACCCATAGCCATACGGTCCTCCCACAATAGGTTTCCCAGTCTCTAAGTCTATGCTTAGTGCTGGGCCTATTGTATTAGTTGCGACTAAGCCATCTACACTTACCTTCTCCAATTCTTTAATTAACTCCGGTATGTTTGGAGTGAATGGAGAGATCTTTGCAAATATGGGTATGTCAACGCTTTCCCTAAGTACTTTTGCTGCTTCAACTATCGGCCTCCAGTCCTGGCCTATGTAATGTGTTGAGAACTCTATTGCATTAACGCCAGCTCTCTGGACTTTTGAACCCAGAATCCTTAGTTCAAAAGGCTTATACCCTATGCTAGCTATGAATGGTACTCCTCTTTCACTAGCATACTTCCTCACTACTGGGTACTCTCTCTCAAGTAAGTGTTCAGTAGGTATATCGCTCCAGAGCTCTGCGTTAAGCAGGGCATAGAACACCCTCATATTCCCAGTATTTGATTGAGGCTGCGCCTTTATTTTACCAGGCGCTAAAGTCCTTAGAATAGTTGAAGTAGCTACGCCTCTATCAACTACAGCCATTGAAGGCCTTGGAACTATGGCTGGAGCTATGCTTATTGTTTTAGCTACTACCCCCCCAACACCGGCGTCAATTAATTTAATCATAGAGTTAGAATCCCTTGAAATAGGGCAGGCAGCATTCATTAATGGATTCTTAAAGTAGAGCCCTGCGAAAGATACTTCTAAACTAACCACTATACTGCGCCTCTAATGGGAGGGCTTTACAAACCTCTTTGTCAATAAAGTATATAAAGCTTACTTGTGTGTGGAAGTAACTATGACCTCTATTGACATAGGTGGAGTAAACTTTGGCTAAATATCTAGTTATAACTGGTGGAGTTCTCTCAGGCTTAGGTAAAGGCGTTATAACTGCTTCAACGGGCTTACTCCTCAAGAGCTTAGGCTACAGTGTTACAGCAATAAAAATAGATCCTTATGTAAACGTTGACGCTGGAACCATGAATCCTTACATACATGGAGAAGTCTTTGTAACAGATGATGGAGGAGAAACAGATCTTGATATAGGTCACTATGAGAGGTTTTTAAACGCTAGCTTAAGCAAGAAGAACAACATTACTACAGGGCAGATATTCATGAGGGTAATAGAGAAGGAGAGGATGGGGGCTTACTTAGGGCAGTGCGTCCAAATAATTCCTCACATCACTGACGAAGTGAAGAACAGGATAAATGAAGTAGCTCGTGAAACAGGCGTAGACATAGTGTTAGTTGAAATAGGAGGGACTGTGGGCGATATAGAGGGACTGCCCTTCTTGGAGGCAGTTAGGCAACTGAGAATGGAGGAAGGAGCAGATAATGTAGCGTTTATACACGTTGCTCTAGCACCCATTCTATCAACTACTGGTGAATTGAAGACTAAGCCAGTGCAACACAGCGTCCAAGAATTAAGAAGGATAGGTATACAACCTGATGCAGTTATAGTAAGATCTATTGCGTGGCTAGATAATGAGGCTAGACGTAAAATAGCTCTCTACAGTAATTTACCATCAATAGCTGTATTTAGTGTACCAGATTTAGATACTATATATAGAGTCCCACTAGTACTTAATGAACAGGGCTTTACAAAGTACATTGCTGAAAGAATGAAGCTCAAATACACCGATCTAGATCTAGAGGAGTGGTGCAACTACACTAAGAGACTAATTAGCGCAAATAGAGAAGCATCCATAGCTATGGTTGGTAAATACACTAAGCTTCACGATAGTTACATAAGTATAATTGAGGCATTAAATCACTCTGGAGCATTAATTGGAGTTAAGCCAAAGCTCAAGTGGATTGAAGCAACAGAAATAGAGGAGGGAGTAATTAAACCTGAAGTAATTCTTGAATCCAACGGTGTAATAGTGTTGCCGGGCTTCGGAAGAAGGGGCGCTGAAGGAAAGATCAAGGCTATAGAGATCGCTAGAGAGAACAAAAAGCCCCTGCTTGGAATATGCTTTGGATTCCAATTAATGGTTGTTGAATACGCTAGAAATGTAATTGGCTTAAGTAAAGCTAATTCAACTGAAGTAGATCCACACACTCCCCACCCTGTAGTAGATCTACTACCTGAACAGAGGGCTGTTAGTAGGCTTGGTGGAACAATGAGGCTTGGGCTCCATCCAATAAAGATAACTGCTGGAACACTAGCCTACGAGATTTATGGAAAAGAGATTGTTTACGAAAGACATAGGCATAGATACGAAGTCAATGCGAAATACATAGATCTATTGGAGTCCGGAGGCTTAACGATCAGTGGTTGGAGTATTGATGGATTTCCTGAAATAGTAGAACTTAAGGATAGTAGCTTCTACCTAGGAATACAAGCACACCCAGAGTTTAGAAGTAGACCTCTAAATCCATCCCCCATATACGTTAAATTTCTTGAACGAGCTGCACTGAGCACGCGGCAATAAGTTTCATGAGTTGTTTTTCAAGCCTTTATAGAGCTTTTAAATCAGAAGTATTGATGAACAGTGCTTTTAGTTATGTTCACCAAGTTAGTGGGAGGAGGACTCCTAGATCTTATGATATAGAACCCTATCCTTGATAAGAGCGGGTGATTAAATATTTCTTATTCTTTATCTAACTCTACACTACAGCACACAGCACTAGGTGTTCTTCATGGTTGTTGAAAAGGTATCTATTTTAATAAAAAATGGACTTATCGTAACTATGGATGTATTTAGAAGAGTGTTTAGTGAAGGATATGTAGCTATAGATGAAGGTAGGATAGTTGGTGTAGGCAAGGGAGATCCTGGAGGGAAGTATTCAGCTGAAGAAGTTATTGATGCACGTAGAGCGGTAGTTCTTCCTGGACTAATATGTGTGCACACTCACCTCTATGGCGCTTTGCTTAGGGCTAGTCCATGGTTTTTAAAAATAGATCAGCCGACTGATTTTCAACAAAGTCTTCAGAGAGTGTGGTGGGCGTTAGACGAACTTCTGACTCACGACGACATATATGCTTCAGCTCTATATTCATCAATGGAGTTGGCTAGGACTGGTACAACATTATTCTATGATACCTTAAGTGCTCCAAAAGCTATTGAGGGCTCTCTGGGCTGTGAAAAGAAGGCTATTGAAGAAGTGGGAATACGCGGCATACTATCTTTTGAAGCTACTGAAAGGCATAGCCTTGAGGAAGGCATTAGGGGTTTAGCTGAAAACGAGAAGTTTGTAAAAGAGAATCCTTATACTCTAGATAAGTTAATCATGGGAGCAGTAAGCCTCCACGCAAGCTTTACTGTAAGTAATGAGTTGCTTCATAAAGCTAAAGAGATTTCTGATAAGCATAGCGTTCCAATAACTATGCACATTGAGGAGGGCTTAATAGATGTATACCATAACATTGAGCGCTATGGATTAAGGCCTATAGAAAGGCTGGAGAAAGAGGGTTTTCTGAGCCCTAAGTTAGTAGCGGCACACGTAGTCCATGTAACAATGGAGGAACTAATTGCATTAAAAAGAAATAATGTTAAAGTAGCTCATAATGCTATGAGTAATATGTTGAATGCCGTTGGAGTATCTCCTGTTCCAAAAATGCTTGAGTTTGGGATAGTTGTTGGGATAGGGAATGATGGATATATACTAGATATTTTCGAGAACATTAGGGCAACTTATTTAATACACAAAGTAGCGAATAAAGATCCAAGGCTTATGCCTCCAGATAAAATTGTTGAAATGGCTACAATAGATGCAGCAAGAGTACTGGAGTTAGAGAAACATGTCGGAAGCCTCGAAGTAGGTAAGAGAGCTGATGTAGTGATCGTGAGGCCTGAACTAACTCCAACGCCGATCAATGAAGACACCGTTTATGGACATATAGTGAACACGTTTACTGGCAGGGACGTTGATACAGTAATAGTTAATGGTAGAGAAGTTCTTAGAGGAAGAAAATTCATAGCTATTGATGCTTTGAAAGAACTAGACTACGTGCATAAGGTAGCTGCAAGGCTTTGGGATAGGCTGCTGAGTAAAGGAAGTTATCAATTAGACTTCTTAAATTAAAAATGTGCTAATCACATTTATAGCTTGCTAGCTAGTCCTATACGTAGGTGCTGAGCTTTGATTAAGGGAGACATGAAGCAGTATATAGCTGAAGAATATCGAGGAGACATAATTTATAAATCACTTCTCCCTAGAATAAAGCTAAGTGCTATGACCTCAAATGCGTATTGGGCCACAGTAGATGTCCCACTTAAGGAGTTTTTAGAAGTAGGGAGAGCTTTCTTAGAAGTTGGAGTTAGATCATTGAGAGAAATTCTTGTGGAGACTGAAGCTAGATGGAGTACCTATATCTAGGGAGTTTAAGCCAAATTCATCTATAAACCTTAAGGGTACGTATTATTCGAAGGCTGTCTACGACGTAACACCGATCTTGAAGAGGTATAAGAGGACTGATAGGCTTGGAATAATGGTTAAATACGTTGATAGCGATCACATATACCTTGAGCACTTGGGGTTATTGTTATTTGTGCCATCTCAAGATGTTTCTAGCTGTATAAGCTTCCTAAGTGGAACAATAGGGTTTGAGCCCTCTAGTGAGTATGAAGTGAGCTTAAACTATCCAGGCAATAGTGCTAGAGAGCTTCACTTAATAACTTACATGCCTAGTCCTTACAGCAAGTTTCACGTAACATTTAATGACGAGGATATAGGAGTCATAGGTGGTTATTCTGGGACTGAAGAACATGTGCTAAAGATAAGCAATGTACGTAGAGAAAACAAGCTTAAGCTAATCTATGCAGGCACTTCAACGACTACGTCAATAAACGAAGCCGTATTATTCACTGTATTAATGAAACACGCGTTATTCAAGGAACCTAGGCTGGTGTTGAAAGAAGTCATTGAACCTCAAGTAATTGGTGAAAGAAAGATGCGTTTAGTCATAGCTAATGAAGGGCTTTCAAAACCAGATGCAGCTCTACTGACGTTGATTTACTTAGGAACACCGATATATAGAACTGAGGTACCTGAATTAAAGCCGGGTGAGGAGGTTTTATTTGAAGTACCGTTAAATCTCAGTAAGGGCACTTATCAACTAGTTGTAAGACTTGTATGGAGAAAGGCGACTAAAACTTCGTTTAATGAAGAGAGGATAACTATTTCACTCTAACTTTTCATAGATGTATGCTACGTCGTGAAGCAATTACTTAGGTAAACTAGCCAAGAGATCATTATACTATTCTTACCCTATTTACCTTCTTATTTTGCCATTTATACCTCCTTATCCTTTTACTTCTGCCGAAGCCGCATGCTGCACAATATCCTTTAGCTACATTGAATGCGTGTCTTCCACACCTCCTACACCTTATGTGAGTCTTTCCTCTTGCATGCTGGCCCATGCTAGTTGTTCCTTTAACCAAGAAGTTTCACCTACTTCATTGGGCTTATTAATACAACGGTGTCTCCACGAATAACTATTGTTCCAAGCTTTCTTGTTGAGCCGTTGCGTATTTCTTCAGCATCTTCTAATACTATGTTTAAGTGAAGATCATAACTCTTCATTCTCCCTCTCACGGCATAGTTATTCTTTAATTTGATTAACACCATTGAACCTAGGGCTTCTTGAAGTACTTGGTGAGCTGTATCAGCCATCGAATGTTTTCCCCCAAATTTTATAGGCTTTACTTTATCTTAGTTAAGAGCTGAGTAATATTTAAGTTTTAGACCTTTCTGCTTAAAACGCTTTTTCACAAATATGTAGCTTCTTTAAATATGGCTTCACAAAATAATTGACTCCTCCTATAGGCTGGACTAACTTCCTCTCTGTTTTGTAGGACGAAGGGTTTTCCTTAAGGCCGTTCACTAAGTTAGAGATACGTCCTCTTCTTATTGGAGGATTTATCCCTATGCTTAGTCTAGGATGTATTACGCCACCTTACCCAGCATGGAGCTCAGGAGTGTCTCCAAGGCTAATCTAAAGACGTGAGATCATAATTTATTTCACATGCTCTGCCTTTTAAAGCAGGACTTTCAATTGTAAACGCTGGGTTATTAAGTGCAATTCAGTGTGTTAAGTTTGGTGGAAGAAGCTTGGCCCAAGAGGCTTCAGCCCACGTCTTAGATGTAGATCTTTATGATAGAGTAGTTAATGCATTAAGGAGGGGGTTAAAGGCTTCTATAGCAGTGATAGTCGATAAAGTGGGTAGTGGGCCTAGAGATATTGGAGCTAAAATAGCTGTATTTGAGGACGGTAGTACGGTTGGCACTCTAGGCGGAGGATCTTTTGAGGCAAAGGTCGTAAGTGAAGCCATTAAGGCAATTAATGAAGGGAGGCCTAGAATGCTTAAGTTCAGTTTTACTGGTGAAAAAACTGAAGGAGCAATAGATACAGGCCTCATATGCGGTGGAGTATTAACAGTATTCATTGATGTAATCAATCCCCAACCTAGGGTATTCATTGTTGGAGCTGGTAGAGTTGGAAAGCCTCTAGCAGACTTACTGAACTACTTGAAGTATAAGATTACAGTAATCGACCTAGATCGTGGATCAGCAAGTAGAAGCAGTTATCCATATGCGGAAGAAATAATCGTAGGAGACTTAAATGTAATTACGGAAGCCGTTAAGACCAAGCCTTTAAACAATGACGCGGTTCTAATAGTCCACGGAGAGGTAGAAGTTGATTACGCTGCACTAAAGGCTGCTATAGAATCTAAGGCTGGCTTCATAGGACTATTGGGCAGTAAGAGGAAGACGGTTGAATTTGTAAAGAAACTTATAAGTGAAGGCATAAGCTATGAGTCATTTTCTGAAAGACTTCACGCTCCAGTAGGCTTAGACATAGGTGCAGATAACCCTATGGAAGTAGCTGTAAGCATTGTAGCTGAACTAATCGCGTGGTTTAAAGGATTAAGAAGGAATTCATATAGTGCTTTAAGTATAGTGAAGTCCCTTGGTTAACTGAGTGTAACTCTTTTTACCTAATAAAGCAATATAATTGCTAGCTACTGGTGACTTTAGTTGCATATGCCTAGGTTCGATGTATACGTGCCACACGATCTTAGCGATGCCCTCTCCTTCCTCGATGAACACGGTGAAGAAGCAGTGCCATTAGCTGGTGGAACAGACTTATTGATACTCATCAGGACAGGTGTTATTAAGCCTAAGGTCCTCCTAGACCTATGGCCATTGAGGAAAAGCTTATCTTACATAAGGAGAGAGGGGGGTTATATAAGGATCGGAGCTCTCACTACAGTAGATGAAATATTAACTAGCCAATTATTTAAGGACCCTAGGTACTTAGGCTTTATAGATGCAGCCAGAGGACTTGGCCCCACATTCCTAAGATCTATAGCTACTGTTGGAGGAAATGTAGCCACAGGCCACCCTCTATCAGATATGGCTATACTTCTACTAGCCCTCAAGGCTGAAGTAAAGTTCGTTAGTAAGTGTGGAGAGAGGTGGGCGTCCATAGATGAGATCTACTTAGATAAGAGGAGAATTAATAGAAGGCCTAATGAGCTTATAGCAGAAATAGCATTTAGAGAAAAGCCTGCTGGCAGTAGCACAGCTGTTCTTAAGATTGATAGAAGGAGGGGGCATTCAATGGGTTATGTAGTTTCGGCATCCTACATGGCGTTAGAGGGAGATGTAATAACTGATATAGGCATAGCTTTCGATAGCTTAGGAAAGCCCTATCCAGGTAGAGCTTATAGAACTGAGGGATTCTTAACTGGGAAGAAATTTAGTGAAGATACCATTGCTGAATCCTCTAAAGTACTTGAGTCAGAGATGACTAGGTTAAGCGATTATAGAGCTCCAGCTGAATACAGGTTGAGTTTATCGAAAGCCCTGCTTAGAAAATGCCTCCTCTTAATAAGTCAGAGAATTAAGGAGGGGTTAATGCGTGACTGAGTACAGGGATTACATAATTAAGCTTACGGTGAATGGAGTCACTCATGTAGTAAGCGTAAAGCCTTATGAAAGGCTTATAGATGTGCTGCGATATAAGCTAGGGCTGACTAGCGTTAAAGAAGGCTGTGGCAGAGGAGAGTGTGGTGCCTGTGTAGTTATACTTAATGGAAAAATAATTCCAAGTTGCTTAACTTTAGCTATAAGAGCTAATGAAGCTGAAGTACAAACTTTAGAAGGGCTAGCTCCTGAGGGAAAGCTACATGCTGTTCAAAAAGCCCTCATAGAAGTCCATGGAATACAATGCGGCTTCTGCATTCCCGGATTCGCCATTGCAATAAAACACCTAGTGGATAACAACCCTAATCCAACTGATGAAGAAATTAAGGAGGCTCTCGACGGATACTTATGTAGATGCGGCAGCTATCCAATGCTTATAGAAGCTGCTAAGCTTGCTGCAAAATACGTCTCTGAAGGAAGAAAGTACTTTGACTTAAGGGAGTGCTTAGGTGAAAGACTTTGACCACTCATGAGTACTATAGGATAGTTGAAGAAGTCTTTGAGAAGTATAGGGATAAGCCGACGGTGTTTGTTGGAAAGAAGATAACTAAATGGGATGAAGTTGCTAAAGTAACTGGAAAAGCATTGTTTACAGCAGATTTCCTTAAATTATATAAGGATGTTGTGTGGGTTTATAGCGTTAGATCAAAGTACTCTCATGCATTTATAAAGAGTATAGACGTTAGTGAAGCAGCTAAGACTCCGGGAGTAATAAGAGTGTTGACAGCTAGGGATATTCCTGGAGTAAACGATGTAGGCTATGTAATCCCAGATCAGCCTCTACTAGCTGAGAGGAAAGTGAGATATGTTGGAGATATCGTTGCACTAATAATATCTAAAGATCCTTACTCAGCCTTAGAAGCTTCAGAAAAAGTTCTCGTAGATTATGAGCCGCTTCCAGCATACGTGGATCCAGAGGAAATAGTTGATTTAATGACTCTTAAGGAGAAAGAGCATTCATTAATACATGATGAAAGAGGATCTGATGTAGTTGCGCACATAAAGATTAGAGTTGGAGACTTCAGTAGAGCTTTAAGGGAAGCCGATGTAGTAGTTGAAAATAAGTATAGGACTCCTATGCAGGAGCATGCATACATAGAGCCTGAAGCTGCATTAACTGTTCCTGAGCCAGATGGTGGAATAACAGTAGTAGCTTCAACGCAGTGCCCCTTTGATGCTAGGAAAGCTATTGCTAGAGTGCTTGGCTTAACTCAAAATAAGGTTAGAGTAATAGCTCCATTCATTGGCGGAGGCTTTGGCGGAAAAGAGGATGTGGTTAATGAAGTTGGAGCTAAAGCTGCTTTAGCAACATACTATACTGGGAGGCCTGCTATAGCTCTACATACACGAGAGGAGAGCATTATTGGACATAGCAAGAGGCACCCTATGACTGCATGGTATAGGCATGCAGCTAAGAAGACGGGGGAAATAACATTGGTTGAAGCAAATATACTGCTGGATACAGGTGCTTATGCAAGTCTTGGGCCCTTCGTTGCCTGGAGAGCAACAGTACATTCTATAGGGCCGTATAAAATCCCTAATGCACGCATAGACACGTTGGCTGTATACACTAACACAGTGTATGCTGGGGCGTTTAGAGGCTTTGGAAACCCCCAAGTACACTTCGCTGTTGAAAGGCAGATGGACATTCTAGCTGAAGAGCTAGGTATGGATCCCGTTGAATTAAGGCTGAAGAACATACTGAGGGTTGGCGATAGAACTGTCCACGGTCAATTACTGTCAGTAGAACATGGGGTAGGACTCGAGGATTGCATAAGGAAAGTTATTGAATTAAGCAATTGGTATGAGAAGAGAAAGCTTTACTCCCACCAGGAGGGGTTAGTGAAAAAGGGTATTGGAATTGCATTAATGTGGCATGGGAATTCTATAGGAGTTGAAGGAGCTGATTACTCAAGTGTCTCTATAATAATCAACAGGGATGGCACAATAACTTTTAGAACAGGCCTCACAGAAATGGGTCAAGGATCGCTGTGGGGTCTAGTATTGATAGCTGCAGAAATACTTGGAGTACCTCCTAGCTACTTTAGAATTGAAACACCTGATACAAGCAGTGCACCTGATTCAGGGCCTACTGTGGCTTCAAGGAGCACAGTGATGGGAGGTAATGCTACAGTTGTAGCAGCATATAAGTTAAGGA
This sequence comes from Desulfurococcaceae archaeon, assembly GCA_038879595.1. Classification (GTDB taxonomy): domain Archaea; phylum Thermoproteota; class Thermoprotei_A; order Sulfolobales; family Desulfurococcaceae; genus JANXDZ01. Next base: position 143,097 of record JAVZTI010000001.1, on the reverse strand, counting down.
AGAGATTGAATGAAGTAGCTGGATCCTTGCTTAAATGCGATCCAAACGATGTAGTTATAGAAGCTCCAAAAGTGTACTGCAATAAAGATCCATCTAAGGAAGTCACGTGGAGGGAAATTGTTGAGGAAGCATTCTGGCTTGGAGTACCACTGCAAGAGTATGGATTTTATAGAGCTACAAGAGCTGAATGGAATGAAGAAACAGGTACTGGAGCTCCATACATAACTTATACATTTGGAGCAGTTGTTTCAGAAATAGCTGTAGATACTGAAACAGGGCAAGTATGGATTGAAAGAGCTTACACAGTATATGACGTAGGGAGAGTAGTAAATCCCATTGGAGCGGAATTCCATGCCATAGGTGGATACATACAGGGCATGGGCTACGCATTGATGGAGGAAGTGGTGCACAGTAAGGAAGGCTATGTGTACAACAATAACTTATCCACATACTACATTCCAACAATAAAAGATACACCGCAAATAATTGCAGCATTTATTGAGTCAGGGTATAGGCAGGGGCCTTTTGGCGCCAAGGGTCTTGGAGAACCTTCAATAGTAGCTGTAGCTCCATCAATAGCTAATGCAACGTCCCACGCTACTGGAATACAGTTCACTGAAATACCACTAACTCCCCATAGAGTATTCGCTGAGCTAAAAAAGAAGTTACAATGCTCTAAGTAATTGATCTATGGAATGCGTAAAGGCGTATATCAATGAGGGAAAGGGCTGTACTCAGCAGAAATGAAATAATAATAAGTGGGATATCGACTCACAATAAGGCTCAGGAAATAGTGCTTAACATAAGGGACATTGTTGAGTCTAAGGGCAGAGGCATGGTGGTATTCTTAGAGGGTTCTCCAGGGCCTTTTGGAGAAGGTATTTGCTTAAGAATATCTATTAAAGGAGATCCATTGAACGCGAATGAAGTTCGCTCTTTAGCTAAGTACTTGAGCATTGCTGGATTTGATGTACATTACTAAGGCTACATCTTTGCACTGGAGAGCTTATCTAAAGCAACTGATATGATTGGCTTCATCTTTTCAGGCACTTTATCAAGTCCAGTCTCCAGAAATCCTCTTATTATTAGTGAGACTGCCTCATCTTCACTAAAGCCTCTAGCCATTAAATACTCCACTTCATCTCTCTTTATCCTCCCTATGCTAGCTTCGTGAGTTAACGTAGAGTCACTTATGCTGCTCTTTAGTATTGGAATTGTAGCTATTGTAGCTCTATCACTAATCAATAGACCTCTGCACTCCACATGCCCCTTTACTCCAGGCTTTACAGCCATTATTGATGATTTAGTCTCTATGTAGCTTTCATCCATTCCTAGCACTCTAGAAACGATCTCAGTATTTGAGCCTGGAGCACTCAAGTATGTAGTGGTAATGTACCGCAGCTTACTTTCCTCAGAGCCTATAACTACTTGATCTATTTTAGATGAGCTCTTCTCCCCCTCATGAAATACCTCAGTGATGAAGCTCATCCTATCTAAGCTAGTTGAATTAATGTAGTAATCGTAGTAGTTTGCTTCACTCATTAGGGTAACTCTCTTTATTGCTGAGACAACAACTTTTGGCAGCCAGTTGTGAATCATGATCTTGTAATATTTAGATCCTTTGCCTACATAGGCTTCCTCATGGCTTGAGTGTATGGCTTCATGGACTAGTGAGAGGCATCCTGTTACACTAACGGCTTCACTGCCGTCATCTACTACAATTAAGTTATATACCCTTTGTACAAAGCCCTTGCTTGCTAATACAAAGCAGTTATACACTGGATCAGTAAGTTTAGTATTCTTAGGTACGTAGATGAATACACCGTTGTCTACCTCCCTTAGATCTATTTTTACTTTCTTTAATCCATATTTCTCCACAAGATCTGGGTATTCCTTCACAGCCTCCTTTATGCTTAAATATATTACTCCAAGTTCTTCAAGAAGTTTAGAGACGAGCTTAAAGGCCGTCTGCTCATTTAGTATCAATGAGCCCTGCCTAGTTACCTCAATCCCCATTGAACTAGCTTTATTTAAAGCTTTCTTCAATAGCTCTGCCATACTAATGGTTACGCTCAATTCGTGCCACCTATTTTATTAAACTCTCCGTAGCCACTCACCATTATTTTCTTTACTACTTCATATGATGGCGCACTATAAACGATCCTTCCATCAATCATTACATACCCTCTACCAAGATTTTCAATGTATCTAAGTATGTAGCCTGTGTGAGTAACTATTAATACTCCAACGTTTTCTTCAGCTAGCCTATTTATGTACATAGCTATTCTCTTAATGCTGTCAACGTCAACGCCGCTGTCAGGCTCATCTAATAGAGCCAGCTTTGGCTTCATAAGTATCGTTAGTGCTAGTTCAACTCTCTTAATCTCCCCTCCACTAAAGCCTGAGTAAAGATCTCTATTGATTAGTTGACTTAGCCCCAGCTCCTTTACAACATAGTTTACAAGATCTGTTGATCCATAGATTTTCGATAGCTTATCTACAAGATTTCCAACCTTTAAATAGATCTTTGGGGGATTTTGAAAGGCAAGCGCTATGCCCATTCTAGCTCTATTCCACGGCTCTAACTTAGTTATGTCACTTCCACAATACATAATTCTCCCACTAACAACTCTATACCCTGGTAGGCCTGCTATAGCTTTCAATAGAGTTGACTTTCCACTGCCATTAGGCCCCATTAGTACAGCTATTTCACCTCTGTCTACCTCTAAAGAGGCATCTCTGACTATGGCTGCGTTATCAATGGATATTGAAACTTCTTCAACGCGAAGCAGCTCAGCCAACTATCCCTCCCTCTAAAACGCTGTGATAACAATTTATATAGCGCGTTATTAAGTTTACTTAAGCTAAGGATAGTTTAAGCAATGCATGCCGTGGATTAAGGCATGGTGTGATGAATTGGCGAGGCCTCTGTGTAGGCCGAGAGCTTTATTCATAGATCTTGACTTAACTCTATGGAACCACAGCAACTTATCACTTACAAATCCTCCATACACTAGAGTTGGAGTAAACGCTATTGTTGACTCAAGAGGGGAGCGCATAGAGTTAAACTATGGAGCTAGGGAGTTCCTTGAATGGGCCAGAGAAGCTGGATTAATGCTCTTTACGCTCAGCTGGAATGAGCCAGCTAAGGCTGTTAAAGCATTAAAAGCTCTTGGAGTAGATGCCTTATTCAACGGAATATACGTTGAGCCTCATCATAGAAAGGACTTAGTGATGCTAAAAGCTCTAAAAGATCTTGAGGAAAAAGGCATTAGCTTAAAGCCATGCGAAATAATCTATGTAGATGATAGAGAAATTCATGGAGAGCAAGTTAAGAACAGTGTAGGTGGCGTAGTGTTTGTATTAATGTGGAAAGACGTTAAAGACTTCATTGAGTTAAGGAAGTTTGTTAATGAGTTATTAAATGCTCAATGCATTACATAGGCGTAGTTAGGCTACATGAATAATGTTGCTGGTGGAACATTGCTTATAGATAAGTATGGGAGATTGCTTACTCATGCAAGAGTGAGTATAACTAATAAGTGTAACTATAGCTGCATATTCTGCCATAAGGAGGGAATTAATTGGAGTACAGCCAATGAGCTTTCTCCAGAGGATTGGAGTTTCTTCGCTAGTACTGTAAGCAGGCTAGGAATAATGTACTTTAAGTTGACTGGTGGAGAACCTCTAACTAGAAGTGACGTAGTTAGCATAGTTAAGGGAATTAAGCCATATGTCAAGGAAGTAAGCATGACTACTAACGGCTCACTGCTCGACAAGTACGCTGGAGAACTTCTTGACTCAGGCCTCGATAGAGTTAACGTAAGCCTTCACAGCTTAAATAAAGAAGTATTTAGGGAACTCACGGGCGGAGTACTGGAGCGAGTCATTAAAGGCATTGAAGCTGCCGTAGGCTTAGGCTTAGTAGTTAAGCTAGATTACTTAGTTACATCACTTAATGCACATGAGTACATGGATATAATTAATTACGCTGAATCACTCGGCGTAGATTTAAATATAATAGAGCTAATACCCTTAGGTCTCGCTTCAGAGAAGTATATGGAGCTACATTCACAACTAAGCAATGTTGAAAAGTACCTGGAGGAAGCTGCAGTAAGTAAGACTAAGTACTATTTTCAATCCAGGCCTACTTATGTAATGCCGAGCGGAATTAAAGTAACTTTAATTAAAGGCTCTTGTAACCCAGAGCTGTGCGCTTCATGCACTAGGATAAGGGTTACTCCTGAAGGCAAGCTGAAGACGTGCATATACGTTAATGAGCCCTTAATTGATGCGGGTGATTACATACGTAGAAGAGATGAAGAAGGGTTAATAAAGACCCTAGTAAAGGCTAATGAGTTTAGAAAACCCTTCTTTCTCCCCTAGTTCTCTTCAAAGCCTTCGCAATAAACAGATCTCTTTAAGTTTTCCTCAAACAATTCTACGTGTTCACCTTTCATTGAGGGAGATTACAGTGAAACTTTTAGTGACGGAGGCGGGATAGTGAAGGAGCTTTCAAGAAGTAGATAGTATGGAGCCTGAATACTAATGAGTGGAAGCCTATGAAACACTGTTTGTACAACAGTATAGAAACGATGTGGAACGTAAATATGCATGTTCCTTCATTTAAATAAGGGGAAGCATTTAATGATGCATTCTGTAAGCATTTCCCGCTTCAGCTCTGTTGACAACTCTATGAGTAGTAGAGGGTATAGCTAAGCCTCTGCTTCTTCATCGTGACTACTAACCACTTTATGCCTAAGTCATGGACGCTCTTCAAGTCTAACGATGTGGAGTTCACATGGCTCTACTATGAACTGTTAATAAGGACTCTATTTTTAGGATGAGGAGGACGTCAGACCAATACGCTGTACTTATACTTGTCCAGCTCTTTTCTACTGGCTGGTTTTCTGAATACATAGAGCTTCTCATGGTAGATCAGCAGGAAGCCTCTGTCTTTTAATTTGCTCCACACCTCTCTAGTAGTCTTCATCCTATGCTGTATCTTAATTACTTCCTCTTTCAGTATGAACCCCGCCTGTAGGAAGATCCTTAGGACGTAGTGCGATACTGGGACATAGTGCTTGCGTACTCTAGTGTCCCCTATCAATATGCCTAGGTGCCTACTTGGCTTAAGGACTCTATAGAGCTCTTGAGCAACTTCACGTATAAGGCTTAAGTATTCCTCAAGCATCTTAGTGCACGAGAGATCTCCTTCTATGCAACTACTGCTGTACTCTATGATGTTCCAGTATGGCGGATGTATAACTACTAAGTCTACGGAGTTATCACTTATCAAGTTCAATTTTCTAGCATCTCCATGGTAAACTCTGCTCCAAGTTTTCAGGACTCTGTCTATTTCAAGTGATCTAGCTGGATCCTTATGCATTTTGGCGCTCTCTTCAAGCCAATAGAGTCTGTGATATGTAAGTATAACAGCATTGTAGTTTATGTCTATTGCTATGCAGTTTCTGCCCAGCAACCTTGCCTCTATGCATGCAGTTCCAGAACCGGCCATGGGGTCGAGAACTATTTCTCCAGGCTCTGTGTACATCTCTATGAGTGCTCTAGGGATCTGTGGTGCCCAGTTACCTCTATAGTCGCCTCTATGCGTACCCCAACTCCCTCTCTCAGGGAAACTCCAAACAGTAGTAGATACATCTGTGAGCTCACTTACCGTGGGCGTAAATCTCATAACCTTTATGGGCTCTAACGGGATCTCCTGGTCTTCAATAATAACTTTACTGTTCTTAGAAACGTAGTCAAGGTATTCCTTGACAGCAATTTCGCGCAATTTCCCACCTAAATAGAATTGATCTTTAGCTTAAGGTTGTTATACTTGATGAATGCTTGCTTAGCAGTTTTAATACTGAGCTGTGAACGTAATGTTTTAAACATAGTACTCCCAGAGTAATCTTCTGCTCTCAGTTCACTCCTCCCTCCAAGATGAAACTTTCTTCTAACACATCCTACTTTAATTAATGCAAGCAATATAAAGTGGGGGTGTGAATCTAAAAGGCTGTGAAATACATCTGCAGAGAAGCACTACAATCCCCACCCTAAAGAGGTGGGGCTTTCAGTGTAATAGCAGTAAATAAAAAAGGAGAGCTAAGGCTACTTGAACGTTATGACCTGTCTTCCTAGTACTTGGTGTTTTTCTAGTCTTTCAAAGGCTTTGTATACATCTTCTAGTTTAATTTTTTCAACTAATTCACGGTACTTTATTAAACTGCGTCTTGCAAACTCCACTACTTCATGCAGTTCCCTTATGTTCCCCCATAGGGATCCTATTATCGAGATCTCCTTCATAACCATGTTGTGAACAGGGATTGCGGGTCCTAGTGGACTATGTAATCCTACTACTACATAGTGACCGCGTTTACTAAGGAGATCTATGTATGTCGCAATGACTTTCTCTGATCCTACAAAGTCTACAACAGCTTTAACGCCCTTCACGCCGGCAATCTTCTTTATTTCTTCGACGACATTCGCTTTCGATGCATTGATTAGTACATCCGTGTTCTCGAGCTTAATCAGCTTACTAGCTAATTCAAGTTTTTCATCTGAAATGTCTATGCCTATAACTCTAGCATTTAATAATATCTTCACGTATTGGAGGCCGAAAATACCGAGTCCACCGAGTCCTACAACTACAATGTAGTCATCTGGATTAACTAGACCCCGCAGTTTCTTGACGGCTCTATATGGTGTTAAACCGGCATCTGTTAGTATAGCAGCCGCTTCAAGATCCTCTATTCCCTCAGCTGGTATTAAGAACTTATAGCTGGGTACATACATGTACTCTGCGTAACCACCATGATACTTCAATATCCCAGGCCAAGTAGCTTTATCTGCTAACTGCTGATCTCCTACAAGTGTGAATTCGTCTTCTTCCTCGTACCAACCGCCAAATACTAGAACGGGTTTGTTTAACCAAGTACTGGGTACTTTCTCGCCTATGGCATGCACATATCCGCTATTCTCATGCCCTAGAACTATGGGCAGAGGAGTAGGAAATCCCGGAAGCTCTCCTTTGAGTAGATGTAGATCACTATGACATATGCCAGCGCCAGCGACTTTGACTACAACAGCTTCTCCAGCTGGTTCAGGAACTTCTATTTCCCCTATTTCAAGCTTATTATAGGACTTCATTATGGCAGCTCTAACCCTCATTGCCGCCACCGAATAGCGTCACTATATCTTGAGTTTATAAAGTTTATAGTAAGTGCAGACAAGTCAAGCACTTGCGTAATTCATCATAGATAAATACTTAACTTACTTAGCTCTTTTCCCACTATGTCGAATATCTAACTACCATCAGTTTAGAATACAGCTATTTCTTCTCTAGTAATAAAATGCTAGGTCTCTGATTATGTATATTTTTACGTTGTGCAGTACATATCTGTAAAATATATGGAAGTTTAGAGAGATGCTGTTAGCGGGTTTTTCAAGTCCTAGCAGTCTGAAGTGAGAATATCTCCTCTAAAACTTAAACAGTCGTGAAACCAAGTAAGCAATATACGTTCACGAATAATTGCAGAACAGAAACATCAATAATAAAGATTCCTTAAATTAAATCGAATTGTAAAGGAATGCGGGCCCGCGGGGATTTGAACCCCGGACCTCCGGCTTAGAAGGCCGGCGCCCTATCCATGCTAGGCCACGGGCCCTTCCTTGATTTTACTCTTGCCTCTCTCTTATATTCATTAATGATGTTCAGTCCTCACACGGCTCTTCATTTACTTAATCTGCTCCGAAGTCGTTCATCACTGCTTATACTTAATAGTGGTGTTTGCGGCTTATTAATGAATGTGTAAGCATTAAGTTAGTTTGGGTTTTAAAGTGGTACATGCCAATGGATCTATAGTTAATGAACTGCGGAGAGTTTATGGAAGTAGTACTAGAAGCCTTATTGAGAGGCTGCGCTCTCCATCGAAAAGGCATTATTTAAGAGTCAATACTTTAGCTATTTCTACTGGTGAGTTACTTGACTTATTGAAGAGCAATTATCCTAGCTATAGGTTTGGAGTAGATGAGTACTACAGTGATGCAATATACATCGAAGTAGAGGGTCCATTTAACGTGCCAATAGTTGATAAGAAGATATTGGTTGACTGTAAGGCTGCTGAGAGCATAGTTTTAGGAGCTAACTTATACTTGCCTGGAGTAAGAAAATGCGATCACTTCAGAAAGGGAGACCTTGTGAATGCAGTAGCTCCAGGAGGAGAACGCATAGCTCTATGCGAAGCAATAGTCAACTCCGATGAGTTAAGATCCATGGGTAAAGGAATGGTTGCTAAAACAATTATATCTAAATACAAGCTACCCGCAATAAGGGAAATGATAGAGTATAACAAAGGACTATTTTACCCACAGAGCCTTCCATCAATAGCTGTAGGGCATGTAGTTAATCCACAGCCGGGGGAATTAATAGTTGATTATTGTGCTGCACCAGGTGGAAAGACTACGCATTTAATACAACTGTCAAGAGGATCCTCAAGAGTTATCTCCATAGATAGATCTATTGGAAAGACAGCTAAGATCGTTGAAACTATCTCTAGGTTAAAAAATCCATCGAATGCATTAATAATGCCCTCAGACTCAAGGTATTTAGACATAAATCATCCATTCATAAGGCCTGATAAAGCTCTAATAGACCCCCCTTGCACAGCCCTAGGTTTTAGACCAAAAATATGTTTTAATAAAAGTCTAAAGGATGCATTATCTCTATCAGAGTACCAGAAGCAGTTCATTAATGCAGCTGTGAAAATGCTTAAACCAAGAGGCTTACTCATATATAGCACTTGTACTTTAACGCTCATTGAAAATGAGGAAGTAGCTCAATATGCTGTAAACCACGGGCTTGAACCTGTGGAGATACTCCTACCTTACTCTGAGAAAGTATATTACAGTGATATAGTGGCATATAGGTACTCGCCTTTCAGTCATGATATGAATGGATTCTTCATAGCTGTATTCATGAAGAAAGCTTAGCCAATGGAGTATTGCAGAGAGGACATGTTCTCTCAAGAATGTTAGTTGATACATAACTGCACGTTGGGCATATAACAACGTACTTCCGAGGAATCTTTATGCCGCGAGTCCTTAAAGGCTTAAAAGCTATTCCAGCATTTAGTAAGGTATTTTGAATGGAATAGTCATCAGTTATAACTACTATGACTTCACCTCTCTTTAACTTACTTTTTAATTGAAGTGCTAGAGCTATTATACTTAGATCTGTTGGAGAAATACTGTAGTTCTCTCCAATGCTCTGCACAACATCTCTGGCCTTATCTATTAAGGTCTCCTGAGGTTCGATGATCAGTAGCTTTCCTAGAGATACCGCTAGATCTAGGGCGCTCTTACTTTCATGATCCTTTATTTCATTCACTACTAAAGGAGTGGTAACTAAAACTACATCACTAGAATAGTGGAGGAGTTGATACTTAGCTAATAAAGCTGATGCATCTAAGATAACGTACTTCCGCTGAACAGATTCGTTACTCAAATGAGGCGGTCCTCCATGGAAAGATTTTGGCTAGGCTATTCCTATAGGTGCTAAACCTTACTAGCCTTATAAATGAATCTGAGTTGAACACTATTACCTTCGAGTTCCCCGGTAAAACTGCTTCCCCTCGCCCATCTATATACAATACAGTTGGATTTCTTGAGACTACTTCCACTCTCGATAATGGATGTAGAACTAGTGGTGAAATATTCATGTGAACAGGGGTGTATGGAGTAAGTATCATGCACGGCTCAAAGGCTTCTACCACTGGCCCGTGCGCTGATAAGTTATGCGCTGAAGAACCCCACGGCGTTGAGATCAGTATTCCATCTCCTTCTATGACATATTTAGACTTAGTGCTTGGAGTACTTATACTCACTTCAAATGACGTTACTTTCCCCAAATCCTTATTCACTATGAGTGTTTCATTTATGAAGTATTTGTATTCGCCCTCTACAAAGATCATTAATCTCCTTATTCTTTCAATGAAGAACTCTCCATTCACAAACTTACTTAGTATTTCACTAAACTTTAATTCCCCTAGGTTTTCGTAGAAGAAAGTCCTCCTACCACAGGGTATTGGTATGATCAATGGTTCACTACTCCTAAGGCTCCACGATATTCTGAGTAATGTGCCATCACCTCCTAAAGCTATAATAATTTCAGCTGAATCCAGAGTTCCTTTATCAACTTCATCGATCCAAAGAGCTTTTGCTCTAAACCCAGTTTTACCGAGCTCATTTAAGCACTCGCTAAGTATGTTTAAGCAAGTGCCTGAAGGCTTGTAGACTATAGTTACTTCGCTCAATTCATCTCCCCATAGCTAATACTCTTTCAAATTGGTACTAAAATCGCTTCCTATTCATAGTATTAGTAATGGAGTAGTATTCTATTATTTACGAGCTTCAATGCCGTTAAACTCGGTTCATTAATGAACTAAATAACTCCCTCACGTAATTCATATTGTATGAAATCAAGTAATGAGCTTTAATTGTTGCTCATCCAGACTTTCTCAATCTTTAATCTTTAATTTACCTATCAGAGTGTTATAACGGGGAGTTATTAAGTAATTAGTTGAGTGCGTGAAGCATTATGAGCATTAATAATAGGTTTCAACAGACCTTATGTATAGCAGTTAAACGAGAACTTGGAGAAAAAGCTAGAAAGATCCTAGCGGAACATGGTTTGCTTAATAGGGCTTTTAAAGTAGCGAGATCTAGTGACTACATATACCTTCCAGTAATTGATTGCGGAAAAGCGGGGAGACTTTTAGCTGAAAGCTCTATGGATTACCTAGTTACTGAATGCATTGTTGAAGAAAGCCGCTTAATAAGAGCATTTAATGTGCCGTCGCATGACTACGTTGATGGAGTAATTATATTGAGGGAGCAAATTCTAGAGGAAAGGGACTTAAGTGAGCTAATAGAACTATTTAAAGGCATTTACAAGAAGCTGAAGGCAGTATACTTAAAGAAGGGGGTCAGTGGGGAAAGTAGGGTAAGTGAACTAGTGCTTCTATGGGGGAGTGAAGTAAGCACAGTGATGCATAAGGAGTACGGCCTAAGGTTTTTGGTAGACATACATAAAGTTTACTTTAACCCAAGGCTTTCAGTAGAGCATAGATTACTGGCAAAAGAAGTTAATGATGGAGAACTAGTTGTAGACGCATTCTCAGGATTCGGTGGTTTTTCAATACACATAGCTTCCTTAAGGAGGTGTAAAGTATTGGCAAACGACGTAAATCCACATGCTTTAGTTTGCTTAGCTAAGAACATTGATTTAAACAAGAGGTTTCTCAAGGGATCTATAGTAGTTGTCAATGGAGATAGTAGTCAAATGACTTCTTTTCTGAGAAAATCCATAGTTGATAGAATAATTGCAGATATACCTCATAGAAGCATTGAATTCGTGGAGGTATACAATTACTTAGCTAAGAAGGGAACGATACTGCACTTATACTTAGTTTCAAAGGGCTTAAGTGAAGCATTGGAGAGCTCTAGTAGGCTAGTTGAAGAAGGTTGGCGTCCAATTAATGTTAGAAGGGTCCTAGAGTACTCTCCAGCGAAGAATATCTTTAGGGTAGATTTTAGGAAACTTTAATGCTATTAGAACCACAGTCAGTATTGTTTCAGGGTTCTTCAACTTACTCACTAAATACCTGCTTAAGTCTACGGCAGCCTTGCTGCACCTAATGCCTATAGTTGAAGGATCTATGTAGTTGCTCTTTCTGAAAACTAATCTTCCACGATCGTTTAGTGAAAGATCTTCTGAGCCATGGCATACAATGAGATCTAACAATGCGTTCTCTACGTAAAGCAATGCCGCTAGGATAGAGCTTGAGTCCTTAAGTACTTCTTTGAATTCTTCTTTCAAGTCGGCTGTAGACTTACTAGCTTTTACACCAATAATGCAATTCCCCCTAAGGGTAAGATCTTCGTCCTTAGTTACTTCAACTGTAGTTCTATGAGTAGCTTGCACATTAGGATGGCCTTTAGCATGTACTGCTTCAATTAAAGCCTCTACATCCATCACACTAAACCTCTACTGCACTCTCCTTTAATTCTGTAAGCTTTTTAGCTGGGCATTCCTTAAAACAATTTTGCAAACGCTCCATTGTTAGAGCTGTCTTCCTTTGATTTTTCTCCGGGCACGTCGGTGTATTTTCTCATGTTCTAGTGCCACTGCTTATAAAGCCTAAGAGCTTATACCTCTATTGACGCTTTTCAGGCATGTAAGGAGAGAGTGCTGTAAGGTCTCTCTGGTTGCAGGGTCTAAGATACTGTAGTGAAAGGCTAATCAAATGTATGAAGACATATAAAACATCATCTACTGAGAAACGACGTCTCACCATACACATACTTGAAGGACGTGGGAGTAATGAAATTGATCATGGATAGATGTTTTATCACATAGAAATTAAAGAGTGAGGAGTGATATAGTTTGCTGGGAAGAATATGGCTGATTTCTCTCAGCAAAGAACAGCATTAGTAAAGCAGCTTATTGCCGAAGGCATTATTAAGAGTGATAAAGTTAAGAATGCATTAATGAGAGTTCCTAGGGAGGAATTCGTTCCAAGTAACTATAGGGAGTGGGCCTATGTAGATTCCCCACTTCCCATAGGTCATGGTCAAACTATAAGTGCTCCACACATGGTTGCATTAATGACTGAACTCCTAGACCCCGAGCCCGGCGATATAGTTCTTGAAGTGGGAACAGGCTCAGGATATCAAGCAGCTGTACTAGCTGAAATAGTTGCAAAAAATGCTTCACTAAAGAAAGGCCATGTATACACTATAGAGAGAATACCTGAATTAGCTGAATTCGCTAGGGAGAATTTAAGGAGAACTAAGTACATTGATTACGTTACAGTAGTAGTAGGAGACGGCACTAAAGGCTACTTAGATGCAGCACCCTATGATAAAATAATCGTTACAGCTGCAGCACCATCAATACCTCAGCCACTCATAGAGCAACTGAAGCCTGGTGGAAGAGTAGTTATACCAGTTGGAGACATGTACTATCAAAGGCTTTTAGTAGTGTCTAAAAGAATCGATGGCTCACTAGATGTACGTAAAGATACTTGGTGCGTCTTTGTACCATTAATAGGTGAATATGGGTGGAAGATTCAATACTAAATGCACGTTCTATCCACTAAACCACGTCTCAAGCCCTTTTTGAGTTCCCTTAATGTGCTCTCTATAAGATTTGATCAACCTTTCAAAAGCTGTTTTCACTCTACTGTGCGAGAAGTCGTGTTCATCAACAAGTATTCTTATTATTAATTCCTCTCTAGGCTCTCTCCACTCAAGCTTATATTCATCTGTGTGGGGAGGGTTGAGGAAGAACCTATAGATCTCCATTGGCTCTATTGGGAAGTACGATTTGGGAAGTGATTTAAGGAGCTTCTCAGGCTCTCCATAGGCTTTAACCATTTGCAGTGCCTTCTTTACACCTACTCCTGGAACTCCTTCAGGATTGAAGTCGGTTCCAATTAGAATCCCTATAGCTATTAACTGTTCTCGAGTCAAGCCCAGTTTAGAGAGTAGCTTACTTAACTCTATTAACTCAGGCTTAACGTCTATGTAAGCTTCTTTTCCAGGGAGTTTTCTCTTCCCAGAAATAGTTAAATTCCTTAAAAGCCTTTGAGAGCCAAATAATAGTGAGTCGTAGTCCTGGCTTGCGGAAGCCCATGCGTCTCCTCTTACAGTCATGTATGCTGCTTGCGCTTCTCCTTCAGCAGGAGCCTGAATCCATGGTACTCCCATAGCTTCAAGAAGTCTCTTAGACTGTTTAACCATGTCTTCAGAGAGCTTTGAAGCCATTTGAGCATATTTTTTTGCTGATTCAAGATCCCCTTTACTCAGCGCCTCTTCATATTTCTTAACAGCTTCCTCCTTAATCTTCCTACGGCGCTCAACTTCCATAAACTTTATTTCAGGTGAACGTCCATCGAATACGTATACAGGCTTTATACCTGCCTCCATGAAGTTTATAGTTCTGTAGAATAGCCCGCTTAAATGACTAGTCACTCTTCCTTTACTATCCATTAATGGAGTTCCATCAGGCTGCCTTATTGCAGTGAGGAATTGGTAGAGAGCATTATACGCATCTATCGCTATAACTCTTCCTCTAAAGACCCTTAGATCATCTACTTCAACTTTGACCTCTGATGGTATAAGATCCTTTAAATTAACGCCCATATCTGCAACCTATATCAACTGGGTTAAAGAGCAAAATATTTCTTACTACTGAACGACTATCTCAAAGGGTATAGTGGCTCCAATGCTTACATTCATGGTCTGCAAGAACTATTGAGCATTGTTTAGCGCTTTAATTGATATTAGCTAGAGCAATTAATGATTAAGTGAAAGGTGGGAAAAGCATTGAAGGAGGTATATAATAGGGAATGCGTATTCGTTAAAGCAGGAGGCTCCTGGATTACTTTTAAAGATAAGCCTTTTAGCATTGACTACAGCGCCCTTAAGTCTCTTGCCAACATAATGCTTAGAGTTCAGGATGTGGTATCAGTAGTATTAGGGCACGGAGGGGGATCCTTTGCCCACCCAGTAGTCAGCTTATTCAGCAAAAGCGATCAGTCTATAGCACTAGTGCAATGCAATAAGGCTACTAGATCTCTTAACAACTTAGTTTCATCATTTCTAGCTGAAGCTGGCGTAAGAGCGTTCTCTATACAGACAAGCGCCATGATGGCATGCATGGATGGAGTTATTGAAGCTTTCGTTAAACCAGTAGTCAAAGTTCTCAGCAAAGGTATCATACCAATAGTGTATGGAGACTGTATTGCGTGCAGCAATTCATACAAAGTCGTTTCAACTGAAGAAGTGTTTAAAGCGCTATCTAAGTACATTAAGCCAAGTAGAATAGTGTTCTTAGAGAGAGTCTCAGGAGTATATACAAAGGATCCATTAGTTTACAGAGACGCAGAGCTCATTCCAGTGATAAATAAGCGTAACTACGATGAAGTAAAGTCACTTCTAACTCCATCTCCTGCAATAGATGTAACGGGTGGTATGCTGAGTAAAGTAGAACACTCACTAGAGCTATCTAAAACCATGGGGATTAAAGTAATTATAGTAAGTGGATTCGATGAAGAAAGCTCCATAAATGCCATAACTAGTGGAGAAAGCTATAGAGGTACTACAATATTTTGGTGAACGCATATCCATTAAGCAATGTATATTGTCACAAGATTGTTTGAGTGTTCTATGTAAACAGTTCTTTTAGAGCTCATCACTATGGTTATAATATTTGGATTAATGATAACGTAGTCATATGCATGGACTCTGCCAGTAGTTATCGTAAGAAAACAGCCATATGGTCTTTCAATAGTTGATAGAGAGAATGAGCCTATAACGCTATTCTTAAGCAATTCTCCTGAGCTTCCATAGGCTTTAATGCTTTCCGGAAGCTCAATGTAAACGTATTTTGCTTTACTACTAACTTCATCTAAATGCTCTTCAATTCTTCCCACAGATCCATTAATCACTATTGCCTTAGGCCTTAGCTCTAACTCTATGTTTAAGCCTCTAACTAAAAGCTCGCTGTCCCTATTAACTATTTCTAGAGAGCCCCCGCAGTACTTAACTAAAGTAATGTCCACAGCATTTTAACCTCTTTAGCTTAACTAATACCACTACTTCCCATAGCTTACTTATTAGTGCTTTCCTTATTGCTACACTATAGTAGTGAGGAATTTACACCTTATAGGAATTTAGCTCTACAACTGATATAACGAAAACCGTCTCTCATTTACGGTCGTTTTAAATTTCCATGGATTAGTTCATAAATGCCCTGAGCTTGCCTCCTTTCAGCTCCTTCTTGCCAATGTATCCCTAAGCTCCACTTCACGTAGAGTGGGGGCAGCGTATAAGGTTAAGTACTGAATACGGCTTAAATCAATGAATCCCCTACCCATTGAGACAAAGAGGGGTGGGGAGGCATATTTAATTAAGGCAGGTCAATATATGTTTAAAAGTAAAAGGTGTGCTTTAAGTAGGCTTCATTTAGATTTTTATAAATTGATACTGTAGTTACTTTAGTGATTAACGTGAGGATATACGGTAGCTTAAGCTTAATGATATCGATATTAGTCATATCCATGGCCGTTGGACTTAAGTACTTACTTTCATGGCACTTAACTTCGTTCCTGGCGGTAGTTTTAGCAACTACATTAGCGTACATTCCACATGAATTGATGCATATAGCTGTCGCTAGGAGACTTGGATGCCTTAGTACTTATACTTTAGATCCTGTGGGATTGGTCCTTACGCTAGTGTCTTCAGCTCTTCCAGTAAAGATCATTATGCCTGGCTACGTAATAATTTCAGCGCCATACTATGATTCATTCACTAGGAAAAAGATTGAAGCTATAACAGCTTCAGCAGGCCCCCTTACAAACATAGCAATAGGGCTTGGAGCATTATTTCTACAATTGTTGCTAGCGGAGATGTTCAGCTATTATGTAATACTGCTTCTACTGAAAGTAATTGTGCAGTTAAGCGCTTGGATAGCTTTCTTTAACTTACTTCCAATACCTCCACTTGACGGAAACAAAATCATTGCGTGGAATCCGTTGACTTGGGGAGCTATGTTTGCTTCATCAATAGGTCTAATGTTGTATTCATTATTCTAGAGAAGATATGCTTTATTTACTGAATACGCTCACTTAAATAAGCTCTTCAGTTCCTCACAATAATGCTTTAAGACTGCAATGCCTACTCTATAGCCGTCGATAAGCCCTCCACTTTTCCTGAAATCTATTAACATTATTGTTTGAAACATGCTTAGTTTTTTGGAAAAAATGCTTTTAACTAAGTTAGTGAACTCCATGTATTCATTAGCTGAAGGCTCTATGCCTGGCACTATTAATGAATCCCCACTTACTGTAGCCACTAAACATGCTCTAGCTCCACTTGAAATAGCTAAGTCTCTTATTTCAAGAACTCCTAGCTCTATTGATAGAGGTACTCTAAGAGCTATCAGTAAAGCATTGCTCCAGCCATATATTTGTGGAGCTAAATGTACTTGCAGTAAATTACTTATTTCATTAGCTAACTCTTCTCCATAATTAGTCAAGTAAGCTCCCGCAACTAAGTCTATGGAAACAATGCCTGCTTTATTAAGCCTTTTTAACAAAGTTCTAGCGCTTGTCTCACTTAAGTTAAGGAGCTTAGAAATATTCTTCCTACCCATTGGACCACTTCTCTTCAGTAAAAGCATGAGGTAAGCTACGTGGCCTTCGTGAAATCCCTGTAAAACTCCACGCGTACTTACTGAAATGCTTGATAGAATATCAATTAGTCTGCAGTAAGCAATGCAGCCAACCAGCTCCTTTCACCAAGCAACTATCAATCTCTATAGTTTAAGGACTTATAAACGTATTGATGGACTAGTTCTTAGAGCTTAAATGACATAAGCTTTTCGCATAAGGGCGTGAGCAGTAAGAGATATTACTGCTTTCGCTCATTTAATTAGTGAGGTAGTGGTGAAAAACTTTGGAGCTAGTTTGGCATGGCCATGCATTCTTTACGCTAAGACTGGCCAACGGCTATGTCATATCCATAGATCCTCACGATGGATTAAGCATTGGGTTGAAGAGAGTTAGAGTTGAATCAGACTTAGTTTTAGTAACCCACGATCACTTCGATCACAATGCAGTTGAAGTAGTTAAAAAGCCTTCAACTAGAATCCTCAAGCAATTCTATGGAGAAGTGAGAGTCGATGATGTAGTCATCAATGGAATTAAGACGTTTCACGATAAGCATGGTGGTGCTAGAAGAGGTGAAAATGCTGCATATATAGTTGATGCCGAGGGATTAAAGATCGCTCACTTAGGGGACTTAGGGCATGTTCCCAGCGGAGAAGTATTGAACAAGATGTCCAAGATTGATGTACTAATGATCCCTGTTGGAGGGACGTACACCATAGAGCCTGATGAAGCTTGGTCCATAGTTGAAAACCTTGGCCCACGCATAGTCGTTCCAATGCATTATTGGGTTAAGGGACTAAGACTCCCCCTTAAAACAGTAGATCACTTCCTAAAGTATGCAGAGAAAGTACGCGTAGATAAACTAAACACTAATCTAGTGTCGATAACGCCATCTAATTTACCGTCTGAAACTACAGTAATCGTATTTAAGTATTCATAAATAGCTGGTGAATCCAACGCTATAAACCTCTAGCTTTAAAGAATGTGATTGTAATTCGAAGCCTTTTAGAGCGAGTAAAAATCTAATGAATTCCTAGTAATTCTATATGTTGGGCAATTTCCTCTTAGCATAAATAAGTGATAAGAGTCTCCCAATACATGATGCTATGAATACTAATTGCATTGCAGTAAGACTTACAGATGCCACGTATGCTCCAAGCCTGGAGGCTAGTGCTGCCGACGAATTATTAACTATCCCTATAGTCGATAGAAAGTATAGCCTGTTAGATTCCCTAGGTAGATAGAGGTTGTATATGCTAGTCATTAAGTTAAATCCGCTCCAGCTAAGCCCTGAGTAAAAGTTCATTAATGCTTGAGAAGCCATAGTAGGTGATATAAGGAAAACTACGGGCACGAAAGATATAGGTGTAATGCTATAAACAAGTGTTTTCCTAAGATTAAGCTTGTGAGATCTCTTGCTTAAGACATAACTACCTAAGGTTAGTGCAAACACATTAAGTATATTATTTACAGATATCCAGACTTCATCTCCTCTAAACACTGTGATCAAATAGTAGTTCCATAGAGCTGCCGGCAAGTTTGCTGCGAACATAAACATGGCCATAAGTGAAGCGTAGTTCCTTAGGTCAGTGTCGTCAAATATTTCCTTAAATCCATTAACAAACACCTTGAAGTTCACAGCCGTAGACTTGCGGACATTAAGGTCTTTAATAAGTGAAAGTAGTCCAGCTGAAGTAATAGCTGAAATCATTGATAAGCCGTAGCATACTCTATAGCTATACACGGATATGCCCATGAAATTAAACACTGCGACTGCCGTTGAAAGACTCATAAATGATGCTGCAGTGACATAAGTATTTAACTTACTAAATACTTTAACAGAGAGATCTTTTGGAATCATGTCAGCTATAGTGTCAGACGAAGCCAGGCCTCCCATAGCTCCCGAGAACTGTGCTAAAGCAACGCATGCATAGAATAAGTAATGGCCTCCTTTAATTAAGTCCGTGAAGCCGATTAAGCTCCACAACACAGCATTTAAGCCAATGGAAATTCTCCACAACATTAAGCGTTTATCCCTAAACTTATGTAGTAAGTAGAGGCCATTAAAGTTCCCTAGCGCGATCATCGCTATGTTTAGTGAAGTTACATTCCCAAGGTCTTCTACTTCAAAGTTAAGTACTCTGATAGCATACGATTGGTAAAAGACTGTCGACATCGTTGTAGAAAAACTATAGAAAGCTGAGTAGAGGAGCCACACTTTATAGTACTTAGTTGTGCAGCCATCCATATGTGCTCACTAACATATGCTTCCTTAAGCTTTAATCGAGGCATCTGGAATTCTCTTTAGTAACTCTTTCTCTAAAGATTCGACAACTTTACTCACTTTCCTATAATTGACTACGTATAAGCTTAATTCAAATACCATATTATCGTCCTTAATGCCTAAGTACGCTACGTCAGGCTCTAATGCTAGCTCAGCTTTAATGCAGTCAATTGCTTCATCAATATATTTCCTCGACTCTTCAAGGCTGTGGTTTGTAGGTATACGTATAGTTACTTTATTCAGTATCCCTAAGGGAGTAGCTCTATTGATTAATATTGCATTTAACATCCTAGAATAGGGAATAAAGACCTTTTCTAACTTCATTGTTTCACCAATAACTCCCAAACTTTCAAGATCTAATACTCTAACCGTTATGCCGTCAATCTCAATCCAGTCCCCCTTTCTTACAATGTTCTTTGCTCTAACGTAGAATTCTGAGCCAACGTTCCTTAAGGCATCAAACAGCATTATCACTATGGCTAATCCTACTAGTAGTATTAGAATTGAGAACAATTGTACTTCTGGAGCCAGTATTGCAGCTACAGCTATTCCAGTCACAAAATATGTAGATACCTTGAGTGTTTCAGTTATTTTAGCTAAGTACTCTGACTCAGCGCCTTTAGCTAACGCCCTCAAGATCCTTAAGGAGGCTTTATAGATCATATATATTATTACAACTGCTATGCCGGCAGCAATAAGCCTATACGCTAATGTCATGATCGCCGAAGCTACTGCACTCCAGTCAATCAATAATGTTCACCCATAGGGTCTTATTGAAGCTCTGAGCGATTCAGCAAAGCTTCTCGCTAAAGCTTCTTCACGTCTCTTAAATAGTTTTTCTACATCCATTGATGCTTCATAGACTTCACTTTCAATGCCTATTAACAATATTATATCGCCAACATTTAACTCCGCTAATTCATCGCTGATCGCCTTTCCAAGCCTATTCACAACCATTAAATGAACATTTCTACTCCTTAAGGCGCTCTTAAGCTCTCCTAGCTTTACTCCCAACACGCTTCTTTTAACTAATCTAGTTATGGCAAGAGCTAAATCAGCTATGCTCAGAGGCTTTATGTATATCCATTTGTCCATAATTAGTGATGCCGCAATGTTTTGAGATATGTAGCTATCTACATCTATTATGTAGTCAGCTCCCTCCTTAACTAATAGGTCTCTGTTTGCAGAGTTATTCAATAATGATATGACTAGAGGTATTCCAATAGATCTTAAGGCCTTAACTATGGATATATTGATTGAGTCATCATCTAGGGCAGCTATTCCAACGTCATATTCCTTGAACTCGTCAATAGCATAAATTTTCTCAGGGAGAGGGCCCCCTATGAATTCAACTCCCATGGCTTTAGAGACTAGTGCTGCTTCATCGTCAAGACTCACTACTGCTACATGTGGTTTAGGTACAAGCATCTGTATGCAACTTAGAATTCTTGTTACAGTACTTTTACTTACAGCAATGAGTATCTTCATGCCTTATGCAGCCTCAATTCTCTTTAAATACTCCTCAGCTCTATTTTTACTTATGATGTTTCTTTGTAAAGCCATTTCAACGGCCTTCCTAGCAAGATCTTTTACGAAAGTTTCTTCAAACCCCTTTATATAATCTATAGTACTATCTATGCATGAATTATTTTCAACTACTAACGCCTCCTCCCTTAAGTTCATTGCTGCTAATTGCTCTATGCTCCACATAGAGTATGGAACAGTTGTAAGGAGCTTGTGTAATCCAACAACTATAGAGTACGAGGGGTATAATATGCTCTGCGCAATGCCTAATTCCCTTAAAATGCCTTGGAGAAAGCTCCTGTATACATCAGTAAAATTAGTGTTTGTCTGAGGCTTTGATAAATATAGTAGAGTTTCTCCAGATAGTACTTTAGTTACAGCATTACTTATTGAATCTATGGAGAAACACGAGGTGTCTCCATTGACTATAACGATTACTGGACTTATAACTAAGTTTGCCCCAGACAATATAGCTTTGCCTCTACAATAAGGTGGTTCAGAATGGAATGTAGGAATATCCATTAACTGCTTAAAAGCCCTCAATCCATAATAAACGATGTATGCATCTGCAACACTTATTGAGTCTTCAATAGATTTATAGATGCGCTTAACATTGCGCATCCCCCTTTCTGTAGCTAAGTAAATTACTAGTGATACTCTGCTTCTACTTTTAACGGCGAGAACCAAGTTCTTCTACCGTAATTGCTATAGTTCTACAAGCTTTTATACTGCAACTAAATTGGGTTACTTTACAGCTATCTAAACCTCATTTCAGAGTAGATGAAGAGTCAACGGTTAGCAAAGTATTTAATTGATACGTCCCTTAATCTTTATCGCCGGACAGGTAAAGAAAGGATAGGGGAAGTTATGTTCTCAAACAATGCTGTAGTAGTTGAAGACGTAGTCAAAATATATCCAGGTGGAATCAGGGGAGCTGATGGCGTTTCATTTACTGTTAAAAAAGGTGAGATATATGGATTAATAGGTCCCAATGGAGCTGGGAAAACTACTGTGCTAAGAATATTGGCCACTATACTTCAACCAACTAGTGGTTCAGCTAAAATATTTGAATACGATGTAGTTAAGCAACCTGAAGAAGTTAGAAAAATAATATCCTACTTACCAGAGGAAGCTGGCGCATATAAGTACTTGAGTGGAGAGGAATACCTAGAGTTCATTGCAAAGCTATACTCAAGTTCAGAAAATGAAGCCAGTGAGATGAAGAAGCTCGGCGCAAGTATCAGTGGGCTTGGCAATAGATTAAGGGACAAAGTAAGGACTTACAGCAAGGGGATGTTGAGAAGGCTCTTAGTAGCAAGAGCAATAATGGTTAAACCCAAGGTAGCTATACTTGATGAACCTACTAGTGGGCTTGACGTAGTTAATGCAGTAATAGTAAGGGACATCATTAAGAAAGCTGTCAGAGAATGGGGTATAACAGTGCTGTTAAGCAGCCACAACATGCTTGAAGTAGAGTATTTATGCAATAGGATAGCAATGATTCACCAAGGCAAGATCATCGCTGAAGGAGTCCCTAAGCAATTATTAGAAGATCATGGAGTAGATAACTTAGAGGAACTATTTGTAAAGTTAACTGGTGAAAGGACGTGAAGGCGTTCACAGTATTTCTATTAAAGGAACTTAAGAGCATTGCTAGAGATCCAAAAATAATAATTGGAATGATTATTGCACCAATAATATTAGTGGCAGTGCTTTATGGCTTTATGGGTAGTGCGATGAGGCAGCAAATCGAAGAAGCTGTGAGAGCAAGCGGCTCTATAGTGCTAATAGACTTAGACCGTGGAAACTGGACTCAAAGTCTTGCAAAACACTTGGAGGCCATAGGACTAAACGTTACTTATAGTCAAAGAGACGCCGCACCATCAATAGATGAAATGGCGGAGCTCATGGAGGAGAGTAGAGCTAAGATACTCTACGTAATACCAAGAGGGTTCTCGAAAAATCTTACTGAAATGATTCCAGGAGTTGTGGAATGCTATGTGTTAATGAAGTCCCTCTCATTCATCGAGATGGGGATAATTTCAGCTGCAGAGTCATACGTAAGATTGTTCTCTGAGTCCATTTCTAAAAGTATCCTTGTAAACATAGGTATTTCTGAAAGCTTTGCTAAAAACCCAGTGCTATCTAGCTCAAGAGTGGTCTTAGCTGGTAAAGTCTTTGGGTCTCCGCAAGCTTTACTGAACTTAGTTTTATCGTTAAGCTTCGTAATGCCGCTATTGGCAGTAATGTTCATAATATTTATTTCACAATACGCAGTGATGGCTATGGCTGTTGAAAAGGAGGAAAAAATGTTTGAAACACTTCTCTCTCTTCCAATAAATAGAACTACCATTATTGCAGTAAAGCTCCTAACATCAATAATCATTGGGCTGGCTACTATGGGAGTTTACGCAAGTATATTCATATGGTTTTTCGGCAACATGGTTAGCTCTGGTTTTGAAGGAAGCTCTCAGGGACAATTAGGGATCTCGGGGGAGTCAATTAATTTATTTGAGTTAGTTAAACCAGAGTCGATAGCGCTTATCCTAATAGGCTTAGCTTCAGTAGCTACATTTGTGCTTTCACTACTAATGCTAGTTAGTTTATTTGCTGAAGACGTTAGAACAGCTCAAACATTTACTGGTATAATAATATTTCCAGTAGTATTTGCAGCTTATGCAGCTATGTTTGTAGATATAGCTGTTCTTTCTCCTTCAGCAACCATAGCTATTTCAATGATACCAGTGCTTAATACAGCAATGTCAATAAAGTTCTCTGTGATGGGCGACACTTTCCTGGTCGCTTTAGCTAACTTATCTAATTTAGCCTATGCAATAATAACGATAGTTGCTTTAAGAAACGTTGTAAGTAGTGAAAAAGTGTTTACAGCAAAGCTTTCATTAAAGTCTCCAAGAATGGCTTTTAAAAAGTATAAAAGTGCTTAGGCTCTATGCTTATTCCAACTTCACTGAGCTTCTCATAAAGCACTAACATAGCTCCATAATCAGATTTAGCTAGCTTAGGCGGGTGTTTAAAGTACGGTGCAGAAGCCCAGTCGGGGGCTCCATAAATACCCCGCTCTACTAATGCTTTAGATAACCTAATTACGTCTACGAGTATGGCTGTAGCCATGGCTTTATCGTCAACTGTAAGCTTTAAATCAATTGTTACCGGGAGACCCATGAATCCAAGGGCCTTTATGTACATGTATGATACCTTAGTATTCCCTAAGAACTCTATGTAGCCACTGGGTCCTGCATATACTCTTCCAATAAGGCTCTCAGGCCTCTCTTGAGTTGACGTAACGGCTGCTGTCTTACTTACTTTCTTGCTATACAATCTACTTTGATCGAGCATATTCTTGAAGTCCGTATTACCTCCAACATTTAATTGATACGATTCAATTATTTCACAGCCCCTCATTGCTATTAAGCTAGCTAAAGCTCTGTGAACTATTGTTGACCCAAGTTGTCCCTTAATGTCATCTCCAAGTAGAGTAGCTTTCTTCTTCTCAAATAGCTTTGGATAGCCTTCATTTCCACTAGCTATGAACTCTGGAATACAGTTTATGAATGATGCTCCAGCTTCAGCAGCTGCTTCAGCGTAGAATCTTGATGCTTCATAACTACCTACGGGGAGTAAGTTTACTATTACGTCAACTTCGTTTTCCTTAAGTTCTTTCGCTAATTCCTCCTTCGTGGGTTCACCGATCTTCGCTGGCTTAAAGTCTTCAGCCATGTGGTTTGCAACACCGTCAAGCACTTTCCCCATTCTTACAATAACACCTGTTTCACCAAGGTCAACTAGCTTTGGAACTAAGTTTGGCTCAGCAAATATTGCCTCACTTAAATCTCTGCCAACTTTTCTTTCAGAAACATCTATAGCGTAAACAATTCTTATGTCACTTACTCTATAGCCTCCAATGACTCTATGTATGAGGCCTCTACAGTCCCCGCTTCTTTTGTAGTATTCAATTGATTGAACCAGCATGGAGGCTATGTTTCCAACGCCAACTATTCCTACTCTTATCAATTTATAAACACCTACCTATATTTATATTAGTAAATATTTTCTCGGAAAAATATTTTTCTCTCAAACCTCAGCCCATGATCAATTGAGTATCGATTGTTGCTTCCAAGTAGTTGTAATAGTTTTTATAAGCGAGAGGCTTTATGAGTCCTGTAGTAGAGTTGTAAAGTGATGGCATTGAAAGCCTTAGTTAGAACAGTGATTTTTAAGAAAGACGTAAAGTCATTTGATGGCTTAACTCTCACTGTATATAAAGCTGATGAAATGAGTTGGAAGGAGATAATAATTAGATCGAGAGAGTCTAACTTAGTTAATAGATTAATCGAAGAAGCATCTATAGCTGCCTATAACTCTAGAATAACTAATGGTTACTCCATGGGTGTAGCTGAAGTCCCAGGCCTTACTGCATGGGAAGTTGAGGGGGAAGGTGGAGGTATAATAATTAATCCAGGGCTTGTGAGGCTACGTAAATTAATTCTATTTAAGGCCCATGGAGAGAAGCTTACTCCAATAAAAGAGTATGAAGTACGCGAAGATCTATATGTATATGATGGAGAGATAAGAGTTGAGGGCGTGGAATACGATGCAATAGGCATATACAGTGAAGACAGTGTAAGAATAGTTCTTAGAGAAGAGCTTTTCCAGGTAACTAAGCCGTACACACGGGTGAAAGTAAAGCGAGTTAGGAAAAGGAAGAGAAGAGGTAGTTCAAAGTGAAAGCACCTCCATACCATATTTCAGTTAAGAAAGGAGATGTAGCTGAGAAAGCTATAGTTGTTGGAGATCCTGCTAGAGCAGCTTTAATAAAGGACTTGCTAAGCGATCCAAGGTTAGTGAGCGAAAGCCGTGGATTCCTGATTTATACAGGGAAATACCGTGGATCACCTGTATCCATTGCTGTACACGGAGTTGGAGCTCCTAGTGCAGCAATAGTATTTGAAGAACTAGGAATGCTTGGTGTAAAGACAATAGTGAGGTTAGGTTCTTGCGGTAGCTTAAGGAGGGACATAACCATTGGTTCAATAATTGTAGCTACATCAGCTGCCCATAGCTCTCAAGGAGTTATAAGTCAGTATTTTCAAGGAGACTGTCCACCAAACGCTCCTGATCTCGAGCTTACAGTAAAAATAATGGATTACATGAGGAAGACAGGTCTAAAGTTCTATACAGGTCCTGTAGTAAGTAGCGATGCATTTTATGCTGAAGACCATAGCTTTGCTGAAAAGTGGAGTAAAAGAGGAGTTCTAGCTGTAGAAATGGAATGCTCAACTCTCTTCTCACTTGGATGGATGAGAGGTTGGAAAACTGCGTGCATCCTCGTGGTAAGTAATAACTTAGTTGGAGAGGATAAGGTGTATTTAAGGACCGAGGAGATGAAGGATACTTACATCAATGTTTCAAAGGCTATTCTGGAAGTATTAACATCTAATGCTGCTTAGGAGTTTAAATTTTACAAATATTCATGTTAATTGCATATAGCTTCTTTCTCCCATTTTTACGGCTTCATAATTCATATGTGAATTATGAAGGTTCTTCTATCGGTACTTAACTAGATTCATCAAGATCGCTTGGTTATCCCTATGATCTTTTATAACTTTCTCTAAAACGCTAATAACGACTCCATAGTGTTTTCTATCAAATACTCCAGTTCTAAAAGCGTGTTTAATTAATATGAGCGCTTTCCCCTCATAGATCTCTTCATAGAGTTCTCTATGAAGTCTCTGTAGTTCACTAGCTATTTTATAAAGTTCGTCTCTTGAAATAGCATTTGCAGAGTCTACATACCCCTTAATAATTTTCAGTATACTTCCAGAAAAACCCATGGCTTCATAACATTTCTCTTTAGATACCATTGAATATTCCTTTAAGCTAAGTAATAAGAGGATCCCTTCAATTAATGATACATGGTGATATAACTCTACGGACATCTGTCTTAGTAGAGTAAAAGCATGAATGGAGTCAACTTTATGTGAGAGCTCTATGTATAGTTCAGCTAAGTCATTGTTAATGACGTTAATGCACGAAATCATTTCACCGAGAATTTTAGCAAAATCCCTATCTATAGACATAGATACACCACTCCTATACTTACATTTTACACAGGTTTAAGAAACCAGTAGGATTTCCCTGGAATAATTATTTCATAGTTTTAAATATGCCTCGAGATCCCCTTGAATTAGGATTTCGTTTCCTCGTAGTAAAAGCTATTAGGATTCCATGCAGCTTTCAAGGACTCCACATATTTCAAGTCCATTGAAGCCGTGTTTCAAGACAATTTAAGGTGAATGACTGAAGTTCATAAGCCATGGGGCCTGCCTCCAGTAGACATGCCATTAGAAGCGCTTGGCGACTTCTCGTTCCACTAGATTAAGTGGCAGGCTGAGAAGTATGAGCACATGCTATAACAGTTGACTCCAAGGAGATTTCAGCAATCTATTTGAAGCATAAAATAAATGCGGAGAACTCTTCGGGGGCAGAGAGGAGGTCAGAGTTGAGCATTAGTTGCATTTAAAGTTGCTAAACATGCTTATTAACTCCGGTTATAATTCTTTACTTATGGCTGCTCAGCACACCCGAAGCTCATAGATCTACGAGGGGACCGAGGAGACCTGATAAACAAACCTATATATCTTGAACTATGGGTGGAGAGCGGTGTTTGCGTATGAATGATGATTTAAATGAAACATTCATAAAGATATACAATAGTTACTCAAAAAGCATAGAACTATTTGAGCCTAGCGATCCAGGGATGGTGAAGACCTATGTATGTGGGCCAACTGTTTACGATTATACTCACGTAGGTCATGGGAGGACGTATGTAATTTTTGATGCGTTAAGGAGGTATTTTAATTTAAGGGGCTACAACGTTTACTTCATAGTAAATATAACTGATATAGATGACAAGATCATTAATAGGGCTAATTCTGAGGGAAGGGATTGGACTAGCGTAGTTGATGAATTTACTAGGGATTATATGGATGCTATATCTAAGTTAAACGTAAAGGTTGATCTTCATCCAAGGGTTAGTAGCCACATCAATGAAATAATAGAATTCATCTCAGTACTTATAGAGAGAGACTATGCTTATGTAACTAAGAGCGGGAATGTTTACTTCAATGTAGATAAATACCCTGACTATGGATCGTTAAGTAGTAAGCGGGATAAAACTCTATGGAGTCAGGAAGAGGAGTTCCTTAGTGAAAAGAGGAATCCATACGACTTTGCACTATGGAAAGCAGCTAAGCCAGGTGAACCTTGGTGGCCCTCCCCATGGGGTAGGGGGAGGCCTGGGTGGCACATTGAATGTAGTGTTATGAGCAGCAGATACTTGGGCTCAACTATAGACATACATGGTGGTGGAAGCGACTTACTCTTCCCGCACCATGAGAATGAAAGAGCACAGAGTGAATCGTTCTTCGGCAAAAGGCCTTGGGTTAAGTATTGGGTTCACACAGGGCTATTAATGGTTCGCGGAAACAAAATGAGTAAGAGCTTAGGCAACATAGTTGCATTAAGGGAGTCTTTTAAGAAATGGAGGCCTGAAGTACATAGAATCTTCTACTTAAGCCTTCACTATAGGAAGCCTCAGGATTACAGTGATGAAGCTCTTGAACAAGCAAGCGCTTTTTACGAAAGGCTTGTAGGAGCAGTAAACATTCTTAAAAAGCTATCTAAGGAGGCTGTAGAACAACACTATATGAATGATAATGACATAAGGGTGTTGAGGGAAGTCATGGATACTAGGAGGAAGTTTCATGAAGCTCTTTCAAACGACTTCAATACTGCTAAAGCACTATCAGCCGTCCATGAACTTACGGCAATAATTTATAGAGAGTTACAGTACAATCCGAAATATACTCTTGTGTGGAAGGCATATCAATTGCTTAGGGAATATAATGTGGTGCTTGGCGTACTAGATAAGCATTTTGAGGAAGCTCCTGAAGAAATGAAGAGTATTGTAGATGATTTACTTAAAGTCATAGTGGATGTACGTAAAGAGCTTAGGCAAAGGAAGCTGTATGACTTAGCTGACTCCATTAGGAGTGAGCTTGAGAAAAAGGGAGTTAAACTCATGGATAAAGGTCTTGAGACAACGTGGATCATTGAGAAATAGCTTGTTTAAACTACATAAGGCATGAAATATAGAACGTGCTTCAATAGTTCTTATAGAGAGGCATGTGTAGAGCGAGGAGTAATGCTCCTCCATGTAACATTAGTGCTGCAAAACAAAGAAGAGCTTACAGGTTTTAGTTGACTTCAATGACTAAAAGTTATAGAGTTTTCTAAAGGTTTTCCCCTATGCATTCTACTCTACGTTGTCCTTTCGAGTTTTCTATGGGGGTCCCGCTTTCTTCCACTTCTCATCAGTTAATATAGCGCGTCCATTAGACATGCTTAGTCGTAAAAAACATTGTTTTTCATTAAAAGATATGAGAAGGAGGTTATTTCTTTTCTTCCTTCTTCTCTTCCTTCTTCTTCTCCTTCTTCTTCATTAGACCACCCTATATCATGCTAGTAATTTGTGTAAGTTAGGTTAAAATGTTAAGTAAGCTCGTGTAATGCTATGTTTAGAGACATTAATTTATATAGTTGTAGTTTCAAAAAAGTAGAAAACTTTAAACCTCGTTGTAAGACTAATGTAGGTGGTAGAGCTTATTTAAAGGATGATCTCTGTGAGTAGCTCTTTAAAGATAAGTGAGGATGAATCGAGGTTTTTAGCCTATAATTTGCTTAAGATAGTTAAGTCATTTTACTCATTTAAGGAGCTTGAGGAAATATTTGACATACCTTCCCAAAATATATGGAGGTACCTTGCTTTAAGGGCTATACCTGAAAAGAAGACTGCTCTAGAGATTCTCGAGAAATTTAAGGAGAGAAGGCTATTTGAGTATGTGTTGAAGAGTACGTTAATTGATGAATCCTCGTCCTTTAAGTACTTGAGAAACCCTGGGTTCTTAGAGCTCTTAGGCTTTCTAACAGCTCTCATGCTTAAAAGATATGATGAGAGAGTTGATTGCACTATATCAATGCCTGACAACTATAGCTCATCAATAGCTACTTTAGTTGCCTCATACATTAATACTCCAATATGCTTATCTTCAAGGAGTATTGCTGTAAAGGATCCGTACATACTCTCTCTTGTAAGAAGCACAGGCTACGTTGATGCATTCACTATACCAAGGGACTGCTTTAGTAAGGAGGATAGAGTGCTAGTAGTGGACTCAGGTATTGAGGATATAGAAGTCTTAGCAACATTGCTAAATTATTTAGATAGATCTTATACTAGGATCGTTGCAATAATGTTTGTATCGCCGAGCAGAGAAGTTGAATTAAATAAGTCGGAGTTGAGGAATAAGCACATCAAGATCATTACTCCAAGAAGCTTAATAGAAGTTCTCCACACTATACTTCTTTAATAGGGTTCCTCTAGCATTCAAAGGAGTGCTCGTTATGTCAGCTCAAAGAAGGTGGAGGAGTAGTGAGAGGATAGCTCTAGGAGTACTTGAAGAACTAGGTTATAAAATTATTGAGACAAAGAAAGTAATTAAGATACGTGGAGTAGATATATGCGAAGTAGATGCTATAGTTGAAGAAGGAAGTGGAGTGAAGTACGCTGTTGAAATAAAAGCTGGTAGAATTGATGTAAGTGGAATAAGGCAGGCATACGTTAATGCCGCGTTACTCGGCTTAAAGCCTCTCATAGTTTCAAAAGGCTTTGCAGATCGATCTGCTGAAGAACTAGCCAAAGAGCTGGGCGTAAAAGTAATTGAGCTCAGTGATTACTTTCTTATTGAAGCAGAAGAATTGGAGTTAATAGTTAGGAACTCCATAGAATCAATTATAGATGAATTCCTCTCTATAATAATTGAGTTACAGAGTCCATCGCAAAGTGACTTAGAGTTCCTAAAGAATATAGTTAAGGCGCGCACAGTGCCTGAGCTAGCTAGAGACTTAAATATAAGCATTGATGAAGTTATCGATAGAATTAAGGATCTACAGGCAAAGAAGATCCTCCCTAAAGCTACTAAGAGCTATAGGATCCTCAGAATGTATGCACAAGTAGTAGTATTAATGAGTAATTTAAGAAGCTCCTTAGAGCAATTAAACACGATCTTAAGAGAATTGTTAGAGAGAAAGTAAAGGTAAAACTCTATGTAATTACAATAGCTTTGGAATTCGCGGCGTACTAATCATATTTTTGACTGAAAATCTATAGAGAGGAGTTAAAGTATATGAGGTAGTTAATTGAATGGAAGGCATAGTTTTAGCATTCTACAACGGTCTAATAGTCGCTGGATTTACTTCACTCGGCTCTCTACTAGGTCTAATTGGCTTAAGATTTCCGCATAAAGCGCTTGATTTTGGACTAGGTTTTGCATCCGGCATCATGATGGTGGCAAGCTTCGTTAAATTAATTATTCCAGGCATTGAGAGCGGTGCAGTTGCAGAAGTCCTTATAGGAGTTGCGACAGGAGCTGTTGCAATAGTTTTACTCGATAAGCTACTTCCCCACGAGCATGTCGCTATAGGTTACGAGGGCTTGAAAGGTCTCGCAAAGAAGATTAAGAAAGCATGGCTAGTGGCTTTAACAATGTTTATACATAACATTCCTGAGGGCCTTGCTGTAGGTGTTGCCTCTGCTTATAGTCCTGGATTTGGGCTTACACTATCCATAGCAATAGGTTTACAAGATGTGCCAGAAGGATTGGCTGTTACTTTACCACTAGCATCAATGGGCTTCAAGAAAACTAAGGCCATAGGGCTAGGTGTATTAAGTGGATTAGTAGAAATGGCTGCAGTATTGACTGGAGCTGCTGTGTTTGGCTATAGCAGGAGCTGGACTTACGTTTGGCTAGGCTTTGCTGCAGGAGCTATGATATACGTAACTATTGAAGAGCTTATACCCGAGGTTTTACACGAGAATGCGGTTCATAGAAAGATAGCAAGTGCAGGGTTCTACCTAGGCTTATATCTCATGATGCTTATAGACATATTGCTAGGATAAGAAGCTCGCTATATTATTGAGGATTAAGGCTCTTAAGTTACAAAGCCTTAAATTAGTTTTCCTCTACTTAAGTCATAGACGTGGCCTGTCTCTTTCATTGACACTCATTACTCTCAGCCGAGGCTAATTTAAATTTATGTAAATACTTGAACTAAGTGCCATGCATTAGCCTCTTACTTTTTAGATCCATGTCTTCGCATAAGTGCATAGGTCCCTTAATGCGATTGTTGTAATAAAAAAGAACGCTAAAGCAGCCTAAGGTCTATGGAGAATGTATGAAACAAAATGCAGACCTGCTGAGATTTAAACCTATGTTCTTAGGCTCTGAAGACTCGAGATCTCATCGAACTACGTTTAAAGATCTACGTAAATTATTATTAATTCACTTAATTAACGTCTAAGACTTTGATCTTGTTTAAGGATATAGACATTGATTATATAGTCGAAGTATGTTGAGCTCATCTATTAAGATAACTCCTCCTTGCAGCGCCTCGCGTAACTGTTTCGGTTTTCATATCTGTTTATATTGATCTAAACATTTTTAAACATCCTGTACAGCGATATGCCTGGATGAGGGTTCGAGAGCTGCTCGATGCTCTAAATGACTGCTCTCCCCGAGGTACACAAGATGTGGGGGTTTAGGGGTGCCCCTAAACGCCCCTAAGCCCGATGAGAACCCGAGAGGAATGCAGGGGAAAAGAGATGAAGCAATGAAGTTAACAGATATAAAACTACATAAGAGCTGAACCCCTAAACATCTTCTCCCGCCTCAATGACGGCAGGATGGCCATCAGGAGCGGGAGGATATACCTATCCCTCGAGGCGGGCTCAGTGGTGCCCGTCGATGTAGCTCCCGATGACCCTGCGAACGGTGAGCAGTTGCTGAGGGAGAAGCCCGTGGCAATAATACCCATGTTGTTTAAAAACACCTAAGCAAACCTAAATAAACAACACGGGCAACCACTACGGGCCCGCCGGGATTTGAACCCGGGATCTCCGGCTCCGAAGGCCGGCGCCTTATCCAAGCTAGGCCACGGGCCCTGTGAATCACTTTATGTTTTTAGTTCTCTATATTAGTAGCTCCATTTTGCTCTTTAGGATGTTCTTTGCTTCCTCTGGGTCTATTTTAACTATAGGTGCTTGCTTTAATTCTTCCACTAGTTCCTCCGGCTTTTCACTATATGTATGTATGTCTTTTGATAACTTTACGTACAGCCTATATGTTTCCCTAGGGCTTAAGAGGACTATTGCTTCAGCTATGCTTGCCTCACCTCTTTTCTCTAAGTCAGCTATTCCTACGTTATTCCCCTTAGAATCCTTTAGCTGGAATATTAAGCCTCCTTCAAGTGTTTCCCCAATAGGTATTGCACTCGCTAAAACATTAGTTAGATCAACTGCTTGCACTAACGGAGCTGCTGAAGGGGCTTCTGGAGCTTTCACTAAAGCTTTTTCAGCTTCTTCAACTGCTTCAGCAGTTGCGTAAAGCGCCTTTACTTCAGCCAACTTAGTCTCAATTACTTTCTTTACGGCCTCTGAAACAATTTCATCAGGTACTCTTTTGAATAATTCTACTCTAAGAGTGTCGTAGTGCCAATCGATCCTCCCGCCTTCTAAATCGTACATCACTCTAACTCTAATTACATCCCCTTTCTCAGACTTAAGTTCTTCAACAATCACGTGGTATAAGACTCTATTGAGTTCAGCGCTAGCTCTAGCTATTTCCTTTGAAAACTCCTTATCTTGCTTAACTCTATCGCTAAGCTGAGCGAATAAAGTCCTCCTAATTTTAATAGCATAAGCTCCAGCTACAACTAAGCCGCTGTTAAGTTCGAGAGGCATAAGCACGCCTCTTCAACAACCTCTAAATATAGTATATAATACCCCATATTTAATGTTTGTCTAGAGAGCTATCGGTGCTGTAAATTGGTTGTTAAAGTGCTTAGGCCTCCGCCTAGAATAAAAGTCCTCGAAGCCTTAGGCTCAATAGCTGATGGAAGGATTTCTGCAGTAAATAATGGAGCCAGAGTATCTTCATCAAGTGGTGAAAGGGAGTACTACGTTGTAGTTACAGAAGATTTAAGAGCTTACTCAAACGATAATGGAACTCTATATAGAGGGTATGTAGGGTATCCAATAATAGCTCTACTTATGATTAAGGGAGTTCTTCCATTTGATGAAGCTATAGCTAAAGCTCTATCAGGAATACCGTGGAAGACCCTTAATGAAACCTATAGAAAGTATGAAGTAGTTGAAGAAATAGTCTTAAAGAGAGTTGAAGAGAGAGGTATTTCTAGAGAAATAGTTATGGACTATGTGAGCATAATTATGAAGAAGCTTTCATCGATGAGAATAGTATTTGACGACTCATTAGTGAAGCAGCAGACAATTTTTTAAAGGACTGCCATTATTTACTCCCTTAGTTGCATCCGTAGATCAATTGTTTATAGGTGTTAGCAAGCATGCAGATGTCTGAAGAACTGAGGAACTTCATTAAGTGGCTTACTGAAGCTTCACTCAAGTGGAGCGTGAAGTGGGTTAGTGAAGGAGTTTTTGAAGCAAGCCCATCGGATAAGCCTAAGTTCTTTATAACTGCTGCATTTCCATACCCAAATGGAGTAATGCACTTAGGGCATGCTAGAACTTACACTATAGCTGATGTATACGCTAGATTCGTTAGGATGATCGGGTACAACGTGTTGTTCCCAATGGGCTTCCATTACACTGGAACACCAGTGCTATCAATGGCTGACGCTATTAAAGAAAGAGATCAGCAGACGATAAAGCTCTTTAGAGATGTCTACAATATACCTTCAGAAGTTATTGAAATGATGTCTGACCCCATGTTTATGGTAAAGTACTTCCACGAAGAAATGAAAGAGTCAATGAAGGTCCTGGGTTTATCTATAGACTGGAGGAGGGAGTTTACTTCAATAGACGAGGACTTCAGTAGCTTCATAAAGTGGCAATTCACTAAGCTTTTTAGCAAGAACTATATTACTAAAGGGACCCATCCAGTTGGATGGGATCCAGTTATTGGAACACCCGTTGGAATGCATGATACGAAGGGTGATGTAGAGCCTGAAGTAGAGAAGTTTACGCTGCTTTACTTCAAGGACTCTAATGGAGTAATATACCCTGCTGCTACACTAAGGCCTGAGACTGTTTTTGGAGCAGTCAATGTATGGATTAACCCAAGTGGAACTTACGTTGAAGCAGTAGTTGATGGAGCTAAATGGGTTGTGAGTATTGAAGCTGTTGAAAAACTAAGGTTGCAACTTCATAAAGTCAGTGTATTGAGGGAGTTTAAGGGTGAGGAGCTAATTGGTAAAAGACTTAAAAACCCTGCTACAGGAACCCTTAATCCAATTCTTCCAGCAGAATTCGTGGATACTGATACAGCTACAGGAATAGTTATGAGCGTTCCAGCTCACGCCCCCTATGACTACATAGCCTTAAGAGAGCTTGTTCAGCAAGAAGAACTTATTAAGAAAATAAACGTAAATCCCGATGAGCTTAAGCCTATAAGCGTTATTGAACTCCCCAAAGGCTTAAAAGCCATGGCTATAGAAGTTGTTGAAAAAATGGGTATATCGAGTCAATTTGACTATAGCAAGCTTGATGAAGCCACTAGAGAGGTCTATAGAGAGGAATTTAAGCATGGATTCATGCTGAATGATGTAGTAAACAGAATTAAACCAGATCTCTTAAAGGAGTATGGAGAGAATTACATAAATGAAGTATCTGCCGAGATATGTGGAAAACCGGTCAGCATAGCTAGAGTAAAGACTGTTGAAATACTTTCCAGAAAAGGACTTGCATCAGAAATGTATGAAGTAGTGAATAAGCCTGTCTACAGTAGGTGGGGTAATAAAGTCGTTGTAAAGATATTAGAGAATCAGTGGTTCATAGATTACAGTAACGTAGAGTGGAAGAACTTAGCTAGAGAGGCTTCAAAAGATATTAAAATAATTCCTGAAGAGCTTAGAAATGAATTTTACGAAGCAGTAGAGTGGGTTGGTAAAAGAGCTTGTGCTAGAACTAGAGGACTTGGGACGAGGCTTCCCTGGGACAAGGAGTGGGTTATTGAAAGCCTCAGTGATTCAACAATATACATGGCTTTCTATACAGTTAATTACTTATTAAGGAGGAGCGGGGTTAGAGCTGATCAACTTACAGAGGAAGTATGGGATTACATAGCGTTAGGTGAAGGAGATCCTGTTGAACTATCTAAGAAAACAAGCATTCCTATTGAAATATTAGTTAAAGCCAGGAGGGAATTCGACTACTGGTATCCCGTTGACTCAAGGCATAGTGGGAAAGACTTAATAAAGAACCACTTAACATTCTACATATACAATCACGTAGCTATATTCCCAAGGGATAAGTGGCCTAGACAAATCGTTGTAAATGGCTATATACTCTACCGTGGACAGAAGATGAGTAAAAGCTTATTGAATGTAGTGCCAGCTAGAAAACTTATTAATGAAATATCTCCGGATGGGCTGAGGCTCTCGTTAGCAATGTTAAGTGAAGTAGACCAGGACTTAGACTTCAGTGAAGATGCTGCTATAACTGTAGTCCAGCAATTACAGAAGATCTATGAATTAATAGCCGATCAAGTTAAATTAATCAAGCTATCTAACGATGCGCTCGAAAACCTGGAGCTTGAAGACCTATGGATCCTAGCTAAAGTGAAGACTCTGGCTGAATCAATTAAAGAAGACTTAAGTAGAGTTAAAGTACGCAGCGCTGCTACAAAGATCTACTATGTACTCGAGGACTGCGTAAGGACTTATCTAGAATTACTAAAGTTCAAGGAGAATAAAGTGAATACTGCTGCAGTAATTAAAAAAGTCATTGAATCGTGGATCAAGATGATGAATCCATTTACGCCATACTTAGCTGAAGAGCTCTGGAGAATGATCGGCGGGGAAGGCTATGTATCACTTCAGGAGTGGCCTTTAATAGAGGATCTTCCAGGAATGAGTGAAGCCCTGTTAGCATTTGAGTACTTAGAGAGGCTTGTAAGCGATATAAGGGAAATAATGAAACTATATGAGAAAAAGCCATCCAAAATAACTATAGCTGTTGCTCCAAGAGAACACTATGGCTTATTGAGGAAAGCAGTTGACTATATTACTCGGGGAAGAGGTATGAGGGAGTTTATTAAGGATGTAGTAAGTGAAGCCAAAGACAAGGAGTGGGCTGCTAATTACTCAAGAAAAGTATATGAAGTTGCCTCAAGCTTGCAACCCGATGTACTAAAGCTTATACTCAAGGCTGATTTAGATGAAGAGAAAGTTATTAACGAGATGAAGAAGTGGATTGAACTACAGTTAGGCGCATCATTAGAGCTATCAGTGATGGATGTAAAGGCTAGGGGGTTAAAGAAGGTGGCGGTTCCATTTAGACCAGCCATATTCATTGAATTTAGTGAACAATGAGGTGCCCATTGCTTATCGTTATGTAGCCTCTCTTAATTAATTCACTCAATATATCTCTAGCATTGCTTCTCTTGATCTTCATGCCGTAAGATATTATGTCCAGCGCATCCTTTATGCTTAATGCACCATAGTCCACTGTTCCCTGTCTAAGCATTCTTAAGGCCTCTCTACAGGCTCCTTCAATAGGCTGAGAGAGCCCTATGTAGCTTAAGCTAATGGTTATTCTAAGTGAAAAGTTCCCAACTTTAATAGCGAACTCGCTTCCGTAGAGCCTCTTCAAGTAAGCTTTACGCCATGAATATAGGCGTTTTACTGAAGCTGCCTTAGCGCCCTCTGGACTCATTGAGGCAAGAGAGTTGCAGACTTCGCATGGATCTGGGAGAGTAGCTGGGTCTATTAGTATCACGTATTCCTCAGGACCTGTATTCCAGGCCTCCGTGCTTTCAATTACATATATGTTTTCTAGCCGCGCTTTATTGACTATATTCTCCTTAAGTATGTCTAGGAGCTCTGTCCTCCAACTTCTCGTTGAAGTTATATAGACTCTCTTATTTATTGAGGCAAGAAGCGCTAAGTATATTGAAATGATGTCTCTAGCCCAAGCTTCATGACCTATTAAGATCCATCTACCTTTAAGAAAAGTCCACGGGAACTTCACTTCTTACACCATGCACGCACTTGCGCTACCCTCTGCTAGAGTAGCTATGACCCCATTAATTAACTTAAGTATTTAAAGACACGTAAGTTAACTGGCGTTAGCGCTAGGTGATGTCAGTGTGAAGAACTACTACCTTGCTTGGCACAAAATGATTGAGAAAGCTGTGGAGTCCTGGGGCAAAGTATCAGTGAGCTTTAAACCTAGGGCAATAGCTATAACGGGTATGGGTGGAAGCGGCTGTGTTGGAGATTATATTGAAGCACTTGCTTCTAATAGAGAAGGCTTCAATTCTCCAATAATTGTTGTAAAGAACTCCAGTCTTCCCAAATACATCACGTCAAGCGATTTAGTCTTCGCTGTAAGTTACAGTGGAGACACTATTGAAACAATCACGGCCTTCATGGAGGCTTTGAGGAGAGGCGTGAAAGTAGTGGCTGTTACTAGCGGAGGCTTGCTGGAGAAATGTTCGAAAACTCTTGGAGTACCTGTTGTAAAAGTGTCAGAAGGCCTTGTTCCACGTGCAGCACTACCTGAAATGCTCATTGGCATACTTGGGGTACTTGACTCAATGGATTTAACTCTAGTATCAAGGGATGAGGTGGTTAAGCTAGCTCAATTCATTAGTGAAAAATCATTAGATGCAGTTAACGAAGCTAAAGCCTTAGCCAACTTCATATACGAAAACTCATGTAACTTAGCCATAGCTACTCATACCCCCCTTGAAGTAATAGCGGTTAGGGGGAAGAATGAGTTGAATGAAAATGCTAAGATACCCGTTAAAGTAGAAGTAGCGCCTGAGTGGGCTCATAACGACATAGTTGGTTGGGAGAACCCATTTACAAAGAATTGGGCTGCCATAACTATTGTTGACTCAGGCAATGTTTTTGGAGCAAGGCTGATCGAATTTATGGAATCAATCTACGTTAAAAGCGGAGTGAAAGTGCAGAGGCTGCTACTTAAAGGCTCAAGCCTCCTTGAAAAGCTTATTTACGGAAGCTTAGTCCTTGGGCTTACTAGCGTTGAGTTAGCTGAGTTAAGAGGCTTAAACCCTCTTGAGACTAAGAGCATAGCTCTATACAAGAAGTTCCTAAGGGAAATTACTGAAGAGAAACCCTGTTAATGCAAAGAGCATTGAGTATATCATTGTTTTTTTAGCTTTTTGAGCAACCTCACTCACTGGACTTTGGAGAACTTTAATAGCAGCTGATGAAAATAATGCTCCGCTTAACCCAAGAATTATTGTATACAGTAATCCGGCGTAGCCAGCTAATCCAATTACTACAGCTAGTAAAGTCCCTGATATAGCTAGTGCTAGAGATAGTTTTGCAGCAAACTCTCCTCCAAAAACAGTTGTAATAGTTTGATACCCTTTAGCTCTATCGCCTCTTTCATCAGCAATGCTTTTCACAAATTCTCTCGACGTATTTATTAAAAACACTACTATAGAGAAGAGAGTTATGAATACGAATCTCTCTCCACTATTTATTGAGAGCAAGTAACCGTAAATAAATGGACCTGTAGTAGCTATGCTTACTAAGAAGTGGCTAAACCACTTATTCCTTAGGAAATTGTATGAATATGCAATGATTGAGTATGCAGCTGCTGTTAAAAGAGCCTGTGGGTTAGACAGTGTATTCAACAATACTCCGAGCGCTAGTGAAGCTATACTAAAGTACTTTACTAACTTAGGGTTAAATAATCCCCTCGGCAGAGGTTTCCAAGGCTTATTTATCCTGTCAACTTCTAAGTCAACTACATCGTTGATAAGCATTGAGGCTGATGATATGAAGAACCCTGTTAGAAAACCTATCAATGCTAAAGATAGCGACTTAATAGCATATCCATTAACTACGAACACCGTAAATAAGACTGCTGCACCAGTCATAACTGAGTTAAGGGGCCTCATCATTTTGATGAATTCTACGACTTTTCCCAAATAAATTCCACCTAAGCTTATGAATTCACGCTCTAGTGTCCACTACATAATTATTATGCTAAAAATATTTTTGTCTCAAAAGAATAGCTTTACCTCAGTGATGAAACGATGGTCTCTTGAGCTAACAGCGGTGAAGAGCATTCCCCTCACTGAGTAA
Organism: Desulfurococcaceae archaeon; assembly: GCA_038879595.1. GTDB lineage: Archaea > Thermoproteota > Thermoprotei_A > Sulfolobales > Desulfurococcaceae > JANXDZ01. The sequence continues at coordinate 102,822 of JAVZTI010000001.1, read as the reverse complement.
ATTCATGAACCTTAGCTTAAGCTTGCACAGGATCTTGTAAGATATTTTTAACTAAGTGATGATCTTTATTTATCTAACTGCCTCCTCTATGAGAAGCTCCTTAGCTGACTTGTAAAACAGTTCTTGCTTTAGCTAGTTCTGCAACGACTTCTAGAGGATCCAAGAAATTTTCCAAATGCATTAAAGCCAGTCTTGATCTCTCATTAAAGTCATAATTTTGCGTTAAGCTTAACATCTACGTTTACTACTTAAAAGCACTCCTTATGCCGGCAACTTCCATTAAAGGTAAATAGCAATCATTAGTACCAGCGTATAACTTATGTATGGCATGTGTATTATTGGATCATTTAAATTATCTGGGAAAAACCTTATTGAATAAATGTCATGGAAATTTAATAAGTGATGAGCCGCATTATTTATAGTTGCACACAGGTAATACCCATAAGTAGCTATGGGTGTTTTTAATGAGGCTTCTAGGAGAGGTTCTACACGTAACTAAGGGAGGTTTAATAATCCTTAAGAGCTTAACCAAGAAGCCTGAGCAAATACTTAACGCCATAGTCGTAGATCGTTCTATGAATAGAATTGGAGTAATAATTGATGTAATAGGGCCAGTGGAATCTCCATTCATAGTAGTGAAGCCTTCGTCAGCTGAAGTAATTAAATTAATTGAGGGCTTAGGTAAGCCCATTCTCTACTACATTAAAAAAGCTAGGAGGAAAGCGAGGTAGTAAACATGATCTTTGAGCATAAGTTAATTAAATGTCCTAACTGTAGTTCAACAAACATAATATTTGATGACTCTCACGGAGAGTACGTATGTATTAACTGTGGCCTTGTATTGGATGAAAGAGCTATTGATCACGGTAGGGAATGGAGATTTTTTAACGATAAAAGCGATGGTTCAAGGGCTAGAACAGGTGTCCCGCTAACAAACGCGATCCATGATAGAGGAATTTGCACAACGTTTAATCCATCTGAATTTAAATCCAGTACTCTTAGAGTTAAAGCAAGGCGATTGATGAGAGTGCAGAAAAAGATTAGAGTTGGAAAAAAAGATAAAGTTATGGAGATTGGACTCGAATACTTGAATAAATATGCTTCTAAACTAGATTTACCTGGATACGTTAGGGAAGAAGCAAGTAGATTGCTTAGAAGGGCCCTTAGCGATACATCCATGAGGAAGAAGTCTATAGCTTCCATGGCTGCAGCTTCAATATACTTAGCGTGTAAACAATATAATTTACCAATGACTCTGCGCTCTATCTCTAAAGCCCTCGGCATGGTTGAGAAGGATTTGTGGAATGCTGAGAAGAAGCTTATAGAGCTTGTGAGGGCCCTGCCTTCAGTTCAACAAGACCCTGTTCTTTATATACCTAAATTGATTAAGGATCTTAACCTTGATCAGAGGACTTACTCTATAGCTATGGACATTGTTAAGGCATCTAGAGGAGTTGATTTAAGCATTGGGAGAGGTCCTATAGGTCTTGCTGCAGCTATAGTTTACATGGCTTCAATACTAAGTGACGAGAGGAGAACTCAGCAAGAGGTCGCCTCTTTATGTAATGTATCTGATGTAACTATAAGGAATAGATATGGAGACTTAGTGGATAAACTTGACATAGTTGTATCACTTTGAAGAGCGCTGCCTCCTTATTACATTTAAATTAATCCATTCCTCAAGCCAGTTGCATGTAATTGGATTATAAAATCCACCGACATAACATTTATGTATAAAGGGACAGTTGAAGCAGGGTATTTCAATGAATCGATCTATGTCGATCCTTAAGTCTATTTTCGTAGGCACTTTCCTTCTAGGTTTAGCAGCTTTAGATATAAGCAGCAAGTACGTCCTTCTGCCACGATTAACAGCGGGTTTTCTAACTATGAGTCCTCTTCTAAGAAGTTTGTTTACAATCCGTGAAGTATCTCTACTATTTACTCCAAGTAACTTCCATAGATCGTTTTGAAATACACCAGTGTCTCCACTACTAGCTATTATTTCAAGAGCTCTCTTCTCAACATCACTCAGCTCCTCAAACTCCATGCACTACACCTTCAATATCGACGTCTCTTGATCCTGTTGCAATACTACATGTAGTTCTCTAGCTGTCCAGATATACCTAGCTTAAATGGCTATAAATTTCTATAACTATATTTATAAGCTTAATGAAGCTGTATGATTGTACATGGAGCTGAATTTATTTAAATTTAAAAGATTGTGGCAGACTAAAGAAAGATCAAATGTAACATTAATACAAGCTGGGAAGCTTAAGCCTCGAGGAGCTCGCATCGTTACACTCAAAGGCCTGTCTATGAATATGTAGGAATTTAGAAGCCTCATTTACGTAATAAAAGCCTCTTAATACACAGTGATGCGAGGACGTTGAATTAAAGTTAAAAATAAATGAAGCTCTAGGGATAAACAATAACGGTGTACGTGTATAGTGCAGTTTAAATTAATGAGTTGGAGGCGTTAGTGTTGACGGCGTTAATCAATGTTATTTATGATTTTGTTTCAAGACATTTAGAGCTATTTATTAAGCTCATCGGAGCTATAGTTGTCTTAATAACTTTATACTACATAGGTGTTTTCATCAGCAAGCTTATTATCGAGAGAATTAAAGTAAGAGTAGCACCTGAAGTATTAATAAGCATTAGGAGAGGCGTTAGAGTCTTATTCACAGTTATAGGTTCTTTAGCGGCTTTATCAATTATTGGAATAGATCTTACTGGAATACTTGTAGCAGCAGGGTTTGCAGGCATAGTGGTGGGCTTAGCATTACAGCAGACTTTAAGCCAGGTTTTCGCAGGCTTATTGCTAATCGTTGAGGGGAGAGTGAAGGTGGGCGACGCTATTAGGATAGGCGATGACTGGGGCTTAGTTGAATCAATAGGCATAGCGTCAACTCAAATAAGGCTGTGGAGCGGCGAGATCCTCACAGTGCCAAATACTAATGTAGCTTCATCAAACATATACAATTATTCAAGGTCTATTGCACGTAGAGCTGAATTTACTTTAGGGATTTCATACTCATCAGATGTATACAAGGCTGTTGAAGTAATAAGGAGAGTACTGTGGAATAATTCAGCAGTACTAGCTGAACCAGAGCCAGTTATAGTAGTTGATAGCCTTGGAGATAGCGCTATAAATATAAAAGTCATGTATTGGGTTCCGTCTCAGCTCTTCTGGAGTGTGAGGAGGACAATAGTTGCTGAAGTTAAGAAGGCATTAGAGGAAGCTGGTGTAGAAATACCATTTCCACAGAGAGTAGTTTGGCTAAAAAGCAAAGAGCGTTAATGACATAGTGAAGTACATGCATAACTACTGCGTTGCGTAAACAGTGAAAACGGGCAGCACTTAACTTAAAGATAAAATAGAGGCATTAACTAAGTGAAGGCGAGAATGCGTGAGTCCGCAATGGAGAAACAAGCTAAAAGCTATGGTAAAGTAATAGTGGTTACGGGAACTCCTGGAGTTGGAAAAACGCGTATTTCACAGATGCTAGCTAAAGTACTTAATGCTCTACACATAGATTTGAGCTTATTTGTTATCGAGAAAGGCCTCTATACAGAGTATGATGAAGAGGCCGAGAGTTACGTCATTGATGAAGAAAGAGTTGTTGAAGAACTAAGGAAGGTAATTGAGGAGAGAGAACTAGTCATAGTAGATAGCCACTATGGCGAAATAGTTCCAGAAGACTATGTGGCTTTAGCAATAGTGTTAAGAATAGACCCCGTTGAACTAAGGAATAGATTGATTAAAAAAGGCTGGAAGAAGGCTAAAGTGAGAGAGAATGTTGAAGCAGAACTTCTATCAATATGCACTATAAACGCCATAGAAGCCTATGGAGAAAACAGAGTATTTGAAGTAGACACAACCGGTAAAGAAGTTGGCGAAGTCATTGATGAAATCCTTAGAATAATTCGTGGAGAAGGAATACCTGGACATAGAATTGACTGGTTGAATATAAAGAATCTAAGTGAGTTAGAGGAAGTAATTGGGGGTTAAGCGAAATCAACTAGTGCTTTAGCATAGCGAGAGCTGACAATAGTTATAAACACAGCTAGTTTCTTGAAGAATGCGCTTACTCCAGAATCATTGAAGGATCTTTAGGGCATAGTTAAGGGAACCAAAGTAATTATTAAAGATACTTAATGCTGGAACCCTCATGGCTGCTTGAAGCTTTAAGCTTGAGGACACAGACTTTAAATAGATTAGCTAAGCATTTAATGGCGTTTCAGCATTGTATAATGTTAAGTAGAGCTCTAGAGATCTCCCATGGAGCTTTGAAAACCATCACGCCTGCGCTTTCTAAAGCCTCCTTTTTGCTCTCCCAAGTCCCAAGCCCCATCGATATTATGGCACCAGCGTGGCCCATGCGTTTACCCGGAGGAGCTGTCATACCAGCTATATATGCGAGCGTAGGTTTCTCAACTCCGTTTTTCTCTATATAATTAGCCAGCCTTTCTTCAGAGTCTCCACCTATTTCTCCAATAATTACTATAGCCTTTGTAGCTGGGTCATTAATGAACATTTCATAGACTTCTACAAAGTCTAGGCCTGTTACGGGATCTCCTCCTATCCCTACAACAGTTGACTGCCCCAGCCCTACTTCACTTATTTCCATAGAGACTTCATATGTTAAAGTACCGCTTCTCGACGCTATCCCAACTACGCCTCTTAAAAAAGCTTGAGAAGGCATTATTCCAACTTTACATACTCCTGGAGATATTACTCCGGGAGTATTGGGTCCTACGACTATTCTATCCATAGACTTAGCCTTACTAATTAGAATTAATTCATCTCTAAGTGGAATTCCTTCAGTTATTACAACAACTACTTCTATGCCTGCTTCAAGAGCCTCTAGAACTGCATCAAGTGAGTATTGAGCTGGGACAAAGACTATGCTAGTATTTATCTCAGGATGCTTACGTAGAGCTGAAAGTACACTATTATATACCGGTACTCCGTGGATGCTTAAACCTCCTTTTCCAGGTGTTACTCCAGCAACTACCTTTGTACCGTAATCAATCATGAGCTTTGTGTGGAAAGCCCCCTGCCTGCCTGTGATTCCTTGAACAAGCACTCTCGTGCCTTCATTAACTAAGATAGCCATGGATCTCGCCTCGCTAAATCTACTGAAGCTATAACAGCTTCCTTAAGGCTTGAAAAAACCTTCACTCCTTTCTCCATAAGAATCCTCCTCCCAATACTATCGTTTGTCCCAATCAATCTAACTACAACTGGTTTTACATAACCTACTTCATTTATAGCACTAATTAATCCTTCTGCAACTTCATCACACCTAGTTATTCCGCCAAATACATTTACTAATACTACTTTCACTCGTGGATTAGTTAGTAGGAGCTTTAATCCCTCCTTTACTTGCTCGCTGGATGCTCCACCACCAATGTCTAGGAAGTTCGCTGGCTCTCCACCATAAGTCTTGACTAAATCCATTGTAGCCATGGTAAGCCCTGCTCCGTTACACAGTATTCCTATGTTACCTGAGAGTTCAACGTATGATAAGCCATGTCTTTTAGCTATTGCTTCAACATCTGAGAGACCTCTATACATTTTATCCATAAGTTCTTTATGTCTATAGAGGGAGTTGTCATCAATTACTATCTTGGCATCCAGCACTATTAGCTCGCCACTACATGAAAGTGCAAGTGGGTTAAATTCTACTAGTTCTGCATCATATTCCACTACTATCCTCCACATGGATTCAACAATCTTCAGTACTTGGAGCTCAAGATCTTTGCTAAGATTGTAGAACTCCGCTAGCCATCTTGATGTAAATGGCGGTGGGCCAGCAATAGGATCAACTGTTATTCTAATCAATGCGTTTGGATGTTTCTTAACAAGTTCTTCAACTTCTACTCCTCCGAGAGTTGATGCTAGAATCGTAAATGCTTTCTTAGATCTATCGATTGTTAGAGCTAAGTAAAGCTCCTTATCTATGCAAATCCTTTCTTCAACAAGTAATTGCCTTACTTCCTCACCGGAGATCCTCATTTTAAGGAGCTTTAAGGAAGCTTCCTCAGCTTCTCTAAGAGTT
>JAVZTI010000001.1:10463-96747 GCA_038879595.1 Desulfurococcaceae archaeon | reverse complement strand
AGTTTTAGCGAACTTTATTCCTCCAGAAATACCTCTACGTCCAGTAAGTACTTGACTCTTTAAAACTACCTCTCCTCCAAGCTTTTTAACAGCGTCCATAACTTCATTTATTGAAGTAGCTAAAAATCCTCTAGGTACCTTTACTCCATACTTGCTTACAATTTCCTTAGCTTCATATTCATACAGCTTCAATTAATAAGCCCCTCCTCTAAGCCTTCTTAAAACCGACTCCTTATTAACATTAAACATAATGCTTTTCAAACTGAGAGAACTAATAAGGTTTATATCTGAAGCTGTGGGGGACGCTTTTGACTCCAGTATTCAGCGATGCCCACTTACATACTAACCCGATCAGTGGTTTTGGGGCTGAGAAAATAGCTAAAAAATTTAAGAAAGTTAATGGATGGTTCATGGCTATAGTTTCTCTTCCTCCACAACATTATGGTATAGAGGGCTTAGGCTTTGAAAGCCATGAAAAGTCTATTGAAATACTGTTGAGGGAAGCTGAAAGGGCAAGAAAGGAGGGCGTTGAAGTAAGTACTTTAGCGGGCTTCCATCCATCACTAGTTGACGTGTACTTTAAGGCTGGCTGGAGTCCTAGTGAAATAATTGAATTAGCTGAAAAAATCATAGATTACATCGCTAAGCTTCACGAGAAAAAAGCTATAGATGGCATAGGTGAAGTTGGGAGGCAGCATTATACAGTGAATCCAGCGTGGATCGTTACATCAGAGCTAATACTTATTTACGCTATAGAAGTAGCTAGAGATAACGATATGTTAATCCATCTGCACTTAGAACAAGGAGGTTACTCTACTGTTACTTCAATAAAGAGGATAGCTGAATTAGCCAAGATTCACGCAGACTCGCTGCTATTGCACCATGTATCACCTAGTGAAGCTCATTACGCTGAGAGCTATGGATACTGGTATACTGTTCCAGCTAAGGAGAAGCTTTACAGAACCCTATTACCTCATAAACCCAAGCGAGTAATGACGGAGTCGGACTTCATAGATGACCCTAAGAGACCCGGTGTATCTTCATACCCCTGGGATATACCTCGTGAATTAATGAGTCTAATTAGCGAAGGCATAGTAAATGAAGAGTACTTGTATAGGGTGGAGGTTGAAAACGTATCTAGGTTTTATAGAGTGAAGCCCCCTTAGAAAGCTTAATTAGGTGACTACGTAACGTTCATTAAAGAGTGTTGGAGCAGAGCTCATTGAGGAAATCGGAGAACTTTAAGAAACATTGCGCCATGTGTGGTGCAGAGGCAGTCTATGTATGCAGCAAGTGCGGTAGACCTGCCTGTAGACAACATTATAGCTTACTGAAGAACTTATGCAACGTATGTGAATCCCTGCTATGCGAGATTTGTGGAAGAAATCTATCTATAGGGTATTGCATAAACTGTGGCAGAGTTGGTTGTGAAGACTGTCTAGTACAGCTATCAACAATATCATATATATGTGTAGAGTGTTTTAAAAGCAGGAGGGAGAGTTCATGAATGTGGGTAAGCCTAGAAGAGAAATCCTTGAATCCATGGTCTTTAAATACATCGGCATCAGTGACCCAGATGTAGTGCAGGGGCCAGCGTTTGGAGAAGACGCTGGTATAGTAAGGCTGAGTAATGGCTACTTAGTGACTCACACTAATCCAATAACAACTGCTTCAAGGAGAATAGGGTGGTTAGCTGTAAACGTAGCTGCAAACGATGTTGCAGTAAGAGGGGCTAGGCCTAGGTGGGCTGAGCTAGTAGTTCTCATGCCATCTAACTCACCTGAGGATTTAATCGATGAAATAATGAGTGATGCTGATAAAGCCGCTAGAGCAATAGGTATTTCAATAATAGGTGGCCATACTGAATATACCCCAGGATTGCCCAGGCCTATAGTCGTGTCAACAGTAATAGGATACACTAATAAGCGAGTAGTGACTACTAAGGGCGCGCGATTAGAGGATTTAGTAATTGTAGCTGGCTACATTGGCGGCGAAGGGACTTCTGTAATTGCATGGGATTTTCCACATCTCCTTACTGAAAGAGGGCTAAGTCCGAATTTAATAGCTGAAGCAAGGAAGTTCATAGAGCGGATAAGCATTGTTGAAGCAGCATTAAGAATAGCTCCATACGCATCGTCAATGCATGACCTCACTGAGGGAGGCTTGCTAGAAGGCCTTTATGAAGTAAGCATTGCTAGTGGAGTTAGATTAACAATAGATCCTTCCCTCATAAAGCTCAACTCTGTAGTCGCTACAGTAACTAAGGCCTTAAATATAGATCCGTTGAAGCTTCTTAGCAGCGGCTCAATGGTAGCAACAATACCTGAGTCATACGTTGAGAAGGCGGTGAGTTCTCTTCTAGAAATAGGTATTCCATGTTCAATAATAGGCAAAGTAGTTAGTGGAGAGCCCGGAGTTGTGTTAAGCAGAAATGGTAGGGTATTTAGTGAAATTAAAGAGAGCATTATTGATGAAATTTATAAACTATACTCAAAAAATATATGCTAACGCCAGCATCAGTGTAAAACATAGGCTTTAATTACTACTTCCCTTGCTGGACTCCTGCTTGCTCTCCTACTGCAAGAGCAGTAGCTGGGAGCTCTGGGAACCTTTCCCTCAATCTTTGCTCTGCAACGATCCTCGCTTCCTCAAAGATCTTCTTTGCTTCAGGACTCATAGATATCTCTGTGCCTAATCCTACGTCGAATCCAGCAGCACTCATTACTGTACTGAGGTCCGATACAGCCATGTTTAAGTCTATCCATAGGTCTGGCGCTATTCCCCTTAATATATTGGCTGCTTCCTTCAGTATTCCTACTACTGGTGCAACTGTTGTGAATGCTTCTCCAACAATCATGAATGTATCAAGCCTTATGCTGGCGTGCTCCAGTACATATTCTACCGTCAGTAGCTGTCTAGCTATCTTCCTTATTTCAGCAACTTCATTGACGTAGATCTTTGCCCTTGCTTCATCCTTCCTCATGAGTGATTCAACGGCTCTCTCAAATAGTTCCTTATCTCTTTCATTTATCCTGTCTATATATGATCTAACTCTGTTAAGAGCTGATCTAACTCTATAGTTTGCCATAACAGCTCTCTTAGCTAAAGGTTCTTTATCGTTCTTGAAGAGGCTCTTGAGCTTTTCACCAATTGTCGGCTCGCTAGCGCCATACCAAGCTCTTTCAAATGCTTTCTCAGCCATACACTTCACCCTAAGACTCTGTTGCAATAAGACGGTATTTAAAAGAGAGAGCATAACCTTCTTTACACAGTAAAGAGTTATATATAGCTCCACAAATCATGCAGCTTTAGGTGAGCCATTTGGCCAGAAGACTAGTAATAATTGGTGCTGGTGGCAGAGACTTCCACAACTTTAACGTAGTCTATAGAGATAACCCTGAGTATAGAGTTGTTGCATTTGTAACAACGCAAATACCTGGAATTACTGGACGTAGATATCCTCCAAGCCTAGCCGGCTCTCTTTATCCAAGTGGTATACCCATAGTATCAGCTAGCCGTTTAAAGGATCTTGTTGAATGGAACAACGTTGATGAAGTAGTTTTAAGCTTTAGCGATCTTACTTACAACGATCTTGGCAGATTGCTAAGCGAAGCATTAGCTACAGGTGCTTCATTTAAAATCCTTGGACCCAAGGAGACTATGCTTGAATCATCTAAACCAGTAATAGCAGTTGTAGGAGTTAGAACTGGTGCTGGAAAAAGCAGTGTGTCAAGAGAGGTAGCTAGATCTATCATAAACCGTAACCTACGTGTAGGCATAGTGAGACACCCAATGGCTTACGGCGATTTAGAGAAATCCATTATACAAAAGTTTACTTCAGTTCAAGACTTTGATAAGTATGATGTTACAATTGAGGAAAGGGAGGAGTACGAGCACTACATAAACATGGGTCTTACAGTTTATGCAGGTGTAGATTATGGAAAATTGCTTCAATTAGTGGAGTCAGAGAGCGACGTAATACTATGGGATGGAGGGAACAATGACTGGCCCTTCTATAGGCCAGATTACTTAATAACTGTAGCTGATGCTATGAGGCCTGGGCAAGAGATTTCAAGTTATCCAGGTGAAGTAAATGTAAGAATGGCTGATGCAGTCATAGTGAACAAGATCGATCAAGCTAGTGAGCGGGATGTAAATGAAGTAGTAAGAAATATTAGGGAAGTTAATCCACGGGCGTCAATAAGTTTAGCGGTAAGTGAAGTAAGCGTTGATAGGCCTGAAGCAATAAGGGGGAGGAGAGTAGTTGTTGTAGAAGACTCTCCAACAATTACTCATGGCGGCTCACCTTATGCTGCAGGCTATGTAGCTGCATTAAAGTATGGAGCAGCTGAAGTAGTAGATCCGAGGCCTTATGCAGTAGGCATTATAGCTGAAGCCTATAGGAGGTATCCGCACTTAAGTAAAGTAGTTCCAAGCATGGGGTATAGGAAGGAGCAGTTAATGGATCTGGAGGAGACTTTGCGCAAAATACCGGCTGATACAATAGTTCTTGGGACTCAGAGTGATATATCGAAAATAATTAAAGTAGATAAGGAATTTGCTAAAACATTCTTCAGAGTTAAGATAGTTGAAGGACCAAGCATAGACGAACTTGTTGATAGATTTCTCAAGAAAGCTAAGCAAAAGCTCTAATACTTCCTAGCCTAAGAGAATCCATTAGTGCTCAGGGGATGGACTCTATGAGTAGAGAGGAAGTTATCAGTAAATACGTTACGTGTAGAGAGGAGTGTAACCTTAGGTACATAGAGGCGTTAGCTCTCAACGGATTTGTAAAGGGCTTTGAAGTAATAAACTGTGGAAGCAGTCTTTTTAAGAAAGTAAGAGTTAAGCTAGTTGATGGAAGCTTAGTTGAATCAAAGTGCTCATTCCATGAGGAAGTAAGTGTATCAATTAGAGTAATAGCATCTTACATAGGCTTTTATAGATCTAGGAATATGCTTGGTGAAATAAATGTAGTTAATAAGGGCGGAGAAGTATGATGCGGATTCAGCTTCTGTAAAGCCTTAATCCACAGCCCATATTGAATTAATTTCAATAAATAAACCTTAGGGTCTATTGAGTGCTCGCTTGAATTTAAATACTGTAACTATCAACATATCTATAGAGCACGCAACGGGGGATACATACGTCTAAGAGGAGAAGCTTTGAATGCCCTAACTGTGGAACCATAGTTAGTGAACCTACTAAGACGTGGCAATTAGTAGCACCAATACCTGATAGAAAAGGGAGGATAACCATAACAGTCATGGGTTCTTTTGAATGCCCTAACTGCAGCCATAAGTGGAGGGATGTAGTGAGCAAGTTGAAGATCGGGGAAACCAGTGTTGAAGTTAGTGGAAGAGAAATAGGTATTGAGGAGAAAAGAGAGCCAAAGGTGATAGAAATAGACTTAGATGATTTAGACGAAGAAATGGCTGAAATGGAGGAATATGAGGAAGAGTAGATAGCTCTAGTAGCAATGGGGTATGGTTTCTTGAAATGGAAAGAGCTAGTAAATATAGCTGTAACTATTTTGATTCTTGCGACAATGGTTTTTCTAAGGCCTATGCTTACACTTATAACTGGGAGTGAAGCACCATTAGCTGCTGTCGACGGAAAAAGCATGCTTCCAACGCTACGTGAAGGAGATCTAGTATTTTCATATAAGCCTAAGCCAAGTGAAATAAATGTAGGTGACGTAGTGATATATAGACGCGGTTCAACATTAATCATACATAGAGTAATGGCTGTATTTAATGAAGGTACTTACACATGCTACTTAGTTAAAGGAGACAATAATCCAATGGTAGATCCAGCTCTGCCACCGTGCAAAAGTGGGATACCATACTCAAACATTGAGGGGAAAGTAATTGAAGTAAGTGGATATATATTAAAACTACCTTATCTAGGATATTACTCCCTTTGGTTAAATAATTTAGTTAAAGGAGATATTTAACATTAACTTCCCTTAATTTAACAGTCTATATAAGTAGGGATGTTTAACAAGGGGTTCAGCTCTGATATAGGTTTATATTGATTGTTTTCATTGCTTCATCTTTGTTCCCCTGCATTCCTCTCGGGTTCTCATCGGGCTTAGGGGCGTTTAGGGGCACCCCTAAACCCCTACATCTTGAGTGTCTAGGGGAGAGCCTCCACAGGGCTCTCGAACCATCATCCACGTATATCGCTGTATAGGGTGCTTATAAATGTTTAGATCAATATAAACAGATATGAAAACCTAAACAGTTACGCGAGGCACTTAAAGGGAGTGTGAAGTAAAGCTGTAGTACAGCTGCTCGCCAGCCAAATTATTGCATGCAAACTTTTGAAAAGATTTATGATGATTTTAAATATCTTGAAGACTGCATGGTAAAAGCACATAGAAATACTCATCTTATGGAGCAACTACTTGTTATCCATAGCGCCATAATTAACTTTAGGAGAACTCTCTAGCTCTACTGAGCATTCCTCTAAAATTAAGCGAGGCATCTATTAGTAAGCGTTTTAAAGAGCATTAACCGATGCGTATGAAACCCGAAAAAGCTTAAGATATATAGGGATCGCTAGGACTTTTTGTAAGCAAAAGCTTTGCATAGTAGCTAAGGTTATAGGAATCCTTTATAAATTAATTTTAATAATGTCTAAACTCCTTGGCTATACTGACTACCTTCTTAGCGACAGACAAGGCTGTTTCTCCAAATACGAAAGTTAAAGGCTCCTTACCATGCTCGCCGTAATCAAATATCACATCTGGAACCCCTCTTCCAAATGCCTTGATTGCATAAGTTATGCCCCATTTAGTAGTACCTCCCTCAATTTTCTTTACCTCAGGGGGTTCAAGCCTTCTGTCAAAACTTGATGCAGTCAAGTTAAGTGCTCTTACAGCCTCCTCTATATTTTTAGAATAAGCGATGTTTGCTGAAGCCCTTATCCTGTTATCAAAGCTCATGGCGGTTAATATTGCTGTAGCTATATGTCTAGACACTCCATATTCAGGTTTACCTGGCACTAATATAGTGTTCTTATACCTAGAGATTCTTCCCGGTATGGCTGCTACATCTAGAGGACTTTTAGCATATGGAAACTCTATGGCCATCCCTATGTTCATGCCTACTTCAGGCACTACTTCACTTACTAATTCACCATTATTGGATAGATAAGCTATTGCTGCTTCTACTTCATTGAGTACTCTATACCTCTCAGCAGGTATCATGATGTAAGCTATAGGGTTTACAGGCCCATGTCCTCCCCCTAATTCAAGGCTATACTCAATACTCATTGTTACTAACTCTTTTGCAGTTTTAACAGCATCAACTAAGTCCTTGCCTTTAGCTATTCCAGCAGCTATTGCAGCTGAGAAGCTGCAGCCAGTTCCATGAGTGTTCTTAGTCATTATCCTTGGCGCCTTAAATTCATAGAATGCTCCACGATAGTACATTACATCAATAGAGTACTCTCCTTCAACATGGCCTCCCTTAACTACCGCTGCTTCACAACCGTAGTCTTCTACTATTATTTGTGCAGCTTTTTTAGCGTCATTTAAGTTAATGACTTTAGTGTTTGAGAGAACTTCTGCTTCAAATTTATTTGGAGTAACAACTTTAGCTAAGGGAATAAGGCTCTTCAATAATTCTTTAACGGCTTCTTCTCTTAAAAGCCTAGCACCTGACTTAGCCACTATAACTGGGTCTACAACTAGTGGAAGTCCATACTTCTCAATTGTTTTAGCGACTGCATTAACAATGCTGCTATTACTTAGCATTCCAGTCTTAGCTGCATCGACACCTATATCATCTACTACGGCCTCTATTTGAGCTACAACTATTTCTGGTGGAATGTCATGTATAGCCCTCACTTCTTTAGTGTTTTGCGCAGTAATGCTAGTTATTGCCGACATGCCGTGTACTCCCATTACAGCAAAAGTCTTTAAGTCTGCTTGAATACCCGCTCCTCCACCACTATCGCTTCCGGCTATGGTTAATGCAGTTGGAATGATCTTCAACTACTCTCCGCCCCCCTAATGATTTCAAGAGTTTTAAAGAACAGTAGCCAGAAGGGGTCTTGTGCTGGCATGGGGACTTCGATTTCACTATTATCGTTCTTCACTAAGTAAACTCCCTCTCCCTCTATTACCTCCCCTATTATTGAAGAATCTATTCCAGAGTTCTTTAATAGTTCTATAGCTGCTTCAGCCTTATCTCCCTTAACGGTAGCTATTAGAGTTCCTTCACTTATTGATGCGTAAGGATCTACGTTTGCGATGCCTGTAAACCTTGAGAAAGCTTTAATGACTTTCTCAACATCACTTCTAATGAATAACCTGTTCTCATAAACTCTTATTCCAACACCGCTCGCCTCAGCTAAGTCATGTAGAGCGCCCCAAACGCCGTATTCAGTCGCATCATGCATTGCTGATACACCAGTCCTTAAACCCAGCTTAGCTAGCGTTAATGCATCGTATACTACTGTTTGAAGCCAGAATATGTCCTTTGCTCTATTAGCAAACTCTGATCCATAGTTTTCTACAAGCACTTCCGGAAACATCGTTGATAATATGCCCGCTGTCTCTATGGCTGGGCCCTTAGTCATGATCACTACATCTCCTGGCCTAGCCATTTCTGGAGTAACGTAGTTATCCCTATTAGTTACGGCCATCATGACTGCTCCACCAATCATTGGGTAATCTACTCCACCATATCTGCCTGTGTGACCTCCAGCAATAGTTATGCCAAGCTTTAAGCATTCTCTATGTATGCCGAGCCATAGTTCCCTGAACTCCTCATCAGTCATCGATAAAGGCAGGTTTAAGTCTATGAATAGATACTTTGGAGGCACACCTGATACAGCTACATCGCTTGCAAGTATGTGTACTGCAAACCAAGAACTTCTATCCCACCCATACTCTGGAACAACAAATACTGGATCTACTTCAAATATTAATGCCTTATCCCCTACTTCAATTACTGAGAAATCTACACCGTACTTAGGTCCAACAACTACCCCTGGATCAACTGCTCCAAGGCTTCTAAATATTACATCGTTAAATAACTCCCTACTTACTTTACCTATAGTTTTCCTAAAGCTCACTTTACATCACCTTAAAGCTTTCTATAGATAACGTATAAAGATATGACTATAACTACGGTAACTATAGATGAGCCTAACGTTGATCCAAGTTCGCTGAAAACAGGGATTATTAAACCCGGTATAAGTGATGAAGATGCTAAAAGTATGTACAACATGAAGCCTGTAAACCAAATGACTATAGAGGGAATACTTATTTGTTCACAGCCATCGAAGGAGCCTTGATATTTCACTTTACTTAACATAAAGTCAGCCACCATTATGCCTGTAAGGCTTGTAAATGCACCGCCAATTATTAAAAGGAACCACTCATATTGATGTACTGGGAAAATTACTGCCAGCAGCGTTCCAAGAACGCTAGCCAACACTATTTGTTTCTTAACACTAGCTTTACTTAAGACATTCTTTACAGTCATTGCAGCACTATAGACGTCTAAGAATGTTGTCGTAACAGTGGAAAGAACTATCATAATTAAAGCCGGTATGCCAAGCCCGTAAAACGCCACTATCCCTACAGGATCCAGTTCTCCCGCTATAGAGTTACTTAAGGCACCAAGAGCGTAAAAGAGGGAGCTGGATATAAAGTAACCTAAGTAACTTCCCAGAAAAGCACTTCTTTCACTCTTAGAGAACCTAGTGTAATCAGCTATTAGGGGGGCCCATGAAATAGGCATTGCCACCACTAGATCTACGCCTATCCAGAACTTTGCGTCTAAAGTCACAGGAAGATAGCTTATGCTTCCCAGATCATAGTTAGTTGCTATGACTGCTACAAGCCATATTGAGAGTAGTGAAAGAGCTAATGCAGAGAACTTCTCTAAGCTCCTCCACTTCTCTGGACCGCTTAAGCTCCATAGAGCAACTGTTGCTCCTAGGACAGGTATCCATAAATAATAGAGATCTGCTTTAATTATAGCATTAAATACTTTATTCATAGCTAGTGCACCAACTATAAGCATTACTGCAGTCCAACCAATGAGCTGAAGGTAGTTCAGTAGTGAAGCTAAGTACGAGCCTTTAATTCCAAGGGGCCTTCTAGTTAAGACCATTGTTGGAACTCCGCTAGTATAGCCCATTAATCCTACAGCACTTAGCAAGGCATTGCCGATCAAGTGGCCAATAATTATAGCTAAGAGAGCTGTTGGAAAATCAAGTCCAAGCGGGTGAACAAGTACTGCACCAGCCCAGAACTCAGCTATGCTAATGCCTGCTCCAAACCATATATTGTATATGTCCAAGAAGCCATACATTCTATCCTTTAACGGAACGGGTTTTACGTCATAGCCATACTCCAAAGGAACCACCGCCTTAAAGACATAGATAACTAAATTATAAATGTTTCCTAAATCAGTAAATAACTTAGTAATAAATGCTTTGCTACTTACTGAAGTATAGCTTAAGTCTCCTAAGTCTTTTTAGAGCTAAAAGCTTCTCTTTATTTCCAAGCTTAACTGAACTAACTATATCTTCGAGAGTTGTAACTACTTTCTCAACATCTTCTTTATTAATAGGGTAGGGAACACCGTCCTTTCCTCCAATGGCGTAAGAGTACTTAAATGGATCTAGGGGTGCTGTAACTGGATCCTTAGTACTAGGCTTTTCCCCAAAGATCAATTCACTTATTAAGGCTAATGCTCTTACAGTGCTTGGCCCAACTCCCTTAATTAACAGCAGTTCCTCTACATCATGAGGGCGGGCTTCATAAGTTAAGTTAAGGCTTTTTAATAAAGCGCTCGATCTTGGCAAAGGCCTATAGTACGTTAAATCATTAATTTCAGCCACTAAACCTGTCCCACTTTCAAGCATGTATAGCGATAGAGGCTTAATGCCTTTAGCTATAGTTAATGCTTCAGCGTAAAGGTTTAAGACTTTTAGAGGCCTTTCATTAGCTAAGTCTAGCAGTACTCTCTGTACTCTAATTGATTCTCTAGAAACTAAGTTGAGGACCTTCCTATGTCTATAGCCCGCCACTCCTTCATGGGGCTCGATAGTAAAGGAGGATGAGTTCAACCAGTGATATCTTCTAGCTAACTTAAGTGAAGTATTCATTCCTTGTTGGACAATGGACCACTCGCCTCTCTCGCTTAAGGCCATTGAGTGGTGGTATAACAAGTACTTATCCTGCAATAGGGCTGAATCGACTTTAGCTGCAAGCTTAGAGCAATTTACTAAGTGCGCTTCCACATTGTAAGGAATGTTCAGTGCTTCAGAAGCTCTCGCTATTTCCTCAGGAGCTCTCCTAGCTTTAGCGCCTTTTCCTCCAACTATTAATACTCCTAGCTCTGGGGTTTCCCACAATACTTCCTTTAATACCCCAGTAGTTACAGTTGTTGAACCGCTGCTATCCCAATCCATGCCTATGACGTTGTTCAATGCTTGGAACCAAAGGGGGTTCGATAACTTTTTAACTAAGCTACTTGGGCCTTCCTCAATAACTATTACTTCCACAATGGCTTTAGCCATTTTCTTCATTAACTTTATAAGCCACGGCGGCACATGGCCGTCATGCAATGGTAAATCAACTACTCCTTCTAAACTCAAAACATTGCACCACTAGGTATGTTTGTGTTAAAAAGTGTATTATTCCTAAGGTTTAGAAGCACTAGCGCTCTTCCTCAAGCTTCCTCAATTTACTTATGTTTTCCCACTCGCTTGGGTCAGCTTCCCTAACAGACATCCATGAGTCAATTATTTCCTTAGCTAACTCCTCACTCGTCAGCCTAGCACTTAGTGCTAGTACATTAGCATCATTCCATGATCTTGCGCCAGCAGCATTCTTAGAATCAGTTACTAAAGCTGCTCTAACGCCCTTCACTTTATTTGCAGCTATAGAGACACCTGTTCCAGTATAACATATCACTATTCCAAAATCTACTTCACCTCTAGATACAAGCACGCCCACTTCAAAGCCTACATCGGGCCATGGATATGGCTTACCAGTCTTTAGCGCACCTATGGGCACTACGTTTACTCCCTTAGACTCCAAGTATTTAACGATGAACCTTGCTATATAGTAATCGTCATCTGAGCCTACTGCGACTTTCAACAATTCCACCCATAGATATCTATAAATAAACAGGTTAAGAGCTTCACGTATAATGACGAGAATCGCATATGCAGCTCTACATTTTTATCGCTCTTATAAGGAGAGTATTTAGTGGTGTATTAAATGCAATCAATTGGAGTTAGTGAACAGCTCTCTGCAGTCATACTTACTCTAATAGTCCTTTCATCCATGTCTCTTCTATTCATATATGCCGGCAACGTCATATCAATAGTAGAACAAAAGATCTCTAGGAAGATTGTTGAAGCGAGCGGTTCAACAAGGCAAGTACTCGATATAGCTACAGCATTCATATCAGGCGATGAATTAATACTAGTAGTTGCTTCAAACAACTACCCAGTGAAACTATATGGCATCTACGTAAATGAAAGCCTTGCTACAAGCTATTGCAACATTAGTGGAAAGACCGTTGAACGACATGTAGTAGAGCCCCTCTGCCTAGAAGTAATCACTTGCAACATAGGGTTAATCAACTTTACATTAGTCAAGCTAACTTATGAGGGAGGAGTAATTGAGGCTTATGCAAGCCGAATACAGTAAAATGAAGTCCATAAGTACTGTTATTGGAACAGCTATAGCTTTAGCTATATTAATAGCTTTTACAACATTCTTTATGTCAACAGTCTCAAGAACAATTGAGTATATAAGTGAGCTTACATACATATCGCTTTCTAAAGCTGATGTAGTGAACGTAGTTAAATCCATTGATGGAAGCTGGATTGAGGACAACGATAGTTTAGTAATAAATTTAAGAAGCAACTACCATGAGGCAATTCTTTTAACGGGATTAGTGATAGTCTACAGCAATGGCACTTACGTTACATTATCAAGAAACAACGTGATGTACGGCGAAGTAAGGTTTGTAAACGCTAATAGAGGCATTGATGAGTTAAGCAAGCTACAGCTTCCTAAAGCATTGGGCCCAGGGTACAGCATTACTATAACTGTGCCTAAGGCTCCTAACAGTGTATCTATAGTAACTATTGTTATTTCAATTCCTCAAGCCGTAGTCACTATACCTTTACATAAATGCTAATTCGAGTGAAAACATGCATTTAGCACATAAATAGATCTAGTTTTTCACTCTACTGCTCTATACTCCATAAGTTTTTTCTCAATGAATGCTCTAACATCTCTAACAATGTCTTCAATTACATTACTGCAGCGAATAAGTTTACGGTCTGCCTCCATTGTGGAGGCATCAAGCGTTACCGTTACTAAATTACTTGACACAGCTATTGATATAGATAGCTCTGCATCACAGAGCTCTCCAAGCCCCTTGCTTAAGTTGTTAAACGCGTATTCCTGGGCTTCTATAGCTATTTTCTCAACTACTTCAGGCGTCAGCTTGCTTAAGTCCAGCCCTATGACCTTAACTTTTCTACGAGCCTTGTTCAAAGCTTATCCCATGTCTTTCAAGGGACTCCTTGAGCTCTCTCTCGCTTTCACTAACCTGTCTTCTCAGCAATTCCACTTGGTTCTTATATTTCTGTAGCTTTATTGTAAGAAGCTCCTTTCTCTCCTCAAGTTCCTTGTATATGGCATCCTTGCTCTCTTTGATCAAGACGTGGCCTACAGATTTATATACCTCAATGTTTTCAGGCAAATTCTTTAAAGTATCCATGATCTCGTTGACTTCCCTAAGCTCGCTTTCAGCAGCTCTAAGTTCTGCCTCTAGTTTAAGCAACATATTTCTTAAGCTATCGTATTTAACTGCCTTCTGCCTCACTTCTGGAGGTAGACTCTCTATCGACATTCCAAGCTTCCTCCACATACTCCATTACGCTGGACAATACCCCTAAGTAGCTATTTAGAAGGGCTCTTAAAATATTTACCTTACTACAATCAAACTCTATTTCTAATAAATCCCCATGGAGTCTATGTCTTAAGCTACACTCATTTGATGGAAGACTCTTGGACTCCGGTATAAGTGATTCATGGATTGCCTTCAATAGCCCTAGATCCTCATGTTTAATGCCTATTCTCACCTTCACCTTCAAATAACCTTACCTTACTAACCTTAATTACTGGTCCAATTACTTCTCCACTAGCATTAATAAACGATACTTCTATAAGTCTGCTGTCCCTACTACTTAGTACAAGCCTTACATCGCTCTTTGCTGAACTTACTTTAGCGTTAAGTGCTTCCATCAGCAGATCGGCTAGTTTAAAGCAATCATCTGTTTCACAACCATATACATCTATCAATAAATCCTTCAGGGAATGCTTTTCTAAAACTCTACCCTTAACCTCTCTACACAACTTCACTCCCTCCATAGTTATTGAGAACAAAGGCTTTAGCCTGCGTAGCTCATGATAGAACTTGTAGAAAGTGATTCGTCTAGGATTCCCTTTATATTCAAGGATTACTGCAAGGTACTTCGTGGACAGAGAAATTAATTCATGAATTAACTCAATGAGGGACTTCTTGCCTCTACTTAATTTAAACGAGTTAGGAATACAGTGAACTAATTCATTTATTAAACTTCTAGTTCTTCGACTAGGCCTGCGTGATGTTGTAAAAACAATTTGCATAAAGAGCTCCGCTACGTTCCTGCTACATATTTAGGGAAGTACTTGCTTAGCTCTGTTCTTGGAGTATAAGCTCCTCCAGCCCACGTATTTCCACACTTCCCGCACTTCCATAAACCAGTGCTTATTCTATACACAGTCCCTCTTGAAGCACAGAAGGGGCAGTTGTGAGCGGAGTATCTTTTCATTAATATATCTCTAACTTTCTTCCTCAACGTTGAACCATATCTAGCTCCATAACGTCCAGCTATCTTTACTACCTTGGTTCTACCCATAGTTGCTCAGCCCATTGTTTACTAGCATTATTGCTTCTCTCTATCTTTAAACAGTTTTTAATGTTTTCTCTAAAAGCATGAGTAGTTCGCGGCCTTTTTTAATGGCTATATCTATCGTATACCTCACTTCACTTACCGATAGTCCTCCACCACTTTTCTGTATTCCAACTATTCTGCCATTGCTGTCAACGCCTACGGTAACCTTAGCTTCAGCCAAGATCTCTTCATCTAAGCTTGGATCTACTAGTATGTACCCCCCAATCTTAACTACTGTGACTGTCACTACGTTTAACTTTACTGGAAGCGGTTTATCCATAGTGCTGTAATCTACTTTAACTTGATCATTCTCTACTGACACTAACTTGGGCAGTTTAGCTACGTTTAGTGCAGCCATTGATGCAAGAGTACTTGCATCAGTTACATTTCCATCGTGATCAAGTAAGTATATGTCATTGTATATGCTCCACGAATACCTCCCCGGCACTATGACTAACTCCCCTAAATCTATTGACTTCGATTCCCTTAAACACCTATCTATTACTCTAGCAACTTCAACAGCATTTTCATCGGGAGGACCTGGCTCAAATGATGGGGATGCCAATGGTACGAATTCTGCATGAACTTGAAGGACTCCTTCACTAGGTCTATCGGGGAAAGGTCTTTCAATACCTATTTTTACTCCAACGAGAACAGATGTATTACCAAGTTTAACTAGTGCAGAGCCATTGCTTCTCCTAGGGACTGGATTCAACTCTATAGTTATAGATCTAAAGTCTTCAAACCCCCTTCCATCAACTCTAACTCCTTTCTTTAAGGCAGAAACTATTGCCTCCCTCTTAAGTTTAGGTATTGGAGGCTGTATTGGCGTTACGCTCATCTCATAACACCTCTATTCCTCTGTATAAAGCATGTACTTCTTTGATAAAGCCTCCTTCTGTAATCTATAGATTTCAGATATTCCCTTCATAGCTAAGTCCATTGCCGCATCAAACTCCTCCCTCGTCATGACTCCATTTAATTGTAGGAGAACTACTTGATTAAGTGAAGGCATCATGCCAACTGGCATATCTGCTTCACCATATTCATCCTCTACTTCATCTATATCTAAAACTATTACTCCATCGACTTTTCCAACAGCAACAGCAGCTATTAAATCCCTCATTGGTACTCCAGCATCAGCTAATGCAAGTGATGCAGCCGTTAAGCCGGCGGTTCTAGTGCCTCCATCGGCTTGTAGGACCTCTATGAATATATCTACGGCAGATCTTGGGAAAAGCTCAGTAAATATGGCTGATTCAAGTGCTTCTCTAATAACTTTAGATAACTCTATTTCCCTTCTACTTGGCGCTGGAGACTTTCTTTCAATAGTAGAAAAGGGAGCCATGTGATATCTGCATCTAACTATGGCTTTCTCCGGTGAAAGCATGTATTTAGCCGGAGGCTCCCGAGGTCCGTAAACAGCTGCTATAACCTTTGTATTTCCAAATTCAACTAGTGCAGAGCCGTCGGCATTCTTTAATACTCCAACCTCCATTTTAATTGGCCTAAGCTCATCAGGTCTTCTATGATCATGGCGTAGCCCATTCTCCTTAATTAATGTAGGCCTGCTACTCATTGTATTCCAACCCTCCTCTTTTCATCCTCAATGAACTTCCTTATTCTATCAGTTAGCCCAGGTATATGGGCTTCACTTTCTATCTTCCTAATAGCTCTAACTACTATGTCCTCTAATAATGAGTTTGGGCACTTTATCCAGATCCTTCCATTGACGGCTGCAGTTATACTGCAATTAGTTAGAGATGTAAGAACTTCAAGCATTGTCTTCCTCTTCCCCACTATTCTTGGAACTCTGCTCGGCTTTACATCTATAACTACTCCTTCAACTATCTTCCCAAGGCCCTTGGCTTTAGTAGTCAATACTGGTCCTCTGGATCTATCAAAAATAAGCACCTTAGCTAAAATGTAGTCACCTACATCAAAGTACTTCCTAATGTCATCAGTTAATGGATTAAACTGCTCTACGGCTTCACTAGCATTTAAAACTGCCTTATACGGAGCCCTTATATCAATAAACCAATTCGTTACCCCTACTCCAACTACTACTCCAATAACTAGATCTCCCTCTCTTGGCACTACTACTCCTTCAAGAGGTATTATTGATACAGCGTTCTCCTTCACTTCAGCTAAGCCTATTACTGTTCCATACACTTTACTCCCCACTTTATAAGTATAGGAGCCTGCTATAACGTCATCTCCTTCAGCCAATAGATCTCCGGGCTTAACTATTTGTCTGTTAGCTACGTATATATTAGCCATTTATTCACCCTACCCCAATTACCTTAATTGAAGCTGTACCCTTCGTAAGGCTATTAACTTTATCTATAAATTCACCCTGTGCACCAGCCGGTATCTCTATCTCTAAGTATAGATCTCCATTGCTAAGCCAGTTAGCTCTCTTGACTTGGCCTAATGTCATTAATTGCCTATATGCTTTGCCGGCGTGTTCCGATGGAATACTTATAGCTAGTAGAGCTTTAGCAATTTTTATCGGCATAACCTTCGAGATCTTTGATATTACATCCTGTAACTGAGCCTCAATACTCTTATAAGGATCTATTGCTACTTTAGCCTGCTCTAATGCAGCTTCAATTCTCTTAATAGGTATGGGGAGCTTAGTCTTTGGATCTATGGCGTTTTTAGCTATAAGGTTGATCAACTGCTTCTTCTTGGCTTCAATTATATGTCTCCTCTGTTCAGAAGTTAACTGAAGCTCTCCTCCTTTAACTATTTCAATTGCTATCTTCTTTAAGTCATCTGTTCCAAATACTTCTTTAAGGCTCTCAGGGGAAGCTTTTAATCCTTTTTTAGCATCCTTATATATAATGTCTCCTATAAGTAATTCATCTATGCTAACGCTTACTCCCTCCTTTATTTTTAGTGCTGCATCAGGATTCACCAAGATCTCGAATCTATGCCCTTTTGCTTCATACCTAGCTATTACATGTCTACTTGACAATATATCACCATAAATACAGCTATCATAGACTTTATCACTAAACTAAGTAATATTGTTCCCAAACTAATAACTGCTATTAAACTTGAACCAGTGTGAGTTAAAAGAGATCATTCGAGAAGAGCACTTATTTCCTCTATGGATAGTATTTTAAACTTCCTCTCCTCAACATCTACATAGCCTATCTCAAGGTTTTCAGGGCCAAGTTTCTCTTCTGCTGAATGTATTAGTGAATGTATTCCCAACTTTATGGTGTCCTTCACTCCAAGATCCTTCTTATAGTTCTTCTCTAAATACTCTACTACAGCTTGAGCGTGTTCACCTAGTGCTACACCAAAGTAGCTCATATATCTGCCGCTGGGCTCAGTCATAAATAGCTCTGCTCCTCTAAAGTCCACCCCGGCAAATATTAATGCTACTCCAAACGGCCTTACTCCAGCATGTTGAGTATACATTTGCTTTACGTCGCAAACGCTCTTAGCTAAGAGCTCTACCGGCATTGGTTCATCGTAGAGGAACTTGTGCTGTAAAGCGACGTGTCTTGCATAATCTATGAGTACCCTTCCATCACCAGCTATTCCAGCAAAGGTAGCTCCAACGTGATCATCTATTTTAAATATCTTCTGAATAATGCCTGAATCAACTAGTGGAGATATTTTCTTCTTTTCAACAACTAATGCACTAGCACTCTTAGTCCTTACTCCAAGTGTAGTCCAGCCTCTTCTAACAGCTTCAAAAGCATACTCAACTTGGTATATTCTACCATCTGGAGAGAATATAGTTATTGCCCTATCGTAACCCATTGCTGGAGGACCGAAACTCACTTAATACACCCATAAAATAGCATTATACGAGTGGTTTAAAGAGTTTCCGTTCTCTTTAGACATTCTTTTGCAGCTCTGGAAATTCGCTTTAATTCATAATTAATTCTTTATGTCTAGAAGCACTGCCTTGTTTATAGAGATCTAGGTTCTATTATTCCATTGACGGCTGTCAAGCTTAACGAGACTAAGCTCTATCTATACATAGCTCTAGAGGCTTAGAGCAATGCTTCTATCAATGTCTAAAGATTCTTATTATAAGTAAATGATTGGAAGCCTATGAATATGCGTCCAGAATATTGAAGGAAAGATAGCTTCTTTATGCTTCTATAGCGCGTTCTCTAAGATCTTTAACAATAAGTTTAACAATCTCAAGCTGCAAATTATTAAGTTGCTTGCTCAGTATACTTTTCATTTCGGGGTTTAAAACTTGAAGATCGCTATAGTGTACTACAGTAAGACTGGTAAGACTAGACAATTGATTGAGTACATCTCTCATAAGCTCAAAGACTTTGGGGAGGAAGTTGATGTATTCATGGTGAGACCCGTTAGAGAATACTCCAGTAGGCTGCTTCACTTAAATCCACGGATCCTATATGAAACAATGCTTAGCAGGAGTATTCCAATAAAGGGGGATGAAGGCTTTAAGCCTGAGACGTATGACGTAGTGATTATTGCTACACCGATCTGGTGGGGTATGGAGGCTCCTCCAATACGCTCATTCGTACAAAAGTACGCAAGCTTAATAAAAACTCCAACATACTGTATTGCTACAGCTGATCTTCCAATAGATTATGCGTCTAAACTAATGAAAACCCTTGAAACACAAGGCTATAGAGTTAAAGAGTGCATACAAGTTGTAGAATTTGAAAAGGATCGAAGTAAAATAGATGCAATGCTTAATAAATTTCGTAAAACATAGAACGCTAAAATAGGGCTAAAGCAAGAGGGATATTCAGCCGGGGTGCCCGAGCGGCCTAAGGGGGAGGGCTCGAGGCCATTCCAGTAGGTAAGAGACCCTCTGCTCCCTCAGGGGGCACGCGGGTTCAAATCCCGCCCCCGGCGTATCATAAGAATTGTTGAAGCTCACGCTAAACCTAAGTAAACCTTATTAAATCTCAATAATTATGGTAAGTAAATGGAGGTTCTTAGTGCGGGGGTGCCCGAGCATGGTCAAAGGGGTCGGGCTCAGGACCCGATGGCGTAGGCCTGCGTGGGTTCAAATCCCACCCCCCGCACTAACTTACCGGAAATTAAATACTTGAACGCTGTTTGTTTTTGTGATATTGGTTTGTGAAACTGAATATGAGTAAAACACGTACGATTAAGAATCGCGCCATTTACGTTTATTTGCCTAGCTCTAAGGATTAGAGGCGGCGGGCTGAGAAGGCTAGTGTTTCGATTTCGAGGTTTGTTGTTGAGCGAGTTGAGGATTCTATTAGCTGTGAGGAGGGTGATGAGGACTATCTTAGCAGGGCTGAGCTTGTTAAAAGGTTGAGGAATGCCGAGGAGGAGTTGAAGAGACTACGTGAGGAGAACAGGTTTTTGAAAAAGGTTTGCTGAAAACTTGGATAATGAGCTTAAGCGTTGTAGGATCAAGCCATTCTTGGAGGAAGCTTTTGAGGACGTGATGCGTTTCGATAAAGACCTTATGGAGCTGCTTAGGAGAGGCAAATCCTATACTCGGGGGCTGATTCTAGCCCACCTAAACATAGACCCCCTCCGAGATTGAGCTGGCTAAGGCGTTGAGCAAGCAGCTTGAGGCCTTAGAGGCCTAGTCGAGTACAAGGAAGGGACTGGAAGTGGATAGGCTAAGTCTGAAAGCTGTTCAAAAGCCCTCAGCCCTTATTGAGGATCTTAATGGGGACTGTAGGCTTAGGGGCATGACCTACAAAGTATAAGGAGATACCTTTCAAGCCTACGGATATTTACAAAATTCCTTGAAAAATTGGGGCCTCAGCATAAATGACGTATATGTTGGGGTGTTTAGGGATTTCTTACAACGCATCATTTATGAGCGGATGGCTAAGTGCAAGACTGTTGAGAACTACTTCTCCGCGCTTTCAGCCTTCTACGATTGCTTGGCATTTGAAGGTTGTGTTGCCAGCAACATCATACTGCTATTTAGAAAGAGGCATCTGAAACGCTACAAGAACGGTTATGACGATCGGAAAGGGAACTCCTCACAGTTGAGGATATGAGTTACCTCATAAACTCAATACTTGACCAAAGGAACAAGGCCATAGCCACATTGTTGGCAAACAGGGATAAGGAGGGGCGAGCTTTTAAGGCTTGACGTTGATGACGTAAACTAGGCTGAATATTCTATAACGCTTAAGTTCACACCCAAAAGAAGCAACAGAATAGTGTTCTTTGATGATGAATGCGCAGCTGTGCTTAGAAGGTGGCTTAAAGTGAAGGAGAAGCTGAACCCGCCAACAAAAGCGCTCTTCATAAGCCACCAAAGCTTATGAAGGCTTGATAGAATCGGCCTATATACAGCCATAGTCAAATATGCGAAGAACTAGGCTTCCACAACCCAAACTCGCTGAGGCTGGAGGACCGCTTCGAACCCCACAGCTTCCGCCACTGGTTCACAACATGGCTCCTAAGAAACTGCATGCCACGTAGATACGTGAAAGAACTAAAAGGCGACAAGCGCCGGAAAGCCATAGATACATACCGCAACATAGACAAATAAGAACTAAAAAAGGCATACCCAGCATGTATACCAAAACTAGGAATCACATAGCTGAACAGTCTAAACCATCCGCGTAAGCTACCTCTAAAATACTCCTTTATCCTCAAACATTGAGAAAAGGCTAAATTGAGCTTCTTTTCATTCAGAAATGAGCAAGAAGTACGCGGAAAACCTCACTTGCTACTAGAATTTCTTTTGCTGCAAACCACAAACAAAAGGCGTGGGGAACACCGGCTGAAAACGCCTTGAGGACAAACTCCGTTATGAAAGCGCATATTCGAAATGGACGTGCACAAAGATGCACTCGTAACAACCATAAAAACAGAGGAAGGCGAAGAAACAAGATGGAGCAGCGTCGGCGTTCGAGATCTCAAAAACCTAATGGACTGACTAAGATGGAAAGGATGTCTAAAAGGCGTAGTGGAATCCTCTGAAATCTACTGGATTCTAATCCACGTAATGCTGACAGATAATTGGTTCCAATTCACCGTAGCGAACGCCCATCAAGTGAAGGCAATCCCCGGCAGAAAAGCAGACGAGCTGGACTCACAATGGCTAGCACGCGTTTTCAGCGCAGGACTAGTTAAACCATCATATATACTGGAAAGGAAGATTATGGAGCCAAGATACCTAACAAGACTCAGAGTGTCGCTTCTAGAATCGCGCAACATACCAATCAGCTGGGAAAACGGCAAAAACTGGACGTATAACAAAAAGGGGAACAAATGGTTAAGGAGAATGCTTGTCCAATGCGCTATGGTAGCCATAAAAACAAGAAAAAGCCAAATCAAGCAGTTCTACTTAAGAATAAGGGGTAGGAGAGGCCGTAGGACAGCCATAGTAGCCACAGCAAGAAAGCTGCTAGGCATAATATGGCACTTGCTTAAAACAGGAGAAGAATACATAGATAAACACTACGTCAAAAAGACTCTGAAGAAGTCGAGGAAGAAGAACACTCAAACAAGCTCTGGAAGAAGCAATACTGCTACTTAGACAAGCAGGATACACCGTCATAGCGCCAAGCACAGGATAAATCGAGGCAAAAGCTATTCTGGCAAATTCATCTAAAACAATGACCGCTCTCATAAAGCCTGAAAACAAACGAAGGTTGACATGCCAACTTTATTTTAACGATCCTTTTACATAGCCTAGAATTTACTCAAGGGCGTTTCCCACTATTTTATTTATGTCTCCATTACGCCATCAATTGCAATGATCATTTCTTTTCTCCTTATTCTTAATAGGGATAATTCTTAATAGGAATACATAGAAGTGCGTGAAAAGGTAGCAAGCTGTTAACAAAGAGATTGCAAGCAGGGCAAGGTTAAAAACATAAGCGATTACCTCAGCTATCTATGTAAAAGAATTCGTCTGAATAGAATGACATAAGTACAACTGAAAGGATGATTAGCCCCACAGATACTGATAACCTTAACTTTAAATGAACGGCAAATACAAATTTTGCGCGAAACATCTTATATGCAACATTTATTTTAACTTTAATGTCTAAAGTTGAACTTAAGTCAGAGCTTACGCTTTTTGATGTGACGAACCTTGTCGTGGGAGCTATAATAGGGGCTGACATATACGTGGCATCAGCATTCGGAGCAGGCCTTCTAGGCTTTTCTCGCTGGTAGCGTAGATCATAGCTGGAATTATAGCCATCGTGATTGCTTTGTGTTTTGCTCAGTGTGCCACCCTGCTGCCGAAAGTTGGCGGGCCATATGCATACGCCCACGCGGCATGGAGAACCCCTGCGGGTTTTTTATTGTCGGCTGGTTGCTTTGGTTTGCTGAATGGATGCCACTGGCCGTTTTTCCAGTAACCTTTACTCAGTATTTGATGTTCTTTCTTGCCAAGTCTTGACAGGAGTTCTCAAGTCCCCAAATACAGCTACGTTCATCATGAACCTTTCACCATTTACTCGATTTGGCATCGTCAATTTTGGGTTGGCTCTCGTCTTGATATTCTGGGCGTACGCTGGATTTGAAATTTCAACAATTCTGGCAGAGGAGATTGGAAACCAAGCAGAACAATTCCAAAAGACATAGTTTTAGGAGTATTAATAGTGACCGTCTTCTACTTAACAACGAACGCTGCACTTTTTGGCGTAAGGCCATGGAGGTTGCTGGCTCTGGGCAATGTACCTCTGGCTACTGCAACGAGTGTAGTGTTAAGTTCAAATTCAACATTAGCCACGGTTAGAGGAGCCATAGTCGGTGCTGGGGCCCTCATTTCCGTTACTGGTTCCAACGAGTGGAGAATGATGGAGGCTTCAAGACTTGGATATGTACTGGCTGCTAATGATCTGGTTCCACAAATCTTCGCCAAAACTCATCCAAGAATTTAAGACGCCTTACCTAGGAATCATGATACAAGCAGTTACAGCGCTCGTAACAGCAATCGTTGGTAATTTATGTATGCTGATAGCCATTTCAGTGCTTTTATGGCAATTGCTCACTTGGCGACAAGCGCATCAATCCTCTCTTTGCACAGCAAAGGTGCAAAAGCTCAGTTTCAATCTAAAGGAGGTTTACTTATTCCAAGCCTAGGAGTAATTTTCTCTCTTTACCTAATCACGCAACGCGCGTTCACTTAAATTGCGCTGTGTTTAGCCTTGCCTTCCGTAGGCATGCCTATCTACATCAAATATTCTCTGAAGAAAGAAATTGCTGAACTTAAAGAAGCGTTACTTTCCCGAGAATCCATATTGAAAAGAGCCTACAGCCAAGAGGAGGAGGTTTTTAGATCACAGTTTACGGCATATAAAGAGGTTCTACAGAATAATCACTGGCAAGAAATATACATGAAATAAAGCTGATTCGTGAAAGCCTTACAACAGTATTAAATGTGAGTATCAAAGAGACTATTCAAGCTGGTATATATGCTGAATGAGTTGTCTCCTGAAAAGCTCATGTATTCTGTTAACGATGACTAAACGAATGAAGTTTGCACGTTTTATGGAGCTATCCTTTAAGTAGGAGTTCTTGGTATTCCTGGTTTACTTTTCTATTTTTCCCCCTTCAAGGGTTCCACTTACTTTATGCCACTCTTTGATTACTTTTGGCCACAGTTCACTGGCCATCAGCTATTTTGTTACGTATTCTTTTTAGTGGTTTTCTCGCTTTATTTTTCCTTGGTGCTACTCGAAACTTATGAGTTCTGCGCATTTCAAGTACGGATTATGCGGCCTATTTGGTCGTAGTCGAGTGGATGTTCCATGCTTCTTTCTAGGTCTTCTAAGAGGGAGTCAACTGTTATTTCGTCTTCTGAGCGTAGACAGATGGTGGCTATAACATTTTGGGTGAGTTTTGCAGTCTTGGTGAGATATATCCCAATCTTTTTGGCGAAATAAGGGTTTGTTCTAGGCGGTAACCATATCTTTTGTAAAACCAGCTTTTAATGATTTCAACTAACGCCATGTAGGCGCCGAGGATCGCGACTAATGCTATGTAGAAGGTTGGTGGAGGCTTTACAAATCTGAAAATTCCTCCTAGCGGCGTGTAAGGAAGTATCAGCGCGGTTGCTATTACTGCTATGCTGCTAAGGAGCAAAAGTCGACTCGGCTTGCTCTTCCAGAAAGGCGACTCCTTTGTTCTAATGGCAAAGATTACAAGGGTCTGCGAGGTTAGGGATTCGATGAACCAAGCAGTTTGGAACAGCGGCTCAGAAGCGTTAAAGATGAAAAGCATTATAAAGAATGTTAGGAAGTCGAAGAGTGAACTAACTGGTCCAAAGCACACCATGAACTGTCTAACGAAGTGTATGTCCCACTTCTTAGGCTTCTCAATGTATTCTCGATCAACCTCGTCCATGGGTATTACTGACTGCGAAAAGTCGTAGAGCATGTTGTTAAGCAGTATCTGTATGGGCAGCATCGGCAGAAAAGGCAGAAATAGTGACGCGCCGGCAACACTGAACATGTTTCCAAAGTTTGAGCTTATAGCCATTAGAATATACTTCATGGTGTTGCCGAAGGTTTTCCTGCCCTCTAAAACTCCATTATGAAGCACCCTTAAATCATTCTGTAAAAGAATTATATCGGCAGATTCCTTGGCAACATCAACAGCGTTTTCCACAGATATGCCAACGTCCGCGCTTTTTAGGGATGGCGCATCGTTGATCCCATCGCCCAGAAACCCAACAACATGCCCATTACTTCTTAGAGCGTTTATTATTCTATTTTTCTGGGCTGGTGTAAGCCTGCAGAACACATTTGCTTCTTCGACAACTCTTGTGAGGGCGTCATCATGCATTTGGGCAATTTCACTTCCAGTAACTACTTTTTTTATGTCGAAGCCGAGGTACTCGCAAACCTTCCTCGTCACCAGTTCATTGTCGCCTGTGAGAATTTTCAGTTCTATGCCAGCATTCTTCAGAAGCTGCAAGGCTTCTTTCGCTGTTTCTTTAGGAGGGTCGAGAAAAGCTACGAATCCCAAAAACACCATTTCCTTTTCATCATTCGCCGTATATACCGGCTTGACTTCTCTTAAACGCTTGTAGGCTACGGCTAAAACCCTGTATCCTTCAGCGCTAAGCTCAACATACTTTTGCTCAATTTTTCTACGGACTTCATCCATTATATCGGCTATAACCCCTCCAACTTCGTAATAAGAGCAGACCTTAGTAACCTCTTCAGGAGCACCCTTAGTAATCATGAACCGTTGATTCTGATGCTCAACAACTATGGATAGACGTTTACGAACAAAATCAAATGGTACTTCATCAACCTTCCTGTAATCCTTAACATCAATCTCTTTAAATCTCAGTATAGCCTCATCTAGGGGGCTTTTAAGCCCAGTCTGGTAGTAGCTATTTAGATAAGAGTAAAGCAGAACCTTATCGTTTTCAACGCCGTTAAGGTCCACGTGTAGGACAAGCTTTATCCTGTTTTCCGTTAAAGTTCCAGTCTTATCCGTACATAAAACGTCCATGTTTCCAAAATTCTGTATAGACTCCAAGCGCTTAACGATGACGCCTTTCTTAGCCATTGACACAGCTCCCTTAGATAGGTTTATTGAAACTATCATCGGCAGAAGCTCCGGCGTTAAGCCAACAGCCAAAGCTACGGCGAAAAGAAGTGAATCAAGCACGCTTCGCTTGTAAAGGGCGTTAATGAAAAACACAAAGATGACAAGCAGAAAAGTTACTTGCATTATCATGTAGGTAAAACTTCGAATACCCCTCTGGAACTCCGTCTCAACTTTTCTTTCCACAAGTCTCTTCACAATTTTCCCATATTCCGTTAGGCTGCCGGTTTTAACGACGACAGCAGTTGCTGTCCCACTTACAACAGAAGTACCCATAAAGAGATAGTTTTTCCACTCGGTTATCGGGAGATCGCTTGATTTAAGGAGTTCAGATGTTTTTTCAACTGGGAAAGATTCGCCAGTCAATGCGGATTGGTCTACAAATAAGTCTTTCGCGCTTATGACTCGGGCGTCTGCAGGCACAATGTCACCTGCTGAAAGAAATATTATATCTCCTGGAACAATCTCTGCAAGCCTAACCTCCCTTCTAGTGCCATCCCTCAAAACAGTGGCTGTTGTCGCTACTCTATGCTTTAATATTTCAGCCGCCTTTTCAGCTTCAGACTCCTGATAAAAATCCAAGACCACACTGAACGTCACTATAGTGAATATAATAGCCGTGTCCACAACTTCACCAAGAAAGCCTGAAATCAGCCCAGCGATAAGAAGAATTATTATCAACGGACTTTTGAAATGAGAGAGAAAATTAATAACAGTTGCCCGTTTCTTTCTCCTAGCAAACTCGTTATAGCCGAAAACTCTAAGGCGTCTTTCCGCTTCCTCAGAAGAAAGCCCATTCATTGAAGACTTCAAACGCGAAAGAAGCTTTTCAACAGGCAAAGTTAAAGCTTCTTCAGTGCCCGGCAATGCCCAGCCCAACTCTTCGCCAACACTCAACCTTTCTAAATCTTGAACCATCGTCATTCCCACGATCCATTCTCATCAAACAACCCCTAAAGCCGAGCTCTTACATTCTTACAAACTATAAAATTCTTTCTACAAATCCATAGCTAAGACTGACAACAGTTTAAGTTAGGAGACACTGAAAGAAAAAGAGAAGGTTTTTGAAGTTTTACTCCATCCTTTAGCCGTTATGGTGTTTCCTTCTATTTGAAATATGAAGGCTGTAGCTTTATGTTTGGTGGTGCTGCAAATTTGAGATCTATTGATTGGCTTGTTCGATTGTTCCAGTTTGCGCCTACTTCGTCCACTTCACTTTACAATCATCATTGAAGAGTGATTGCGGCAATACGTTGCCATATTCTGAGCGCTAAGCCCATATTAGAGGCGGTTTCTAACATAAAAGTCGTAGAGCCCAAAATCCTCACGTAAATGCAATCTTATGAACCAGTAGCCGCTTGTATCCAGCCAATTACTACGCTCAATGATGCATCAACAACGTAATCACAGGTTAAAGCGGTAGCCTTAGCTTGTTGCCATAACCCATCTTTTATGTCATAAATTTCCATTGATCGCCCACTCCATTGATTGTATGCTAAAATATCAGCTCAATCAGTGGCTACAAGCATAGTTTTTTACATGTAAGTGTAGTCAGGTTCCCATGGTCGATCCCGATTTGATCTAATATTGTAGCCTATTAAGGAATACCCCTTACCGTCCTCAAAATGAAGAAGTTGTATTAGCATTTGTGTTCATAAATGTTAGGGTTAGTAGATTAAGGAAGTAGCTTTTAAGCTCTGTAACTAACAAAAACGTCTACACAGTCAAGGAAGTAATTCAGGAAACAAGGGATTCTGAGAGCCTCAAAACCTCTAACTAGCTCTCCCAGCAAATAGAGTGAAGGTCAGTGAGCCTGAAATCACACACAAAGAAAGAATTAGTCAGCTAGCCGAGAAACTTAGCATACTAAAGAAACTCTCTAGGACAGACCTAGAACTCCTAGTCCTAGCAAGCGAGCTCTTAGAAAAGTGTGGCAGCGTAGCAGTCATAAGCGACGATACAGCACTGAGAAGAATAGCTACGCAGATAGGCGCGAAAACCCTGACTATAAGGTATAGGGGACGTAAATAAGCTGGTTACTCATGAAGAATGAGTTCTAAACTTGCGCCCTAGTCCTAACTTAATTCGTTAGCATACTTGAATCAGGACTTGCGTAATCAATTTAAAAACTACTCTAATTACTAATTCTAATTACTAATTTACTAAACTAGGATATTACTGGCGGGAGCGCCCGAGCATGGTTAAAGGGGGCGGACTTAAGACCCCCTTAATGTAGGAGATCGCTGGCATAGGCCTGCATGGGTTCAAATCCTGCCTCCGTACTAATTTACCAGCATTGGTTTTCGAGGTTAAATAGAGTTGATCTCCTCACAGAACCCTCCCTCTTAAGGTGCGGGTCAGGAGATATTGCTTAGGCAGTGTGAATCACGGAGGTTCATGCGTAACTAAACAACTTATATATCGTGGTTTTAGCGATGTCAGTAGCTAGCAATGTTACTGTAATAGTGTAGGCCAGTGCTAATGCTATAACATGTGAGGGTAGCGGCGGTATTATTATGCCTCTCCATACCAGTATTGTTGCTACTATGCTGTCAACTATTATGGCTAACAGCATGTACTTGCTTGGCCTCGAGCTCCAGAATACTCCAGTCTCTCTAAAGTTTACTATGTTTATAAGTCCTGAGAGGAGGAGTACGTAAAACGTAAAACTTTGGAGTTGCGGATACGATAAGTTAATGAGTTTTGCCATATATAGCGCTATAAATAGCTCCGCAAGTTTCACAATACCAAGCATTGTTGATATTGCTGTAAGCTTCCTTATATTCCACCTCTCCGGCTTTTTACTCGGCATTAATACATCAATACTTATGGATAAGGTTACAAAATCGTAGAGAAAAAGCATTAATATCATGTGTGTTGGGGTTAACACTGGAAGCCCTAGGAGCAGTGTTGATATAGCTACAAAATATACTATGCTGAACGTCTTAACGATCTTATTTATAGTCCAAACAACAATCTTCCTATAAGTCATTCTCCCAAGCCTTATAATATTGGTAATCTCCCTCAACCCTGGCGATGTAAGTACTACAGAAGAAACTGATTTGGCTACGTCCGTAGCTCCGCTCACGGCTATGCCTAGATCCGCCTTCTTAAGCGCTGGCGCATCATTTACTCCATCACCTGTCATGCCAACTACATGCCCCCTCTTCTGTAGAGTCTCTACAATACTATATTTGTCCTCAGGTATTACTTCCGCGAAGATCTCGATATACTCAATGCTTTCAGGGAGTCGCTCTTTAGGTAACTCTCTTAAGCTAACAGCTTTCCCGCCTATACCGACTTTACCTGCTATAGCTTTAGCTACGTGTATGTTATCTCCCGTAATCATTTTTGGCGTTACACCAAGACTCTTTATAACGTCTATGAATTGCTTAGAGTCTTCACGAGGTCTGTCATAGAGTCCTAGTAACCCAACAATTTTAACTAAGTCTTGCTGTGTCTCTATCGCCACGGCTAGTGGTCTAAGCCCCTCTCTACCAAGCTCCCTAACAAGCTCTTCAATTCCTTCTTTGTTGCTGTTAGTGGCTATCTGGAGAATCGCTTGCGGCGCACCCTTAATAATTCTCATTCTTCGTCCCTGTAGCTGAACAAATACTTCACTTCTCTTTGTTTCCGGAGTGAATGGCTTGAATTCTGAAATATCCGCTATATTTATATTAATGTTCATCTCCTTAGCTTTCCGTCTAATGGCGTTATCTATAGGGTCTTTCGTTACTTCTTCAGATGCTAGGGCAGCGTACAGCACTATATCCTCCTCGCTATATCTGTTATCTAGTGGAATTACTTTACCTACTACCAATCTATTCTCAGTTATTGTGCCCGTTTTGTCTAAACATATGACATCCATCATAGAGGCAGCTTCTATGGCCTCAAGCCTCCTAACAATTATGCCACTTTTCGCAAGCTCAACACTCCCTAAAGCGAGGGTTATGGTAGTCATGGCTGGCAGGGCTATAGGTATTGAGGCTAACAACAACGTTAAGGTGAAAGGCAGGACTTCTAAAACATTAAGCCCTACTAAAACAAGCTTGACTACAACCAATACTATGAAGATAGAGTCTACTAGAAGAAGCCATTTAGTTATGCTGTTAGTTATCTCCTCTATTAGGAGTCTAGGCTTTGCTATTTGGACAAGCTCGACTGTTCTACCGAAGCGCGTCTTTACACCAGTTGCAACAACCTTAATGATTGCCTCTCCCCTAACAATCGTTGTTCCAGCATAGACGTTATCGTTTATGCTTTTCTCAGCAGGCACGGACTCACCAGTCAGCGCAGATTCATCAATGGTTATAGAACCTTCTAAAATAACGCCGTCAGCAGGTATGATATCGCCCATAGAAAGCTTTACAATATCTTCTGGCACAATATATTCAGCCGCGACATCAACCCACCCCCTATCCCTCAAAACTTTAACAGTCACTTTTAGCCTCGATTTAAGCATCTCAATAGCTTTACCAGCCCTATACTCGTGTACAACGCCAACGACAGCATTTACGAGGAGTAGCGAAACCATTATGATGAAGTCTACGTATTTTCCTAAAACAAAAGAGATGACGGCGGCCACTTCTATAATATACGGTGTTAGCCCTGTAAACTTCTTTAAGAAAATTACTACAGTCTTTTCTCTTCTTTCAGGCACTTTATTAAGACCGTAAATCTCAAGCCTCTTAGCGGCTTCCTCGCTTGTTAAGCCTCTATATTCGTTCGTCACACACATCCCTACACCGACATCCTTGACTTAGGTTATTTATTTTTGAGTTTAAGCGTAGCAAACAACATAGGAGTAGGAGAACATTTATAGTGCTCATGCTGCTTTAGACTCGTTTACAAGCGAGGAATTTATTGACGTGGAGGTGTTTCTTAGAACGCTCCAGGTCATATAACCATAAATTCAGCAGCCCATAGGTTATAGGATTTACAGTATTCCAGGATCGATAGTAGCTACTTTAAGGATGGTGCTATCAGCTTATTTAATCATGTGAGGTGTTGCAGTAGGCTTACCCCCCTACATAACAATACCTCTAGCTAGAACGATACTGAAGGGCATAAACTCTGCTGTCATAGCGCTAGTACTAATAATTCTACTAACAATAAGCCAGCAAGACAGCACTGTAGGACTCGTTGAGGTAATGATATTAATCAAGGCCTTTACTCTAGTCTTTCTCTTCAAATAACATCCAGTAACTGCTATAGGGGTCTCCGCAGTGCTAAGCCTACACGCGGAGACCAGCCTCGGGCTGTCAATAAGTCCCTGCCTTACGAGCCTTGTAGATGATAAACAGGCCTATTTATTAACTAACGTGTTATATCATGAAAAGGCAGCTGTGATTTTTAGCCATTTACTCACGAGACTTCTACGATAGAACGGCATACGTTCTGGGATTTGATCATAGACTTAATAAGCGGGCAAGCCCGCATTTCCTCAACTTGCTTCTATCAAGTTGTAGAGAATAATAATTCTAGTAAATTTATGCGTAAATCCCACTCCTGCACTTATCGATATTTCCTTACTGCAATCTATGAAATTACAAGGATTTTCGGAATAAGAGCTGTTTAAAAGGCAACTTCAAATAGTTTTAACCACCGTCAATGGCTTTACCTCTTGGTAAAAAGCTTTAAGCACTTCCTCAGCTTTTTCTTTGCCTGCTTCAACCAAATCTATCTTCTCCTGGAGGATTCTCGTCCTTTCTTCATTTACTAAGCTATGGAACTTCTCATTAAGGTACTTAAATACACTTTTGCCCCTCAATGTAGCTATTAGCTTATTTTTGCCAACTTCTACAACATACCCCCTCCTCTTAAGTATGTCAAGTATCTTTGCGTAGGTTGATGGCCTGCCAATACCCTTATCTCTCATTAACTCAACTAAGTCGCTATACGTGTATAATGGATGCTCTGGCACAGATCTTGACTTTACGCTTTCTACTTCATACTCACCATCACTTACACCCCCTAAG
The DNA here is from genome assembly GCA_038879595.1 of Desulfurococcaceae archaeon. GTDB lineage: Archaea > Thermoproteota > Thermoprotei_A > Sulfolobales > Desulfurococcaceae > JANXDZ01. The sequence continues at coordinate 64,249 of JAVZTI010000001.1, read as the reverse complement.
TCCACGGGGTTTAAGGCTTTATTCAATTTGTTAAAGCCATCATCAATGACCTTTGTTATGAAGGAGAATTCCTTTGTAAAGCCCTTAAAATCTAGGGTGAACGTAGTTTTCTCAACTATACATGGCTTCATCTGGCTAGAGACAAATCTCTTAAACACAAGATCGTATAATCTATAGTCCTCAGGTCTAAGTGGAACTGCTAGCGATAGCAGTCCTGCTGCTCTAAGAGCCATTACTTGCTTTGAGTCAAGAGGCTTCGTAGGCCTTATACATTCATGAGCGCCAGGCTTCTCCCACTTTCTAGCGTGAAAGTAATTCTCTCCATAAACTCTCGATATATAGTCCTTGGCTATAGAAATCCCCATTGCACTAACAGTCGTGCTGTCAGTTCTGTGATAAGTTATTAATCCTGCTTCAAAGAGCCTCTGTGCAGAATCCATGATTTTCATTGCTGGAAGCTTAAGTATTCGAGAAGCATCTGAAAGCATGGAGTCAGTAGTATAAGGCGGAGGTGGATGAACTACAACTACCTCCCTTCTAACGTTCCTTAAATTAACTCTACCAACACTTTTAATCTCCTTAGCAGTATGCCTAGGCGCCTTAAAGAAAAGAGTTACGTTGACGCCCTTTAGCTTAAGTGTAATTAAGTCGGCTCTCTCCTTATGCCTATCAGTTCTCTCCACAATCCATCCTAAGACAGGTGTCTGAACTCTGCCTGCTGATAAATAGTTTAATCCAAACTTACGCCATAGTATGGGACTTAAGCTAAAGCCTATCCACCGATCTTCGATTCTCCTAACAATTTGTGCTTCAACCATATTCCTATCTACATTAGTGAGAGACTTCAGCGCTAATGTAAGACCTCTACGGGTGACTTCATGGAATCTAACTCTGTAAATTCTACTATTTAACGGCTTTAACAAGAGCATTACATCCCACGCGATCTTCTCTCCCTCAGAATCAGGATCTGTTCCAATAAGTATTTCATCGACTTGCGAAGCAAGATGTCTTAGGGCCTCTATGATGGGCTTAGCCTCCACAAATACTTTACTACCACAGAATGGGCATGAAGATTCATCCTCGGGAGTATCTCTACCGCACCTAATACATTTCCTTATAGGCTTATATATTGGTTTAAACGATGATTTTCCAACAATTACTCCAAAGAATCCTTCATTTGTAACTAAGTCAAGTATATGTCCACCTGTAGCAGTCACTATCATTAACCTATCCTCAGTCAAGACTTCATAGGACTGCAATCCATTAACGATCCTTCTAGTAGGTCTACCGAAAAACCTTGCTATAGTCCTAGCTTTATTAGGCGATTCAACTATGAAAAGTGCTGTCTTCATAAGTTCCCTTCTCTTGATCCTCAGCTTTCCTTCAAGCGCCAGCTTAACCCTTCTTCTATCCATGTCTACTTCTTTAATTACTTTACTAAGCATGTTTTCATCGTATTCCCTGAAGTCTATAGTTTCAAGAAGCAACTTGAGATCCTTTAACAATGCGTTAAACGCCTTTTCATCATCAATTATAAGTATACTTAAGCCCTTGGTTAAGCCCCCAACATACAACCTTGAAGTTCTACCGCTAGCCTGAATGTAGGCTGTTGCATCAGGTATAATAAAGTAGTATTCGCCTTCCTTACCGCCAAATGTAATAGTTTTACTCTTAGTCAATTTATCTACAACTTCAGGATCTTTGAGAACTTTATTAATAAATTCAAGTGATTCACAAGCAATTCTTCTAACAAGTTCTCGATACCCCGTTAATTCTTCACCTGTTTTTAATGCACTGCGAACAGCTTCTAAAACATCCCTGCTAGCTAGCCTTATCTTTATGAGGCCTCCGAGGACTTTATTGAACTCCGAAGGGTACTTATTATATATGACGTCTCTTACTTCGTTAAGCAGTATAAGCCATCTCCCAGGGTGAAATTCATCCACGCTTATCCTCAGCATGAATTTAGGAACTCCAGCGAACACAGCGTACCTAACTCTCTCAGGTAAATCTATTCCTCTAGTGAGAGGACTTCTATACGATGCTATTCCTATCAATGCATCTATTTCACTTGAAACAAACTTCTCAAACACTCTCTTCCTAGCCCCTAAGTAAGCTTCAACTTTAAGCCCCCTGCTCTTGAGGAACTCAGCTATTTTCTCCACGTATTCAACTCCTTTATCCATAGGGACATATATTAGTCCTCCTGTACCCAGCCTTCTAACCACAGCCTCTAATGCTTCCTCAAAGCGTTGAGGAGAAGGCTTAATGTACATATCAACGATGTTTCTGCCTACTTCTACTTTACCTCCAACGCTGAATCCATACAGAGTGTTTAGTAACTGTACTCTCTTAGTCCTCTTAGCAGTCTGTGTAGCTCCACTAACAATGATCATACCTCTAACTCTTCTCTTTAAATCATCCCTAAGCCTTTGCGCATCCTTAATAAGCCTTCTCGCTTCACTTGGATTTTCAGCAGCTACTTTTCTCGCTTCTCCCTCAAGCTTATGTATTTCTTCAGCAGTTCTCCACTCTTCTTCGGTAATTCCAAGCATTTTCAGTACTATATCAATACTTTTACTTCTTCTAAGAAAGCTATCGACGTCATCTATAAATGCTATGTCGATGGATTGTTGCAGCTCAGGCCTCTTCATTAATGAGACAGGCGTTGTAATTATTATTGAAGCATTTGCAGCTTTCTCAATAGCATTACTTTTCTCTCTTTCACTAAGCAAACTATGGTATGCAATAACCTTTATATCGTTAAGCCCAAGTTTATTCCCTAGATCAATTGTTTTCTGATGCACGTGGCTAGCCAATAGGCTTGTAGGAACGAGGATCAGTGATCTTCTGCCATTAAGGGCAGCATATATAGCTAGTACTACTTGCATAGTTGTCTTTCCACTGCCCGTAGGCGCAATCATTGCAAAGCTTTCATTGTTAAAGAATCTTCTAGCCCACAGCCTCTGCAGACCCCACATCCTTGAGCCTATAGCTTTTTTAAACAATTCATCTACTTCTTTAACCTTTAATTCAATATTCTTAACTTTACGCAAATACCCATTGATCTTAAACGCTCTATTCATTGGAGAAGGGAGACACTTAGTGCAAGGTAGTGCCTTCTCCAACCTATTGCTCGATACATCCCTGCTACAGTTAGGGCAGAGTCCCTTGAATATAACGTTAATAGTCATCCCTAATACCTTTAAAGCTCTTATTTAGCGAATTCTTTAGCCTCCACCTTGCCAACATACGACTATTTCACCATAGATTCTACAAACCTTAAGCCTCCTACTTAAGTAAACGTTGAGTACCTCAAGTTTAACCATAGTGTTTTAGAATAGATTTATAAACTTTACGATCGTTTATTGAATGGAGAACTTGCTTCCTCTACTTCGCCCAATGTATAAGACCTCAATGAGCTCCTTCACCCACCTTCCAGCACTCTTCAGTTTACTTATGTCATTAAGGTATTCCTCAGTACTTACGCCCTCTCTACGCTGCCACTCATGATACGTTCTCCAAAGCTCCTGGAGAGCTAAGTAGTGGTATTTACATAGGTTTTCATTAAATGCTTCTCTATGACAGGCTATGCATTTAGCCTTAGGCTTTAACAATCCAGTAGCCTTAGCTAAGCTAATGCCTATCTCAGTCTTTTTCTCAGTAAATTTATTCAGTAAGTTGACTAAAATTTCTCTCGCTTCAGATACTACTTGGTTTCTTGAAGCCAGACCTCTTTTAATGGCTTCTAGTTTCTTCTCAAAACTCCTTGTCAAAGAAACTTCAGTTAATTCACTAAAGTAATCACTTAGTATTTCAACTACTGCTATTCCAAGATCTGTAGCATTTATTCCTCTCGAATCTCCAACAACGTACTTTCTAGCGAAAAGAGTCTCTATTATCCTTGCTCTAGTAGATTCTGTTCCAATACTTACACTCTCCATCCATTTAAGAACCTTGATCTTTGATGGAAGCTCTGGAGGCTTAGAGAACTTTCTATCCACTTTAACTGAGACAACCTCCAATAACTCGCCAACGCTAACTCTAGGAATTGGGAACTCTTTAGGCATGCTGAATGGATAATACTTCAACCAACCTTCATAAATGATCTCTTGTCCTGCGAGCTTAAATAAATCCCCTTCATCACGTCTTGAGGAGCTTAGGACTATGGTTTTACGCAAAACCTTCCCAGATGGAGCGAATGATGCAATAAACCTTTTAGTAATTAAGTCATATACTTTCAGGCTGATCTTGTTTAAACCAACTGGAGCAACGCCAGTTGGATATATGGCTGGATGAGCAGGATCATCTTTAGCTCCTTCAACAGGCTTTAGAACTCCTTTGACTTCTGAGAAAAGCTTGTTAACTAGGCCTCTGTACTGTGGAATGCTGGATATGCTTTTAAGGATCTCTTCGTAATTAAGATCCTTCGGCAGCTTCTGACTGTTAGTTCTTGGATAACTTATTAAAGCATCGAGATATAGTGCTTCAGCAACTTTTTGAGTAGTGAGTGGACTGAGTCCATATACTCTAGCAGCCTCACTTTGTAAATCACTTAAGTTAAATGGGGGAGGGGTGGGGATGCTTCGGACTTCCTCCTTATAATCCACTACTGTGAGTTTATTTACAGTTTTTATGGCTTTAGCGATGCTGTCAGCCTCCTCTCTACTTTCAATAGATCTACCGCAGTATTCAAGACTGTAATTAGAGCCCCCTATCCTTACAGTAACTGAAATGGAGTACTGTGGAATGGGGATAAATAGATTTCTGGAAGTCACTTTGTCTACAACATATTTAAGTGTTGGAGTTTGAACTCTCCCAGCGCTTAGAGTCATGCTTCTCCCAGCGCTCTCCATTAAAGAATTCATAAGAGCTCTACTAACGTTAATTCCCCATATCCAGTCTAGCTCATGTCTGCATAGACCTGCTTCAATCATCTCCTTGTCTAAGGGCATTAACTTAGAAAACGCGTTTCTAAGCTCACGTGGCGTAAGGCTAGAGAACTTGGCTCTAAGGGATCTATTTACGTCCCCGTGGTTCTTTATGATCAAGTAGCCTATAACTGATCCCTCAATGTCATAGTCGCATGCATTAACGTAGTGATTAGCGCCTTTACATACTTTATCTATGAGAGTTATGTAGTTTTTAGCGTACTCAGCTCCTTTCTCAACAATATGTATAGGTTGCCAGGTATAGTTAAATGTAGGGTAGCCTTTATCCGTAGTAGTAATGCCGTAGAGATGCCCTGCAGCAGATACAACAGTTATTTCACTCCACTTAGTATTTATAACCCAGTATGGGATCCCTTTGTATCTAAGCACTCTTGGCTTATATTCTTGAAAAACTGCTTCAACTATTTTTCTAGCTGCCTTAGGTTTTTCAGCTATGACTACTACCTTACCATCAAGATCCCATATACTCTTGAATGATTGTTCGTTATTAGCACTGCCTTCACTTAAAGCGTTACTTAACCCTGGGTTCTCAATAGTTTTCCCATAAGCTTTTTCACGCTTCACTGCTTCACTAAGCCTCACGCATGTTTTTAATAAACTTTCACTTAAGCCTCTTCATTAATAGAGGAAGCTGCACAAAAGTTTATAAAATGTTTTCAGGAGGAATTTAATTAAAAATAGCTTTAGAGCTAGGGAAATTTAAGAGCTTTTGATAAAATTTCATATGGGTATTGGAACAGTTAATGCAAGTAGGACTCCATAAGCCAATAAGATTGCTAGATGTTTAGCCTTTATTAATGAAGCAGCGTTAGCTGGCCCTGGATGGGGTTTAAACCCTGTTATAGCCTTTAGTAACAGCAGTATGAATGATAGTGAAACATAAGTTATACCACCATAGCGTCCATTTAAAAGGAATGTAAGGCCAACTGTAAAGAGCGCTAATAGAGTTAAGTGTTCTATGACTCTATAAGTCCTTGAATCTACAAATGCCCTAATTACATGACCTCCATCGAGTTGTCCTACTGGCATTAAATTAAGGAAAGTTATTACGAACATTATTAGAGAGAAGAAAGCCAAAGGATGGTATACAATTACGTATTCTTCGCTAATGCCTTTAAGGGACTCAAGAATTGATATGGCGAGCGGGTAGAACATTATTGGCGAAGCTTCCCCAGAACTTACAAGCTCTCTAGCTTCATCAATAGATATGTAGTTTGATAAGCTCACTCCCAGAAATCCCATGCATAACGCTGCTATAAATCCCATTAAGGGACCCATTAACCCTAAGAGTGCTTGTGATTTCCTACTTGGAGGCAAGCCCTTCATAAATATCACTGCTCCAAAAGTACCTATAAACCCTAGTTGAATGGGGGGTGCTGGAATAATGTATGGACCGGTTACAGGCACTAAGTAACTCCTAGCTATAAGTAAGTGACCTACTTCATGAATTAAAAGCGTAGCCATAAATATGGCAGTAAACGCCATTGAGAACCCTACTAACGTAGTCATAGAAATAGGTATTCTAAGAACTCTGTAGTATTCTTGAGTGTAGCCATACATAGTTAGGAACACTGTTATGAGAGCTACTGAAGCTAGAGCTATTTGCAGAGTCCTTCTCTCCTTTGGCTCCTCAACACATGTTGCTCTAATGATATACGTATCATCGTATTTTAGTTGAAATATCATTAATCCACTCTTACGGCTCCTTATATAAAGCGCTTCAAAAAGTCCATCACTTATAGGTCCACTTACATATAGATCTAGCACTGGTTTAGCTGAAATAACGCGTTCTTCTGCTTTAAGAATGGATACCCCAGCTTTCAAGAGTTCTTCTAATAAATTCCCTAGATTCCGGCACGAGCTCTCCAACGGGCTTACACTCCCTCCTTCCACTAGGTAACACCCTACAAATAGTTATAGGTAAAACGCCTTCATATAGCTCAATTAGTGCTATAGTTACTGGATCCTTTTTTATATTTAACTTAGATAAATCTATTAAAGGAGGAGCTCCAAAACTTAGTTGAAGAGCTCTAGCTCCAACTATTCGTGCGATTTCATATTTAGTGAGTCTCCTCAATACAGCTTCAACTACTTTACTCATAATAGCACCTAATCCATAGCCTCCTCTAGTGTACAAAGGGTGAGTATAAAAAATTATTTTTAAGACTTTACGTCAACTAATTAGTGTGCTTTAAAATTCAAACTTTCCAGGAGTTTCTTCTTCCTTCTCTTTTTTCTCCTTTTCCTTCTCCTTTTCTTTCTTTAAGGGACTTGCAGCTATTATATCATCGATCTTGAGTATTGTAATTGCTGCTTCAGTTGCACTCTTCACTATTTGTTTCTTCACTAATACTGGCTCTAGAACATTTATGTTAAACATGTCTTCCTCAACTTTCCCTTCAAGAACGTTTATGCCAGCTCTTATTGAGCCTCCGCTATGCAGTTGCCTTAACTTCATCAAGGTCTCTAGAGGGTCTTGGCCGCTGGTCTCAGCTAGCACTGAAGGTATTTCTTCAAGTGCTTCAGCGAACTTTTCAATGGCTAGCTGTACCTTTCCACCTATTTTCTCAGCATACTCACGTAACTTTAGTGACACTTCTACTTCTGGAGCTCCTCCGCCTGCAGTGACTTTAGGCTCCTTGAGTACATTCCTTAGGACATTTAATGCATCGTTAAGGCTTCTCTCCACTTCATCTACAACCATGTCATTAGCTCCTCTCACTAATATAGTCACCGACTTAGGATTCTTGCATCCTTCTACAAACACCATTTTATCGTTACCCACTTTTCTTTCTTCAACTAATTCAGCGTAACCTAAGTCGTTTTCAGTTAAATCACGGACGCTTGAAACTATTCTTCCTCCTGTTGCTCTTTCTAGTTTCTCCATGTCGCTTCTCTTTACTCTTCTTACTGCTAGTATTCCTTTTTTAGCTAGGAAGTGTTGTGCTACTTCATCAATGCCCTTCTGGCATATAACTACATTAGCACCAACACTAGCAATCCTATCAACCATATCCTTAAGCAGTTGTGCTTCTTCGTCTAAGAACTTCTTAATTGCATCAGGTGAAGTAATGTTTATTTTAGCAGATATCTCTGGTTTTTCTACTTCTAGTGGTGCATCTAGTAGTGCTATTCTTGCTTTCTCAACTCTCCTAGGCATACCTGGATGAACTACTTCCTTATCAAGAACAATGCCGTAAATTAACTGAGTGTCTAAGACGCTTCCACCCTTCTTCTTCTCTATCTTCACGTCATCGAGTCTAACGTTGTACTTACCACTTGGATCTTTTTCAGCTATAGCTAGTACAGCATCTATAGCTATATTCGCAAGCTTATCCTTTACTACTCCACTGCCTATGTACTTGCTAGCTATAGCTGTATCAACAATCTTTCTGAGAGTGCTTCTATCCTCTGGATTGACTTGTTCAGCTATTTCACTTAGGACTTCAAGGGCCTTTTGCATAGCTCTAGTGTAGCCTTCAATAATTAAAGTTGGGTGTATGTTTTGATCGAGGAGTTCTTCAGATTTAGCTAATAGAGTTCCAGCAAGAACAACGGCGCTAGTAGTTCCATCACCTACTTCAGCGTCTTGCGCTTTAGCAACTTCTACTAACAGCTTAGCTGCTGGATGCTGAACCTCCATTTCCTTAACTATGGCTGCTCCATCGTTAGTTACAGTTATGTCGCCAAAACTATCAACAAGCATTTTATCTAAGCCCCTTGGCCCAAGGCTTGACTTAAGGACTTCAGCTAATACTCTTGCAGCCATTATATTAGCTCTCAGGGCATCTCTGCCAGTAGTTCTCTGAGTGCCCTCCTTTAACACTAGTACAGGTATTCCATAGAGAGCCATAATACACTCCCTCTGTAAAGCTTTCAATAGTTAACATGAAGCCGGTTCTATATAAATTTATATGTTAATTAATTGTCAAGATCTTGTGAAATTAGATCTTTAGAAATACGTTGTGATTCTTAAGAATATCTCTAATTGTTCTCCTCAAGATCATTGCATCAAAATCCCTCTTCCCAAATCCACCCATCTGCTCTAGAACGAGCTTTCCATCTAAGAATACCTTTAAACACGGAATAGCCTTTACATCTCCTAAGAGCTCTGGGTGGTTTACTGCAGATACCCTCATAATTAGTATCGACGGATCCAGGGTTTTTTCCACTATTTTTAATGCTTCAGTGAATTCAATGCTTTCCTTTAGCTTAGGATTATAGTATTCAACCATAACTACTCTATAGGTCCTCAGAGCCCTCTCAACTTCATCAACGCTAGTTACTTCATACATTATGTTTCGCTCCTCTTATAAGAGTCTATGTTTTCAAGTCTATATTTCTTGCTCTCTAGAACTCATCTCAGAAATTATAAAGGAGATCTCCTTTCCAACTAAGTATATTGGATAGAAAGTTTTTAGAGAACTAACGGCTTTACTCCTTGGGCTGTATAAACCGCTTTCACTAACAATGACGAAGCCTGCGTCAAGTACTTCTCTAAGCTCAGCTATGCTTGCTGTCCTTACATAATCCTCGAATAAGGCACTGAATGACAGTTGTTCTCTTACATAGTTTTCCGTAACACTATAACCACATATAGTGCAGGAGTAGTCAGGCATTACGGATCTAAAGCCGCACTTCGGGCACTGCACTAAGGTAGGCCTACCATACTTCTCCCAAACGTACTTTAATGCATCTATTAATTCGATTCTACCGCTTTTAATTAACTCTTTATATATTTCGCTAATGAATGGAATTACTGCCTCCTCTCCATAGCTTATTATAAAGTTCAGCTGCTCTGCTGTAAATTTACTAGTGCTTTCAAGAATTTTAGTTGAAATGAGTTTATTTATACTCTTCCTATTTGATTCGATTCTTCTCAATAACACGTCTATAGAAGGCTTAGACGTAGTTGAATGTACTATTAGTTCTAGAACTTCTCTCACAATCTCTCTTTGGAAATCCTCATTACTCACTAAATCTTTTAATCCAAGGGCTTCACTTACTTCATCAAAATACTGTGCTAAAAGTTCTCCAACTATATCTCTATTAACCCTTCTTACAGAGCTCCTTCCTTTAGACTTACTTTTCTTATTTGTCTCATCATTCTTAACCATATAAAGCCTTCCCTTAGCTTACTCTATGAAGACTTAGCTTATTTTATAAGAGATCTCTTCCGCCTTCTAATGTACACGCTTATTAAGTAACTAATGACATTAATTAGCATAGATTCGTACTTGGGGTGCTTATACTTAGCCAACAGCTCTTCATATTCTTCAGGTGATGGCTTATGATCAAAGAGGCCTCTGGCCAACTCCCTACTTATGAACTTTAAAAGCCTGCCATACTCTTCACTAAGCTCTACTTCTACAGAGTAATACCGCTCAACAACTTCTTCTATAAGCTCTCCTACATAGTTGTCAGTTATATCCATAAGTTTTTGAACTACATTAACTTCTTTTCTCACTTGACCACGCTCCACATCAATAACTTTACTCACTACACTGATAAACGTATAGAGGTATTTAAGTTAGTTGACGTTAAACGCTTCCTCGCTAATGACGTCTGCTGCCTGGTGTTTCCGTTTGCATAATTAGCCCCACTTCATGATATCTTGTCCTATGGATAAAGCATGTCGTCACTACATTAGGCAAAGAAAACGTAATCGCTTAACTTTCTGTATTCAAATCCCTTACTTAATTTTACGTATGAAGCTTTACGTAAGCCGTATGTTTCTTTAGCTGAAAATATAGTTAGTACTTTACCTGCGTGATTGATTCTATACCCATCCACTACTTCATGACTTCTAATTATTGCTTTTACTCCAGTTACCTCAATGAATTTTTTAGTGAGTTCTTCTCCAAACATTATACCTGCTCCCCTTATTGAATCAATGTAATTTGAGATCCCTTCTATTGGATCGCTCCATAAAATGTCTTCAACAGCTAAATCATCTACTTGAGGGAGACTTAGGCCTAGAGCATCAAATACGTTGTCTACGTGAAGAACAGTTCTCGGTATTCCTCCATGGAGTAACGCTAGTTCTAGTGGAGAAATAGCTATTAGTGGGAGTTTTTGAAAGGATCTTAGGAATAACTCATATATTTCCCTCCACTTTAAACCAAAGGACGATTTCAGTTCATAAGGGAAGTCGTGAGGGTAAGGAATTAAATAGGGGTGAGGTTCGTGGTTTCCCCTTAGTGTTACAACGCTACTTGGATAATGCACCTTTAGGTAATAAGCTAGCGTTAAAGCTAATAGCTGCCTCCTCCCGCGGTCAATGTAATCGCCTAAAAAAACTACTATTAATTCATCGTTCTTTAAATGCTCGATAACGCTCTCTCTTTTAAACACAGCATACAAGGTGCTTATATCGCCGTGAATATCACCTATCACTAACAGATCTCTCTCACCTCTCTTAACTTCTATTACTTGGTGATGTACGTACCTTAAGCAATCATAGTCTTTGCTATTCGCTAATTGAAAGTCCCTAACTAATTCCTCAAGATCTTTTTTTCTTCCAGCTATACTACTTACTTCACTCAGTAAGTTCTCTAAGCCCACCTTTACCCGCCTTTCTCCACGCACTCCTATACTTTATTACTTCCAGGCCAAGGCTTCTAAAAGAAACTTCAAGTACTACAATGTTCCTAGGCAGTATTGTTAGTGAAACAATGTTTGGCTTCTCAAGCCTCAGTGAGACTCCTTCATTGTTTTTAGCGGTATAAGCCACTGCTTTCTCAAACTTGAAGAAGGATGTTAGTGTCGTCTTTAACGCTAAATTACTTGGATTAAAGAGCACCATTCCTAAGTAGTCTTCACTTATAATGTAGTCTCCTATGAGAATAGACTTTGGGAATAGCGTGAATAATTCCTCAAAGTCCATCACCTTAGAGCAACTTCTAAGTAAAGCTCCTTCAGAGGATAGTAAGAGCAATGCATTATTTAATACGTCGAGAGCTTGCCCAATTGAATACGTTATAAAGTACCTGCCCGGCGGAAGAGTTATCCGCCCCTTATACAAGCATATCCTTTTCATGTCAACATTCACTATGCCTATTGATAGAGTATTCTTTAATACTAGGAGAGCGTTGGTTAAGCAACGTTCCTCATCCAGATCTAAATGCGTTGAAGCAATGAAGTATGGAGTTAGAGCATTAATGATAGCATTGAGCCATCTAGTGTGGAAGCTATAGTCACTCACTAAATCAAAGTACATGACTGGGTATATAGTAGATAACATAGTTTCAGATCCATCACTCATGCAGATCTTTAGGCTATCGTCAATAGCTGTAATTCTCTTTACTGATGCCCCAACGTCACTAGTAAAGTCTATGCCTACGTTATAGATGGATAGCCCATTGTTAATTAATTTTAACTTAAATCCACTTACAAAGATCTCGCCTTGTATGAATTCCCTTTCTACACATTTAGTTACGGTCTTTGCTGAAAAAGGCTTTAGCTTAACTATTCCGCAGTCAAAGGGGATAACGCCTTCAGCTGGAATAGGGTTTGTTAAAACATCTCCTCCTCCCTCCTTCACCAAGCCTATGTTTATTAAGAGATCGCGGATTTTCCTGAAGTCTACGTAAGGCTTCCACGCGATCCCTATGTCTTGTACTGATATAGCATGCCATGTGTACTCACCACAGCCCAGTTTAATGACGTACCCCGCTGGATCCCTTAAGAACATTGGCAAACCACTGTACTCAAGTTTAACTCTGGATAGTGCAATTATTTGCGGCAAAAGCGTTATTTTCTTAGCTAACTCCTGGTCTATGGAGATTCCAGCCTCCTTCCTAGGCAATATATTTAAGTTAAGTGCATAATTCATGCTTTTATACCAGGGTTACTTTATTTGCAGAACTGGGTATAGCTTTACTCCACTAATAACCTTCCTATTGTTTATCTTAATTAGAGAAGCTATGAGTTTATCCACACTATTCGTCCAAACTTCTAACACTACTTCTACTGGATGATGAGTGGTAAAGCACGCTTTCTTTACTATTGCTTCACGGAATGCTAAGTCCTTTACTAAGTCGTTAACTGAGTAGTCTCTATCAGTTATGAGTGCTTCAACAATTACGTTAGTCCTAGTGCGTGGAACCATAGCTTTTGCTCTAACGTGACTTTTAATGTGAGCCCAGTAGTGGTAGTATGTAGTTGAAAGCGACATACTTTCTCTAAGAGCTATTGTTGAAAGACTTGGTGCTCCTCGAATAAGGTGTGCTATTATAGCTAGGTCATATTGATCAAGCTCCGATGGCTTTTCAACGCTTAACGAGCTTGGAATAAATGTGCTCCAATTATTAAGGAACACTATGGGCTTAATGCAGTTAGTTAGCTGTATAGCTTCTACAGCTATTCCATTACCAGCCTTCTCCTCAAATAATTCAACTAAGTGTTCACTCCTCTTAGAAGTAGTTATGTATGATAGAATTGAGTACGATTCATTGCATATAGATAGGTAGCTGTCTATTAGCCGCGTCATCGGATAACTGTCTAGCTTTAAGTACTTGTAAGCCTTGGCTTCAGCTATCACGTATATTGGTGAAACGCCTATGGCATTTAGATCTATATCAACTACCTTCTTAAAGTACTTACTTAAGTTCCTAAGCTTTCTATAAAATGAAGTGCGCGAAATCCTCAGTTCCCTAAGGATCTCTGCAATATTTTTTAACTTCATTGAAAGTTCGTTGTAGGAATCAATAATTTTGTAGTCTTCATAACTTAGCTCAAGCCACTCCAATTCAGCCACCTTTAAATTCTATGGAATTAATTGCGTATCTTAAAGTTTTCACGACACTGCTTGTGTAAATAGCTTTAATTAAGCAATCTTTACTTACTGTAATTGAAGAACGTCTGCTCTTTAACTTACGGGCTATTTCATAGAGTACTCTTTTGCTTATTTCCATATATAGGTACATTCTTGAAGTATTTGATTGATAGAGTTTAATTTTTATTGCTACATTGACGTCTCTGATAATGAAGTGCACTGATACGTACTTTAATGCTTTAATAAAATGTGTTCTCTCTACATCACTTCTTTTATAGATAACGTGTCCTCGCTTAGTTAATAACTTAGACACAGAGCTTAAGTGGCGCTTCATGTTTAATGCCTCTTAATGAGGTGCTCAGTCAAATGCCTTTCAATCACTGCTTCAGAGTCGGGAGTAGTCTTCATTGCACACCTGAGTCTATATTAAGCTCTAACCGGGCTCTTAAATACTTCCTCGAAGCAACTAGCATTAATGCATAAGACTCTTAAGTAGTTGCGAGATGTCATCGCTCAATTAATTACCTTCTTTTAAAATACAGAGTAGTAGGGGGAGGTGGAGTGAGTGAAATAGTTACGTACTTGAAGAATAAGGGCCTTTTCGAAAAAGTCTCCGAACTCTCTAGGATAATTGGTGTAGGAGTAGATGAAGTTAGTGAAATAGCTTTAGAACTTGGAGTCAACTCACTATACGTACTCAACTCACCTAGGTATAGGGATAGAGCAGTATCTATGGCTAAGGATGAAGAAATACCGTTAAGTGAAGCTTTTAAAAGAATCCTCAATAGTGTGATTGCAACTGGGGTAGGCCTTTATGGAAAGATTGATGAATTTTTCACTAAAATAGGTGGAACAGGCGTAGGTTTAAGAATTATTGGAGTGGAGTGGCTTAGCGACATCAGTGAAATAGGGATAGTAGCACTATTGGAGAAAAAGGATCGATCTACAGCTTCTTTTAGAATAGACTTGAGGAGGGATGGCTCAATAAGGTTAATTTGCTCAATTAATGTTGGTTCTGAACAAGAACTTGGAGAGAAGTACATTGATATTAAAAGTGCGTTAGATGCCGTGATTGAAGATGTGAATAGAAGCGAAGAGTATAATGCCATAGTGAATGAAGTTGAAGACTGTGGAGGAGCTATATCTATTGATTATTGTGAAGTAGACGATGTATTACAGATATACCTAGTGCTGGAAGCACATAGCGCTAAGTGTGCTCCCAATCTCAATGATCTCTATGATCTCCTCATTAAAGCTAAAGGTATGGCGCTAAGAATTGGAGCTTCATAATTATTTACTAATTTCAAGCTACTGCGCTTTCAATATCTATTAATACTCCTGCTTAAAGAAGTAACTTAGTGAGCGATATATGGAGTTTGGGCGTGAACTCGCGGAAAAGGCATTGAATAGAGCGCTTAACTTAGGGGCACTATTTGCTGTAGTTAGATTTCATGCAAATAAATATGAACTCATAACTATAGATAATGGTTTCTTACGGCAATACAGCTACACAGTAGCTAAAGGAATGGGGGTAGAAGTGTATACGAGTAGTGGGAGAGGCTATGCTTATACATCTGATCTAAGATGGGAATCTATTGATAAAACTATTGAACGATCCATATCTATAGCACGAGCAGCAAGCTCTAAGAATCTGAATGTAGTGTTTGAGGGGGAAGCTAAGAAGATATATTTTAAAACTCCTGTAAAAAAGGATCCGTTATCCATTGATCCAAATGAAAAGATCAAATTATTAATGGATTTAAATAAGTTAAGCCTGAGTCGTGCAGAAATAGCATCAGGCATAACTAACATGGGTATTGAAATAGATCATAAGTTAGTTGCTTCTAGTGATGGAGGATTAGCTGAAAGCAGTATTACAGGAGTAGGCATATCTCACATGGCTGTTGGAAAAGTAGGTATTTCAAGTGAGAGAGTATATGATTCTGAATCATTTATAGGAGGCTATGAGCATATAGAGAAATATGATTGGGAGGGCTTTATAAGTGAGCTAAGCAAGTTAGCTGTGGAAGCTTCTAAGGCTAAAACTCCTTCGCCGGGAACCTACGTCGCCGTACTTGACAACGAAGTAATAGGCCTATTTATACATGAAGCATTTGGACACGCCAGTGAAGGCGACTTAGTTCGCTCAGGCTCATCAATTCTCTCCGGAAGACTTGGCGAAAAAATAGGTAGTGAGCAGGTAACTATAGTTGATGAAGGGCTAGTGGATGGAGGATACCCTGTTCCATTTGATGATGAGTGCACTCCCAAGAAGAAGACTATAGTAGTGGAGAATGGAGTTTTAAAAAAGTATTTGACGAGCAGAATAGTGGCAACTTTTTTAAACAGTGAGCTTACAGGTAACGCTAGAGCCATGAACTTCACTTACGATCCAATAGTTAGACAAACGAACTTCTATATGGAGCCAGGGGATTTCAGCTTGGAAGAGCTATTTGAAGACGTAGACTATGGAATATATTTACGTGGACGAGGAGCTATGGGGGGGCAAGTAGATCCATCTATGGGAACCTTCACATTTCACGTAGGTCCCTCATATATCTTAAGGAGAGGCGAATTAATTGAATTAGTTAGAGGAGTAGTAGTTAGTGGCAATATACTCGACGTATTAAAGAACGTGGATGCAGTTGCAAAAGACTTAAAGATAAGGACTAGTGTATTCGGAGGCTGTGGAAAAGAAGGCCAATTGGTTAGAGTAGGAGACGGAGGCCCCCACATTAAAGTACGCAAGATAATTGTTGGGGGAGAGTAGAGAGTGTTAGAGTTAATTGAGTTAGCTGAAAGAGCAATGGGAATACTTAACTCCAGTGGAGTAAGCGAAGCTGAAGTATACGTCACTGAAACTTGCTCAACAGACTTAAAGTACGTTAAGGGAGAAGTAGATGTCGTTAGGAGTGGGAGAACTATTTTGGTGGGGTTAAGAATAGTTTTAGGAAAGAGAGTTACAGTTGTTGGAGGCACAATAAGTTCTCTTAGCGATATAATGGAGCTTGCTGAGTCAGGCATAAAGATTGCTAAAGCAAGCCCTGAGGATCCTAATTGGAGGAGCCTGCCTAAGAGTATAGGTAAAGCACCTGTTGGAAAGATATTTGATGAGAGGATAGCTAACCCCGATATCGAATGGTCTAAGCAAGTCCTTACCGAATCGGCTAAAATACCTAGAGAACTTGATTCAAGAGCTTCCTTAGTTAGTGCAGGTTTTAAATACGTTAAAGCGAGGCGTGTAATAGTGAATAGCTATGCAGAAGCCATCTCAGATGATTCAACGAAGTTCCTATACTATGTTGAAATAAAGGCATTTGAAGGTGGCAGTGAATCAGGGTTTACAGAATTTCATGCTTCAACAACGCTAGAAGACTTTAGCTATGAATCCATAGTTAAGAAAGCTGCTGAGAGAGCTCTCGCCGGCTTAAGGGCTAAAGCTATTGAGACGGGAACATATAATATTGTTTTAACCCCAAAAGTCTTTGGCTCAATAGTTGCTTCAGTTCTTGCTCCAGCTCTTTACGCAGATAATGTCCAGAAGAATAGGAGTCCTTTAGTCAGTAAAGTTGGCAAAGAAGTTTTAAACAATGAGATAAACGTAATTGATGATGGATGTATTAATGGTCTCTACTCTTCACAAGCATTTGATGATGAAGGAGTGCCGACAAAAAGGAAGAATGTTTTTAGAAAAGGCGTTTTAGAGACCTATTTGTACGATAACTACACTGCTCAATTGGAGTCCAGGGAATCCACAGGCAATGGACTTAGGAGAAGTCCTTCATCTATTCCCAGACCTTCAATAACTAACTTGCTGATAGAACCAGGTCGCTGTGACTTAGATAGCGCTATAAGTGACCTAGGTAGAGTAATAGTAGTCTATGGGACCATAGGTGAATGGCTTTCTAACCCCATTAGTGGACTGATTAACGCAACGATAACTAATGCTGATCTTGTTGAAAATGGAAGGGTATTGTATGGAGTAAAAGGAGCTGTATTAGCAGGTAATGTATACTCTTTACTTAAGGAGCAATATTTACTTATTACTAGAGACGTAGAAAATTACTTCAATGTATATTCACCAGGAATAGCGTTCAGAGAAGTGTCTATAGCTGGTAAGTGAGTAGAATTAACTAAGTACGCGCAATTCTATAATTCTTTTGAAGTAAAGCATTTCACAGCGACTAATATGCTGAAGAATGTAAATATATCCCTGCATTATTAATTAAGCTGTATAGCAGCATGGGGTCTAACATGAATTTATTAAGAATAAGAAGCGCTTTACTCAGTGGAGAGCCCATATTAGTATTTGATTCCCTTGGACGTGAAGCAGAGACAGACATGGTCTTCTATGCCGGCTTAATTGATGAATCTAAAGTGACTAAGTTAAGGAAGGATGCTGGAGGCCTTATATGCTATGTCTCAGGAAGACTATTTAGGGAATCTCTTGGAATAGAGTTCATTAATGAGCTCTTTACTATGAGCCATAAGGATGTCTATAGAGTTTTAGGCTCAAAAAAACCTGGATACGGCGATCCACCTGCTTTTAATTTATGGGTTAACCATGTTGAGACAAAGACTGGTATAACTGATCGAGATAGAGCCATAACTATTAGGAGGCTCCACGTAGTTGCATGCAACGTATATAAGGGATCGTTAGAGGAAGCTAGAAGGATATTTCTAACAGAGTTCTATGCGCCAGGGCATGTGCCTATACTTACAAGCAGAGGACTTAAATTAAGGAAAGGACACACAGAACTTGCTACAGCTCTAGCAATAATTGCAGGAGTAGTGCCCAGCATGGTTATAGCGGAAATGCTGGGCGACGGCACAGCCTTATCTTATGAAGAAGCCAGGAAGTACGCAGAGAACTATAAACTCCTCTTCATAGATGGATCAGATATAGTTTCTGAAGCTGAAAGGAGGGATTTAATAAATGATTAAAGTAGGCATAGTTGACACTACTTTTGCACGAGTAGATATGGCTAAGGAAGCCATGGAGGTTATAAGGGAGAACATGCCTGAAGCAGTCCTCATTAGATATACAGTGCCTGGAATAAAGGATATTCCAGTAGCAGCTAGAAACTTACTAATTGAAGAAGGATGTGATGCAGTAATAACGTTTGGCTGGGTTGGGTCAAAGCTTGTAGACAAGTACAGTTACATAGCTTTAAGCATAGGGTTAATAATGCTTCAATTAATGACTGGAAAGCACATAATAGACGTCACAGTACATGAAGACGAAGCTGAAAAGCCATCTGAGCTCTATAAGATAGCAGTAGATAGAGCTAGAAAACATGCGCTAAACTTAGTGAGGCTTATGAAGGGAGGAAAAGAGGCTTTAACTAAGTATGCAGGAAAAGGACTTAGACAGGGGTACCCAGACGTAGGTTCAATAATGGAGTGAGGTGAGTCTGTATGGCTTTCCGAATAGCAATAGTAGTAGCTGAATTTAATTACGACATAACATACCTCATGCTACAACGTGCAATAAACCACGCGAAGTTTCTTGGAGCTGAAATAATGTACGTAGTCAAAGTGCCTGGAAGCTATGAAATACCCTTAGCAGTAAAGAGCATTCTTGAAAGGAAGAAGGAAGTTGATGGAGTTGTTGCCCTAGGAGCCGTTATACAAGGAGAGACTAAGCACGATGAAGTTGTTGCACACAATGTTGGGAGAAAACTTATGGATCTTATGGTGGAGTATGGAAAGCCCGTAAGCTTAGGAGTAATAGGTCCAGGGGCTTCAAGAGCTCAAGCTCTCGAGAGGATAGATGATTACGCTAGGAGAGCTATTGAAGCGGTAGTTAAAATGGCTAAAAGACTCTCAACACTAGAGCAATCAACTTACTCAGGTGAAACTATAGTCATAGATTAGCGTGGTTTATTTGCCTAGAATAACTGTAATAGAGCTCTATAACTATAGGGAGTGGACGGAATCTCTTGGAACCGATAGAGAATGGATAATTCAGTTTAAACAATCCGAAATACATTCACTTCTTCAAAGGCTCATAGCTAAAAACGATGGATTCGTCTTGCCGTTTAGATACGATTATTACATAGTTCTATCAAACACTATTAGTGAGAAGAGACATGAGGAGATATATACAGCTCTATACACAACTCTTGATGTGCCTATAAGAATGGTCTCCTTGACTAATAGATACCCTTTTACGGCGCAACTGTGGGCAACGAGGATCCTGGCCCGTTCACATAATAAGTTCATTTACATTCATGGAGATGAGGATCCTAATGTAGTGGTTCACATAGACATAAATGACATTGTTAAGAAGTCCTATAGCACAAGCATATATGAGGCTTATGTAGCTGCAGTAGAGCTTTACCACTATATTGTTGAGGTAGTTTCCAGGTGTGGTGGATTAGCTGGCTATCTAGGTGGAGATAATGTTCTCGCTATACTGCCTCTAGACTCCTATGAAGATTTCCTTGATAAATTGCCTAATTACGTAAAAGCTGGTGTAGGTATATCACTTATACCTAGAAGAGCTGTTAAACTTTCAACAGAAGCACTTGATGCTGTTAGAGCTGGAGGAAGGTTAAAGAAGTTTATTATTTTAACAGAGTAACCTCAATAAACGATTTCCTTCTGCAATACTCTGTAACCAATGTAGTTGAAAATGCAATGACAGCTAGTTCAAGCACTCATGAAATATCTGGCTGCTTATAATGTTTAGTTACGCGAAGTACTCATAATCAATTGATCTACTAATGACTTTAGCAAATAACTGTAGTTCTCTAATAAATTGATGTTGTTCAAGCCCGCATTTGTCAAGGTATCTGTAACTAGTCTGTTTATGAGTTTAAGGCATTTTTATTAACTGCAGCGGACGATAGAGAACCCTTCTCCACTAAATACTCTGCAGCTACTCTAAGCTTATGGAATTACATATGCTTATGTGGAAACATTTAATTTAAGAATTTCATTTTCAAAATAATTGTACCTTTTTATGTTGGTGCTTTTATAGAGACCCGTGTTTAACTAATACTCTGAGGTAGGAGTAGTGGTTGATGTAGAGATCTCTGGGATTCTTGAAGAGAGATTGAGGAGGCTCGTTGACTTAGGCATATATTCAAGCCTTAGTGAAGCTGTTAGAGACGCTGTTAGGAGACTTCTAGATCAAATGGACTTAAAGAACTTAGCTCTAAAGCTGTATACATTAAGCGAAGCCAGCTTTCAATACGTAGTAGAATTCGCTGACTCCAGCTTTGATGACATGACTGAATACTTCATCACTAGAGGATATACACCTTTAATAGGCTTGGAAGGACCTGATGATATAGAGTATTTAACTCCCAGTAAAAGATATGTACTGGATCCACTTACGATACACATAGTCTTCAAGAGCGATCTCTATAAATACTTATTTAAGCTAGCTCAGAGAGGGTATGTATTTCTAGTTCCAAGCAGTGTTAAGAATTGGAGTGAAGTACTTATTTCAAGAAGGCTGTTACACTTACTTGAATCAAGGAAGTTAGTTGAATTCTTCAATAGTGAAACAGTGAGTTTAGGGTTAAACTTAGCTAAAGCTCATTTAACTAAACACGAGCAATACGCTATAGCTTATGCTAGAAATACTTATAATGTTACATTAATTACAGAAGACTTTAGAACAAGGGGACACGCGAGATCCATGGGTGTTAACGCCGTTAGCTCTCTATCAATAATTTACACTCTAAGGGATAGCATAAGTGTAGGAGAGCTACGTGAACTGATCTATTATTTAAAGTCCATACCAGTAATTATACCAGTTGAATTAATTAAAAGCTTGTGGGGCATCGATATTGGCAGTTAGCGTTACCTACGTAGTTGATGCATCACTAAGCATGAGGAAATCCTTTGGAGAACTTGCTTTAAGTAAAATTGATGTTGTTAGAGAAACTCTCATTCAAGCAATCCCTAAAATAGTTGAAAAGAACAACTACTATATAGGATTAGTGATTTTCTATAAGTATGCTTTTCCACTACTAGCTCCTACAAAAGATGTAAGGAGTATAGTGAATGCCTTCTCAAGGATACGCGTATTAGGGGAGGGCTCAGCTCCAGGCAATGGATTGATTGAGGCAGTAAAAGTTATGAGATGGAATAGAGGGAGTAAAAGAGTTATAATGATCACTGATGGAGGATTTAATGAGGGAGTGCCATTAGATATTGCTGCAATTTATGCAGGCAGCTCAGGCATAAAGCTCCACATAATAATTATTGGAGGTAAATTAACTGATACGGATTCAATCTACATAGATCGCGCTATTGAGGCTTGCAACGGAGGAAAATATGTAGTTAATGATAGAGTGCAGCTTGTTCAAGCATTGTATAAAGCTACTTTAAGTTAAAGGTAAGCCATGTATGTTGGAGGGCCAATACTTAAATACTCTAAAGTTTAATCTGTAGCTTATGGCCCTCGCTAAACAGTAGGGGGAAACACCTTTAGGGAAGTAGCTTGAATGACATTGTCATAGCAGCTGAGAAGAGTATCTATATAAAGATGGAGCCAGTGCTAAAGTTTCTTGATGAACTAGCGCGTGCTTTATCTAAAGAAGCCTTTTCAAGAGCTGGACTAGTGATCTTTTCAAATTACGCATTTCCAGTCCTTGACTTAACTTACAACTATTACAAATTATGTGAAGTTTATAAAATTATAAGGCCTCTAAAGGGGGTTCCTGAGCCAGCACTAGGAATATATGAGGCAATAGATATGATTAGAAGTCTTGACGACGGCCTTGCCGATAAGAGGGCAGTGGCATTAGTTGCATCACTTTCCGAGAAGCCGAGGATTCCATTAGTGGATGCAATAAGTTACGCTAAAGCTCAGCAAGTACACTTAGCAATAGCTACTACTAACACAGAGGCTCCGTCATGGCTTCCCGAGGATATCACTAAAGAGCTAGTTCAATTAAGGTCAGACAACATTTTTAAGATCATTAAATTGATTGCCAGCAATAGTTGAAGACTAAAGCAGGAGATCTAAGGAATATTATTTAAGAATCAAGAAACGGTTTAGAGCTCTAACTTTGCATGCAGAAGTATTTAAGAGTGACAAAAGAATAATTCCTAGCATTAGCAGACGTTTGCTTAAGCAGAACTATCGGTGATCGCATGGCATGGCCTGTGAAGGCTAAAATATACTGGGATCCAGAGCATGACGTGCCATTACTTATGCAATCTCAAAATGGCGATCCTTCTACTTCATTCATGCTGAAGCTAACTGATCCAGGTGATGCTAGACCTGCTACACAAACAGATCACGTTAGGCTTCGCGAGGCATTAAATTACGAATTCGGCAGCGACAAAGTGTATACCAAGCTATTCATGGATAAGTTCATATTGTTAAACAAGGTACCCCACTGGGATTTAATGTGGGAGGTAATCTCATCGGGCAACGTTCTTGGCCAATTATACTACGATCCATTTAAACATAGGTGGAGGTTTAGACTCAACTATACCGGGTCCGTTCTAGTGCTTAGAGAAGGCTTAGTTGATCACATTACAGCATCAGGGCTCTTTATTGAGCGGAGCGTTTTAAAAAGCCACTACTCCGGTAGTTCGAGACAAGTAGTGATAGTTGGCAAGAATGGAAAGCCTCGTGGAATAGCTGAGAACGACAATGGCAAACTCATTATAGCTAAGTTGTTCAGAACATTCATTGAGCCTATAAAGACTAGTTGGAAGAGTTCCTCACTTCACGACGTATTAAAGCTCAATGACTACGCTCTCTACTACTTTGAGTCTAGAGCTAAAGCATTCATATACTCAATGTACTCTAAAACTAGTAAAGAAGTAATTGTATCATATTCTGGTGGGAAAGATAGCTTAGTATCACTGCATTTAGCCATGAGTGTTATTGGAGAATTGAAGCTATTATTTAATGACACTGGATTAGAGCTTCCTGAAACAATAGCTAATGTAGAACATGTATCTGAAAAATATGGGCTCACTAAAGTATTAGCTAATGCTGGCAATAGGTTTTGGAAAGATGTAGAATTGTTTGGTCCTCCTGGAAGGGATTACAGGTGGTGTTGTAAGGTACTGAAGCTAATTCCATTAGCTAAAGTATCTAAGCAGGAGTGGCCTAGTGGAGCCCTAAATATAGTTGGCCAGAGAGCCTTTGAATCCTTAGAGAGAGCTAGAAGCCATAGAGTCTGGAGGAATAAGTGGATACCACATCTCCTAAGCATATCACCCATCCAGGAGTGGAGCCAGCTTCACGTATGGCTCTACATATATAAACATAGGTTACCATACAACAAGCTTTATGATGAGGGCTTTGAGAGGCTTGGTTGCTATCTATGTCCGGCAAGTACTTTAGCTGAATTTAAGGAAGTTGAGACAGCGTGCCCAGAGCTTTGGTCAAAGTGGATCAATGTACTTGAGGTTTGGAGAAGAAAGCTTAGTCAACCAAGGGAGTGGATCGACTTCGGCCTATGGAGATGGCTTACTCCAGCGTTCGCTAAGCGAAGGCTTGAGATAAAGACGCCTGGTTATTCAAGTAATTGGAGAATAGAGCATACTAATAGACTTATTGAAGGAGCAGCAAGGCTTTCTCCCATAAAGATCGATAGAGGAGAGAATTACCTAACGGCTTACTTTAATGACGAATTGTTAAATGATGAATGTTTACTAACCTTCACATCAAACACTAAGATGCTTAAAGCAAACGTCTATAGAGACGTTGAAGGTTTAGTTGTTGAAACGCATAGAGCTAAAGTGATAATTAGTGGAAGAGTCATTAAGGCGTCATTCAGAGAACATAGTGGTATAGAGGACTTAGCTGATGTATTAAAGAATATTTACAGAGTTAAAGGATGCGTAAAGTGCGGCAGCTGTGTCATATGGTGCCCAGAAAAAGCAGTCAAACTAACAAGCAATGGGCCTTTGCCTAAAGTTCCATGCTTGAGCTGTAGAATATGCATTGAAAATTGTCCTATAAGTGAAATGCTTGTTGAGAAAATTGTAATGCCTCTTATACTTGACGATACCACAGCTTGGAGAAGAAGGACTAGGTTTAAGAGGGAAGACTTGTTAAAGTCTTTTAAAACTATGGGTTACATACCTTAGCGTTTAATTGACTTAGGTATATACTTCATTATTTTAACGAACTTCCTTTCTACATCGTATATCATTCTAATGATATCTTCTTCGCTTCTCGCTTCATTAAGAATCTTTATTGCTTCTCTATTTCCTACACCTCTTCCAGCAATTATTAAGGACACTATTGAGCCATAGCGTGATGTAAGCATAGCTCTAAGCATTAAGCCATCCATGATCCTTCTCTCCTTCTTACAGAGTCTACCTCCATTCCTTAACTTAATAAATACGCCTTGTTCGCGTGTTCCATCGCCTTTAATTACTGCTATTAAAGTAGCACCACACTTCCTACAAACAATGCTCCTTGAATTAATGGCTTCTTCAACCTTAGCTCTCCAGACGTATCCGCAGTGTAAACATAGCATTGATACTCTTCTCTTCAGAAGCCTCAATTTATACGCTGAGAAATCTATTGAGTAATACTTTTCAGGCTTGCTGGGCAGCTTGTTTATAGCTTCCTTAAAAAGAGGATATTCCCTTTCTGGAGTCCATAGAATAGTCTTAACACTAATGAAACGCCCGAGATCCTTAAGTAGCTTGACTGCATTGGCTACATCATAGTCTCTAAGAAGAGTTTCTTTAAAAGCTTCTCTGCCAACAATAGTTTTTGAAAGCCTTTGCAGCATGCTTTTAGTTACTTCAACTCTTGACTTAGGATCTATTACTCCAAACCTTTGAGCAACGAAGAAAGTCCTCCATAGATATGCATTGCTATTCTCAATAACTCTCTTAATTAAGTCTTCGTAATCACTGCTTTTTACAACTGAAGACAGTTCTTTAATTAACTCATTTACTTGGTTTATTGTTGGACGAACATCCTCGAATTCAAGGATTACATAATATGGTGTAGCATATCCACGCGAATTGGGAGTTATAATTCTTCTGGCTATAGTTAAAGCTATTTCCTTCAGTAGATTAGCTACCTTTGATCCAAAGAAGCCGTATAACACAACTACTCCATGATCCCTTCTTAACTCAACAACAACTGCGTCATCTGTTGGAATAACGCTGTTCTTCTTCAGTTCTTTAAGTACTTCTTCAATATATTCTCTTGACTCAGAGCTTATGTATACATTGCTTAATCCAAGGCGCTTAAGGGCTTTTGCTAAGCCTTCTTTAATCGCCATTCTAATGAATGCACCAGCATGTCTAGCGACGCTGTATTCTACAGGTATGCTTTCGCCTTCCCACCTGGGTATAAGTGCTTTAAAAGATTTTTCAACAGGCTCTACATATAGCTTCCCCCTCTCTCTATCATATCCAATGAATTTCCATAAGCTTCCAGCAAGTATGAATGGAGCGTTTTCCTCTAAACCCGTTACTATAAACTCCTCGTTAAGCGATCCTATTACTTTGCCTGTGCTTAGTTCAATCACATTAACTATCCTTACTTCAGGTATCATAGTTACTCTGTAGAAATATTGTTTAAGCCTTCTGCCTGGATATATTCCTCCATTAATTACTCTTATTACTTTAAGTTCTTCCAGAAACTTTAGGACTTCATTAAATGAATCAAGGTCTAATCCATGAAAGACTCTTGATGAGTAGAATTCCGCATAAAGATCTGCTTTTTGCATACCAGGGGATATCATGACTCTTAGCGCTACTTGATGAGCTAAAACATCTAGAGGCTTATCAGGGATCTCCTCTTTCTCAAGGACCCCCATAACGGTTCTTCCAGCTAGTACTATTGATTCAAGAATGTCGTAAAAGTTCCTAATGGTAACTATGGCTCCTCTAGAGACACCAGTTATTCTATGTACGCTTCTCCCAATTCTCTGCATAAGTCTTACAGCTTGCCTAGGAGACATGTATTGTATTACGTAATCTACGTGGCCTACGTCAATACCTAGTTCAAGGCTCGACGTTGCGATAACAGCCTTAAGCTTACCTTCTCTAAAAGCTCTCTCAGTACTTACTCTACTCTCTTTTGAAAGGCTTCCGTGATGTACGCTCACTCCTCCATAGAGCTTACTTAAGTTAGATAAGTGCCAAGCTATGTTTTCAGCAGTATCTCTAGTGTTAGTGAATATTATTGCATGACCTTGGCTTTCAATTAATTCAACTAGCTTTTCAAGCCTTACCCCAAGTTCATGTCCATCGCATTCCTTCGCGATCTTTCCTGGAGTTTCAACACTTATGTGTACACTTTTAGAAGCACTTGATTCAACGACCTGTACGTATGTAGGGGAATCTACAAGTTCTATAGCCTTAAGGACGTTGGTTAAGGAGGCTGTGAGACATGCTTTGACCAGTCTTCTATTAATAATTTTCTCAACAATATTTATTGCTGAAAGAAGCTCCACCCCCCTCTTGCTTGTAATTATTTCCCTGAATTCATCTATGACAATATAGTGTAAGTTACTTAAATACTTCCTATAAATTTCATCAGCAACTATGTATTGAAATGATTCAGGAGTAGTAAGCAAGATATGTGGAGGACTTTCTTTAATTTTCTTTCTCAAAGATACTGGTGTATCGCCATGCCTTACTGCAACTCTTAATCCAAAACATGTGCTTAGTCTACTGATCCTTAGTTCAAGATCTCTATTTAAAGCTCTTAGGGGAGTTACATATATTAATGAAATAGGTTCCGCTTTCTTCTCTGAGAGAATGCTCATTATTGGAATTAATGCTGCCTCAGTTTTACCAGAGCCTGTTGGAGCCACTATGATTGTAGTGTAGTTCAATGCAATGTATTTAAATGCCTTAGCTTGAATAACTGATAGCTTTTCATACCCAAGTTCTTCAAGACACTTAGCAGCAGAGCTATCTACAATTACATCTCTAATAGGTATTGATGGAAGTATATCGTTAATAGTTGAATCAGCCATTGCTGCTACCGTTCGCCCTCGCACATTTACTTTCATTACTTGGTATTTATTTACACAACAACATACACACGGATTCTACATCAATACACGAGCAAGTAATCTTTGAACTCAATAATGCAGGCGCTTCTAAAGGAGGGCATTTCCATGCATCATAGTGGAAGGACTATTTCTTACATTGACGTAACTAAAAGTTATTAAGCACTTTCCTAGTTCTTATGT
This sequence comes from Desulfurococcaceae archaeon, assembly GCA_038879595.1. Classification (GTDB taxonomy): domain Archaea; phylum Thermoproteota; class Thermoprotei_A; order Sulfolobales; family Desulfurococcaceae; genus JANXDZ01. The sequence continues at coordinate 36,365 of JAVZTI010000001.1, read as the reverse complement.
GAGTCAGGCTGGTGAGAGGGTTTTGACAGAAGAGGAAGTAGAGGAAACTGAAGCTACTGAGGAAAGCAGTGCTAGAACCTTCTCAATAGCTACTTTCTCAACATTCTTAGACAGAACAGAGAAATGGATAAAATATGTTGAGGGAAGCATACGCCTAGAAGAATTAATTAATTTCCTTAAAGGGGCAACTAAAGTTAAGAAAGCAGGGAAAAAGCCTGTAAAAAAGAAGTGATCATAAGTTACAAGAAACTTACTTAATCATGTTTCCTTTCTAAACAAGACGCCAGCATATCCAATATCTTTTAGGATTGCGTGCAAAAAGTCTTCGCTCACTCTTTTATCTATGACTAATGTAACCATCCTTACATCATTTACTACATAAAGCTTTAATTTCTGAATAACAACTAAGCCTTCAATAATTTCCTTATGATCCTTTGGAGGAGATATGAAGTCCTTGAACTTTCTCTTCATATACTCATAAAATTCATCAAAGTTTTTAATGTATCTAAGCGATTCAGTAATGTCGAGAGTAGCTCCTCTAACTGTTGCTATTCTTTCTAGGAATTCAACGGCTTTTTCTAAAGGTAAGTCTATGTACTTGTATCTTCCCATGTCAACTCTTACTACTATCTCCACCAAGATCTCTCCCTTAATTGCTTACAGTATTATTCGCACAAGCTCATTCCTTACTTAGGATACAGCATCTGCTGCTAATAAGGCTGAATTCTCATTATTAAAAGTCCATTTATTTAATGCAAGAGGCTAGGGCTTCAATAGATCTTTGATTATTGAGCTGAGATTTTTTTCAACGTGCTCAATATTTCATTTAGAGGGGCATTAGTTCTGATCCCTCTTGAATCAAAGTGTGTGACTGAAGCTTTGTAGCCAAGTTCCTTAAGAGCCTCTACTATTCTACTTCTTTGAGGCATGTTCACTTCAGCTACTTTACACAATTTATCCAATCTATAGTACGGCGTGTTTATCTCATATTCAATCAACAGCTCTCTTAGGAAATCCACAATTCTTTCATCTATAGGCAACCTGCGTTCACTTATAGATGTAAGGGCTCTCTCTATAATGCCTGCATCGATTAGTTCACTTATCCAGAGAGGGCCTATAATTAAATGTTTCTCGCATACCCTCTCAATCTCCGAGTTAGTCAAATACTCGCGACTAAGCGTATTTTTATCATACTTAATGTAACCTATGTTTTTAAGCAATTCATCAGCTCTTCCAGCACTCTTATCAGCCCTGAAGAACGCTCTATAGTAATAGTCTTTGTAATATGCTATTAGTGGCTTTAAAGCTACATCCTTGGCGGCAGAGGCTCTAATTATACTTCCGACAAGTATCCTAAGCCCCATTTCCTTTGAGAAATCAACTCTCTTACACCATGCTCCGTACTTCCTGAGGCAGGCTTCTGGGTGATTGCAGTTAAGTGTAGCAGTATCTGTTGCAGTTACCGCAATTACTCCCCCTCTACCTATAGAGTGAGCTGCCTCCTCTATGAAAGGCATCGGAGATCCATATGGATCTAAATCAATGAAGTCTACTACAACGCCGCTATTTCTAATGCTATTCATAAGTGAATTAGCGTCACAGTTGTACGCTTCTATAATGTTACGTAAGCCATTTAAAGCTATGTTTCTCGTTATATAGCGATATGAAAGAGGCTCTAAGTCGTTTGCTATACCCACTCCTCCAGCCTCAAGAGCTATTCTAATGCTTCTCACACCTGTTCCTGCAAGAGGCTCTATGAAGAAGAACTCTCCTTCATTAAATAAGGCTGTAAGCAATAACACTGTTACAGATCTATTGTGCTCCATGACTGGATTGTAGAATACTGGAGCCCAAGCTGGTTCATAAATTCCATTGCTTCGTAAGAAGAACTCTTGTCTAGGAACTATTACTTTAGCCCTGCCTTCAATAATTATTGTATCCCATTCGTATAATTCAATGTCTTCCATAGTATTCCCTAATGGCTTTAACTACTTCTAGTGGTAAATAGCTGTTTAATCTACTTCTATTGAATTGATCTACAGTAATCAACGTGGCAGTTCTTAAGGCAGTAAGTATGTCGAGATCCTTCAATCTATAATGAATTACTATTATGAACGGCTTCCCCGACAAAATGACTTTTTCTAAAATATCCTTCTTAAATCCGGGTATAGAGAGCTCCATAGGCCCAACTTCATCTACTCCAATAACATCAGCTTTATTAATTGACTCAAGAGTTTTTCTCCATAGATTTAGTGCTTCATCTACTGCAACGCCATATTTCCCCACCTTAATTTGTGAAGGGAGACCTGTTTTAGCAAGCCATGCTTCACTACCACTGTAAAGATCCACTATCTTGAAGCCCACTCTTACTCCACCACTTCTTACTTCAGGACTATGGATTCCTGCTACAGTGAAGCCATTTGATAAAAGGCGGTTAATGATGTTATTGAATAGAGTTGACTTTCCAGATCCAGGTTTTCCAGTTATAACGTATTGAGGAAGCTTAATTCCAAAGTTTAACGCAGCCATAGCTCCTCTATCTTCTAGAACGCTTTACTGATTTTAAGGAGTGAAGTCTACTATTTCTTCATCTTTAACTACGATTAGCTCAGTTCTAGCTATATTAGCTATCTTTCTTGCTTCCTCAACTTTCTGATTAAAGTTCTTTGAACTCGACGTATGCTTTATTACAAATGAAACTGTTGCATCATCTCTACGGCCGACGATATCTATGGGCATTCTCTTTAAATGTATAACTTTAAACTTCATTCTCCTCAAATCATTCATTATCTTTTCCTCAAGTTTTACGTCTGGAGGTGCTTCAGTGCTTTCACTTATTGCTGAATGCTCTTTAAATATGTCTATTGGTTCAACTATTTCTTCTCCAAGAACTTCAATCAATTTTAGAGCAGTATCTATGGATACATGCATGTTGCCTCTCTCATATTCATATATAGCCTTTCTAGAAACACCGATTTTATTAGCTAATTCACCAAGGCTTAATCCTAACTCCTCCCTTAGTGCTTTCATTTTCTTAGCGTTAATTTTAATGATGTATGAGCCGCAAGTATTTAATACAAAAACTTCTTTTCCACTTAAGATGCTTCTTAAAGTGTAAGCTTTCATTAAGTATATTCCCCCTCTTTCATAAACTATATCGTCTTCAAGCTCCCTTCCACGGATTCTTGAGCTCACTACTAGAGGTGCCGAGCTGTAGGCAGTTGAAGATTTGATTAACTCACTTATATCATCTTTATCTAAGTAATAGGCGTCTGTAGTTATTTTAATGAATACATTTCCTCTTTTAAGAGATGAAGCTATGTCTATGGCTTTCTTACCCCTTATGGAGTAATCTATTACCTCCACTCTCCTCGAAAATGCCTTGAGAGCCTCGTAAGTTTCTTCAAGCAATTCATCTACTTTGGAACTCATGTTAACACACTATACTCATTATAAGTGTTACGTAGGAATGTTTAATTAACTTATCTCACCTTCTCCCAAAGTACTTTGCATAAACCATTGCATGATCCTTGTCATAAGGCTCGAGATGAACTACATCAATTATTTCAAACCCTCTATTCTTCAGCGTCTCTATCTCCTTCCTATAAACTTCGCTTGGTTCTTGAGTTACATCAATGCTTCTAGCCTTTATGGCTAGAAGTAGCCAGCCGCCGTCCTTTAGGAAGTAATCAGCGTTATCCGCTACAAGTGCTGCTTGCTCTGGCTGTGCTACATCTGCATATATTCCATCTACGGCAGTAACTATATGCCTATAGTCCTGAGGCTTCCTGGCATCAGCTAGAATAGGGAACATGTTCTTCCTTGTTTCAACTACAAGTATGAACTCTCTCATAACTCTTGGAGCGAACTCAACTCCATAAACTCGGCCGCTTGACCCAACTATGTCTGATACGTGGCTTGCAGTTGTACCGCTTGCAGCACCTAAGTATAGCACGAAGTCTCCTTCCTTTATTGGAAGCTCATCTAAGCCATTCCATAGTGCAGCGCATAGCTTACTTCTATAGGCATTCCACTCTCTATATTCTGCATCGCCGTATCTAAACAATCTCTCTCCATAGACTCTATAGCCTGGCGCCAAGTTTTTAGTGGCATACCTTATGGTTCCATCATCTAACTCAACTACATATACACCTGGGTATCTCTTATGGGGGCTAATTGAGGATACAGCTGACAATAAGCTTACACCTCCTCTCCTTTACTCCTCTTCTTAGGCTGCTTTCTAGGTTTACCCTCTCTAGTCTCTCTTAGAGCCACTTCTTTTCTTGGAGGAGGCTTAGGGTAAAGTTTTTTAATTTCATCTATTCTCTCCTCAAGTTCCTTCCTCAACTTCTCTCCAATATCTCTGCCAGTAAAGCGATCTATTTTAGCAGCTATAGCTAGCTTTGCTGCTAAAGCTCTAGCAATCTTTCCTCTCTGCCACCTTGGAGCCTTATGTATTTCAGGGAATTGAAATATGATTCCGTGCTTAGGGGGCTTTCCACCAGTTCTTAAGGCTCTAAATAAGGCTTTTTCGGCTCCAAGAACCTGTATAGTACTTGCAGGTAGTTTAGCTAATTCATCTAGTCCTCCCGCTAAGCTAAGTAGCCTAGCTCCAAGAAGGGGGCCTACGAGTGCTGTAATGTTTGGAGCCACTTCTTTCATTACTGCAGTTATATAATCTGTGAGCTCTGCTCTGAGTTTGTAGAGCTCCATTATTATATTTGCAAGAGTCTGTACTTTCTCTATGTCGAAGTCGCTTAACTCAGCTCCAATGCTTTTTTCAGCTACTTCAGCTATTTTCTCAGCTTTAGACTTGCTAAAGCCCATTTTCACTAGTGGCTCAATGACTATGTTACTTCTATAGCCAAGTTTAGCAACTATGTTAGCGTAATCAACGTGCTCCTTCACTAATTCATCGAGCTCTGGGAAGTGGAGGCTATACCACTCCCTTAGCCTAGCCACGTATAGGTTTATTGTCTTATCTATATCATCGATAGCCCTTATGGCTTGTACTGCAAGTTGATCTCTTTTACCAGCCTCTCTCCTAAGCTTCCTTCTAGTAGCTTCAAGAGTTGCTCCATGAACTATTCTCCAGTACTCTTCGTAATTTGAGGCAAAGCCTAGTGAAACAGCATACTTAGGTAACTGAGATCTAAAGGTTACTACAACTCTATTGCCGGCTTCAACAAATGCCTGAAGTCCAGCGGCGTTAGCTGCCTTAGCTAAAGTCTCTACTTCTACAATAACTTCACTTACACCAAGCTCCTTGAGTTTTTCAATAACTTCTTTGTGTTGCGGTGTTTCTACACCACCTTCCAAGGCTTCAATGAAGTCCACCAGTTCGTCTAAACTCCGTGGAGCAAGAGAGTATGCAAGGACTTCTCCATCATCTCTAAGAGCTACTACTCCTACTAACGAGTCAACTAAGTACGCCTTCAAATGAATCCACCATCTACAGTGGTATTATTAGACAAAGAGAGATATATATAGGTGTACAATACTATCTGGCTAGAGCTAGCAGAGTGCGTGGGTTGATACCATGCCAACACATGGATCAATGACTAAGGCAGGTAAGGTTAGGAGTGCTACACCAAAGATCCCGCCAAAACCTAGGAGGAATATGTCTCCAAGAACTCGGAATAGAAAGGAGTACTTAGTTAGGAAGCAAAAGGCGGAAGCTGAAAAGACAGTTCTACAATAACTAAGTTAACTATTTATTATGTCTGTAAGGAGTACTATAGTTGGTAGAAGACAGCTCTTTACTTACTCTAACCTTATGTATATAGGCGGTGTAGGACTTGAGGATGCATGAGCACTGGGGCTATAGAGGCTTTCTAGCAGAATTAATGGAAAGACTTGAATTAAAGCCAGGAGATATAGTTAGAGTACGTAAGAGAGGCCTAGTTGTAGAAGGAATGCTCATGCCACGTGAACTATTGTACGGAGACAAGCCAATTCTAGTAATTAGATTAAGCAATGGCTATAAAGTTGGCATAAAAATTGATGAGAGTACATGCATTGAGAAAATTGGGACAAGGGCCTTCGGAGAACGTAGCATTGTTGAGAGAGAGCAGAAGGCGGAATTGCCTAAGGTAGCGCTGCTGAGTACTGGAGGAACTATATTGTCAAAAATAGACTATGAGACTGGTGCAGTAAAGCCTTCTCTTAACGTAGGTGAGCTACTCGAGTGGGCGCCTGAGCTAGCTGAAGTATCGTTTATAGAGGTGAGAGAGGTTTTAAGAATATTCAGCGAAGATATGACGCCAGCTCTATGGATTAAGATAGCTGAAGAAGTGTATAAAGTACTCTCATCAGGGTATAAAGGAGTTGTAATAGCTCATGGAACTGACACGATGAGTTATACAGCTGCTGCACTAGCATTTGCTATAAGAAATAAGCCTTCTCCAATAATTTTAACAGGCTCTCAAAGAAGCAGTGATAGACCGAGCACTGATTCAGCTTTCAACCTTCACGCTGCATTCATAGTTGCTGTAAAGGCCCCCTTCGCTGAATCAGTAATAGTAATGCATGGTGAAACAGGGGATGTCTATGCCTTAGTACATAGAGGGGTGAAAGCTAGGAAAATGCATACTAGTAGACGTGATGCCTTTCAATCAATAAATGACAAGCCCATAGCTATAGTATACCCAGCTAGAAATGAATTAAGGATAGTCGGCAGAATCTATGAGGAGAGAAGTGAAAGCAAGGAGCCCATTCTTGAAAACCACTTCGACGATAAAGTAGCCCTTGTAAAAACTTACCCTGGGTTCTCTAGTGAAATAATAGATTTTCTAGTAGATAAGGGATATCATGGAATAGTTATAGAAGGAACAGGCCTCGGCCACGCGCCAAACACTACAATAGAGTCATTTAAGAGAGCTATAGAGGAGGAAGTAAGTATTGTCATGACCAGCCAATGCCTTTTCGGTAGAGTAAACATGCATGTCTACAGCACTGGGAGGAAGCTTCTTGAAGTAGGCGTAATTCCAGGTGATGACATGCTTCCTGAAACAGCTTACGTTAAATTATCCTGGATTCTTGGCAAAACAAGGAATATAGATGAAGTACGAAGGATCTTTAGGACGAATATTGCTGGGGAAATAAACTTGAGACATACATTAGATCTTTATCCAAGGTGGATTACGTGAGCAGTGACTACAGATCTTGGGGCCTTAAAGTAGGATTAGAAATACACGTTCAATTAAATACCTCTAGAAAGCTTTTCTGCAATTGCCCCACGAAGCTTGTTGAAAGCAGTGATGACTTCACTTTTGATAGAATCCTTAGGCCTGCTAAAAGTGAGACGGGGGAAGTTGATGTAGCAGCCTTCTTAGAGTGGCATAGGGGCAAGGTATATAGGTATCATTTCCCCAACGAGTCATCATGCCTTGTTGAAGCAGACGAAGAGCCACCTCATGAGATAAATAGAGAAGCTCTAGCTGTAGCCATAGCTATAGCGATGGCCTTACACTCAAACATAATTGATGAAATATACGTGCAGAGAAAAATAGTTATAGACGGCTCAAATACCTCAGGTTTTCAGCGCACTGCAATAGTGGCTTTAGGAGGCTATATAGATGATGAGGATGGAAGAGTTGGTATAGAAACGATAACTATTGAAGAAGATGCTGCTAGAAAAATTAGTGAAGCAGATGAACTAGTTGAATATAAGTTGGATAGACTTGGGATACCGCTTATTGAAATAGCTACTTCACCCGACATACAGAGTCCAATTCAAGCCGAAAGAGTGGCCTTTAAAATAGGCCAGTTAGTGAGGCTCACTGGTAAGGCTAAGAGAGGTCTTGGAACTATAAGACAGGACCTTAATGTATCTATATTGGGTGGAGCTAAGACAGAGATCAAGGGAGTCCAACACCTCTACTTAATATCTAAAGTAATTGAATACGAAGTCATTAGACAAATTAACCTTCTAAAAATAAAGGATCTATTAATTAAAAGAGATCTAAAGCCTGAAAATATAGGTGGAGAAATAGTAGATGTAACAGAAGTATTTAGAGAAACAAAGTCGAAGCTTATTAGAAGTGCTTTAGAGAAAGGTGGAACTGGAGTCTATGCAGTAGTATTAAGGGGGTTTAAGGGCATATTAGGAATGGAAATACAGCCTGGGAGGCGTTTTGGAACAGAGCTATCGGACTATGCAAGAGTGTGGAGCGGAGTAAAGGGAATAATTCATACAGATGAATTACCAGGCTACGGCATAAGCATTGATGAAGTTAACGAGCTTTACAAACGCCTTTCAGCTAATAAGGACTTTGACTCCATAGTGCTCGTAGTTGATAGAGCTGAAAAAGCATATAAGGCTCTGCAGGCAGTTATTGAAAGAGCCTGCATGGCCTTAAACGGCGTGCCGGAGGAGACTAGAGCTGCTAACCCTGATGGAACTACAAAATTCATGAGGCCTAGACCTGGTGCAGCTAGAATGTATCCTGAAACCGATATTCCTCCAGTAGAAATTGATAGAGAGATCTTAGATGAAGCACTAAAGCTTATTCCAGAGCCTTATGACTTAAAGTATAGAAGGTTTGTTGAAACTTACGGTCTCAGTCCAGAGCTTGCTAAGGAGATTTTAAATAGCTTAAGGCTTGATTTATTTGAAGAACTCGTGTCATTGTACGGAAGTAAAGTTCAACCAACTGTAATAGCTTCAGCTGTAGAAAGTATGTTAAAGAGCTTAAAAAGAGACGGAGTCCCCATAGAGAATATAACTGATGAACATATTGAGCAAGCAGTAGCTCTCTTAGCTGAAGGAGCTATTGCTAAGGAGGCTTTACCAAGTCTATTCTCTAAATTAGCTAAAGAACCATTTAAAACAGCTAGAGAAGCAGCAGCTGAAATAGGGCTAGAAACTCTCAGCATAAGTGAGCTTGAAGACATTGTGGAAAGAGCTATTGAGGAAAACAAGTCTAAAGTTCTCGAGAGAGGGGAAAGAGCATTTAGCTTAATAATGGGCGAAGTAATGAAGATCGTTAGAGGGAAAATAGATGGTAAAGTAGTTGCCGAAGTTGTTAAAAGAAAATTAGATGCTTTAATAAAGTTTAAAAATCTCTAACATACACCGTGAAAAACGGTCTTAATAATTAAGGGCACGCTGTTTTCCCTACTTATTCAGGGGTTGTTATGAAGAGGGCTTTCTTGGGAATACGGAGAAACCTGGATATAATGGATCCTCTAACTCGCTCTCAATCAATAGTAGTCTATTGTACTTAACAGTCCTTTCTCCTCTGCTTGGAGCACCAGTTTTTATTAAACCTGTTTCTAAGCCTACTGCTAGATCTGCTATAGTAGTGTCTTCAGATTCCCCACTTCTATGGCTAATTATAGCCTTATAGTTATTTTCAGTTGCTATCCTAACTACGTCCATGGCTTCAGATAGAGTTCCAACTTGATTAACCTTTACTAATACTGCGTTAGCTGCCTTTGTCTCTATCCCTCTTTTAACTCTTTCTGGATTAGTCGTGAATAAGTCGTCGCCCACTATTAAAATTTTGTTTCCAAGTCTATTGGTTAGCACTTTAAATGCTTCATAATCCTCTTCGTAAAACGGATCTTCTATGCTCACTATAGGATATTCGTTTACCAATTCTTCGTAGAATTCAAGGAGTTTATCGCTGGATAATTCATAACTCTCAATTCTATACACTTTTTTATCAACATCATAGAGCTGGCTTGACGCGACATCTAAAGCTAAGGCTATGTCACTACCTGGAGTATATCCAGCTGCTTTTATTGCTTCAACTAGCGCTGAAAGAGCCTCCTTCACATGACTCATGGGGGGCGCGAATCCCCCTTCATCTCCTACATTTATTGCAAGAGGTCCATATTTTTCCTTAAGTAACTTCTTCAGAGAGTGATATACTTCAACTGACGCCTTAACTGCTTCACTAAACGAGCTAAATCCTCCTGGAACAATCATGAATTCCTGAAAGTCTAACTTGTTTCCAGCGTGTACACCACCATTAATTATGTTCATTAATGGTACAGGCATTTTACGCGCCCTTACTCCTCCTATGTAAGCATATAAAGGCACGCCGCTAGTTGATGCAGCAGCTTTAGCAACAGCTAGGCTTGTAGCAACAATGGCATTTCCGCCAAGTCGGGCCTTATTGGGAGTTCCATCAAGCGTTACGAGCTTTAAGTCTATTTCCCTTTGCTTCCTAGAATCCATGCCCTTTAACGCATATGCTATTACATTGTTAACGTTATCTACAGCCCTCCTTACACCTTTTCCGCCATAGTCCTTCCCGCCATCTCTGAGTTCTACTGCCTCATGTTTACCTGTTGAAGCTCCTGAAGGTGATATAGCTACTCCAACTCCACCTCCCTCGGTGTGAATGGTTACTTCTACTGTAGGATTCCCTCTAGAATCCAACACTTGTCTGGCCTTAACAAGCTTTATATTGAATGATTCATCTATTGTACTCACGTACACATACATTGCTAACACCAAGGTGCACTATATTGAATGACAATATAAGCGTAGATGCGCTGCTCACTGCGTCAATTATTGTGCTTCTCATCATATATCCGATATACGTTGTCCATTTAGGTAAGAAAGTAAAGTCTTGGGCTTTGTACAATGCCTTCACAATTCCATTGATTGCAGCTATAACGTATTTTACTATTGCTAATGCTCTTAAAGAATTAAGTAATGTTATTGCATTAGTAATCCTATCAATAGGCTCAATGCTTACAGTGCTGTCCAAAGAAAAGTGGGTTATCAATATTATTTATGTAGAGAGCTGTCTTTTAATAGCACTGTTTGCAGTAATGTTTAGAAACTCATTTTCATAGCTTTGAAATTTTGAGAACTACTTTATCAACTGCTATTAAGCATTCCTAGCCTTGAAAGGTGATTATTTTCTTTAGTGTTCTCTCATAACGTTCCAAAGCTCGTTTATACCATCATATACCTCGTCTACGTCAATTAATTCAACATCATATTTATTGCGTACTAGGACTCCTCCGTCTTTTTCAATGGCATTAATAACGCTTTCAATAATTATGTAAGCCAATAATGCATTTTCGAGTTCTTCGCGAAACACCCTTCGTAAGTCTATTAAATTATTTAAAACCCACCTGTTCTCTTTTACCCATACACATTGCATGCTTATTCTGAGGGTTCTATCCCAAATCCCAATAGTCAAGGGATACATCTTACATACTAGCGGATGCTCTCCATGAATTAAGCACACAGAGTCCTTACTGAATGGACACCTTCCATTAATAAGCCATTCATATAGTACAACGACTTGCTCTCGACTAGGTAATTCATACACTAAGCGTGGAGCAAACTTTACTTCTACTTTATAGTTAAGCGCCCTTATCTCTAGCAGTCTCTTCTCCCATGGAAACACTAAAGGGTGATCGCTTTCGCTTGTAAATATGCAGCACTGAATACACCTTAAACACTTAAACTCCTTTATTGAAGAATGCACTATTAATGCGCCCCACAGCCACTTAACATTCTAAATCTCTAACATAGTAGTGAGACGGATTAAACTTCATTACTTTACGTAGTTTCTTAAAATTCCAACAAACTCTAATTCAGCCTCTATTACATCGCCTGGTTGAAGGCCTTCAGGAGGTCCTGCCGGAGGGCTGCCAAGGGATATTACATCTCCAGGCTCAAGCGTCATTATTTCACTTAGAAATTCAACTATATCCCACACCTTATATATCATGTTCCTTGTATTCGACCTACCTTCAACTAAGCCATTCCTTCTGCGGAGTATGTTTAAGTTATGTATATCTATGCTTCTTTGGATGAATTCATCCATTGTAACTATCCATGGACCTATAGGTGAGAAAGTATTGAAAGCCTTAGACCTTTGTTGATACAGTACAAATCCAGGTTGCATCATTTCAATATCGTGTGCAGTAATGTCGCTAAATATTGTCACTCCAAAAATGTGCTTCAGCGCCTCCTCCTTAGTGATGTCCTTAGCCCTTCTTCCAATAACTATAGCCATTTCAAATTCGTGGAAAAGGCATTTTGATGAAGTACCTGGCCACCGTCCACCGCGTGGAATAATTATGTAGTCTTCGTGTCCTAGTAATGTGTTGCTGGGTTTAAAGAAGAATAATGGAACATCAGGCTTAGGATATTTTAACATCGCTCTATACTCTTCATAGTTGAGCCCTATCCCTATGATTTTTGGTGGATTAGGTATTGCTGGTAAGTACTTTATCTCCTTTAATCCAAAGATTATTCCGGCATTAATTAAGTATTCTAAGTCGCTTTTTCCATACTCCTTAGTCGCTTCATCTATGAGATGAGACATGGTGGGTGAAAGCTCTATGAATCTCTGTGTATCGCTAGTTAAAAAGTGCGCTAATTCATAGGCTCTGCAAATGCTCACTTTATACTTGTTTATAAGAAGATCGGCTAAAGCTCCTCCAAGATCTAATACGTATTTCTCCATCCATAATACTCCAAGCCTTAAGCCCGCGCCTTCTTTAGCTTTAATGAAGGTCATTAGCCTCAACACTGTCACCGCGTATGTTCATATATCTATCCTCTGCTTACTTTGAACATCATATACCCGCACATTCCTAGGGTCAAGGATTACATAGACGCTGTCTCCTTCACTTATCCGAAGGGTCTTGGGTATGATTACTCTTATAGCAATATCGTTAAGCTTTACAGTTGCTAAAGCACTAGCACCCAGGTATTGTATCAGTTCAACTTTTCCGCTAAGCGTGCCCGGCTGATATGTTTTAACTACGCTTACATCGCTAGGCCTTATTGCTGCTATAACATCCCTCTCCTCAAACTGCAGCTCGCGGCTTACATTCTTTTCTATAGACACTTTATCTATATTGATCGCGAGCTTTCCTCCAAAAGCCTTAGCAATCCCCTTGAATACGTTAAGAGCTGGTATGCTTACATAATCGTCTACGTCTAAGTTTATTGGATTATTAAGTATTGTAAGCGGTTCCCCTATCTGTTTTACTTCTCCACCAAGTATTACTGCTACTCTAGTTCCTACAGTAAGGGCCTCTAAAGGATCGTGAGTTGAATAAATAGCTGTTATACCGATTTTTAATTGAAGTTGCTTAAGCCATACAGCCATGTACTCCCTAATTTTTGCATCTAAATTCCTCAAGGGCTCGTCGAGAAGAAGTACAGCTGGATTAGTCACTAATGCTCTAGCTAAAGCAACGCGCTGATACTCTCCTCCACTAAAAGTACTCGGCTTTCTATTGAGCACATGCCTTATTCCAAGAAGATCGGCTATTTCATACACTCTTTTTTTAACTTCAGCTTCAGGCAAGTTTTTCAATTTTAGTGGAAAAGCAATGTTTTCATAACCGGTTCTATCAGGATAGACTGGAGGATTTTCAAACACCATTGAGAAGCCCCTAATGTGAGGCGGTACATCAGTTATATCAATTCCATTTAAGTATATTCTGCCGCTTGTAGGGCTAATTAATCCGGCAATGATCTTTAGGAGAGTAGTTTTACCTGATCCTGGAGGACCAGCTACAGCTAAAACTTCCCCTCTGCCAACAGTTAATGAAACGTTCTTTAGTGCTACTCTTTCCCCAAACTTCTTTGATACATCTCTTACCTCAAGGAAAGGCATTTCAATACTTCACCTTAGATACACTACTTACTTTTTCCTCTGTAGCTTTATCAAAAATATGCACTTTATCTAAGTTAAATGAAAGTCTTACTTTCTCTCTCTCAGTTACTACTTCATAAATGGGCACTAAGGCTTTTAACACTAGCTCCTTGGACACCCTTACATGTATAGCCAGCCTTTCACCAGATACTTCTATTACTTCAACTACTCCTTCAATAGGGCCACTTATATCTAAGTAGACGTCCTCGGGCCTGATTCCTATGACTATCTCTCTCCCTAAAAGGCTCTCTACATTATGATACGAACTCATGAATTCACTTACATCAACAACTACTTCATTTCTTTTAATTAAAAGCCTCTCCCGCTCCCTAACTAATACACCTTCAATCGTATTGATAGTTGGGCTTCCTATAAAGCGAGCTACGAAGAGGTTCTGCGGATTGTCGTATACTTCAATTGGAGAACCCACTTGTAGAAGCCTTCCCTTATTCATTACTGCTATTCTATCTGATAACATCATTGCTTCAAGCTGATCATGAGTGACGTAAATCATTGTTACACCGAGCTCTCTCTGAATCTTTTTTAACTCCCTCCTCATTTTTTCACGAACTTTAGCATCAGCAAAAGTCAATGGTTCATCGAGGAGGAGGACTTCAGGTTCTACGGCCATGCACCTAGCTAAAGCTATCCTCTGTTGCTCACTTATGCCTAGTTTACCGGCCTTAGTGTTAAGGCGATCCGTTAGTTCAAGGACTTCAGCTAATTCACGAACCTTCTTTGAAAGCTCTTCTTTAGGAACCCTCTTCACCTTTAATCCAAAGGCTATGTTATCATAAACACTCATATGTGGGAATACAGCGTATTCCTGGAAGACTAAACAAACATTGCGTAATTGAGGCGGTAATGCTGTTACATCATTATCCCCTATGTATATTTTGCCTGAGTCAGGTTTTTCAAGGCCACTTATTATTCGAAGAGTAGTGGTTTTACCGCAGCCGCTTGGCCCAAGTAAAGTAAATATCTCGCCTTCATATACTTCAAATGACACGTTGTTTACAGCTACAAGATCCCCAAATCTCTTAGTGACATTTACAACTCTCACTTTAGCTATTTTCATCCTCTCACCATGCCGAACGTGAATCCAGTTACAAGGTGCTTCTGAATGGCATAACCTATTGCTATAGGTATAATTGAACCTATTAATGCTAAAGCAGCTTGTGGACCGTACAGCTGGCCTACTGCACCAACGTACTTACTTATATGTACAGGGAGGGTGACTGCATATACATTAGTTAGCACAAGGGCAAATAAGAGCTCTGTCCAAGTGAGGAGGAATATGAATAGGCCTGCAACAACCAAGCCAGGTCTAGCTATTGGCAGTACTACTTTAAATAAGGTCTTTATTGGAGTAGCTCCCTCAAGCATTGCTGCCTCCTCCCACTCAATAGGTATAGCGTCTATGAAGCCCTTTAGAATCCATATTCCATACGTTACAGTAACAGCTGAATACAATATTATCAAGCCGAAGTGCGTATCAAGAAGCCTTAAGTTTGAGTAATAAACCATTATTGGAGTAACAAATGTTGCAGGTGGAAGCATACGGGTCAGTAGTGTAAAGAAGAGCCCGAATGGCCCAGGGGTATTGTATCTACTTGCTCCATACGCAGTAAAGAACCCTATCATCACTGCTATTATAGTAGAAAGGCTTGTGACAGCAAGGCTATTTATTAAAGGCTTAGTAACAGGCTCAACTATTGCTGTAGCCCCCATAATTCCAACGAATGCCTCTGATTTAAAGAGGACTATGAAGTTATTCCATGTGAAGTTCTTTGGTACAAAGTACGATACTCTCCACTCAGCATATGGTTTAAATGCCAATGACACAACCCAGGCTACAGGTATGAGAACCCATAGTACGAAGATGCCTATAGCTATGTACTTAAGAGCGCTCAACAAGATCTTAGTTCCATGGGACTTCATTTTCTACCTTCCCCTCTCAAAGAAATACCATATGAATGCTCTCACTACAATTATTATCATAGCTAATATAATTAGTGACATGGCTGCTGCATAAGATATGTCCGTGTACAATATGGCGGTCCTATATATGTACATTGACACGGTTTCAGTGGTTGTTCCAGGGCCTCCGCCAGTCATTATAAATGCATAGTCAAACATTTTGAATGCTTCAAGGCCTCTCAACACTAATGCAACTATTATTAATGGCTTTATCAAAGGCAACCTCACCCTCCAGAATATGGTGAAGCTACTTGCACCAAGTACTTCGGCAGCTTCAACAAGTCTCTTAGGCACTGCTGATAAAGCTGAATACATTATTAGGAACATGAATGGAGTCCACTGCCATATGTCAGCAATGAGTAGCGTAATGAAGGCCGTATCAGGTTTTAGAAACCAATATATTCTTAGAGCTTCCTCCCCCATAATTGCCTTTAAGAATAAGTTGTTAACGGGACCATAGCTTTGGAACATCAAGTAAAATATTGTTGCAACTACGACTGGCGGTAGCATAAGTGGATATATTGTGATAGCTATAGCTGCTTTTTTTCCAACGAAGTCTCCTAGCATTATGTAGGCTAACGCTAGTCCAAGGAAGAACTCTATTGCAACAACACTCACTGTATATAGAGCTGTCCTACTGAGTGCTGCAATAAATCTAGCATCTCCTAAAGCTCTTGCAAAATTAGTTAAGCCAATAATAGGAGCCTCCCACCAATTCATACCCATTGCTGGAGACCACTTAAGGAAGGCCAGATATATCATTATGGCGAATGGAATTATTAGTACAGCGTTAAGAAGTATGTTTACTGGAAGTGTTGCCAGATATTTAATTTCCCTAGGAGGCTTCTCAGGCATATTTGCCCTCTCCATACCATTTTACGTACTTCAATCCTTATTAAGTGTTTTTACATTAAGCATAGTGTTTAAAAAAAGCTTGGTATTATTTCATTATTTCATGTAGCCCTTCGCTCTCCAAACATCTTTAACATCATCTGGGAATAACTGGGCCAGTCCTCTCCAAGCTTCAAGCTGTGTATCTACACCATACTTTCTAGTTATTGAATCCCACTCAGCTGATACATCACTTAGCGCAACTTCAGGATCCTTTATTCCAGCCATAACACTATTTACTTCAGTCGTCAGTTTCGACAGGTACTCTGGCCCCCCTCTAATCAATATATCTGGGAATGATATTCTAAGGCTCTCCATGTATACATCAATGAATTCCTCTCCATAGCCTTCAGCTGACTTAGGTCTATACGCAGGGTCTTTAAACCAGCACTCTCTAAATAAATCAAGTATTACTCCACTAAGTATTACGTCTAGACCTATGTCGGGAGCTGTAGCAAACTGTAGGAATAAGTAGCTTAGCTCAGGGTACCTACTGTAATTAGATACTACGCCAACCCAGTTAACCGGGTTGGGTGCAGCTCTTATGAGCTTTCCATCAACTACTACTCCAGGTAGTAGAGCTGAACCAGCTACATCCTTTACTAATGATGTTGGCCTCATGGCTTCCTTAGTTAGTGAAGGCCATGCCGCTGTAAACACTGTTTCTCCCTTTATGAATTTATCATATAGATCAGCCCAGCCAGCTGTAATAGCTTCTGGAGGCATGTATGGTTTAAGCCTTAGCATTATATCAAATGCGTATCGACCCTCAGGAGTATCTACTCTTGGATCCATTGTTTCTAAGTCAAAAGGTATTCCTCCTGCCTCAATGAATATGTTTAACCATGTAATGTAGGCTGCGAAAGCTGGTTCTGCATAGAAGTATGCGCCATAAACTCTGCCCCCACTAGGGGCTGTTAAATTCTTGTTGTAGAAGAACTCAGCCATATCTATTAAATCTTCCCAAGTATCTGGCACCTTAAGATCCTTTCCATATTGAGCTCTAAACTCACTCTTATAAATTGGATTTTCTATTAAATCCTTCCTATATGACAGCGTAAATACGTCTGAATCTAAAACTACGGAATACCTCTTCCCCTTATATATTGTGACATATGATCCTAGGGGCTCTATGGGAGCGCAAGGCCCTGTGTACTCAGGATCATACTTTGCATAGTATTCATCCAGGGATTTCGCTAACCCTGCTTCAACGATGTCTCCAAGCCACGTGCTAAATATAGTCACTATATCGAATGTCCCGGCCTTAGTAACTGCTTCAGCCATAGCTTTCGTATATACATCAGGCTCCTGACCAAGAGTTATTAATTCAACATTTACTTCAGGTACATACTGCCTCCATAACTCAATGGCTTTCTCCAGTTGTGCACGAGAACCTGCTACATGTAATATTTTAATTGTCGTGCCAGGTGTTATGACTCCTCTATTCAAAAGATCCCTTACTCCCTCTAGAGCTCTAGTAGCAGCACCACTTAATCCTATAGGAGGAGGCGTGACTCCAGGAGTAACTGTGACTGTCTTTGTAGCTGTAGAAGTAATTGTTTTCTCAACTATTTCAGCAGGCTTAGATAAGTACCCAATTGCATAACCTATTCCAATTCCAACAATAGTAGTACCAAGTGCTGTTAAAAACAGTCTACGTGATTTACTTACTTCACCCACAGTATTCACCCAATAAGTACTTATACACACTATCTTATAAAGATAGTATAAAGATAGATTAATAGGTTTGATATAGAGCACACTTATGTATTCTTATGCATTATACAGTATCAGTGCCTCAAAAGCTATAAGTGTTGTATGTTGAATACGTACTTCGGGTTCTTGTAAAGCATGTATTCCTTAACGTCGTCCGCTAGCCTTAATCCATCTAGTTTTGCAAACTCTACAGGCACATTCTCTATGAGATCTGTTCCAAAGAGTACTTTATTGGGAACCTCCTTTATAAATGCAGCTAAATCGTAGGAATAAGTCCACGAAGTCTCAAGGTATACATTATCATACTTCTTTGCAATCCATAGAGCAGCGCTTGAATATAGGCCGAAGCCTGCGTGAGCTAGCACTATCTTTACATCACTAAACTCTTCAGCCCTAGGGATAATAGCCATTGGATCGGAGAAAGGCCCGGGGCCCGTATGAATCATTATTGGCACTTTATGTTTTGATGCATGTTCAAATAATATAGCTGCCTTAGGATTTACAGGCGATATAGCGTGACCTGCTGTATGAAGCTTTACTGCAATGAAGTTCAACGACTTAAGGGCTCTATTCAACTCGCTTGAGACAAACTCCTTATCTAAGTGAGGGTTTACACTTGCCATTCCAAGCACTCTTCTGTTAGTCTTAAGAGAGAGCTCATATATCGCGTTATGTACTTTAACTACATCTGGAGCTCCTGGAAACGGCTGTACAACTACTGCTGAAATATTATACTTATTTATGTAGTTAAGGAGTTCTTCCTCAGTAATATTTAATCCAAATATAGTGCATTCTCCTAAATGCATGTGGGAGTCTATTACCTTCACATCTCTCACCCCAACTATAACTTACTCCCCTATGCTAATAAAGTACTTTCTAGAAGTATTGCTATGCATAACTTATATTGCTGTAGAAACTATTAATAATGTTGTAGAGGTGTATTTCTTGCCTGTAAAAGGGAGAGGAGCATTATTTAGGGAAGTTGGAAAACCTCTCTCTATAGAAGACGTTGAATTCCCTGATCCAAGGTTTGGTGAAGCATTAATTAAAGTTAGAGCTGTTGGAGTTTGTCACACAGATCTTGCGACAATTGATGGAGAGTTCCCTCCACCACCATTGATGCCAACGATACTTGGGCATGAAATAGCGGGTGAAGTTTACTCAGTTGGAGAAGGAGTTAGAGACTTAAGTCCTGGAGATAGAGTAGTGTTATCGTGGTTGTGGCATACATGCGGCAAGTGCCCCTATTGCTTAAGGGGGAATGAGCAGCTGTGTGAAAATCTTGTGGAAACAGGTAGACACGTCTATGGGGGCTACGCAGAATACGTTTTAGCGAAAGCCACTCATTTAATAAAGATCCCGCCCAATGTGCCGTGGGAATATGCTCCAGCAGCAACAGATGCTATAGCAACGCCCTTTAAAGGACTTAGAGTAGCTGGAGCAAAGGAGGGAGATGTAGTTGTTGTATGGGGAGTTGGAGCTCTTGGATTTAATGCAATCCAAGTAGCTAAATCAAAGGGATGTGTAGTTATAGCAATAGGTAGATCGGAGCACAAGCTTAGAAAGGCTAAGGAAGTTGGCGCAGATGAAGTAATCAATTCAACTAAAGAAGATCCCGTTGCCTCTATTAAGAGACTTACAGGTGGAGCTGATGTAATTCTACAATTAGTTCCCACAGATGTCAAGACGTATGAGCAGGCATTCTATGCGTTGAGAAAAGGCGGCATTCTTGTAATGCTTGGATACCCACCCGGCAAACTGTGCTTACCCGTAATTGAGTGGGGATTAGATGAAAAGAAAGTGATAGCATCTCTAGCTTTCACTAGATATGATATAAGTGAGAGCTTAAGACTGCTTGCTCAAGGCAAGGTGAAGCCCGTTATAACTACTTATAAAGGCTTAGATAGCATTAATGAAGCCCTCGACGACTTAAGGCGTGGCAAAGTTCTTGGAAGGCCCATTATATTGATGTAAGTTCAATCACTAAACTAAGTAGATTTTTTTCTTAAAGCAACTACTTCTGCTATTACGCTTAGAGTAAGTGGAGGACCTATTATAAGCAATGCCGTTATAGGCGTTGGATCAGGAGTTAGTACTGCCGTTACAGCATAACCCAGTATGAGTATGTAACGCCAATGCTTCCTTAAACTGAGGTCTATGTTAAATACTCTATTAGCTATGAAGACAAACAATGGTATGAGGAAGCCTATGGCTGTAGCTAAAGTAGAGATTATTATGAAGTCATAGAAGTCTGCAACATTTATGAATGGCTCAACACTTGCAACGCTACTGAAAGCAATCATTATTTTTACGGTTAGCGGCGCTATGATCAGGAAGCCGTAAGTTAAACCAGCGTAAAACAAGCCTCCTGTTGCTAAAGTTACTTTTATAGCTATCTTTCTCTCATGTGGATATAGAGCTGGCCTTAAGTATCTGTAGAAAAGTATGAGCGATATTGGAGAGCTTATAAGTACGCCAAAAAGTAGTGCTGACGAGAGGATTACTCTAATGGGTCCTGCAGGCTCGCCCATAATGAGCACTATGTTACCTGGAACTTCTATGAATGGATTCCTTATAGCTAATTTAACTAAGTAGAATGAAATGGGCTCTCCATAAGTTAAGTGTATTGGCATCAGTAATATGAATATAGTTACTATAGTTATAATTACAATTCTTCTTAAAAACTTGGCAAATTCAACTGCTTCCCTCCAGATCTCCTGGAGTTCGCTGGAGCTCAATTCATCCAACCATTTAGTAAGTGACAGTAAAGATCTAGCTTTTTAATGAAATAATGAATTACTTCTCTTCTTCCTTTAATGACTCACTTAAGCTCTTTTTAACATCCTCCGTAGCTTTTTCTGTTTCCTTCATAGCTTCCCTAAACTCTCTAATGGCTTTCCCCAGGTCCCTCATTATTTGAGGAAGCTTTGACGGCACAACCAATATGAGGACTATTAGTATTATTAAGAATGCCACTTCCCAAAAGCCTATCATTATATCCCCTCATTGCATAATGTGAAGTCGCGTACTTATATTTTTTTATGAAGTGAGCATTTAACGCAACATTACTGCTTTTCTATAGGATTCAATGAATATCTCTAGCTCCTGCCACGATGGTTGAGCCTCTACATCTCCGCGAACTGTGACTACTAAGGCTCCAGCTGCATTTGCATATAAAAGCGCTTGATCTATTGACATACCTCTATAAAGTGATGCTATAAATGCTGCATTAAATGCATCTCCAGCACCTATAACGTCTTCAACTAACGGTACTTTGAATGCCTCTACCCTATAGGTGTTCAACTTTGAATCGTAGGCTACAGCACCTTCTTCACCTAGCTTTACGACAACTAAACTACAGCCCTTGCTTATGATCTTTGAAGCTGCGCTACTGACGCTATTTCCTGGAAAGAGTATTCCAAGATCCTCTATATTTGTAAACACTATATTGGAGTTAAGGAACTTAGCTAGGGATTCTCTAGCTCTAGATTCATCCCTCCAGAGCTTCATCCTAATGTTGGTATCAAAGATTACGTCTACGTTGTTTGCTTTAGCTACTTCATAAGCTTTATTCACAGCTTCACGGCATGAATCACTAAGAGCTGGAGTTATACCAGTGAGGACCACTGCCCTTGAATTAGCTAGATAGTCGTCATCAACGTCATTAGGCGATAGCCTGCTAGCAGCAGAGCCATGCCTATAATAGAACACAGTTGACTTACCTGGAACGGGGTAATGGCGTTGAATAAAGTAAATGCCTGTAGGAGCTGATTCATCTACCTTCACTCTTGAAACATCTACTCCCTCTCCTCTGAGAAAGTTTAAAACAAGTTTTCCAAATTCATCATTGCCAACTCTAGTCACAATGCCCGTCTTATACCCTAATTTAACTAATCCAACCATGATGTTTGATTCAGAGCCAGCGACATGTACTTCAAAGTACTTTACATACCTAAGGGGTCCTGGCGACAAAGCGTTTAGCTGAACCATTACTTCCCCAATGGATGTAAAATCTAACTCCATAGAGCTTTACACCACGGAGCTTATGCCCACTAAACTCAGTTAATACTCTCAGGCTTTAACAATTGTTTAAGCTTAGCTATTTCTTCATATTTAAACTTAAGTTAAACAATGCATTGATGGAGCTGGAGCACCGACGCCCATTCTATGAATTCTCAAGATCTCTTTAACTACTCATGTCTTTTTACACTAAAGTCCTTATAGCATTCCTTATAAGCAGCACTAGGTTGCATTGTTCCCAAATCATTTTTAACTGCTTCATATATTCCGCTACCTACTTCAAGAAAGGCATTACATATTCCACACATAGTGTGTGAAATATTAATGAATCGTTAGCTATTGATACAAAGTACTTGTTACTAAATACCTTTCGACAATGATATTCGATCAAGTTGGCTACTTAAATCTTCATTCCTCTAACTATAGTAACTTCATTTGTAACGTTTTTAAGCATTTTAGGAGCTATATCATAGCTCTACTTAGATGATATTAGTTAGATTAATGGAGTTTCAACTCTGATGAGTATTTATAGAATTCAATTACTCTAATAATGTCAGCTATAGTGTAGAGGTAGTGGAGAGCGGTCGAGTACCTGACTTCATAAACATGTTTAGCTAGCTCTACAACGAGTTTTACTGAAGTCAATGATGCATTTACCATAACTGGAGTACTCGTTATAATAGCCTCAGCTACGGGCTTCATGAACTCCGCTATTTCTTTTTAAGATGAATATGTTCCTCCACCATAAGTTCCAAGAATAAAGAAACTCCTCACACCGTTCTCTAGCTTGCGATTAATTCCTGTAGACAACTCTCTTTACTTCAATGTAGTATTCCGCCTTCTAAGCTAGCTAGATCCTTCATTCAACATGCCGCCAAGCACTGGGCACTAATTACGTGAATGGAACTGCATTAATTAACTTTAAGTTATTCTATTGATTTAAGACTGGGCTACGCTTAAACATTAAGCTGGTGGCAACATGTTCACGAAGGCTATAGTAACAGGTGGAGCTGGATTTATAGGCAGCCACATAGTTGATAAGCTGGTTGAATTAGGAACTGGAGAAGTAGTTGTAGTAGATAATTTTTCTTCGGGGAGAATTGAAAACCTACTTCACCACTTGAACAGAGGTATTGTAAGAGTGGTGGAAAAGGATCTTAGGCTTATGGACGGTGAGTTGATTAAGGCATTTCGAGGAGCTGATGCAATATTTCACTATGCAGCTAATCCTGAAGTAAGAATTTCAAGCACTGAGCCGAGGCTCCACTTTGAAAACAACGTCGTGGCAACATTTAACGTACTAGAATGCGCTAGGTTAAACGATGTTGAAATCAATGTATTCGCTAGCTCATCTACAGTGTATGGAGATGCTAGAGTTATCCCAACTCCAGAAGACTATCACCCGTTAGAGCCCATAAGTATTTATGGAGCCTCTAAGCTATCGTGTGAAGCACTCTATGCCACTTACTCAAAGCTTTACGGATTTAAAGTTCTTGTGCTTAGATACGCCAATGTTATTGGCCCAAGAACATCGCATGGAGTCATAGTTGATTTCATACAGAAGCTTTCTAGGAATCACACAAGGCTTGAAATACTTGGAGACGGCTCTCAAAAGAAGAGTTACCTATATGTTACTGAAGCAGTTGAAGCATCTATACATACCCTCAACTTCCTCATGAAGAATGGGCTGCGATACGAAGTATTTAACGTAGGCAACGATGACTGGATTACTGTAAGAGAGATCGCAGACATAGTTGTAGAAGCCATGGGCTTCAGTAACGTTAAATACGAATACAAGCCTATGACTCACGACGGTAGAGGATGGCCTGGCGACGTAAAGTACATGCTTCTAGATATAACTAAGCTCAAGAACTCTGGATGGAGACCTAATATTAGCAGTAGGAGGGCTGTGGAGCTGACTGTTAAAGACTTATTGAATTTAAAAACTTAAACATATAGATTAAATAACGATACTATTGCTACTGCAGCAATAGCCGGTATTAATGAGTACTTTATTAAAATCCACACTCCTTGTTCTACTCTAAATCTACCAAATAAAGCTCTCACTATTGCTACTAGCGTTAGTATAGTTATATACTTAGCTATCAGTATGAGGACTCCTTGGATGGATAAGTGGCGGAATGGATAGGGACCGCCTAAGAATACATAGGTAATGAATAGTATTGAGGATGAGAGCTCAACATTGTGCAATAAGTTGAATATAGCTAGTAATGGGCCGCTGAACTCAGTTTTAACACCAGCTATTAATTCTTGTTCAGCCTCAGGAATATTGAATGGGTTAAGCATAGCTTTAGCTTGCACTGAGACTACTGTAGCTGCAAGCCCTATGGTTAGTGCAATTGCATAAATGGGGTTACTCCACGCACTACCTATGGTAGTCGATGAGGAAAATATGGAGTATAAGGGAAGTCTGCAGTAAGCTTCTCCACAAAACACTGGCACATTAGATACTATATACGCAGCTATCAGTATAGGAGTAAGCATTCCAGCGAAGAAGGCTGGTTCAACTATTAATATTATTGATAAAAGCCTAGAGACTCCAATACTCGTGAATGGGTTGGACATACATAAACTCATGACTACCATAGTTATTGGAACCATTACGCCGAGCAAGTATATGTAAATTAGGAAGTCGTAGTCAGCTGCAATTCTAATTGGTGAGAGAGGTAGCAGTAGCAATGAAGATACAATAGCGCTAATTCCTAGAACCCCAAATAGCTCAGCAAGCCAAGTAATTGAATATTTCTGCTTAATCTCCTCTTTAACCGCTAATAGCTTTACGAAGTCCATGAATGGCTGCAGCAGCCCAATGGGGCCAACATATGTTGGCCCCATTCTACTCTGCATGTGAGCAACACTCTTCCTTAAATACCACTCAGTGAAGAATGAAAGAGCTGAGATGAAGAGTACTCCTGGGAAGACTAAAGTTGAAATAATTAGCTCAAGGATCATTTGTATCACCTAAATTAAGGCACTTATTCCCAAAGCAATTATGGCTAGTAATAGCAGTATCAATAGCCAGGCT
This sequence comes from Desulfurococcaceae archaeon, assembly GCA_038879595.1. GTDB lineage: Archaea > Thermoproteota > Thermoprotei_A > Sulfolobales > Desulfurococcaceae > JANXDZ01. The sequence continues at coordinate 11,066 of JAVZTI010000001.1, read as the reverse complement.
GTCATATAATACACCCAGTCAATGACTCTTCCAGTATGCATTTTTTCCACAAGTCCACGGTAAGCCCTCTTAAAGTCCCTGAACACTATGGCCCAGTAAAGTCCTGACTGAAGTACATGGGGTTTAGAAAGTATGCTGGGGTGTTCTCCACCTAAATACATTTCCCTGGATTCATCGCTGCTTCCACCATGCTTTGGCTTCAGTACTTTCACTACTAAGTACAGTAGCAGCATTAAAGAGAGCATTACTATGGAGATAAGTATGGATGCAGATATAGGATCACTTATTATCAGCATAACTAACCACCTCCAATATAGCTCTTCAATACTTCTGTGAATGATTCATAGTACATTTCAACTCCTTTAGGCATCAGCGAGTTTTCAACTACTGTCTCAATAAACTTTGATACTGCTGGTGAGAATATGCCGAGCAATAAGACGGCTACCGCTAATACTAAAACTATGGGCATCACTACTCCTTCACGCTCCTTTACACTACTCCTCAATAGTGGTGGGAATATGAGAGCATAAAATATCTTAAAGTAGCCTAAGCTACTTATAGCTGAAATAAGTATCAGTGCTATAGCCAATATGGGTTGACCAC
>JAVZTI010000001.1:0-10453 GCA_038879595.1 Desulfurococcaceae archaeon | reverse complement strand
ACTTACTGTAGAAGCCTCCAAACGGAATTAAGCCTATTAACTGAAAGACGGCCATAGTGATTCCTATAGACGCTATTGGATAAAGTCTGCTTAAGCCGCTTAACTTATCTAAATCTCTTTCTCCAGCTGGTGCAGAAACAAGGCCTATTGAGGATATCATTAGAACTTTTCCTAAGCCAAAGTTAACTATATGATATATGAGCGCTGTGAGAGCTGTCTTTAAAACATCGCTTGAAACACTACTCATTCCTAGTGATAGAACCATGTATAGGAGGCCTATGTGACTTATAGTGCTGTAGCCAAGCAATCTATAGGCATTTTTCTGCAGAACCATCATTAGTGATCCAACTATGCCTGAGGCTACTCCAAGCACTAATAGTACTAAGAGAATTGAGTCCCTATAGCCATTTAACGCTAGTATGCTTCCTGCTCCAAACAATGTGTACATGAACCTAGCTACTACGTAAACACCTGTTATTTCTACAGCCCCCGAAAATGCTGCAATTACTGGAACTGGGGCAGCAGAATATACGTCAGGCACCCAGAAGTGGTTTGGAAATAGAGCTGACTTAAAAGTAAATACCCATAATGTAAAGGCTATAGCAGCTAGAGAAGCTGAAGTTATATCTCCAAACAGCCATCCACTGAACCTGCTACTAGAAGTTAGAGTTGACTTACCTAGCAAGTCAGCCATGTTAAGCGTTCCATAGGCGCTGTACAGGATTACTGTAGCTATAAAGTAGAGCGTAGTTATTACAGCTCCAATAAATGCGTATTTAAATGCTGCCTCTAGAGCGGTAGGCCTTCTAGTGAAGAATGCTGCAAGCCCGTATGCTGATATAGATAGTACTTCAAGCATTACAAACAAGTTAAATACGTCGCCTGTATATATGCAGCCCATAATACCGGTCTCTAACCCCAGCAATAGAGTGTAGTACCAAGTCACATCATCTATAAACTTTGAGTACCATGTGCTAAAGAGGAAGGCTATGAACATAACTATTGATGCATAGAGGCCTAGGAGGCCGTTAAGCGCGTCTACTTCATAAACTATTCCTACTGGAGGAGGCCATCCCCCGAACTTATATATTATAGGCTTATAGCCTCCTTCAATTAAGCTCATGAAAGTCTGTGAAGCCATAACTAGAACTATAACTGATATAGCTATTGCGTAAGCGTTGTAGAACTTCTTACTCTTTATAAACAAGCTTAGCAATGGAATGCTGAATGATGTAGTTGCAAGTAGAGGGGTTATTGCTCCAACAATATTTGAGGCGGAGCTCATTGAGATCCCTCAATCAAAGATCTTTTTTGCATACTTTTCAAAAGTCTCAGATATGTGTTTCTTAGCGCCTGTTGGAGTTAAGTCTTTAATGTAAATCCAGTGGACGTAGAAAGTTCTTTTACCCGGATCTAAGTCTACTACTACTGTACCAGGAGTATTAGTTATAGAATTTGCCACTGTTGTCATAGCATAGTCAGTTTCAACACTGTATGGTACGCGGACTATTCCAGGGTTTACAGGCATCTTTGGATGAAGTATCCTGTATATTAAGTCTGAGTGAGCCTTTACTTCAGCTATAAAGAAGTAATAGATGCCATATGCTGCCAGCCATGCAAGCCTCCATACCTGGAATAGTTTGCTGGGCTTGCTTACAACAAGGTTTGCCATAAGCAATCCAACTACTAGTGCTACAATAATGCCGCTCACTAAATCGTATATAGACACTGATCCGCTGAACGTTATGTAAATTATGAAAGCCAGTACTATTGGCCCAAATGCCTTGGCAAACCTCTTCACTTAGATCACCCCCTTAGTTTAGCTATTCGCCTTACGTCAGTTGTTCCATAGAATCTGTATATCTGTAGAGTTAGGAAGACTAGGAAAAGCGTCACGGCCAGCCCTATGACTATAGCTGTTAACACTAATGCTTGAGGCAAAGGATCTACGGCTACTTTAGCGAACTTCTCTATGTCTTCTAACGTAGGATTAAGGTTAAGTAGTACTGGTGGAGCTATTTCCCCGGGGTTCCGCCACCTCACGTAGCCTATTATAATTGCTGTAATGTTAGCTGAATCACTGAATATGGTTAATGAAATGATCTTCTTAATTAAGCTCGGCTTATATAAGACTCCGTAAAGCGATATACCTAAGTTTACTATTATTGAAAGTATGCACATTGTGAATAGGAATGTAAAGACGTCGATCAATGTTCTTCACTCTCCTCCCTCAGCTGTTTTAGTACTTCTCCTTCAGGTATCCCGAGGAGCAGGAATATCACTGTAAATCCAGCTGCAACTGCAAACATTTCAAAGAAGTTAAAGAACCACAGTGTACCGCTTATCAAGCTATCACCTATGTAGGCAGGCAGTCCTATTGGTGCATCAGGCTTAGGTTGGTTTTGAAATACGTATGCTGGGTTATTAGCCACTAAGCCTATTATGAGTGCTGAGAAAGCAGTCACCCCGATTCCCAGCAATCCTATGCTTCTCAATGCAAGTAATACGTTCTTCCTCAACCCCAGATTCTCAAGAAAGTACTTGGAAAACACTATTAATATGAGCAGTGGAGCAACAGCAGCTGTCGCTCCGCCTTGGAATCCACCTCCTGGAGTTAAGTGTCCGTGAAGAGCTATTGATGCAGCTACAGCTATTATTATTCCAGTAGTTATTCTAGTCACTGTCTTCACTATTGGTGAAAGGCCTAGGAATGATATTTCAGCTCTCTTCTCTGACTCTATGCCTCTGTAGAGTGAGAGAGCGCCTATTATCGCTAAGTAAAATACTAGTGTTTCAAACAGCGTATCTAGGCCGCGGAAGTCCCAGACTATTGATGTTACTGCTTCAGGAGACTTTACAGTAAAAGTAGTGTTAAATGGATTATAAGCATAGACTAGAAATTGCTTAGCCAACTCCCTCACTTTTGATGGAGGCACTTCGTAACCAAAGCCTCCACTAGCTATTACTAAAGCGAAGAGCATTATGAACAATACTATCACTAGTAATCCAAGCAGCCTTCTCAACTAACTCTCCTCCTCTTTCTCAGTTTTCTTTATCAACATCAGTATTATGGCTGGATATAAGCCTACTGAAACAGGTACGTAAACTAAGACTATGTCGGGAGCCATTAGTAAGTAGTAAATGAGTGCATAGAGAGTGCTCTGTATAGCTGAGTACAGTACTGCTTTAACTAAGCTCCTCTCAGTGATAGCTAAGTATGTGGCTATAGTTGAGGAAAGTGCGAATAGAGCCATTACGCTGAGTATTATTACTGAAGCTTCAACCACTCTTACCCACCTCATCTTCCTCCAAATAATCTACAACCTTTGGTTCAACTATAGCAGCACGAGACCTATGTGCTGCTCTAGCCAGCGCATGTGAACCTGCTGGAGCCAGTATTAAGACTATGATTGCTGTCACTAAAGCTCCTCCAGCTATAAACCACCTATAGGCTCCTAAGTAAGTACTTCCAGCAGCAAGCAATGCAGCGCCTATTAATGGAACGAAGGCTCCTCCAATAGTTCCCACAGTAGCTGCGTGAAGCCTTAAGTAAAAGTTTGGGAATCTCAGCAGACCTATTGCTGCAACTAAATCACAGAACACTCCTATAGCTATAAGAGCTTGACCTAAGTATATAGCAATTACCTCCAGCATACCTTCATCACTCCCCCATTTCCTTTGCTTCAAGGTATTTAGCTACATAAATGTCTAAGGAGTAGATCCATAGGGCTAAAACAATAGCTGTAGCCACAAGTATTGGGGATTCAAAGAATATTGCTAAGATCACTAGAAATGCTGCTAAATCAAAAGTCATAGCGTCTATGGCTAATACAGTGTCAGGCACTGTAGGCCCCCTTAGTGCTCTAACCATGTAGAGAGTGAATGAGGCTATGTATATAGGTAACACTGTAACTATGAACATCGATATTAATTCTTTCACTGCTCACCGCCCCTAATACTCTGCAAACTATAGTCTCTTGAATATAACTTTGCCGGCCCTGCTAATTTGTAGTCATTAGTGGTTATATAAGCATCGAACGGGCAGACGGTTACACACCTATAGCAGTAAACGCATTTACCGTAACTTACAACTGGGTATATCCTTCTGGGATTCTTGGGTACAGAGACTCCCTCTGGAAGTTTCTCCATAGTAATGGCATCAGCTGGGCATTCTATAGCGCATAGGCTACAGCCAGTGCACTTACTTAAGTCAGCAAAATGCCTGCCTCGAAATCTATTCTCAATAGGTGTCTCCTCATATGGGTATTGTATTGTAATAGGCCTTCCAATAAACCACTTAAGGACATCCTTGAGTAAAGATGGCTTACCCATCTACTTCAACCCCATGCTCAAGTCCTTAAATCTTATGTACTTCCTCTCGCCACGCCTTAAGTCAGTAACTATGGCTCTCTCCATACACGATATGCATGGATCATAGCTAGTCAGTATTACAGGGACATCAGCTATAGTATAGCCTATGTATGAAAAGCCTGAATTAATGATGTTATTAAATGATGGAGTCCTTATCTTAACTCTGAAGGGGTTTTGCCTTCCATCACTCATTACGTAGTAGGTAAGCTCCCCCCTAGGTGCTTCAACTCTAGCAAATGCTTCTCCGACGGGGAACTTCCTGGAGAGCTTGGTTTCATCAGGTACTGCTGGGCCATCGCTAGGAAGGTTTTCCAACACATACTTACACATATTTATTGACTCTATAGTTTCATGCCATCTAACCATCATTCTACTCCAAGAATCCATATCGCCTCTAACAATAATGTTAAATGGTACTTCGCTGTATGCATCGTAGCCCTCCCTTCTAGCATCAATGTTTATTCCAGAGCCCCTGGCTGTAGGACCAACTAATCCATGTAGAGTAACGTCCCTGGGCTTTACGACTCCTACCCCCCTCAACCTCTTCCCTATAGTCTCATCTTCTTCAAATACTCTAACGTATTTCCGTACTTCAGGTTCTAGCTTAACTAATACATCCTTAATCCTCTCTCTATCTACTTCACTTAGATCTCTTCTCACTCCTCCAACCATTAAGTAATCTCCTAGGACTCTGTTTCCAGTGAGTATTTCCTTAGCTTTCATTACTTTTTCACGGTCTCTCATAATGTACATAAATAAAGTGTCGTAGCCCAATACTTCGGCCATTATGGCGTTTATAATCATGTGACTATGAATTCTTTCAAGCTCCATAGCTAGTACTCTTAGGTACTTTGCTCTTCTTGGAGGCTCTACATTCATGACTTGTTCTACAGCTCTCACGTATACATCTGAGTGAACGATGTTGCATATGCCGCAAACTCTCGATACAATGAATATGTTTCTATAAAACGAGTTCTTCTCAGTGAGTTTTTCTACTCCTCTATGGTTATACCCAGTGTTCACTTCTACTTTAACTACTTCCTCGCCTTCAGCATACACCTTCAACATCACTGGTTCATGTAGTGCAGGATGTTGAGGACCTATGGGTACTTCAAGTGATACAGGTATTTCAACGACTTTATCTACAGCCAAATCTATACACCACTATCCTTTCTAAGTGGGAATACTCCTTTCGACGTTATGTCAGTTGGCACAAAGAACCCCCTCTTTATGAATGGATTTCCTTCAAACACTACTCCAAGGAGATCGTGTGTTTCACACTCACCTGAGAAAGCTCCTGGAAATAGGTCTAGTATAGAGTCTACTCTAGGGTCTTCCCTAGGAAGCCATGTCCTCAATACATATACGTTATCGTCAGGGTGAGTCACTAAGTAGTAGTCTAGTCTCACCTGCTTTTTATCAGGAAAATCTGTTCCAACAATGGTAGATACGTAGATCCCTGTATCACCATACTTCTCCTTAATTGCTTTTAAGGCGTCCTTCACTCTCTCCCTAGGTATTTCAATCACTAATCTATTCGGCTTCATGGAGTATGTAGTTAAGGCATACTCCTTTAGTAATTCACTTAGAGCCTCCACTTACACCACCTCTCCTCAGCCTTTGGACGAGCTGTACAATTCCATCTAGAATAGCTTCAGGCCTAGGGGGGCATCCTGGGACATATACGTCTACTGGAACTACTCTATCAGCTCCAGCAACTACACTATAGGACTTAGAAAACACTCCTCCATCTATAGCGCAAGCACCTACAGCTATGACGTACTTAGGCCTAGGCATTTGCTCATAGAGCCTCTTAAGCCTTTCAGCAGCTTTCTTAGTTACAGCACCAGTCACTATTAATATGTCGGCATGCCTTATTGAGGGAGATAGCTTTACTCCAAATCTCTCAGGGTCATAGAGTGGAGTGAGTGCAGCTAAGACCTCTATATCACATCCATTACATGCGCCTGTATTAAAGTGAGCTACCCAAGGTGAGTAACTAATTACTTTAGCTCTACTCATAAACACATCCCTACTGCCTAAACTAGTATAGGAACTCAATTAAATACAATACGTATAGTTCTCAAGGAGTAGTTATGTTAAGGAAGCTCTCAGCTCCTGCAGCAAGTATTTTGCTAACATCAGTGTACCACACTCCAAGGACAAGGCATAGTGCAGACATAACTAAGACTAGTACTTGGACTAGTAGCCCAACGTTTGACACAACGCCTTTCACTGGCGCCTTAAGCATCAATGTATAAATGAGCTTTACATATCCAAGTAAACTTATGGCTGATGCAACTATTAGGAAGAGAGCGAAGGGAATTATTCCAACACTAATGTAGGCTGAGAATAAATACAGCTTACTGAAGAATCCTCCTAAGGGAGCTACGCCAGCTAAGTGGAGAATGCCTATTAAGATAGCTATAGAAGTTAGTGGAAAGCGCCTGCCTAAGCCAGCTAAATCCTCTATGTTCCTCGACTTAGCAGCCGCTATTAAAACTCCTGTCGCAAGGAACAAGAGGGCTTTTCCAACACCGTGATTGACTATGTGATAGATAGAGCCTTCAATACCTATGATTGTAGCCTCACTACTCCCACTTAAGCCTGAAGCTATGCCTAAGTATATGAGGCCTATATGGGATATAGTGCTGTATGCTAAGAACTTCTTCACATCGCTTTGAACTAACATTAATAGTGCACCAATAACTGCCGATAGAGATGCCATTACTGCAATTGATGTAAAAACAGCTGTTCTAAACCAATAGACGTCAATAATGCTCCCTTGTCCAAATATTGAGTACATGAATCTTAAAGTAGCATAAGCTCCTATATTGACTACTAAGCCTGATAAAGCTGCTGAAACAGGTGTAGGAGCCTCTGGATGAGCATCAGGTAGCCAGAAGTGGTTTGGGAATAAGGCTGACTTAAAAGTGAAAGTCCATAGGGCTAGCGATATTGCTGCAGCTGACGCAAGGTGGGCTTCTCCATAAAATCCATCTAATAAAATCCCTTCTCCACCTCTAGCCTTAATAGATAGATCAACCATGTTCAGAGTTCCATAGCAACTATATATTATTACAGTTGATATGAAGTATAGAGTGGTTGCAACAGCTCCTATGAATGCATACTTCATTGCAGCTTCAACAGCATCCGGCCTAGATCTATAGTAGGCTACAAGCCCGTATGCTGATATAGATAGTACTTCAAGCATTACAAACAAGTTAAATACATCGCTTGTTAGCAAACAGCCGAGGAGCCCTGACTCCATTCCTAGCAATAGAGTATAATACCAGACAACGTCATCTATGTACTTACCATACCAAACACTATAGAGAACTATAAACCACATGACTACTGATGTAAATAGTGCAAGCAATCCACTGGCTACGTCAACTCTGTAGGCTATTCCATATGGTGGAGGCCAGCCGCCGAAAGTATATGTGAGTACGCTGCAGCTGCTTACTTTAATGAATCCCCAGGCTGTTGCTGCTAAAGTAAGTGTTGCAAATGCTACTGAATAGAAGTAGTAAAAAACTCTATTCTTAATGCGCAAACTAAATAATGGAAGTAGAAAAGCAGCAGATGCAAGCATAGGTGTTAGTGCTCCAAGCAGTGATGCTGAACAGGAGCTCATAAGCGTAACCTTCTTTCCTACTCATTTCGCCTTAAATATAGTAGTTGCTTAGCTATAAACTATAGGGTTTTAAGGCAAGATCGGCTGCAATTATTTGGCCAAGGGCTATCCCTCCATCATTTGGCGGAACTCTCTTCGGCAAAATAATGTCTAAACCGTTTTCTACAAGTACGTCTTTAATGCCTTCAACTATTATTTCATTGACAGCTGCACCACCGCTTATCACTACAGAGTTCGATAATCTCTTGCCCTTAAGTGAAGATAGTGCAGCTTCTCCCAACCCTCTGCCAAGAACATATTGCACTGTGTACGCCAAATCCTTTGCAGAGTTCTCTTTAAAGCTATTCACTAATTCTAAGTAAATGCCCGTAGTCTCCACTATAAGGCTTCCTCCTGATTCAACTATTTTTAGATCATTAATTTCCTCCACTAATCTCCCTCCCTTTGCTGCAGATTCAAGGAGTATTGCTGGCTCTCCCTCATAACTTCTCTGAGTAGATATCTTTAGGAAAGCTGATGCTCCATCAAGTAATCTACCCATGCTTGAAGTCAGCGAATACTTTTTCATCTCTATTGCCTTAAGTAAAGCCTTGATCTCCACTAATCCGCCGGGCACTAATTCACATAACCCATATTTCATTGAAGTTCTTAGTGCTTCATCAGATCCAAGTTCTTTAGCTAGGATCGATATGAAGAACCTTATTGGATAGTGCACTGTTCTATCGCTATCCAGAGGCTGATACTCTAGGTGTCCAGCCCTCCTATAGATATTCTTACTCAAGTACACTTCTAATACTTCTCCACCCCATATAGCTCCATCATCTCCATACCCAGCTCCATCGATTGCTATGCCAACGAAGTCTTCGAACAACCCTTGCTCAAAGGCTGCTGCAAGCACGTGCGCTAAGTGGTGTTGTACTTCAACTATGCTGCAACCATAGGTCTCCTCATAGCTTGTTGCAAGTAGACGCGAAGCATAGAGTGGGTGTTTATCTATAACTACTTCTGCTTCACTAAGGCTTATTCCATAGCTCTCAGATAGGAACCTCAAGTACTTATCTAAGTCTATGAGTACGTCTAAGTCATCTACGTCTCCTATGTATTGTGTAAGAACTACCTTATTACTAAAGCCCACTGCTCCAGCTGTCTGAAGATCTGCGCCTAAGGCTACGTACTTCTTCCTTAAGTTAAACGGCAGTTTTATCCATAGAGGTGTATATCCACGCCCCCTCCTAAGCATGACAGGCTTCTCGTCTGTAAACCTGATTACAGAATCATCAACTCTATTCACTATCTCCCTATCGTGCACTAAGAAGTAATCAGCTATTCCACTAAGATCTCTATAGGCACACTCTTCATTAATACACATGGGCTTCCCATGCGCATTTCCACTCGTCATTATTAGAAACCTGTCCTTAGTCTCAAGGAGTATCAAGTAGTGAAGCCCTGTGTATGGAAGGAACACTCCTTCGAAGCAAAGCCCGGGCGACACGTACTTAGAGGCAGGAGTATCAGGCTTCTTTGGAAGTAAGACTATTGGTTTAGCTGGAGATTCTAATACCTTCAGTGAGTCTTCATTTAAGTAAACTAATTTGTCTAGAACAGTTCTATCAAGAGCCATGATTGCAAAGGGCTTTCTAGGCCTATTCTTCCTACTCCTAAGCTTTAATACAACTTCATCGTTGCTTGCTAGTGCAGCTAAATGGTATCCGCCGAGACCCTTTACAGCCACTATATATCCTTCATCAATGATCTTTGCTGCTTCTAGCACCGGGTCTTCGGCCTCCACTTTATTGCCGCTTCTATCAGTGAGCCACAGTCTAGGGCCGTCTTCAGGACAACTTATCCCCTGAGCATGGTGTCTCCTCACGTCACTGATATCGTTATACTCCTTAGTGCACTCGCTGCACAGCTTATACTTAGCCATTGATGTATTCTCCCTATCGTAAGGTGCTCTATAGATCATTGAGAACCTGGGGCCGCACCAAGCACATGAATTGAAGGGATATCTATACCTCCTATTCCCTGGATCAAGTATTTCACTTAAACACTCACTGCATATGCTGAAGTCTGGAGGTATCATTGAGTGTTTTTCCTTTATAGCAGTGCTCTTCAATATATAGAATTCCTTAAAGCCCTGTGGCTCTTGTGGATACACCTCTACTTCCTCTAATATTGCTGGAGGAGGCTTCTGGAAGTACAGTTCCTTAATGAACTTGGATAAGTCTCCGTATTCTCCCTCAACCCACACTTCTACTTCAGATCCCCCTGAGTTCTTTACATAGCCCTTTAAGTTATATTTAACAGCAATTCTATGTATGAATGGCCTAAAACCCACTCCTTGGACTATGCCAGTAATTACAAGTTTTAGAGCTTTCATGAAGGCACCTAAGAGGCTTCAATTACTTTCTCTACTTCCTCCCAGATCTTGAATATAGCCTCTAA